>CAWBGD010000008.1:0-414166 GCA_963788355.1 uncultured Nitrososphaeraceae archaeon | reverse complement strand
GCCTCAAGCCCATTTTTTGAGAATTCAAAACAATATGCCTGGTTATTCTTTGACGTATGTGCGGTCTAGTCCCTAATTTTTCGGTCGGCGGCTACTCTGTAAATTGTCCTTCCATTATTATTTCTGATAATGGTTTTCTATCAGATGGTCGTTCTTTTTGCTGAATCTCAGGAGGAAGGACATCCTTGGGTGCCGGCTTGCCTATTGCTACCATCGCCATAACATCAAATACATCTGGAATTGAAAGGTCTCGCCTAGCTTTCTCGTAATCAAATCCTTGCATACCATGTGTTACCAATCCTTGGGTTTCGGCTTGCAATGCTAGATTTTCCCAGGCAGCACCAGCATCAAATTGATGTGTTATAGATGGTTTTTCATCATGTTCAAAATTTTTTCTGGATATTATAACTAGGAGAACTGCAGCATTTTTTGCCCAAGATTTATTGAAATCAACCATCAAATTGAATAGTTTATCCCAGTGTTCAGTATTTCTTTTAGCATAGATGAATCTCCATGGCTGACCGTTGTATGATGATGGTGCCCATCTGGCCGCCTCAAAAAGACGCATCAAGTCCGTGTCAGAAATTTGCTCCCCAGACATGGCCCGTGGGGACCACCTGTGGAGTATCAAGGGATTAATGTCGTATTGAGCACGTCTTTCTGTTTTTCTTAACGCCTGAGCTTGTGACATATTCTGTACAGGCCAACTTATGATTTTAGGCTTACAGTAGCATGATTTTTTGGTTCTTACTTTCATAATATTTGTACAAATATTTTCTGTCGAAGAATTTGTAGGTAATGGGAAGGGCTTTTTGAGCCTTTCTTGCTACCAGGGAGTGGGCTTTCTATATCAGAGACCCAAAAAAAGTACTAAAAAGTCAGTGTTCTATTATTATCGTGTCCTTTGCAAAGTTAGCTTTAACGTGGGACATACTTAGATAAGCTACTCTCAATATTGATATCATCACAACCCCCATAAGCCCATCATTATTCGTAAACCCTAACGCCACAGATATTATGGTCGCAACTATTCCTACCGTGTAAGAAACTACTGCAAATATCTAATCCCACCTTTTACCTTCATAAAATGAAAAACCAACAATTAGGAAGGGATATTTTTTTAATTAATTGCATAACTAAATGTAATCATGCTACTACTCCCTCCCCTCTGAGTGATTTACTCGTTATAACTTGAATCTACCATTGATTACTCATGAAGTATCATCTTCAATGGTCAATCGAACTCCAAGGGCTAGAAAGAAAGTTTCTTACCGAAATTGAAGATTTAGAAAAACAGTTCTTCCCTAACCATGCACCGACATTTACCCGTATAATTGAAAAGTTAAGATAGCATTTCTAAAAGAGGTACTGAGCACGATGGAAGCCACTCCAAATATCACTACTAGAGAATTAGCACAGTTAGTTGACCAAAAACTGGAAAAAGAACAGAGAGCATTAAAGAGAGCGAAAAACGTATTTGAAACTGATAAAATTTTTGATAGTGTTCGAATTCTGGGTTGGATAAAATATCTGATAATAGAAAAGAATGGCAGGGTTCCTCGTGAAGAGGACCAAGACAAGGACGAGGTCCTGCAATAGAAAGAGTATAAATGTAAGAATCCCTACTGGAGTAGACCACGGAAAAATGACTCGCCGCAAGAAGATAGTGGAGTATATCATAATTGGCGTTCTGATTGCTGCTACAGCGATAGCTATAGGAATAGCAACCCAAAATCTCTTCTAGAATCTTCTCGGTCGAGGTGAGGATGGTAATACAATCTCTTTCGATATGTCTGGGTCAGAGGCAGAGTTCTATCCAAAAATTAAGTTATACGGCTCTATAGAATCCTTGCCACAATAAGGACAATATGTTGGATTGTTACTGGTGGATATTCCTATTAACTGATATTTTATCTTACATCTCTTACAATTGAATGTGGTAGCTGCTTTCATGATTGAGTTTTATGTCACTGTTCCTTATTGGTTTTCATGACCCGCGTACATTGTGTTGCACCGCATAACGTCAGTACAGTATAAATCATGTTCTTGTGGCGAGTATGCATGCATCTTTCTGTCTATTGCTCTAGCAAAAAAAGAAACAAGCCACTATAGTACGTAGCTGCTATAGACTAGCTGACCTTCAAAATATACGTTGTAGTCTGATTCCATCCAATGGGCCCGGCAAATTCATAACCACGAAAATCAGTCGTAGAAGATGTTGAATTAATATCGCCTTTCACCGTTAACTCATGTATTCCGGCAGGCAATGGTTTTAGGAATAGCCAGTTTCCATCAGAGACAGACTCTGTAGTCTGAGAGGTCAAATTCAGAATATTATTTTGAGGGAGCGTAAAATTAAAGAGGACTGTTTGAATACGATACTTTTCTAAATTAGGTATTTTAATTCCATCTAACGATGCGTGTACTCCACTCACACTGTCCTGCATACTTTTTGCACAGTCCCTTAGTTCTTGTTCAGTTTTTAACGACTCAAACTCCGCGTAGGAGCATTCAGAATTCATTAGTGTAATAAGCAAAGCAGTATCTTGTGGTATTTCGCATGTGCGTGTAACAGGATGTTCGTAGGCTTGGGTAAGAAACCATACAGGCTCCTTTTGGTTCTCACTACAGTATTTTCCAGTTTCATCATAAGACGGATTTCTATCCCATGGAATAGAATATGCCCACTGCCACCATTTCGCAGTCCAGGCTGCATATGAGGTATTAAAAGGCCTTGAGTCTAAATCATACACTAAATTAGAAACATCAAGCTTAGAACTATTCAGAGACTTTATAGTATCTGGATTATTATCTGTAGCAGCAGCGGCATTGTATGAATTTAGCTGAACTAAAAGTGCTATTAGTGAAAGTATCAGTAATGCTTTTGTCATAAAAGGGCTTTACTCGAATAACTTAAGAACTTTTTTACTAAATAGCTCCGACTATTCTACTACGATTAGGCGGCATCATTTTCCCTAAACTTACTTCTAGCGTTACGCAATTCGTAAATCATAATTTCACTATATACCAAACTCTTCTTTACTAGCTGTTTTAAAAAATTAATGGATGTTCGAGATTGATGTTTTCCGTTGAAATTAGTTTGAAATTAGTGGTCATTTTATCGTCGGTGGCAATAGGGCTTGGTGCTTCACACTCAATCCTTTTATCATCATCCTATGTATTTGCACAAGAATATGCTAATCCATTAGTTTACCATCTCAGCAGCGACGAACCTTGGAGAGCAACCGTAGCAATTTCTGACGCCACTACTTTATTGAAATTAGGACATAATGTAACTCTATTGCTAAGTGTAGAAGGAGTACAAATAGGAGTTATGCAACCTCATCATTATCTTGGACTCGATACGCTAACTGGAAATGTAACGAACTTTATTACAGATGGTGGAAAAGTCATTATTTGTGAAGTATGCCTTAGAATAGCAGGCTACAATAATAGCGACATAATTGATGGGGCGATAATAGGAAAACCCGAAATAATATCAAGTTTACTTACCAACGCCACAGTAATAGATTACTAGATTATGACTTAAACTGGTATTGTACACGACTTTTATTTTTAATTAGTAACTCCAGTACGACAATACGCTGATTTTGCGCTATACGAATTGTCTATTATCTGCCTAATTCCGTTGCTCATGAATTCGTTTGACTTTATTGAAATGTCCTTTCCTTCTCCTGACGTTATGTAATTATTTGGCTGAATTCCAATGCTTCCTGCCACGGTCTTTGCTGATGGATAAACATCCTTAAAAGTTAAATTTCCTACTATATTTTGAAGTTCACTCTTGGATATATTCGCGGTTACTACACTCGCATCAATATTTGAATAATATTTCACTTTTTGCTGTGATGTTTCGATTAGCTGGTAGCTATCTTTAAATTGCACAATGTCAGAATCTCTTCCACTAAAGATTATAGGTATTATCGCATCTTTTGGTTCGACCTTGCTCAACTGTAACTTTAAAGTTTCAATGTCCTTTCTTGCAGCAAGAGCCACATACTCCTCATGGGCTGCATCAAGTAACTCGTAACACTTACCATCGACCGTAACATTCTCGTGTTTTTCAGGATAAAAGCTATAAGCGAGAACAAAGCTAATTGCCCCACCGACGGCAAGTATTACAATGATAGATACTGCTAGTCTAGTTCCGTCTAACATGTCAACCAGAGCTCACTATAGCTCGCAAGTTTGCGGCCGGCAAGACATAACGTTTGATAATTCAGCAAAGTCAACGCGGACCATCTATTCAAAGTACGCCTATCAATTGTAATTGACATAGTATTGGAAACGCCTTTCTACTTCCTTGTTATTTCCTCTACGAATAAGTGAAATTTGTGCCTGTAATTGCTTTTTGACATAGTCTAAGCAAAGCGCAGCTTGTTCACTATCGGGAAATCTTGCCAACAGAATATTTTCGAATTGTTTCATAAATTCTACTACCTTTGCGCGGTATTCTTCGTCCGATGGTTTCTTGTTGTTTGTTACCTTGAACCATGTAGTAGTACATGGCGCCGCATAGTTTTTTGCCAGGTCTTCAACCACTCTGTCTATTTCAAAATAATCCATTTTCATATCTTAGACTAAGTGAACTTTGATTATATTATCTCCGGAAGCAAATGCAGTTTCTTGTTGCCGATTAGGAAATCATAACACAGGTTGATATTGATTTCACTCATGTTATCATAGTTGTATCGCCTATTTGGCAATATTTGGTAATACATAATAATAAGACTCGCCATATTTTTCTATTGGTAGACGAGATTGATAGAATCCTATTAGTCCAACTGGGGAAGAATTCGCGTACGTCATCATACGAGATGACGAGGTACCTTAAAGATTTAGGATATACTATTACTGATAGGACCGTACGCCATCGATTGACAAAGTTAGAAAAATCCAACGTTATACTTGGGTACTCTCTCCTTCTGAATCCAACTTTGCTGTCTGAAAAAATAAATCGTACGATTCTCCTTAAATTCAAATATACAGCCAGCACATCTGTTATGACCTCTCGTCTTGAAAAATATTGTAAGGAATCACCTTTTTGTATTTATTCTGCTAAACTGACAGGAGATTTTGATTGGGTATGTCATTTTGTTTTCGATTCCGTTGAGCAATATGAATTTGAAAGTAACAATTTCTTGAATAGGTTTGTTGACTTAATAGAAGATTTCAATTCTTATGAATCAAGCATGGTAAAAGCGTCACCTTATACACTAAGTGATGATCATGAGGCAACAGAACAAAAATGGCGTGTTTACAAGATTCTCAATTCCTTACAGAAGTATGAAAAGCTTAGCGACAAGCTCCAGTTTATAGTCGAAAGTTTAGTGAAACACTTTGATGCAAAGTTTGCTAGGATATGGCTGTTAGATAAAGAAAGGAAAAACCTTATTTTGAAATTTACTGCCGGCAAGTACATGAACCTTGATGGAGAGTTTTCGAAGGTGCCTGCCGATTCAAATAAGATAGGGAATATCGCAATTACCGGTAAACCCACAATTACAAATGATGTTGTTAATGACAAGAGAATAAGATATCCTGAATGGGCCAAAAGAGAAAGATTGCAATCGTTTGGAGGATATCCTCTGACTCATAGTCATAAGATCATAGGAGTTCTTGCAATGTTCAGTACCAAGAGACTCCAAGCGGCTGACTTTGAAATCCTAGGAGTGTTCTCAGACCAAATATCCAAAGAGCTCGAAGGAGTATTTGATGCAATAGACTTCTTGATTCCAAAGTAAGATATCTGTCGGATATAATCTAGGAAGTGCTTTGTTCTTCTTTGTCTGATGCCTTGAACAAATTGGCTCTTTTACCCCAGTCTAGTAACA
Organism: uncultured Nitrososphaeraceae archaeon; assembly: GCA_963788355.1. Classification (GTDB taxonomy): domain Archaea; phylum Thermoproteota; class Nitrososphaeria; order Nitrososphaerales; family Nitrososphaeraceae; genus TA-21. Next base: position 408,311 of record CAWBGD010000008.1, on the reverse strand, counting down.
TTCCATATGAGTGGTGCATAGCTATATTCCGTATTATGTCAGACAATATTGCGATGATTTCTTCGTTTGACAGAAGAGTATTGTACAGCAGAGTTTCAGCTGTTATTGCCTGAATTATTTCCTTCTGAGGTCTAGTCAAATTCAATTGCTCAACTCCACCATATAGGTCCTTTACCCAACTGTTGACCTTGGGGCTTACAAAATCAATGGCTTTGCCGAAAGTCTCATCAGAAAACATGTTTCATTAACTATAGAACCTACAATAATAATCTTTTATGTAGAGTTGGGGCCTTTTGCCTTTTCATATAACTGATAATCCTCCTTCAATTTGTGCTTCCTTTCATCGAGGAAAAAACCTTATCTACTATCCCAATAATTCTGCTCAAGTTATATATGAAGAATAAAATTGATATTTCCCCAGACTATATGAAAATGACAAAATTATTTGTTATAATTGTTCTCAACTGTAATAGTCTTGTCAAATTTGATTCACAAACTGCCAGTAATTATAGCTTACAGAGTGACATCTAGCTTTTCGTTTGTAGTTTAATCTTTTATAAGATATGGATTGTGTGCAATTAAATTAAGAATTGGCAGCAGAGCAAGAAGCATTCATACACGTGCTAATTTCACTTGCCATACTACTTTTCGCTGCGAAAATATTTGCCGAAATTTTCAATAAACTAAAATTTCCAGCTGTATTGGGCGAGTTACTAGCTGGAATAATTGTAGGGCCCTTCGCATTGGGTTCACTACCCATTTTTGATGGAAAACCACTTGTCATATTAAACGAGACAGTGCTGGCAGATTGGAGAAATATCTGGAATAGTTATTTTATTCATAGCCGGGCTTCAAATTACTCCAAGAGAATTCTTGAGAGGAGGAGCAGCATCCTTTGCAGTTGGAGCATGCGGAGTGATTGTGCCTTTTTTTATTGGCTATTATGTTTTTACGTTGTTTGGATTAGGAGCATTACAATCAGTTCTTATTGCGACAGCCCTTACAGCAACTAGCATTGCAATATCAGTTCGAGTCTTAACTGATTTGGGAAAGATGCAAACAGAAGAAGCTAAATTAATTTTGGGAGCGGCCATAGTAGATGATATTCTTGCAATAGCAGTTCTTTCTGTCGTCACTACCATGGCGCAAACTGGTAATATGACACCTGATGTCTTTGATATTACGTTTCTTATTTTGAAGATATTAGGGATATTCGTTGCCCTACTTGTTGGAGCAATATTCATAATACCAAAAATATTACATGCAGAAAGATTATGGAAATCAAGAGGCAGTATTGAAGGTATTGTTACTGCTTCATTTTTTGGTGCGTCGGGTATAGCAGCCGCGGTTGGGTTATCTCCTATAGTAGGAGCCTTTGCTGTAGGGATGGCAGTAGCAAGCACTAAAATAATCAGACGGGTTGAGGAATACGTTGACAAATTAGAGATAATTTTTGCTCCTTTGTTTTTTTCAATTATTGGAGCTCAGGTTAATCTTACTGGATTCAATTTGGAAGTGCTATTTCTCTCCATAGTTGTGATTGTTGTAGCAATAGTCACTAAGTTGATAGGATGTGGACTACCTTCGATATTATTTTTGAGGAATAAATCAAAAGCCATGAAAGTAGGGATAGGCATGATTTCAAGGGGTGAAGTTGGTCTCATAGTTGCGGGTATTGGTGTAACCTCTGGCGCCTTATCTTCAAATATTTACACAACAGTAATCATAATGGTTGCAGTGACTACAATAATCACTCCCTTATGGTTAAAGAAAGCTTATAATAAAGAATTAACTATGGCTAGTGCCGACTAAACGTGTAACCACAAACTAATATTTACTGATCATTTTTGACCATTCAGGGAACAATTCGGATGACCAATTTTCTGTTATTAACAATATTTCAAAGGAAAATCCAAAAATTACGTCAAATATGATTCACAAATGGCCAGCGTCACCCAAATTCCTAATAAGTCAGAAAGTGATAGAATCTAATACCAAAACATAGATAAGCATTGATAGTTATATTAAATCAATGGTTCCTATAATTAAGAACAAGTCCAAGACCATGCAAACGGGTTCCGAATCCCAACCCGAGAATAGCTAACTCTCTCTTTTCTAATTTCCTTAATCTAATGTTATCAAGGCAGGCTTCTCATAATATTCCAATTAGCTAATTAGATGTAGTCGAGAGAAAGGTTTTTACTATTTCGCTGAACTCTTCAGGATACTGATACATCAATCCGTGTCCAGCACCCTTTATTTGTACAAGCCATGCGCTCGGGATCTTTTCTACGAGAATCAATGAGTTAGCTGCGGGTACAGCAACATCTTCAGCTCCAGTAATTATCAATGTTGGTATAGATATATTTTGAAGCTGGTTGCAAACTCCAGACCAGTTTCTTGATAGCCAGTCTTCTACAGCATTGAATTGTTTCACCAGAGTAGTGAAAAGAATTATTTCTTTGGTTTTTGGAAAGGTTTCAAGATTCGGATTCGCTCTTATCCATTCTGGTGGAAAGGTAACAGATAAGAATGCGTCAGCATTTTGAGAGCGATTATTTACAAGGTCAGATATGATTCTAGTAACTTCTTGCGTCTGCGGTATACTCTCATGCCCACCACATGATGCACCATATAATACAAGCCTGGTAACCCTTTCCGGATACATAAGCGTGAGTTGCTGAGCAATGAAGGAAGCCATAGAAAATCCAAGGACATCTGTTCTCTGTATATCCAAAGCGTCCAACAATCCAACAGTATCATTTGCAAATTGGGCGATAGAAAATGGTCGTGTACCTACCGTTGTATTTCCCACTCCGCGATTGTCAAATATTATTACAGTATGATTCGATGCAAGTTCCTTTAAGAAATGTGTTGGCCAAACATCCATTACGTTTCCACTACCACTAATTAGTAAAATGGGGTCACCTCTACCAAAGGTTTTGTATGCTATATCAATATCTCCTACGTGAACTTTCTTTACTGGTATATCTTGTATGTTTTGTAAACCAACAAGACCAAACTTCGTTTGATTTGGTTGACCATAAACAAATTGAGAATCAGCAATTGTCATAGCTGACGTAATCACCGTAAGTAAGAAAATACTAATGAGTGATGCTGAAGTTACGCTTCCATTGTTTCTTCTTATATAAGACATTAACTTACTCATTTATACAACCTCGACCTACTTTTAGAGTTTGGTGTGGGGCGTTTAGTAGGTTGGATGTCTTGAACTCTTAATAATTTGAATAGGAATGCTGTTGTTGTAAACGAATTATCTATGAGACGGAATTATGATGTTGAGTTACATGGTTGACAAAATAAACTTGTGAATTGAATGTTTATTGTGTCATCCCTTAACTTCTCTTCTCTATGAGTTTTCATTTAGTTCCTTTCTTATCGTATGAGCTATTATTGTTAGTACAGTATGCATAGCTAGCATCTTAAAACCTAGAAAAAGTTATCTGGGGTATCAGTTTCCAAGAATAATCGAAGCCATGTCGAGCTATGAAAAGGTCTTAGACATCATATTCGGTAGATGGAGGAGCCAAATACTTTATGCGGGAGTTAAATTAAGTCTCTTTGATTACATTACAACAAACCCCAAATATGCATCTGATATAGCTAAGGAACTTAAGCTTGATTATTCATTGACTTACCGGCTTTTAAGAGCTCTAGCTTCCATAGGAGTTGTGAGAGAAGAGGAAGGTCAAGGTTTTTCGATAACTCCCCAAGGAGAGTTACTGCGTGAGGATCATCCGCAAACACTGAAGGGTGTACTATTGTTAGAAGAGGGACCAGAACATTATGCTATTTGGAAGCATTTGATACCAATGATTAGAGAGGGCCAACAAAATGCTTTTGTGCGAGAGTATGGTCATGGATTATTCGATCATACTGCTGAGAATATCGAGTATGCACAAGTTTTCAATCAGGCGATGAGCAGTTACTCCAGTATCCAAACTAATTGGGTATTAGATGCCTTTAATGAATATGATTTTTCAAAAATACTTCATTTGTGCGACGTTGGCGGGGGTCATGGGCATCTACTAAGCAACTTACTTGCAACATACCCTCACATGAAGGGGACTGTATTTGATTTGGAATCTGTAACTAAGAATAGGGACTTGTTAGTAGCATCCAAATTTGGAGTAGGATCTCGTTGCTCCTATGTTGGTGGAAATATGTTCAAAGAGGTCCCTTCTGCAGATGCATATATGATGAAAATGATTCTACATGATTGGAATGATGATGAGTGTATAAAGATTCTCTCGAATATTCATAAGTCTTCTCCTGAAAATGGCAGATTGTTTATAGCGGAGCATTTGGTCCCGGGGCCAGAAACTCCACATTTTTCCAAGCTGTTTGATATACATATGATGTGTGTGGCATCGGGAAAGGAACGAACAATTAACGAGTATTCTTCTTTACTAAAGCGCTCAGACTGGAAATATGTTCAAACTTTGAATCCAAGTTCAGGACTAATTAGTGTAGTTGAAGCAAGCAAGTACTAACCCTGATTTCATATTGACATGGAAATTGAACCTTACGCTTTATATTGGAAAGATCCTGCAATCACGGGTGCGAAAACCCAGACACGCATATAAAGTAACAAAGTAGGCCACGAATAAATTGACTGGAATTGCCAGGAAACGGACACCAGTCGGTTCTGAAAATTATTGTCAATAGAAACGCAGCAAACGTAGCTCCTAAATAGTTTGTTTGTGTTATTTATTGCAATCTATGGCACAACAACAACTATTAAAGCAAGAATCATCGGTTTCTCAAATTCTATGTACTTATAAAAGACAATTAACACAGAATCTGGAGCAAGATAACCATAGGCTCGAAATTAGTACCGATTCGTCAACAGTCGAAGCAAGAATCATCTATTTCTCAAATACTACGCACTTATGGGAAACAGTTTACACAGATTAGAAAACAGTATACCGACGGCCTTGGCGGAAGATGTGTTATGGGTGTCATCATGTCCTATTATGGTTGGGATGGCAAATGCATAACTAACGCAGAAAGAAGATTATACGCTGCATTAGTTGCATTGAGACAGGCAGGTATCAGTAAAGAATTATTGATAGATCTGAATGATTCTGGTGCGACATTCGACGAGATAGCTGATTACCTGGACAAAAATCAAGGGTTAATAAACAGCAATAGATAGTCGTCCAATGAATTCATGAACCTAGCAGAGGTTGAAGATTGTCACTGCATTTTGGTTTTTAGATCTTAAGATTCGAACCGTTCAAGATTTTTTGTTTAGTCAATAGATATAGAAGATGCGTTGACTATTCTATGGAACTCAGTCCCCCTAATCCTCGTTTAATTCTGGAAACAGCATAAATTGAAATAAATGAATATTCACGGGGTGTTTTCTGACCTCCTAAGAGTTCAACCCTACATGCAAGTCTAGAACTCCGGGTTCACAATGTGAGTCTAAGACAGTGAACCCGAAGAATGTCTGCATATTTCCTATATAATATGATATTTGAATGAATGTCTAAAATCTATTTCGACATGGGTTACAATAGTACTAGAGATGTGCCTCAAAGTTAACTTGCAGCTAGACAATCATATATGCAAGGACTCACTTAGGTAACATGTTCGCCTGTATCTCATGGAAGTGGCTGGCAGTTGACTCAATCAATTAATGCACCTTTTAAGAACAATGGCATTTGTGTGTAAATCACTTGGCGACGGCCTAACCCAAGAGGAGATAGCCGACTATGTAGGCGAAAACGTTGACGAATATGATATGAAATTTGTCATTTTCTGCACGGATTTTTGTATTGAAAATAAATTGTTGGTTAAGGATAAGAACCTAGAAAAGTATCGCGTTACTCTACTTGGTAAGGCATTTATTTCAAGCCAACATAGTTAAGGCTTGTATATTAACGCTGGATATTTTCTTACCTCAATATCGATTGTTGAATACCGCATTTGGGTCCCAGAGATGGAATTCGTATATTATGATTATATTCAAGCGCGAAATTCTATTTTAGAATGAAAAAACATGTAGCATCGAGATTTAGCTTTACTATAGGAATTGTCCATTCTTTCATTGGTTATTGGACTTTCCTACTTTCCGCTCCAGCATGATCATAATATATTTGGCGCGTACAGCAATCCGGCAGGTCCAACTGTTGCGTCATCAGCTGTGAGCTCTTCTACAGGTAATACTAATGATAGTAGTAGCTCAAATGCGCTAGATGCAAAAGAAATAAGTGGAGTATATAGATGGGTCGATCCATCAACTGGTTCTGAGAATCCAGAACTTAGCCTCAAGACAAATACTAACAATACTATCCAAATTCAAAATCCAACTGATGCGGAACATGAATTGATAATAGAATCACAAGGAAATGAAGTAGCGACAAGTGGAGATATCTCCCCAGGCAGCTCAGGTCAGTTATCCTTTAGACCAAATTCAACAGGCGTATTGGAGTATCACTGTGAATACCATCCAGAAACGATGAAAGGAACAATTTCAGTTACCTCCTAATTTTTTGTGTAGCTTTCTGAAATCATAATATCTCAATAAGGTCCGCTCAGCCCCGACCTAACTAGAAATAGAAAGAAAGCTATTCTATTTTTACTTCCTTTCCTTTAGGCTGTGTTTGTTCCTTCTTCTTGAATACTATTTCGAGGATTCCATTATTGTACTTAGACTTGACAGTTTCAATGTCTGCTTCTGGCGGAATATCTACTATTTCATGATATTTTCGTTTTGGATCATTGCTTGTAATTTCCACCTTATTATCATACGCTTGTATTTTGATATTTTCTTTAGAGACGCCAGGCATTTCCACTATTACTTGTACCTCTTTGTCTGTTGTTGATACGTCTGATAGAGGCTCCCTTTCCGAAGAGATGGATGGCATTCCAATGGCATTAGGACCTCCACGCAATGGTGATTTAATGTTACCAAATTCTCTTACCACTGGTTTGCCATCAGGTCCTATGGTCATAGTGTATCCATAAACCAATGGTCCAACTTCTCTCACCTTGCCTCCTTCAGGTGTTTCATATTCCCTTACAAGATCTTTTGGCGCATTTGTTTGCAAGTTCTTAAAAGCTTGTTCAAATTGCCTTTCCATTCCTGTTCTCATTTCATCAAAACCTCTGAACATGTCATCAAAGTAGCCGCCACGTCCCCTTCTGCCGAATGGTAAATTACCAAAGAATCTATTAAACCAATCATCAGATTCTATACTCAATTATATCACTGAGTATTTGTAAATCGCAAATTATTTAACGGTTTAAGTTGAACTTGGCCAGTCTTCGTAAGTTAGTCATAAAATAATCAATATTCTATATCACTATGCAATAAAAACCTAATATTCTAACTTGATTGGTGAATAAACGTAGTCGTGTAAGATTAGCAGTTATTCCAATCTCGAGGATTCTTGGTAGGCCATTGGCTAAAAATGACGTTTAGCCAAAAGGTAGTCGATGTCAGTCTAGTTACTTGATTTGTTCAGGTGCATCATGCTTTATCTCGTTGTTTATTGCATCTATTGCCAGTTGCCTATTCTTTGATGCCTCAACCAATAAGCCACTATCGGAATAGTTCATATCTAATATCATATCAAAATATGGCAATGCTTGTTCATACTTTCCTAATTTAAGGAGAGCCACTCCCTTGCCATTAAGAGCAATATCTTCATCCGGATTAATAATTAGAACCTTATCGTAGTATCCTACAGATTCATTGTATCTTGATAAATTGTCTAGTGTAATTGCCTTATTAATTAGAGCATTAAATCTATAATCATCTATCGCTAAGACCTTGTCATAATATGTTAAGGCCTGCTCGTATTTTCCTAAATGTGAGAGATCGAAGGCCTTACCAAATAGTATGTCAATATTGCTTGGATCTAAAACCAATATCTTATCATGGACGGCAATAGCTTCAATGTACTTGCCTAATTTATCCAGAGCGAGCGCCTTGTAATATAGAGCTAAGGTATTATTGGAGTCTCTAATCAAAACTTGATCAAAATAACTAATAGCTTCTTCCAACCTACCCAGATCGTAAAGTGAAAGACCTTTCCTACCTAATGCATTAGGTGCATCAGGATTAAAGGATAGGATGTTGTCGTAGACAGTAATAGCTTCATCATATCTTCCAGTATAAGTAATAGCATCAGCCTTTGAATACAATATAGTAACGTTAGTAGGTTGAATAGCTAATGCTTTATCATAGAAACTAATAGCCTCTTCATATCTGCTTAATTTAAAGAGGGCGTCACCACCGCCAACTAAGGCCTCAACATTCTTGGGCTCTATTGTTAAAGCCTTATTATAATACGTAATTGCATCTTCATACTTAAATTTATTGGTAAGCTCCTTGCCTTTGGTAACTAGGGAGTTGACTGTAGAAGAAGTGATGCTGTTGGTCAAATTTTGGTCCTTTTCTTGAATAAGTGTAATCTCTCTCTGATCGATAGTTGTATTTTGCTGTGTTGAATAGGAAAGAGATGTTACTAATCCGGTAAAGAGCACAACTGATATCACCACCAGTTCAGATATGACTACTAATTTTCTTACTTTCATATTCGTGCGATTCCATCTGATTTCACTAATTTTTATTGTAAATCGATATTTAAAAGAGCGTTTAGAATGGGTTTTGAATCATGAGCCCGCATATTAGGCGCTCTAATATCAGTCCAAAATTCATCTCTCTTAATCGGTACAATCCCATAATAGTGAATATTATAGTAGATGACTTGGATGAACCACGTCTGACAGATAGGAGAATAGAGACGAACAAGTATCTACGATTTAATTTTTGGGGAAATTAATAAAGCCCTAAACCATTTTAATGACCTACTAATTTCTCGATACTAGGGCTTAAGAGTAATTTTCACTTCATTAATTCTACTTTGTTATCTTTACTCTGCCAAAGAATGCTTTAACTGCAGGTCTATACAGATAGTACAGTATAACACCACTGATGACTATATTGATAATATTCACATAGCCGCCACTTCCTACACCCATTATACTAAAGACGATTGAAATTATAGCAAGGATTACAGTGATTATCCAAGCCCATCCTTTTCCTTTGAACAGTCCCCATGCCAATAGAAAACATGCAACACCGATTGCAATTCCTATCCCGGCAGTTATCCATACTACCGTCATTATCGTATTAGTTATAGTGTTGGCAAGCTCAGGAGAAATCTGTTCACCCTCAGTTATATTAACACCCAGATTAATAGTAAGATTTCCGAGATTCGAAGTCATATTTCCATTAAAAGTATCCATAATTTGTTGTATTAAGATTGGCACAAAATAAATAGCGTAAACAGATCCGCCAATGAATATGATTCCATTAATTACCATTAGGATTGCTACGATTACAACGCCTTGAGGTCGCTTACTATCCAATCTATTCTTCCGCTCATATCAGCTATAAAGGGTTTATCATAACATTTTTGAATTATTATCGGAGCGCAAGTAGAAGATCCCCTCAATATGTTAATTAGTGCGATTCAGCTTACAGAACAATAGGAGTTCTTACTGCAGTATTTTACTGCAGTAACTGCGCTCTGTCAATGGTAATAATTATGATACAAAAGAAAATGAAATGGAAATGTCCCTCCTGCCCGCAAGCATCGGCTAGGAGGTGGAATATAGAAGTACATATCAAGAGAAAACATCTTGGACATGGTTTGCCTGTGTCAGATCATGATGTTTCTGTGAAGCTGCAAGAGAGATACTCCGATATCGGACACCATTCAATGCTATGCAATATATTCCGAGATCAAGATGTTCCCCATAGGCTATGGCCATTTACCTCTGAAAAAGATTCGTTTGATGATCTCCTGAATGGTATGCAATCAATGCAATATCTAACGTCAATCTTTAACAATATTCCTAGACCTTTGTACAATCAAACTCTGCCTCCAGTTCTCCCACGATATTTTGGCCATTCTATATACGGTCCACCGTTCCATAACAATATAGGAAATTATACTTACCCTTCTGAAATAGGCTTACAAAAGGAGAATTTCGATGGAGTTACAGGTTTTATTGGAAAAGTATGTGAAAAGTGTTTGATTATCTCAATAATTCCATCTCTTCAAAAGGGCAAAATCGAACACTCGTGTCATTCTGATAGAATGAATGAAATTAAACATCTTTCCGATGATGAGAAAAAAAGGCAATCTGCCAGTCTGGAGCAAGATATTCCAAACTCATTATTTCGTAGATGCAAGGAATGGGCTAACGATGGAGTCTATTTGCAGGCTCAGGCAATAGGAAGTGATCATATATCGAGCTTAAGGATTGATATTGAAAAGATTAAGAATAATAGTTGGATTATGAGGGCAATAAACCAAAATCAAATTCCCCTGAAAGACCCTGAGTTATTAGAGTTCTTACAGATGGTTCATTATCAGACAGCTACTTTTGTTTGCATTTATAGCTCGCATGGAACAAACCAAACCTCCTATTATCAATTTGCAATAAGAAGAAAGCATTCTCTCAATACCCAATTTTAGTTTATGACCCTGACCTTTGATAAGTATCGCAAATCTAGGGTAAATGAAACAAGCCCTATCGGGGATGGATATTTCAATTATCAAACGCCACGTCTAACAAAGTGTAGAATAAATCTTCTCTAAGGAAACATCATATCTGTAACCTGTATTCAAATGTCCACCATCAAACTCTTCATAGAAATGTTTAATCCTCAGTTTTTTGAGTTTGGAATGAAGCATTCTTGCTCCCCAAATTAAATTGAACTCGTCTTTGATTCCACAATCAATATAAAATAATTTCATTTTTTCTAAATTTTTCCTATAGCTTTCTATCGTCCTTACAGGATCGCACATTAACCACTTGTTCCATACATCCTTTGACATCTCTCCAGTTTTTAGATCAAAAGGGAACTCTATACCCATTTCCTTCGAACGATTAGGAGAATAGCTGGCCGCCATGCACATTACATTTAGTATTGCAAGATCATCTCCCTTGTGTATGCTACTTTTCCAAAACTTTTTCCACCAGTTTTTTGGGCTGCCCGCTTCCTGAAAGGCTGCAAGAGCCTTTGGAAATTCTGGAATGCAGCTATATTCAAAACCTGCATCACCTGAGTGATCCACTACACCATCAAATATTTCTGGATGATGTGCACCCAGCATAATAGAGCCATACCCACCGGATGATTTTCCAAATACTACATGATGTTGACAATTGTAATTGTTATCAATGTAAGGAATGATTTCCTTAATTACATAGTCTTCATAATTGCCAATAGCAGGAGAATTGACATATTGGTTACCTCCCAATTTAGTAAAGCAGTCTATATGTACTAATATCATGTCGCTTACTCTTCCCTTCGATATTAATCGATTCATGCGATCGTGAATGCTCTCGTTAAAAGGATCTATATTCAATATTGCTCTTGCAGGACTGCCGTATCCAGGCAAACAGAAAATTGTAACATATCCTCTCGAATTACTCGCTTTGTAATTAGGAGGTAGATATATTATGAGTTCCCTAATGTGGGGGTCATTGAGCGGATTGCCTTTAAGAATGGCGCTGCGAAATTCGCGAATTAATATAGTGCCCTTCAATTTTGTTAAAATATCCACCTAGGTTTATCTATCTTTGTTTTCTATTATGGAATCAATTTTTTTGTCTAAATCGAGTATTTGATTAAGAATTTTTTCTTGATGGTTTTGGAGGTGTTGAATTGACTCCAAGGTCTTTTCGTGGCTTTCCTCCAACTCTTTGACATGCCTTAAACCCTCATCCTGTTTATCAGACGTCTTTTTCTGTCTATTGTAGATCCACCACGCTACAATTAATCCAATTATGGCCCCTGCAACAATCCCCAGATATGTACTCGATGCATTAGTCATGTCTTCACAATTTATAGCCAGTTCTTTCATGCAACCCCAAACGGCAAGAATTTCAAACATCATGTCATCATGTCATTCACGCTTGATCTTATAATTTGTGATTGGCTTGAAGATGGAAATGAGAAAAATATCAATACGTACTATTAATTGGAAGTAGTAAGATCCGAGTACACCCTCTCCTGTCTTTAACTACTCCCCGACAAAGATCGTAAAAACTAATAGAGAATCAAGAGCAAGAAAATTAGCAGTCAATACTGAATCAAGAGTCAACTTATTATTGAAGCAGCAATCATGGGTCCTCGATATATATCAAAGTATGGAGGTAAATTTACAGTATTCAATGCCGACTGGGGCATCACTATGGGCAAGGGCATCACTATGATGTATTACTTCGGGTGAATTATGATGTAGCTTTTTGCCATTGCATTTTTCATTCTAGGGTACTGAATCATTGCTACATTCTGTCTACGCAGAGTCGAACTTCAGAGCCTGTAGAAATCTACAGCAAAAGCAAAGTCTTGCAAACGACGATCGTAGAGATCGTGGATGGGGAAAGAAATCAAAATGGAATAGCATTAATGCATTGGCGTTATCCTACCATTCATTTTTGGTGCGATTTAGATACTTGGTTTAATATGATTATGGTGAGTACAATAAAGGCAACTTGGAATACTTGTACAGCAATCGCAGTATCACCTATCGAGCCTGCCCTTCCAGTGATGGGATTGCCTGGAAGTCTTGTAATTATCCATATCACGACAAATACTAAAGTTCCAGCTAAGCCAACATAATACCATCCTCTACCCCATTGTCTTATCATCGGAACTATCCAAAATATCTGAGCCAAACCACCAATCAAGAAGAATATACCGTTGTTTACATTCCGATCAATAGCATTTGGTACGAGTGTCAAATGCAATATTCCTGCAATAAAAGTACATGCTGGCAGCACTATAGTATAATATTTTGGAATTTCTTGTCAACATTATCTCTACTCTTAGGGTGGATATGATATCTTATAAAAGAGAAGTGATCCTTTGTTACCTTATGCTGTGAGAAATGAGTAGAGATGCATTGAGTTGAAATGAAAATACAAACACTGACAAATTCCTAAAGACATTTACTCTAAGATGCGGCATGAAGATAAGAATTGCCTACACAGATCAACAACATGTAACCAAATCTAATATTGTACAAAGCCTTATCCCCATCGGATGATCTAATTGATTAATCCTTTCGTACCCACTCATCATCTTTTTTCTTATACTTCTTCTTAACAGCAGCCCAAGATGCCTTGTGAGCAACTTCCTCTGCAGATTCACTCTTACCACCACGCCTCTTGTCAGGATCTTGATATTGTTTTAGTGCACTTGCATGTGTTTTGATAAAAATGTGCTGAGCATGTTCAGGTAGAGTATCTATTTGTTTCCTAGTTCTGCTTGATATTCTTGTGTCAAGCTTCGATCTCTTTTGGCTTACACTTTTAGTTTTAGGCATATAATATAATATACAAAATTGTATATATCAGTAATTAACGAGATGAGGTGAGGCTTCAACTCACATTGGTAGCTTTGAATAGTCTTAGAAGGTCAGACATTTTATTATGAGCTTGGTCTCACCAGATAATCTACGGCAAACGTCATAGCACTATGCATTAGCTATCTCCTAATACTTCTAGACTTTGGCTGGAGTTTGACAATTATTTTACCTATAATTGGTATTCTAGCATGATCTGGTTATAGCAATTTTAGAAGAAAGGGACTATACGGGCGACACCAATACAAAGAGAGAGGGGTTTAATCCTCATTCCTAGAATAGAGTGCTGTAATCAGATTCTGGTTTAATTTTTGAAAGGTTATTAATCTACTGATCAATTATTCTTACAGTGTATCGAACCGTGACAGTAATAACTAATCAGATAACAATGAATTGGCGACAGCTTGTGACAAAGAACTATTTCTTTGTTTTTTCAGCGGCTTTTTCACACTTTTAAGTGAACGAGGGTATGAAACGCGCTCCTTCAATTTATGGTTCAAGTCCTACTATTGAAGAACTTTCGAAGCTAATTTCTTCTAAAGATCTATCTCCAGTAGATCTAATCGAGGCCACAATTGATCAAATCAAAATCCTTAATCCAGAACTTAACGCATTCATAACGGTTTTAGAGGATTCCGCCAGGGCTGAAGCAAAGGAAGCTGAATCTCAAATAATTCAAGGAAAATATAAAGGCCCTTTACATGGGATCCCAATAAGCCTCAAGGATCTCATTTACGTCAGGGGTGTAAGAAGCACTAGTGGTTCAAAAATACTATCAGATTACATTCCTGAATACGACTCCACTGTGGTCAGAAAACTCAGTGATGCCGGAGCAATTATCATTGGAATGAACAATACTCATGAATTCGCGTGCGGTATTACCAACATTAATCCACATTACGGATCATCAAAGAATCCTTGGGACAGTACCAGAATGTCCGGAGGTTCAAGTGGTGGATCTGCAGTTGCAGTCAGTGCATGGATGTCATCTGCGTCAATAGGAACTGATACTAGTGGCTCAATTCGGGTACCTTCTTCTCTTTGTGGTTTATTCGGCCTAAAACCGTCCTACGGAAGGGTAAGCAAGTATGGAGTCATGCAATTAGCCCCATCCATAGATCACGTTGGACCCATAACTCGCAGTGCTTGGGATGCGGCAGCTGTGCTCAGTGTTATAGCAGGATATGATGAGTTTGACAGTTCAACGGTAAATTATCCAGTGCAGAATTACCTGGATGTCATTTCAAAAAACAGAGAAAAGACAACTTCCAAATTCAAATTGGGAGTACCAGAAGAATTCTTCTTCGATCTCATAGATCGGGATGTTATGAATATTTTTAACAGATTTATTGACAAGATTCACGAAAGTGGCATCTCGACTAATAGTGTCAATGTGGAGGAAACTGATAAGATATACGAGACATGGCGAGCCATTAGACTTGGAGAATCTGCGGCGATTCATAGTGATTGGATGAAGACGCGGCGTGAAGAATATGGAAGCGATGTTTTGGCAATGCTTGAAAAAGGAATGGATATAAGTGCAGTAGACTACATCAAGGCACAAACAAATAAGCTCAAATTAAAATCTGCATTTCTAAAATCCATGAAGGATCTAGATGGATTAGTTGTGCCCACTACTTCGATAGCAGCTCCGTTGCTGGAACAGAAGATGGTTGATATTGATGGTAAGAGTTTAGAAGTCTACCAGGCTCTAAGTAAACTAACGACCGTTTTCAATGTGACTGGTTTGCCCGTACTTAACATTCCGGCTGGATTAATTGATGGTAAGCTTCCAGTAGGAGTTCAGCTAGTAGGAAGACCTTTTGAGGAAGGATCAATTTTAAGTATGGCGCACATTTACGAAAAGGACTTTCGAGTACCTGAAACAATAGTTCCACCCATTTTGAGAGAGTCAGGAAGTCACTAAGATCAAAATAACAAAGCTTCCGGTTGGATTGCGTATGTATGTGACTCGAAAGAATTGACCGTTCGGTTGAAGACTCTCATGAACCATTTTACCCCGGGAACTTTTAACTAAGGGGAATATTGACGTGGATTAATGAAATACTTAAATTTCTAGTCGCATTTTGGCATGATCAATCATATAACATAGGGAATAGATGATCAATCAATATGAGTCTAAAGAAAACGAGAGGTCAATCAAAGCCCTTTCCAAATCAAGATTTTATAGAGGCCGCTAGAGATGAAATGCTCGAGAAAGCAGAGAAGGATTATGAAAATTTCAAAAAGACTCGTACGTTCGAATTCCCAGTGTGGCTATACGGTCCCCCAAAAGGTAAACTCTTTAAAGTAGAGGTTGAAGATTGTCCACGTTTTGGTGAAACAGCATATTTGGAATTTGATTCTGCTAGAACGGCCTTTATAAGCGTAGATATGCAAGTTGATTTCTGTGGACCTAAAGGCTACGTAGATGTAATGGGCTATGACCTCGGTTTGACATCGGCACCAATCAAACGTATCATGCATGTTTTGCATACTATACGTAATGGAACTGATATCAACGTACTTCATACAAGAGAGGGGCATCTGCCAGATCTATCCGATGCACCCTACAACAAGATTCTTCGTAGTAAGATAATTGGAGATGGAGTTGGGATCGGTAATATTCCTGAAGGAGGTATGGGAAGACTTCTTGTAAGGGGTGAGAAGAATTGGGACATTATTGATGACCTCTATCCAATGGAAGGTGAGTATGTAATAGACAAGGCGGGGAAAGGAGCATTCGGACAAAGCAATATGCCTCTACTTTTACGGAATCTTGGTATAACCCATCTAGTGATTGCAGGAATAACAGCTGATGTCTGCGTTCATACGATTATGAGAGAAGCAAATGATTATGGCTATTGGTGTCTTCTTCTAAAGGATGGAACTGGTGCAACAGATTATGGGAATTACCAGGCTGCGATAAAGCAGGTCAAGATGCAGGGAGGAGTATTTGGCTGGGTGTCAGATTCAGCAAAATTCGTGAAGGGGATCAACTCAGCCTTTCATAATAAAACTCGCTGACAGTAACATCGTTGTCTCAGGAACATCCTGCTTCTTAATAATAAGAAGATAAATCCCATTTCTTGATCCCAATCGTGGATCCCAATTTATGGGATCAAGCAGAATATCTATATGTCAAAAGATCAAATTAGATAATTATCAGGCTTGTCTGACGAAAACTTGCTTCATTTGGCCAGCGGAATTATCATCTTTGCTGCTGCCCTGATTCCATTATACCTTAGCTTCAGATTGAAAAGTAATCTTAGAGTCCTGACAATTTTGTTAGCAGTTTTCATTTTTACTCATGGGATTTATCACATGGTATACTATGCTGGACTAGAGCTTTTGGCCGAGGGAGTTTTTAGAACTATCTCGATAATTGTTCTAATAATTTTTGGCATCTCATACATTTATGTGGCTAGATCTAAAAAAGAACAGCTCACGGTATGATTGCTATTCCTCCGTTTCTTGTGCTTATGAGTAATTCCACGGTGTATCTACTGTTCATAGCACTTGGAATTTTCGTATGGCTGGCATGGCGTTCACACAACATCAAGTCATTTCAGTTCCAAATTTCTGCTTTTATTTTGATCTGGATAGGCGGAGAATTCATAACTACCCTACATGATTCAGGGCTATTTGATTTCCCAGCCCATTTGCACGATCTGGGGATGCAAATACACTTAACTGCCATGATTCTGTTTGCTTCAATTATTTTCATGAGATTCTACTACTCTTACAGAGCAGGGCACAAAATTATGGAAAGTCTTGATTCGATCCTAAAATAGATTTCTGGTGGTCAATAATTTAATCATCCATCTTGCTTCAATGAGAAGAATCTTTCTGTCAGACTATCAACAGGATCGATATTTTGCTCCGCATTTATCATGATCTTATTGTTTTCATATGTTACTGTTATTGAACTAAACACGCTGTGAAACAAACTATATCTCTTTCCTTCATCGTTAATTGAGATTTTGTCTACAACCAGAAGCTTTTCGTCCACGAGCCACTTTATTTTTCTATAAGCGGTAGTATGAGGCATATTAGTTTCTTTGATAATATCACATACCGACTTCGAGTGATACATGGTAGAATCAATAATTTTGACTAGTTCAGGATCAGCCAGAGAAGATAAGATTGCCCTCTTAATTTTCTGATTCTCTAGTATTATTTTCATTCACCAGTTTGATCTTAGCTTCATTAACGTCTTAGATCTGTACATTATTAATCATTATCGTTAATAGACCTTATTACGTACAATGGGAAGTATAGTAGTCAGGCAAGCAGGCAAGGAGAGCACGTTCCTGCTATTTCAGAGGATGCGCACGTTGCTTTAGCCCCTTTTGTAGTGAATAAATTCGGTAATCTTGGCAATTTATGCTTCATTTTCTTAATCTCTGAATCTGAGAACATTCCCACAACCTGACGGGCTTGGTCAATTCGCCTGACTTGGATTTCTTGATCGCGTCTAAGGAATATAGATGGACAGCTAACATGCTGCTATCAGCAAGAAATCCTGATTGTATTGCTGCTTGCTACAATTAAGACTCATTCAACAGGATTTGTCAAATCAGCTTTTCTAATTATTATTATTATTGCTTATTGGTCTTTTCTATAACCTTGCCATTAGAAATAATAGTTTCGACTCTCTTAACCTTTTCAATATCTTCTATTGGATTAGATGGACAGAATTAGAATATCTGCTTGTTTGCCTGGTTCAATAGTACCTGTTTGATTGATAATGCCAAGGGCCTCAGCTCCGTTCTTTGTAGCGATCTTGATTACATTATCTGGTGTGATGCCTGCATCAGCAAGTAGTTTTAGCTCATGATGCAAACTTTCACCTGGGACAAACCCAAAGTTAGGAATATCCGTACCTGACAGAATCTTAACTCCACTCTCATGCATCAGTTTTGTTAGTTGTAAGACCTTATTCCACCGCTGAGTATTCTGAGGATCGTAAAAACCTTCCATAAAGACTGCTTCATATACATTCAAAGTCGGATCCACTGGTATCTGATTCTCGACTAGACTATCTATCATGTTCCTAATCTCGGTACTATCAAGATCCACCATGTCAAGCCATAAGTGAATGACTAAAAGGACCTCCGCCGGCTTGATCAAATATTCGTCGCTCTTCCTCAGACAGCAGCGACGGAGATACAGGCACTCCATGGGTGAGAAAATCAATTCCAAGTTTCGCTGCCTCAGTCCAAGATGTTAGATGCAAATGCCCAATAACTTTGACACCCTGCCTGTGAGCTTCATCTATAGCTACCTTCAATAGTTTTGGATCTAACCCAACGTATAGCTTGATAAAATCTACTCCCAATGAAGCTTGACGACGTACTTCATCTATAACCTCCTCATCAGTTGTAACCTGTCTCTCTACAAATGGTATAGTGAATTCGGGAGTATTCAAAAGTCTACCTGCCGTAAAGATTTCTGGTCCTGCTATCTTCCCCTCGAATACGTCTTGCCTCAATGATATGGATTCATTAGTTGGACCTCCAGGATTTCTAATTGTTGTAATCCCATTCTCCAAAAGCATCTGAAGCATTTTTTTGGAAGTAGCCTGATCGTAGGAGTCCTTTAGTACTCCGGCTACGTGAGCATGCATATCAAAAAGTCCAGGCATGACGTATTTTCCAGATAAGTTCAGATTGCTTACACGAATCTGCGTTCGATTAAAATCATTAAAATAAAGATTATCAATATATCCAGATTGATTAGTTACTGCGACAATTTTGTTACCACTAATGATGATATCAGTATCAGCTTTTGGAGTGCCGCCAGTTCCGTCAATTATCGTAGCCCCATGCAATACTAATACCTCAATACCAGCATTATCTGAACGAGGCGAAGATAGTGATTCATTACTATGACTAAATTCACTTAAATCTATACCACCAATGGGTATAACGTTTACTGTTGGAAATAAAAATATGGATAACAGCAGTAAACTAAAATAAACTAACTTCATATTATACTAACTTTTTGTAAATTCCATCATTTATCCTTTTTCTCAATTATAAGCGCTCAAATCAATTAAAATCAACCAATATCAGATTGTATCAATATCTGCAAAAAATAAAATATGGTAAAGAGACTAGGGGGGAATTGCAATAAGCGTGTGTTACCTACTGCAGAACTGCTGCTGCCATTTATTTACCTACCAGGATACTTTGTTTGATTTTCTCCTAAGTCCCTATGTTGAAACCACATTCCACCAGCCATTTTATGGTCGTTCCAATGTCCTCCTTTACCTTTATCATGCATAAAGTCAAATGCTTTCATTGCATGTGCTTCTGAGGTATGCAGAACTTGTCCATTCCCGGCGTCAACAATTACTTTTGACATTGTTTCATTCCCGCCATTTAGTACAAGAAAGGTGTAAACCAAATATCCCTGGGTTATCCCAAGGCGTCCTGCTATCACTGTACCATTATTGATTTGGTTCTGTGCAGTTTCAGATGCTTGTGAAAAAGTAACGTTCTGGTTTTCCTTTATGAAATTTTTTATAGCGTCCTTCACGTTTACAGAGCCTGTTAAATTTGCCATTTGAGAACCCTTCATTGGTGACACCGCTGTTGCTATTGGTAATGCTATTACTATGGCTGAAGCCACAATGCCAGCTGTCACGACACTGATAAGAATGAGCATTGTTGTCCTACTCAAATTTGCTCCTATATTGTTCATGGAATCCGTATTTGTACTATTTTGTTATAATGCTTGTTAATGCATGATACGTAACAAAGTTACTCCAATCCTATAATTCATATGAATATCTGTTGAAAGAGGATACGATCTTTTCAAATAAAAGGAGAATAGGTTACTTTCATTAACCTAAATACTTTTTGAGGAATGCTACCGTTTTCTCCCACGCATCCTGAGTCTCTGTTGGTGCGTAATTATCGCCTGAAGGATTAGCAAATGCATGTCCAACACCTTTGTAAATATATATTTCATTTGGAACTCCTACTTCATCTAATGTTGCTTTAAATTCGTTTACCTTCTCTACTGGAATACCTCTATCTTGGTCTCCGAACACTCCAAGGACGGGCCACTTTATTTTTGACAGGTTTGAATTATCTGTTACTAAAGCAGATCCATAATAAATGATGGTGGCAGCTAATGGATGGTCTTGACTATTCAAAGCCAGCTGAAGCGATTGTCCTCCACCAAAACACCACCCCATAGATGCTATTCTAGAGGGGTCAACATTTGGTAGAGAACTGGCATACTCTACTGCTGCCTGTAAATTATTTATTGCGTTCTCCGGATTACTTCTTACTGCCTGCGTTAATCTTCGTGAGTCATTTTGTTCAGTTACAACTTCACCTTTAAACAAATCTGCTGCAAGTACAACGTATCCTTGTTGTGCTAACAGGTTCGCCATATTCTTAATGTGATCATTTAATCCTTTATTTTCGTGAATCATAATGACTGCCGGAAGTTTGGTTTCGTTAGTAGATTGCCCTTTCTCAGACGATACTGGATATACTAAATACCCTGTAGCACCTTCAAAGTAATTTACTGTACTGTTTTTCAATTCAACTTGAGAATTATTGCCGGCCAAATTGCTCAATGCCGTAACATTTCTAATACCAGAACTAGTAGAATTACTTGGCTGCCCCTGAACTAAATTCGTGTAGCTTGGAACTAATAATCATGGAGCTGAGAATTAAAAATATACTCAACGATAGAACTTTTTTGCTCATAGGTATTTTCGGTCATCAGAAGACTATTTATCCTATGCGGAACAAAGTTACCAATTATCATATTAGTATAAGCATCCCCCCTGCAATTTTCATGCATATTATTAACTTCTGACTATGATTTCATGTAGCTTGTCTGCTAGTAGAGATAATAGCATTTTATCATGATGTCATTACTATTGTTGGAGATATGTCATGCATATACATGTAGTCTTGGCAATCATTTTATTTTGACATCATTAATTTCATCCTAGTTGTCTTTGATCTGAACGGCTCTTTCTATTTCTTCATTCAAGTAACTATGGTTTGGCTCTAATATTAGATTGAAAGATGTTTTGGCGACAAGTCTAAGCCACTTAAAACCAGCAGATTTTATAATTTCGCTCAATTTGGCCTCTCCGGCTTGCGAACCAAGTGCGGGTCCGTTTTGCGCTAATGAAGCAGGTACACATACGAGTGTAGACCCGCATAAAAGGCTCGACTTACCGTATTAAGATTGTCCTCAAGCCTATCATTTGCGAATGGTTCTACTATCATCCAAATTCCGTCAGATTTTAATGCGTGATGCACGTGAGATGCCGCTCCGAGTGGGTCGCCCATATCATGGAGGCAATCAAAGAAAGCGATCAAGTCATAATTATCTCCTGGAAATGCGTCGAAGTTGCTAGTTCAAAGAATAAGTTTAGGTCGGAGATTGGTTATGCAACTCTTATTAACTATTTTAAATTCCTAATTAACAGGTGTTCTCCCAACACAATTATAGTTGTTGTAGATTAGATGTATTTAATTTGAAACTTAATTTTAGTTGGCTTCCTGCGATTTTTGTGACGGTTATCTTTCTCATCTGTTCGAACTGCGTCGCATATGGTCAACTTACTGGAAACTTTACAACCCAGCCAGCTCTGAGTAATTGGGTCAAAATAGACAGCCCTATTGAGGGGCAACAAGTGCCTGTCGGCGAAGACCTGCCAATTTCGGGCATATCGTCTGATGATACATCTAAAGATTGCTCTGTCTCAGTAATAGCCAACAATATCAAGCCATATCAAGATGCCCTGGCATCAGGGGTGTTGGGAACGAATGATTATTCAAAATGGAGCTATACATTGAGCTCTAATTATACAGAACTTAAAGAAGGTTCAAACAGAATAACAGCAAAATTATCTTGCCCAGAGCCTACCAGGTGGTATAGTGTAAATGTCATAGGCTTCCAGAGTGGGCAATCTAATGTGAATATCTCTTCCTCAACATCTGCACCCTCAGTGCTGAATGCCACAAATGACTCGACCATCATGTTACCGCCATCAAGCACCGTCAGACCAACTCACAACTTCTCCACCTTCTTCCGAAACATCTCCAGTATCAACAGGCAAGATGATGTCGATTACATTTGACATTCTAAATAATCCTGTATCAAGGGGCAATGACCAAAATGTAACTATTAGCGTATCGGATGCTGCTTCAAATATACAGATTGCAAACGCTACCATTACAGGAGTATTACTCTATCCTGGAGGTAATTATGTAAAGGAGTTCGCTGGCACCACGGGCGATGATGGACGATTTGTTTACCATTGGACAATTGGTGAAGATGGTGACATAGGAGAACTTACTATTCAAGCGAAAGTAGAAGACCCAGATTATGAACCACAAGAATCAACAAGTACCTTTCAAATAACTGAAGACTAAATGCCTTTAGCCTTATTTTTGGATACTGGAGATTGTGAAATCCACAGAAGAAAAGTAATGTTACGAATCGATAATAACGTTTTAAACCAATTATGCGATCACCTATGTTTGTCCAAATTATGAGAAATTAGAGAATTGCTCAATGTGATACAGCAATGCATAAGGAGCTATGATTTAAAAAATATTCCAGGATCTATTTCAGTATTTTTTTAATAGAATATAAAATTTATATACCAATTCTTCATCTTGCAGTTGTGGACAGAACCAGAATTTGTACAAGAGTTAATACCTTGAGTGTATGTGCAGTCGTCAGTATCGTTACTATTCTCCTTATTTTGTCCGCAATTTCTAATCATATGATTATAGCACAGACAACAAACACAAGCAACTTTTCATTACCAGAAAAGGGAGATAATCTTAAGATTTCAGGCTTGTACCATGATCCTAATACGGGTATGCAACTACAATTCCCAGCAGGATGGGTCGGTGTTAAGTTATACGAATATCAGCAAAATGGAAGCGCACTTTCGAAAATCAAAGTTTCTCCTCTAGGTATAGATCCCTTGACGGGGCAGGTCAAAGATGGCAATACTTTGGAATCAGTTGCAATTACACTTTCGACACAAAATACTTCTGAACTATTGCCGCCATGGAAGCAAATGAAAAAGTATATTCCTCCGTCAGTCTTTTCGAGCGCAACACCATACTTGGATTTGATGAAAATGGGGTGCGGAACAAGGGTTCGGTTGCAAGGTCATGTCACAATCATTTACAAAAATTAAAGATATTAACAGTTTAGAAGAGATTATGCAGTGTCCTGGAGACAGAAAGAATGTTTCGTATTCATTTGCCACTGAGAATTATATCTTAGGGATCCTTTTTGACGGTCCGACAGAAGCAGTAGACCGTAATATGCAGATATTTAAGACATCTATAGACTCCATAGATATAGAAATGCCAGTAGATATTAGCAACAAGATAGCAGGATTTGACTTGGAAATTAAGGGTTGGAACATTCCCAACCAATTATAGTATCGCTAAATTTCTTAGAACTAGTTAATGTTCTTTAGGCAAATATCTCAGAGCTAGGTTGCCCTGCTGATCCGTACTTTTGTTCATCTGTTCTTTGGATGTCAGCTAAGCATGTGTATGTAATATATTTATCATCCTCAAAAATGGCTCTCACTTCAATGGTACGCAATCCATATAACTTCCCAAATCCAAATTCATTACTGCCTACTTTCGTAAGAGGATTTACTTCCGTCGTATCCGCATCATAGTCTATTACAAATGCATTAATCTCTCGTGGCTTTTTGGTAAATTCGACTGTGAAAGTGGAACCTGAGGAGATATTAACTTCTGGTCTATAATCGTCCGGAAGGCGTGGAAAATTTAATTTCTTTAGGTTATCTTCCTCCAAGACAACAAACGGAAGCATCTCATAAGTACGGTTAGCATACACAAGCTTTGCTGACGGAACATTAGGATCTTTAACAGGATCTGCTGCTAGCGCGACATGGCCTAATGTACTTGAGAGAGAAATAGAAATGAGCCCGATTAGTATAATTGTACCTAATGTAACGTAGAAGATACCTTTATGGGAATACAATTTACTTTCTTTTATCGCAAAATTTCAAAAGACACTATGTCAATTGTTCTTCACAAAGAATAGAACTTTCGAGATCATGACACAATGAAATGATAATTTAAATACCCTGAATTGTAAAATGGCTAAGCAACTAACCAAAACTAGGCCAAGTCGCAGATATTGGTATTAAATATCTTATCTTATTTGTTTGATTTTCGAAACTTGTTATTCAGTAAGGTCTTTTGCTTGGCAATTCCTAAGATTACCATCTTTTTTGGCCCGTGCTTTTTAGTTGATGATTGACATGCGTGAGATTGAAGTCAGCGATAAATTACCCGTGACATTAGTACTGACAAGCTTGAATAAATTTTGGGCTGATGCTAGAATCTTCTACTATAGAAATAACGAGGACATTGAATTTAGACTAGCTGGAATCATTTATTTCAAAGATATACCCATGACTGTTAAGGGTTTTACATTGACTGTTACCTTCATGTCTGGATGGAGTAAGCATTGAAATTTATATGTTCCTTCAACTGGGAACCTTACAGTAAAGCTCTTTGGAAGATCTGATGAAACTGCCCAATTCCAGACAAGTCCTGAATTTACAAACTTCTCAGTTCCATTAATTGCATACTCGGCACCATTACGATCAAAGTTCGATAGAGGATCGAGAAATTCTGCCCTCTGCTCCGATGATTGTATTACTGAAGCGTTAAGAAATAGATCAATATTATCAGACAAATTCCTGTTCTGATACGATAGCTTTTCAGCAATTTGATCAATGATCTGCTTAGGATTCATACCCCCATTTTCAATACTGACAGTCATGTTTGGGATGTACAAATTGCTAGTATTACTAATATAAGTAATAGTATGAGGATAAGGGTCCCCTGAAGTAGGATTAATCCACTTTAATGTTTCGTTCGTAGTTATATTAATTACCGATGGCTTAAATTGATTTATTGGTGCCGAACTATTGCCTCCACCAGCATCCACATTCGATACTACTCTTAGAATATTAATGCCCTGTGCAGATACATTAGTGTAAGAAACAGAAATCATGACAAAGGCAAAGAGTACGAGAAAATACACAAGGGAGTTAAGTGTGTTCAAACGTTTTCACTAACAGGTGTTTTACTTATAATTGTATTTAGGTACGTTCTAATATAACTTACAAAAGTTGCCTGGTGATTCTCGTGAAGGTTTGCACACTTTCGATGTAAACAGGTCCTACAAAACTAATACTAATTAAGAATAAGAAGGCAAAAGCAATATCGCACACACACAGACATTGCTGCTTCAATTATTTTAGTCAAGAAAAGACATACATGATGTTAGGAATCGCCGTCCCTCTTTTCTTCAAATCTTTGCTCAAGATCTTCCAGTATCCTGCGAATTTCTCTTATCTCATGCATAATCTCCTGTTGAGTCAAAGGTATTCCTGATTCTCTTTGTACCTGTTGATATGCCTCCTCCGACTTCCTAACAATTACAGAGATAAAGA
Source organism: uncultured Nitrososphaeraceae archaeon (assembly GCA_963788355.1). GTDB lineage: Archaea > Thermoproteota > Nitrososphaeria > Nitrososphaerales > Nitrososphaeraceae > TA-21. The sequence continues at coordinate 382,376 of CAWBGD010000008.1, read as the reverse complement.
GATTGATAATTATGAAAGTTCCTATAACTATAAAACTCACAAAATATAACCAGTATAGTGGACCTAGATTTTCCACTATGGGTTCCATTACAGCCACCCATTCTTCTAAAGTGATGATCTGAAATAATGTAGTTAGTGAAGTCAAAAAAGAAGACCAATGCCCTGGATCAACATTTCTAAAAAGATGATATCCTACAATAGCATATATGAAGAAAAGAATCGCAAGAAGTATCAGGATATTGAATATGCTGGGTATAGAACGGGCTAGAGTAGATACTATTGCACGAAGTTCAGTGGATTTTGTTACCAGTCTTAATATCCTTATTAGTCTGACTAGCCTTGCTATGGTCGAAAATTGACCAGTTGTAGGTAGGAAGGAGAGTACTATGATCGTAAAATCGAAACAATTCCAAGGATCTTTAAAATACCTCTGCGATTTTGGGTAGAGTGCAATTAACCTTAAAGCAGCTTCTGCAATGAAAACACCAATAACTAGATTTTGGATGAATCCAAATACTGTTGTTACGACCAATTTGCCCTCTTTATCATTTGGAAGAAGTGCGGGTGTTGCTTCGACGGCAAGAGTTAACGCTTGAAGAAGTATTACACCTGTTATAGCCCAATCAAACACCTTGCTTGCAACTATCTCTGCAGCAAAGGAAGCAATTCTGTTGGTACTTTCATTAGTACCTGATTGTCCGGTAAGAGGACCACCAGTCGACCTTTTCTTTCTTTCCATGGAATTAATTATGCAGAATTCTTAATTTCTGTACACTGTCTAACTGGCGTGTCAATCATGCCAGTGTAGTACTTCATTTGTTTCTGAATAGGATTGTAAATTGTAAACAGATTGTCATAATTTGATTTATACAGACTTGAACAAGAAAACATTTTTGACGGAAATGATTTTCGCAATCTGGAAGTGCTTCTGGCCACACTTTCAATTTAATTGTTCGCATCTTCTTCGCATTCAAATATTGGCCGCAAGGGATAATCAATCAAGGATTGATGCTGCCTTACTAAAGTAATAGCAGAAATTCTTGCCTAAGTATTGGATAACATTCTCAGTCAGCAGGCCTCTAATGTTTAAGCTAGCAAGGGGCTTAAGAAATACATAAGACGTTATCACTTATATTTACGTAATAGTGTAGTATGTATTCAGATTTCATTATGGTATTGAGTCCTTATTTGGATGTAACAGTACTATTTTGAAGTAACACATGTACAGTAGGTTCTACCCTTCCTGCCTCAGTCATAGTAAAGCAATGGGTTGACATAAATTCTCGTGCTCCACCCAGTCGATTTTCCCATTTTGGTAACATAGTCTGAGCACAATTTTCGTTAATAGCATCAATATATCTGGAAAATAATAACCAAGGATTATCAAAGCGACCTACCTCTTGCGCAATATTACTGAAAAGGACTTCATTATTTGCTTTCTGAGCCGCCTCTCTCAAATCCGAAATAAATTCTTTCTGTACCGTAACATCATTTCTTGTTCCTAATCTTGTAAGGTGTCCTCCAACGAAGGTATCAAACTCATAATCATTTAAGGCCAAATCGTGCGCTTGTATAAAACCTGCTACATCTTTAGCAATTGCCAAATACGGAAATGGAATCCACCCAGGAAATATAATGTCAACAAGCATCAGGACCTTTTGATTAGGAGCATAGATAAAGAGGTTTCCAGGTAAATGGTTATTGCCATGATAATCTAATCTTAGAGATTGATTTCCTATCTGCAAAGTATAATTCTTTGAGAATGTTATGGTAGGTATTGGTGGGACATTGGAAACATTTTCGGCTACACTCCTAGCTTTCTGTAATTCAGCAGTTGTTTCCTCCTGAGCTATGATAGTAGCATTTTTTGGAAACAAGCCAGCAGCGCCAATATGGTCTAGGTGAGCGTGACTATAAATTACAAAGTTAATGGGCTTATCGGTTACGTCAGCCACTGCTTGCAAATACTTTTGGCCCAGAGAGGGAGGTGCATCAATTACTACTACCCCTTTGTCTGTTACTAAGAAAATAGTATTATATGAACCATCACTGACAGAATACAAGTTATTTCCTAACTCCTGAACCAAATAACCCTTAGATGGGATTGTAGGTCCCTTAGCTGTTTCAGGTATGTGTGTGGTTGCTGTGGTCGAGTTACTATCAATAACATTAGATTCTTTTACTTTTGTTGTCACGAACTCAAGATACGCTGTCTCTTCATTTTCCAATGAACCCCAAGCCTCGTAAGTCACATCCAAATTTGGCCATAAAACCGAAATGTTCATAGATGATAATACGGACAAAGTTATGATCACTGCTGTCATTATTGTCCATCGATGTTCCAAGTTAAGAAATCTCTTCAATTATGTTGATAATAAAAAATACATATTATATAAATTAGGTACTTAATGCAATGTAGCCACAGTACTTAGCACATTACTGAATTAGACTATGTTATGCGTGGACAGGCAAGGATGACTGTCTTTGGTCCAGGGTACAATATCGATACATTTGAGGTTGGCCCTTGCGAAATTGTTCTTATTCCTTCTGCATATTTTCATTACATAGAAAACCTGAACGACAGTGAAGACATGCAATTTGCGATCTTTTTTAATAATGAAAGACCCAAGGATATAGGTCTCTCAGGAGCCTTTCGTGCCTATTCAAATGAGGTATTAGGATCTATTATTGGACCGGAACCTAAAATCTTGGACGTTCTATCCAAATATCAAAAGGATCTATTTGTTGTGGCAGGAGGTTGAATTAATGCATAGGTCCAACTTAGTTTTATTAGATGCCTGTAAGTGCTTATATCTGTCAACTTTTCTTCAGTTCCCGACATCTAGTTTAAAATAATATACCGAAAATTCAATTCCATGGCAGGAGAAGTTGGAGATACGTTCGACAAATTGAAGGCTAAGGCTGGCGCTAAAAGGGTTACTGACCCTGGTAGCGACATGAGCATAGTTACTAAATATACTAATTGTCCTTAGGTCTTGGACCAGGCTTCATGAATTTCTAGACTTTAAAGTAGGCTCAGTTAGTTAATCCTTTAATCACAGAAACAAATGTGAACAGAAATGTTCTTATCGTAGTGTGTCAATCTTCCAGTAATGAGAAGCAAAACATCAAAAATATTAATAATTGGTGCGATATTGTTTGCATTATCGACTTCGGCAGTTAGCTTTGGAACGTCGAATGTAAATGCCCAATCGGAAGAGACCAAACCAGGATATGAAGTTTCGATCGCAAGAGATGCAAATAGTCAAGTAACTATTTCAGATGGTGCAAGTTTTATTAGTGGTTTTGACACTACCTACGACGATTAAAGGAGGTACATTAGATTTGAGCAAAGGAAGAGATCTAGTTGTATCAACCATAATAGATGATTTTGACAACTCCACTACGATTGGTTATGTCAAGCCTGGCAAAGTCAGTCCTGAAGGAACTGCAAATACAACTGGATTGGCTAACCCCTTTGTAACCGTAGAACAAATTAATGAAAAGATAAAGTCCGTTCTTGACCCCGCTATAGATAGTGCACTTTCAGGCTCTGGTGTACAATTTACCATTGGACCCGTGACGCATGAAATAAAATGCACCTTCGGTGGTTATCTCGAAGATTTTGGATGCTTCAAAGTTGAAGGCTTTAAATTGGAGTGACCAACTAAGAATTCCTAAATCACCTCCAGTTAATTAGTAACGCCTTCACGTTACTAAAATATTTTTTCATTCATTTTCTACTTGAACATTCGAATGCTTTTTATGAAAATCTAAAAGTTAGGCCGAAATGTAGTATAAATAGATTCCAATCAGCTAATAATAATAAATTTAATACTATGGTAGTGTTAGTCCTGTCGCCTTCAATTGATCCATTACATTTCTAACTTGTTCTGCTGTTACTCTGTCTATAACATTACTTTTTGGAGCATGCGATATCATCGCATTTATCAGACCAGCTATCATTTCTGCATCATAAAAAGCTGAAGACTTTGACAGCAATTCTGCTACTTTAGGTACGTCTGTGTCGCCCACAATTTTTCCACTTGTAATTAAATTGCCAAATTTTTGAACGGATTCAAATACCCCAATGTTATATGCTATGAATGCAGTTTTTTCCGGAGGTAAAACATCATCATAATCCATATTTTATTAATACATTACAACAAATAAAACGTTTAGTGATAGCGCAAAAAACAAAGCCCTGAATAAATTGTTCATTGGTCTCTCTTATAATAATAAGTTGGGTTCTGGAGTTTTTTTAACGCAAATGTCCAATTAATTGAGTCCTTCTTTGATGTCTAGAGTGCCGATATTGTAGAACATGAAAAAGAAGGTGTTTTCAAAAATCCAATTGTTACTGAAATTATTCCGTTCTAGAATTTTTGTCCAGCAGAAAAGTACCACACGGAGCATTACGAAAATAATCGCAACACACCATATTGCAGTTTTGTAATAGATGCTAAAATACAGAAACTTCTTCAAAAATACAGTGATGAAATTAAACAAGAATACCTGTGATTATTCGTAATATATCACGAACGTAATAAGTAAAACACTCAGATAAACGACACTTAGTAATTCGGTCTAAGGCATCAAAGAACAAATATGAATGAAGCCGGTAAATCCAGTTTGGATAGCCAGTCATCTATTAATAGACCAAAGGCCGAAGATTTATCCTCAATAATCAGGAAATCGCAAGCTGTAGTATCGAAAGCATTAGCGGGAAAACCTGAATTTATCCTTTCTAACGTTGAAACCCAAAATATCTTGAACATATTTGATAAGAAGAAGACTAATTTGGTAATTCTAGATGTTGACCTTGTTGCTTCGACTAAACTTCCTATGACACTTTCTTTAGACAGACTCACAATGATCATTAAAGCATTTAATCAGGAAATATCTCTCGTAATCAAAGAATTTGGATGAATTCATTGAAGAAGATAAAATAACATTAATTCTTATCTACATGACAGCACATAGAATTCAGTGCGGAGTTGCATCACGTTCGGTCGCGCAGACGCAGCTCATCTAGTCAGATACGGTACGTACAAACTTGTATAGGAAGCACATACAGTCAAAATAGCATGCTCATGATGTCGTCCGATTTCTTCCAGTGTAACAGAGGTATCAATGGTTACTGCCATTCGTAGAGCGGTATCAAGAGTAATCAATAATAGCGTCGTTACGGTATCAATACTGTATCACATGGTATCAATTGATGAAATCCAGGACCGCATAGCAGAGCTTCATAAGCAAAGAAAAACTACTCGCGAAATAGCCAAGGATGTACGCAAGAATCTTACTTTCGTAGGTTCCGTCTTAAAAAAGAGATTTCCTGAAGAGTATGTAAATGATGTAACAATAAACAAGGAAACGCAGGCTCTACACCTGTTTTCTATAAAAAAAACTCCTACGCAAGTAGCAATCAAGTTGCGACTCAGTACGGAAGAGACTGAAAAATTTTACAAAAATTTCTGGCGCCTAGAGGGACTGTACGAACTATATAACATTTATCGGGAAAACAGGAATACCATTCCTAATTTGCTCCGCGTTCATAAATTGCTAAAGAAGAAAGGTATCCCGGTTAATGATTATAATCTAGTTTTTGACTTGATAAGCAAGGAGAAATGTCGGAGAGAAGACCAGGTCTTACGGTCAGACAATCACATTTACAGTTTAGATGAAATAGAGAAAGACCTAGCAAGTGCCGATGGTCTGTCTCGTTTGTCTCACCGTAATAATTCGATATAAGTATATGGGAAGTTACAGGGATCCGTGTTCAGGTCGCAATAGAAGGGTCGGTGGCCTAACACCAACAGTGACACATGTGACACATATGACGCTCATCTAGAGTTATGACTTTTTATGCCTCTAATATTTCACCTTCACTGGAATCCTTGAAAACAACAGTATGTTTAGTACCTGCGTATTCGCTTCCATTGTTTCCGTCGGGTCCTAAAATATACTTGGTCAGTGCAGAATCTTGGTCAGTGCAGAATCCGTCACATCCGTTGTATGTGTCACCTTTAGAGACAAGTCGAGATTAAAGAATCCATCCAGCCTTCTTAATTTATAGTTATAAAAGATTAGCATCCTTTTTGTGCTATCTCTACCAAGTTTAACACCCAGTACCTCCTTACAAATTTTGGTTACCAGTTTTGTGATAATATCCCATAGTCGACACTTTCGAACTTAGTAGTTTCTTTATGTTGGAATTCACCGGGAACCTTTTGAACCTCTTCCCAGATATCTTTGGAACTTAGTTCGTGAGTTCCTTTCTCGTTGATTAGGTTAACCACTATTCTGTAGATAAACGTGTGTTGTGAGTCGACGTTTGCGGCACGTTTCTCATTGATGTAGCTACTTATGACGACTTCTAGTTCCTTATGTGTTTCGGTATTATTGAAAATACGCAAAATTGGTTTGAACAGTTGTTTTTCCCTGCCTGATATATTATATAATTTGTAAACTGTCTGGTTTATATATTATCTTCATGTATTAATACATTGATGAGCGCTTCTCAGAGAGTTAGTAAGGAAATTTTGCGTTGGCCTAACGTTAGTTCAGGGCAGCACCGCTTTGGTGGTTTGGAATTCAGGGTAGGAGCAAGAGAGATGGGACATTTACATGGTGACACGCTAGCAGACCTTCCATTCCCCATGAATATTAGAAATATGCTTGTAAATTCAGGTCGTGTTTCACCGCACCATATACTTCCTCAATCTGGATGGATAAGTAAATGGATTAGATCAGAAGAAGATGTACTACAAGTGATAGAATTATTTAGAATGCAATTTGAACGCTTGACCCAGAAGACGGTACGATCTACCTCATAATAAGATATTAACCAAAGGAAATTCTATATGATCCCAAAGCATTAAATCAAATTATTCTTTTTGTAATACGCAGCGAAGCTGTTGACAACATTTTTCTGCAGTAGATCATTTACAAATTGTTGTCTTATTAATTTCCCATAAACTACAAGGTCCCTCGCCACCATATTGAGTCGGCTTGATAATTTATCGCTAATTAGCTTTCCTCTCTCATCAAAATCGTCTTCTGGATTGACCGACAAACCATAGGGCATACTCCATCCATAGCATTGCCTTACTGCTGTCCGCATTTGGTCCATAGCCGTCAACCCTTTTTCATGCGAAGCAACGATATATCCAAATACCTTGCCAGCAAATTCGGACCAAAAATGATCCAAAAAATTCTTAATCGGGGCAGACATTGATCCGTGATAATCAGGTGTCGAAAGTATAAACGCATCAGCCCACTTTACCAATTCTGTAGCTTGAATTATTTCTTCTACATTATCTTTTGTCGAATATAACATTGGCAATCTAGTTAGCCGTAAGTCCAATAGTTTTGTTTCCGCTTCATTCTTAGAGACCCTCTCTAGGATAATCTTCAAAGTGGCAGTACTGTACGACTGTTCTCGCATACTTGATCCCACGCCCATGACATTTAATTTTATTGCTGATGTCATTATATTCAGTATGGCCTTTTTCGATGGTAATCAGTTAAGGAATAAGTGTCTCCGTATATCATAGTCTTCATCATTTCTGACGAAAGGAAATCATGCGGAAATCCCATTTCAATTTTGCTTATGTCACCGAGTCTTTTCAATTGATCATATGACAAATTAAGATCTAGTGAGCCAAGATTATTCTTCAATTGTTCTTGGGTTCTTGCTCCAATGATTGGTATTATGACCTCTCTATTTCCCTGATGTTTTAGCCAGCTTAATGCCACCTCCGATGGTGTCTTTTTTAGTTCCTCAGCTATTGATTGTACCACATTGGCTATTGAGAGACTTCTTTCATTCACAAATATAGAAGTCATAGGATTATTCTGATCAAATCTTTTTTGTTCATTTGTCTCTCTATTATATTTCCCTGAAAGAACACCACCAGCCAGGGGAGACCAAGCGGTTATTCCAATGTCTAAATCGCGAGCCATCGGAAGAAGTTCTCTTTCAGGAGTTCTCTCTATCAAGTTGTACATTATTTGAAGACCAATAAATGCCGACCATCCTTGAAGTTCCGACATCGTGTTAGCCCTGGCTACAATCCAAGCCGGTGCATCAGATATTCCCACGTACAGTATCTTTCCTAACCTAATCAAGTCGTCTAGGGAACGCATTAGCTCTTCTATAGGTGTCATATAATCCCATACGTGGACCCATAAAATGATCGATATATGTAGTGTTTAACCTTTTTAAACTTGCTTTAACCGATTGAAAAAGATTCTTTCGATGGCTCCCACCAGCATTAGGATCATTAGGATTTTTTGTTAAAGTGTATTTTGTAGCTAGAACAAACTTCTCTCGTTCACTTGCATATTAATTCTCCGACATATTTTTCACTAGATCCATTTTGATAATTATTTGCAGTATCGATAAAGTTTCCGCCTGAATCAACATACAAGTCAAAAATTTTCTTGGATTCTTCTTTTGAATCTCCTCTTAAGAATTCGCCCCATTCTTGTCCAAAGGTCATTGTTCCTAAACAAATTTCGGAAACTCGCAATCCAGTTTTACCAAGAACCTTATATCTCATTTCTTAGAAACACCACCAAAGGATTGAAAAGGGATGATTGTACGAGTTTTTCTAATTCGTGTCACAAGGTAAGTCATGAAGTTATATTGTTGCAAGTAATTTATAAACATCACAGTTTACAAATTATATAAATTAATAGATGGTTAGGCATTATGCCAAGCATTTTGAGGGCGTTCCGAGGATCGTTAAGTGTCTAAATTTGAACTTGAGTAAGTGTGGATACTCTCTACAATCTCCCTACTTTGTGGACATTTACCTGTCAGTGGAGTTTTTCACTTTTGGCCTAGGTCAATATTAGGGGTATTCTTCTTTTTTCTCTTTAATTACAAACTTGCAGACCTTGTCACCTTTAGCCGCTCTGTGTGTAGTTTCAATATCAGCCCCCAAGAGTTTTTCGAATAATTCTGTCTCTGTGGAACAAGCCTCCCAATGTTTTTCAGCTATTTCAAGTATGGGACAATTATATTCTAAAAGTGTGTAACTACCGTCCTTTCGCTTGTTTCTTTTTGATTCAGCAATGTAACCTTCTTCGTCCCTGATTTTTGCTAATTCCTCTACCCTTTGGGTAAAATTCAGTTCTTTGAGGCGTTTGTAATATTTATTGTATAGCTCCTGCTGGCGTTGCTCAAGCACTTCTTGGACGCTTTTTTTTCCCATGTTTTTCTTAATGAAATCGAGGGCACAAACTGCAAGTGCACCATATGACTTGGGAAAAATTGTCTTGCTTTGAGAAGTTAACTGGAAGTACATTTTTGGTCTTCCGACTCCATCTCTAATTTCGATACTTTCCACCAATCCTCTTCTTTGGAGTCGAGCTAAGGTGCTTATGAACTGCCATCCTTGATATTTTCATTAAACCTGCCAGCTCCTGAAGTCTTGCCCTCTGCATTGTTTTAAGATAATAAAGCAACTTTTTTCTTAGGTGTCACTATACTCTGAAACTAGATTTTCAAATTCTGTAACCGAGTGCAATATTCTAAAAAATAAGATAACAGGAGAATTTTATATACTATTCGGTTTACAAATAGGAAGAAGATTTGATACCATACATTCTGAGTATGAAGACAAAATGGAGCGGTGCATCGAATAATGAGGAATCCAAACACTGGTTCCATTGTGTATCACTGTAGAACACCTTAGTAACTTACCATCTCTTCAGTTGATATTTATACTGTTACCTACCATTTATTATAGGACCTGTGCATATAATACCTAAGGTTGGTTAGAGACACAAATGTGTTTAAGCCAGCATAGCTTTCTAAATTTGGTTGTTTGTTATTCGATAGTTTCTTTTGGAGTTGTACCTTTTGTTCGGTACAAAGCGCTATTGCTAGTACTGAGGATACAAGCTATTCTCATCATAAAATGTTCGTTAACGGCTTTTTGATGCATTATGTAACTGGAGGTAAGGGGGATCCTATCTTGTTGTTCCATGGTTGGCCAGAAACATGGTTTGAGTGGCGGCACGTTATTCCAGAGCTTATAGCACATAACTATACAATTATAGCCCCAGATCTAAGAGGATTTGGAGATTCAGAAAAACCACAATCCGGTTATGACACAAAAACGCTCGCGGATGACGTATATCAACTCGTGAATAAATTAGGATTTAGTAAGATCTATGTTGTTGCTCACGATTGGGGTGGACCAGTAGCATATTCTTATGCCGCTTCCCATCCTGGAGATATAAAGAAAATGGTTATCTTGGACACTTTATTGCCTGGTTTTGGGTTTGAAGAAGCTGGTAACTTTTCCCCAAACGGGATATGGCATTTTTCATTCCATGCAGTAAGGGATCTTCCAGAAAAGTTGATTGAAGGAAAAGAAGATGTATATCTCAATTGGTTTTATGACTGGACATATAACCAATCTGCTATTACTCCAGAGGATAGAGAAGAATACATAAGACAATATTCCAAACCAGGCGCACTCCGTGCAGGCTTTGAGGTATATCGTAGCTGTTTTTGAAGATGCTTAATAAAATAAGGAATACGCCAAAGTTAAGTCTTAGGCATGCCTATTTTGACCATTGGCGGAGAAGTAGGACTTATAGGTAACTCTACCACGACCACTTTCCAGGCCGTAAAATTAGCAATGTTTCAGGAATAACACTGCCAAACACTGGTCATTTCATTCCCGAGGAAAGGCCAAAAAGTACTAGTAAAACAACATTCTTGACTTTCTTAAATGACCTTCATGTTGCCAGGGGAGCAATAAAAACCGAGCCACAAACCGTTGAAGGACCAACAAAGATTTATGGTTCGATTCTTGCCAATTGATCTGAATTAAATTGGTAAAGCCCATTCCGGAAGGTTTTCACACGGTTACTCCAGCGTTAATTGTGAATGACGGCCAGAAAGCCATGGAATTTTACAAGAAAGCATTTGATGCCAAAGAGCGGTTTAAGATGAACACCCCAGATGGAAGACTTGGTCATGCTGAACTCCAGATAGGCGATTCAATCGTAATGCTTTCAGACGAATTTCCAGAAATGAAGTGTCTTTCGCCCAAATCAGTAGGTGGCACCTCTGTGAGCATTTTTCTTTATGTAGATAATGTGGATGCCGTTTTTAATACCGCAGTCTCTTCAGGTGCTAAGATTTTGGACGAAGTCAAAGATCAATTCTGGGGAGATGTCATGGCTCCGTACAAGATCCATTTGGTCACAGATGGTCAATATCGACCCACAAAAAATATCTATCGCCAGAAGACTTAAACAGGCTCCAGATGCGGCAAGTTGCTAAAATGTCCAACGCCGCCTTTACATGATATATACAAGAGGCAAAGTTATATTTATTCTTTTATGTGCATCACCGTGCACAATAAAACTACTAATGCACGTTTGAATCGGACTGTCTTGGTTCCCTATGAGACTCAGGCACTCCATAATCAGATGGAACAACTGAATGTAGTTACGCCAATCTACGTAATGATTTCTTTACTATGAGTAAGGGGATACAAAATGGTATTGCTGCACTTAATCCTAGTTGTCGTTGCTTTGTAGCGAGATAGAACAAGGTGCAATTTTCCCAATCTTCATCATTCCCACTGCCACCAGTTTTGTTTTACCTCGATGTATGCAATGCTGGCCGCAGTAATAATCTCTTATTAATTTCCTTCAGTATCCAATCGTCGTAATATTGCCATTTGGTAAGTATGTAGGCATCAGCAATATTAACTCCTGCAAAAGAGTTCACTCTGGCTAAAACATAATCAACCACAAACACATTTTCGCCAAATATACGAAAGTCAACTGGTCTTCAGGTTGGATTACACTAGGACTGTACAAGATATTTGTCTGAAATTCTGAGTACATGCGTTCACGTACTTTGTAATAATGGGGTTTGGCAACTATTATTGGAATGGCAAATTGAATATACCCTATCATAGCAGCTGGACTGCACTGAAGAGAGAAATCCAATAAACGCATCTCCTTCATCCTATTGAGGCGTCTTGTTGTTGTTTTTTCAGAAATGCCAACTTCTTTGGCAATATCCGATATCTCTGTCCTAGCACCTGATAGCAGCAGACATTTTATTATTCTCAAATCTGTTTCGCTTAGATCAGTAGATGCAACAGATACTTCAGCAACAGAAATGCTTACAACGGTTGCGGGTTTTAGGCGATCATTTAATGATTGGATAATGTTGTCATCTAATGGTTTTTTGATTATAAGGGCAGCCACAGAGGTCCTCCCCATATGATGCACATGATATGCGAGATCTCCAAATTCCTGGACACGCTGGATGACATCATCTTTAGTTATTCCATTATTAGTCCTGATTAGTACAATAGCTGTTCTATAACCAAAAGCTGCAGGATTAACTCTAACTACGAACTTTTCTATGACTCCACTGCGTACCATCTTCTTCACTCTCGCCTTTATACTCTTTGGTGTTAAGCCAATCTGTAAGCCTATAATGCTATAGGGAGTTCTACAGTCCCTAGCTAAAGTGGGAAGAATAGTAAGATCATTTTTATCGAGTATCATTCTCTTCTCCATCCGGAGTCATACATTCATTATTACAATTATAGGTAATAAAGATGTCCGATATCGGAAATTTCGCTTCCCCTAAGAATAAGTGTCTATGACAGTACAGTTATAGACATGAAAAGTATTGAAATAGAAAATGAAAATGTGCAACGGCACTTATCTACAAGTGAGAAACGGAACAAAAAAACACTGAATACCGGATCTATAGGAACAATAACCGTTGAAGAAGAGTACGCAACACTAAAGTATGAACGACGACTTTCTTATCCAAGAGAGATAGTCTGGGAGGCGATTACAGATCCAAAAGAGATATTCAAATAGTTGCCTGATTACAAAGGAGTGTAGTAAAATTATATCAAATTTCTTTTCATTTCTAGTCATGAATATATGAGTAATTTAGTTTTGATGCTAAAAAAGAATTACTGATTTCGCCCCTAAATGGATCAAATTAGGGATATTCTTAGATTAAGACTTTCACAGTTCGTCATAATATTAGGTCTTTAATGCAAAAGCACTTCGGTGCTGCGATTTGACTACTTGCCCCTCTATTTTTACAGAATCGCCAACATCAGTTTGATTTGATTTTAGTTGGACTTGCTTTTGAATTATATCATTAATAGCAGAGTCAGGTAGAATATTGTCCAGGCTTATAGTTATGTTTCCAGTGTAATTATTCAAGTTAACATTTTCTAATATCCGTCCGCCCCTTGGAATTTCATTAGTCTTTTTAAACAGCTCCTCTCCATCGGGGGATGTTATTCTAATGTCAAAACTCTTTACCGGAATAACACGATCAATGACGGAGGGAACAGTAAGCCCGACGGCCATTTCCTTGTCAAGGCTAGTGTTAGTCTCAGCACCAGGTCGAGCGGCACTCAAATTAGGAGAACTCGCATTTAAAAAGACAATTTCGAAATTAAGCCCACTTGGAAGAGCCGACTGCCCAGTTCTAATAGTTACATTGTATATTCCTTTATCGGATATTTTCTGAATTACAGGTCTGCTTAATCCTATGTTTGTTAGTGCCTTTTCTTCCGATGGATTATCAACACTCAACTGAGCAAAAACCATATTCGTCGTAAAATACATCGAAGACTAATACGATGAGAATTAACATTTTCTGCATTAACATATTGTGATCATAATAAAATATAACCATTCATAAGGTTAGTTATTCGTCCCAAAATAGCATTCTCAGCAAATAATTGAGGTATTCTAATGAGAAATATTCAGGGGATATTACACAGTAAGCGCTAATTGGTTCACAAAACTTTTGCCGTAAACATTCTGAAACTTATTAAACATAGCCAAACAAGATCGTCCGTCAAATTCATAGCGGGTACCGTCAATGATAACTTCCAAAACAGGCTTCTCGGCTCTGTCTATTGCCTGTCCGCATATGCAGCATCCCTTGGGAGTCAATACCTTATCCTAAAGGTATAACATGATGTCACTGATAAAATGATTGCTAATGTTTGATGGAAATTGTAAAATTCTATCATGATAATACGATCATTCTAAACTGACATATTGCTCCATCACTAGAACATCCCGGTCCTCATTTCCCTAAGTCTCTGAACACGCTTTTCAACTGGCGGATGGGTTGAGAAAAGATTGGCGATAGAACTTCCGGATAGAGCAGGAATGATGAAGAACGCGTTCAATTTCTGTACCTGCTCTATTTCTCTTGGTGGAATTTTATTCATTCTACCACTTATCTTAAGAAGTGCATCGGCCAATTTATCTGGATTTCCAGTCATCTCAGCCCCGCCCCTATATCCGCCATCTTCTCTGTACCTGGATATTGCTCTAATGATTAGGAAACTTACAATCCATGTTACTACTGCAACTAATATTACGATTGCAGTTGCACTGCCACTGTCTCTACTTCTACCTTGGAATCCGCCAAAAAAACTAAACTGAGCAAGATACCAGGCAACTGTAGAAAATCACTAGCTAGTGTCAATACCAAAATATCTCTACTCCTAACATGGGTTAATTCGTGTCCAATCACGGCTTCAAGTTCATCATCGTCCAGTAATCCAAAATTCCGCTTGTTACTGCTACTAAAGAACTTTTGGGACTCTTACCTGTCGCAAAGGCATTTGGCACCTGGGAATTAACTAAAGCTACTTTTGGCTTTGGAATCCCATTTTTACTAGCAAGTCTTTCAATTATTTCATGAAGTTTTGGATATTGCTCTTTAGATACTATTTTTGCACCAGAACTCCACAATACAATCTTATCAGAAAAGTACCACTGAGCTAGAATCATTACTGAGGCAATTATCGCCAAGGGTATGTATCCTACTCCAAGATAATGAAGTACGCTCAAAAAATGCGACAGTCTTGATCTGCCCAAAATTATGAAACTCAGAGCCATTCGCACACTGAGTCCAACATCTCTTTTCAATCTGCTAGACATCTATTTCTTGCTTCTTTGATTATGATACAACATTTTCCTTAAATAAACTAATGTATTCCAGTATTCTTCTTTCTTCTGGTAAAACAAGATAATATTGTCAAGTGAAATCTGGTTATCGGTATACGGAATTTATATAATTTGTATGATGTTTCGAAATGTTAAGTTTATCCTGGGCTGTGATATCTTTTTGGACTTAGGTAAGCTATGTAACCAATTCGTCTGTGTAGACCCCTTCATGACAAGCAATCTGCCATGTTCAAGTAAAACTGAAACGGTTTGTTTAGTTAATTTATGCTTGAATAAAAATTTCCGTTCTGCACCAAGGCTCAACGAAGCTATGTTATTGTTCTTTCCTAATGATTCTTCATCATCGCTATGCCAGGCTATTCCCTCATTACCGTTGTGATATAAATTCAGCAAACAGGAATTGTAATTCGAACCACTAACGTTCTCTATCATTTGCTTCAGGCCCAAAAGTTCTTCGTCCAAGCTAATGCTTGCTTTGTGGAATTTGAATACGTATATAAATAATCAGTGTCACCATACCATGCAACCTTTCTCTTGTAACAATAGACTTACCAAATATGATAACTTTATCATTTTCCCATAAAATATTATTTGATAACAACTCAAAATATCTGTTTGCTTCCAAAGATGTCATTATCTTCCCATAATAATTTGCTATGCCATCTCTATCGAGGAGATGATAATCCTTTCATCACCAGAAATTATCATGTTTCCATCTTTTATATTCATTATTCACTCATTCAGTGAGCACAAGTCTATAATCTCTGGCAGGCATGCATCGAAATCAGTAGCAAAGGCTTTGGGTATGATCGAGAAAGTTCTACGTTAGAACATGAAATTTAAAAAGGAGAAAGTAAGTAGAATTTTAGCATATGACTGTTCTGACTAAGATAATCCAAATACAATCAAAAGGGGAAATGGATATTATTAATATTACAAATCAGGCATCCGCGGCAATAGACGAAAGTAATATAGAAAATGGGATTATTACTGTTTTCGTTTCAGGTTCTACTGCAGCAGTGACAACTATTGAATATGAACCAGGGCTCATGTATGACTTTCCAGAAATGCTGTCAAGGGTAGCGCCAAAAGATATTCAATATAAACATGATAATACTTGGCACGACGGGAATGGTCATTCTCATGTCCGCGCATCTTTGATTGGGCCCAGTTTAACCATTCCGATTGTAGAAGGTAACATGAGCCTGGGCACTTGGCAACAATTAGTATTATTAGAATTGGATACAAGAGCAAGGAATCGGAATATAATACTGCAGCTGATAGGTGAATAAATACCTGCTATTCTATTTCACAATAATCCTTGAAGACCTAATAAAATGATTAGGCATCAGGAATTGGACGATGTGATCATCATGAAAGTTGGCATTAGATTACCACAAACAGGAAAACAGGCAACGCCAGAAAATGTGATACATCTTGCTGAGGCGGCGGACAAGTCTGGCTTTGATTCATTGTGGGTATTAGAGAGGCTTTGTGGCCCATATCTCCACAGACTCCACATCCTTCAACACCGAGTGGAATTTTTCCTCAAGACTGGCAAAATGTTTTGGAACCTTTAGAATTACTGACCTTTGTAGCCGCCATTACCAAGAAAATATTTCTTGGAACTTCAGTTATAGACATGCTCTTTCATAATCCAGTTGTATTGGCTAAGAGATTTGCAACCTTAGACGTTTTATCTGGCGGAAGGGCACTTGCAGGACTTGGAATTGGATGGTCCAAGGATGAGTTCCTAGCTTCGAATGTTCCTTTTAGGCAGAAGCGAATGAGAGCAGATGAGTTTATTCGTTTACTGAAGCAAATCTGGTCAGATCAAACCATTGAGTTTAATGGTCAGTTCTACACAGTCCCCCTTTCAATAATCGGACCTAAACCAGTGCAAAAACCTCAACTTCCATTATATCTCGGTGGATCAAGTCCAAATACCTTTTCAAGGATGGCCAAATATGCCAATGGATGGATAGGAGTTGTTCGCAATGATTTGCATCAACTTCAGGGGACATTAGATCTTTTAAAACGAAAAGTCGTTGAGGCTCATAGAAATGTGAATGACTTTGAAATCATTGTAATAATATATCCTAATGTTACTGAACGAGGAAATGAAGAAGAGAACTGTTTAGACTTTACTGGAACCATAAAACAAGTAGGAAATAATATTGAAAGACTCAAAAAGATGGGAGTTGGACATATAATTTTGAATTATAATCGTTCCCTGATAGAGGATGATATGGATGCTATAATTGACATGTCAAAAACTCCTATGACATTCGCAAAATGAGAGGATAAGTTTTGCTTTGCGAGAGTGCATCGACACCTTTCACATACACATCATTGATGAGAATTTCCATACTCAAGAGCCTTTATTGCTGATTCTGTCCAGTCAACTACATGTCTCATTTATTGCAATTTCATTTCGTACTGTTATAGATGCACTTTTTGAATTATTTTTGCTTTACTACCCATGGCTATATCTGAGTATGTATCTTTTATGCTTGCCTTTATTGCTTAATATCACGAAGCACTACTAGATATACAAAAGTAACTATATTAACTGGTACGTTACTATTCAATCCTTAGGGTCAACTGAAGTTGTTAAGAGAAGAAATCGGCGCGTTCATGCAAAAAAATACGATCCGTTGTCCAATTAATAATACTTTCCAAATTATGGGTAAAAAATTTACGGTATTGATTCTACGCAATATGATATACTTGAGCCAAACACGATTTAACAAGCTACTCGATTCAATAGAGGGAATTAATGCAAGGCTTCTCTCCTTGAAGTGAAAAGAAATGGAAAAGGATTCATTAATAAAACGAAACATTTAGACGAAACCCCAGTTAGAATCAAATTCGAAATAGCGAGAAGGGAATGGGCTAGAGCCTATTTTGGAACACATGTCTGCGTTTTCTATGAAGTATTTCGCTAGAGAAATTTTCAAAGATGGCAAACCAAGAATCATTTGAAGAAGTGTCCCACTATATGAAAGAAGAGAAGGGTTGAGATTCTACAGAAATTTGCAAAATAAAATTATATGCACTGTTTCTCGGTAGTCTGGGGGGGGGAATATGCCGAGAAAAGCTCTTCAAATCTTCTCTTAGCTTCCCTAAGACTACTTTCCCTTTATCTGTCAAATCATAAACTATTGTTTTTCCTTCTTTTTCTTCAGAAATAAATCCCATCTCGCGGAGACTCTTTAGGGCTGGATAAATTGTTCCTGGGCTTGGCTTCTCTCCTTTCCTCTTTGAAATCTCGTCGGCAAGTTCCTGACCATGCATTGACTGTTTAGAGAGCAAGAACAGAATCAGGAATCCTAGCATACCCCTCATATCACAACAGTAGTCCCCACCATTTCTCTCCATAGGATGTATTGGACATACGATATATATAAATACATCCAAGCACCATATATCGGATACACGATATGACAAAAAGAGAGGAGGTGATATGATAGTTTGGGATATGGATATTGCGGAACTGGAAGTTGTGGAACAGATTTTCAAAAGGCGAGGAGTTTCCTTACGAAGGAAGAACGTGTCGCATTGCTAAAAGAGTACAAGGATGACTTAGAAAAAGAGACCAAAGGAGTAACAGAAAGGATCGAAGAGCTTGAAGCGGATTAATTGATCCTACTCTATTATTTTTCTACGCAGTGATCATAATACTATTAGACTTGTAGTTAAGCCCACATGGCCCAAATTCATAATATCTTCGACCCGATCTTTGAGTTCTTGTTTGTCTTTTGCATTGATCTTCAATAATATGCTATATGATCCACCAAATATCCTATGAACGTATTGTCCTCCATCCATTTTTCCCAGCTTCGAAACCAGAATTCAGCGAATAAATTATTGCACTCGATCATTACAAAGGAGGTTGCCAGTCAAACAAACACCATATTCTTTACGAATTACACTTTAATAACTATAGGCGCTAGATATGATTACTTTTTCAATTTCTCGCTTGGTACGGATATGACGAGCCAAGACATTGGTGAAATCCTACACGGGTAGTCCTGGCTTGTCATATTATGTTCAACGCGTGTAGACGACGCATGCAAAGGATACAATGGCATTTAAATTATTAATGGGTTACAATGGTTTCCCTCGAAAACAAATTCAACAGGATGGGCCTTTCATGGCCTCGACATCAGTGAATTACTAGGATACATACTCTTTTAGGAAATCACATCTTATAAGATCTTATATAATGATAGACCGAGGCAAGCCTGAGTTTGAACCAATAGTAAAGGACGGGAAGAAAAAAAATGAGAGACAGTATTTTTGTGTAGGATGTGGAAGTTTAGCAACTCAAACCGCATTTTTCAAGATTGAGGGTGCTGTCATAGTTGAAAGATATTGTGACGCTTGCGCTTCAAAGATAACTAGTCAATCGACATCGGGGGCGCAAATTTCTTCGTAGATTAATTGCTCACCTCTCTCTGTAGAATATTAGCGGATAAATGATGGTATTCTATCATTCTTGACACATCTGAGCTTCTTTGAAACTTGCCTTGGAAGCCTTTCTGTTACACTGTCAATTTTGCGCTCTACGTTCGTTTTATCAACAGTCAATCCTTGATATTGCTGTTATAGCACAAGAATGAGAGGAAAGAGCCTAACTAACCAGTATTACTTAATAGATTATAATATAGTAAGTTGCGCTGAAATAGTAGATCAGTAGCCTGCCAATGGCATCTTCAAATAATTTCATTTGAAGTATGTAAGACACCACAAACCACAATTTGCTGGTTTGAATCAAATTTAGCCACATTTTTAACGGAATCCATCTATTTTAGAGCCCTGAGTCATGAATTAATTATTAAACTTGAATTAGATAATATCAATCATTGTCTTCGAATGCCAATAAGATATTAAATGCTGATTCAATAGTCGAATATTGCAAATGAACTCCTAGTTAAGATTGGAGGCCCCCAAGTGTGGGCAGAGTCTACAAGATTGAATTGACAATGGATGAAAAAGGGAAAGTTTTGGGCTATGTGTTATACAAGAAATGATAGACGAAGACGATAATTGATAATACATCTATTAATAATATACAATTCCTATTATGACAATGACAGGTTTATAGTCTGAAATTGAGTCAAGGAACTTTAACGGTAGAAGCATCTGCAAAAGACGCACAGACTGCTAAGGATTTGTTCGATTATGCGCTAGAGAAGTCAGGATTGCTTCCCAAAGATTGAAAATCCGAATTCAAACCTCCGTTTTTTTATTTATTTTTCGAACACCATAATAACTTCCATCTGATAGACAGACTGAAGACATTCTAGTTAAGTTATGGTAACAGAGTTTCTCATTTTTCTTGGAATAGGAGTAATTGCTTTCGTTGCAACTAATATCGATGATATTTTCATATTAATGATATTTTTCTCTACTCACCGTTTTCACGTCTATGACATTGTGGTAGGACAGTTTCTTGGAATAGGCAGTCTCATAGGATAAGCGCACTTGGTTCTATACTTGCTTTAGTATTTCCCCTGTATGTTATAGGTCTCATGGGTTTGGTTCCAATTGCCATAGGAATTATTAGGTTGATACGAATGAGAGATAGTGACATAGGTCCAGAATCACTTATTGAATCTAAGAGGAATTACTTGTCATTTCTAACCGTTGCTGCGGTGACCTACTCAAATGGTGGAGATAATATAGGAATCTACACCCCACTATTTGCTAAGTATAACGGTTTTGGGGAAGTAAGTATCCTTGTGGTAATATTCATGTTAATGACAGGAATATGGTATCTTGTGGGATACTATCTTGTAAATCATCCATCGATATCAAATAGGCTTAGAAAAACTGGACACATTATTCTTCCCTTTGTCTTAATAGGATTAGGAATATACATAATAGTGGATAGCTTTGGACTAGGAATTTAAGTTACTATTAAAAGGATGGTATTCAAATGATAGATTCTAAATCTATTCTTATTAGGTATGCCTTGGCTGGATTGACTTAATCAGAGAAGGAGGAGTCGTGTGTTTGGGGTTAGGTAGACTCCTCCCTCCTTCTCTGTAATCATGTCCATTGTTTTAGATGAGTTCTGCAATTTCTGATATAAAAGCGTTATAAAAGAAATTAGATTAACACGTATCGCTGTCAACTTAATAGACTATAATCTTAAAATAATTTATTGGTGTTAGACATATGGAGACGACTCGATTCAGACCTGAGCCTACTGTAGCACGAAAAATACCACTAGGTTCCGTCTTTATGCTGTCCTCACAGAAGCTCAATTATCATCGCGACCTTGAAGGTTTGCAGTGCCTCCTCCTTCTTGGTCCGTCTTTCTAACTTAGACTATCAAATATTTTATTTGAAATTCGTTTATAGGAACCTTATAGGAACCTTGGCAAGTCTCATGTATCAAGAACAAATCAAGATTGGGAAAATGAAATCTCATCAAATGTTTTAAGAAAGATGCTCCTTCTTACCCGATGTCCTAACTATCAAAGCTACACCTATCAAAATCACGATTGTGGCTAAAATGGTCAGGTACGTTACAGATTCACCAAGAATTGCCCACCCAAAAAAAACCGCTACAATAGGAGTGATATAAGCAAAAGCAGTGGCTATTGATGGTGTTGATACTTTAAGTAACCAAAAAAGTTCAGCGATGGGTATAACAGGACCCGATAAATATTAGGAATAGATAGGATATGAGCAAGTTTAAGGTTATATCTGAATAAGAAGGAAGCAAGGTTAATTCTCCGAGTAAAATGCTACTAACTCCTTGAAATGCTCCACCGATTAGCATAAGCATTCCTGCAGATAATAATACACTTTGAGGCAAGGAAACTTTAGCATAATAAACAGACGCTATAGCCATAGAAAGTGAACTTAGTAACAACGATGCGATTCCCATTAGATCCGATCCCTTACCTCCTCCAATTGATGGCCCAACGAGGATTATCATACCACCAAATCCCAGAAAAAGGCCTAACTTTGTTAAACTTGTTATTTTATAGCGAAATAGCAAGAACAACAATAAAGCTACCCAGAGAGGAATGGTAGAATTTATTAAAGAAGCAGTTCCTGCAGTGAGGAATTGTGCTCCCCATGCTATCAGGCCATGTCCAGCAAATATCATAAAGATTCCAATGATCAAAGAATTTGTCCAAAGTTTAATTTTCTTAATTTCTTGATTTTTTCTATCAAAAATATAAGACACAATAATTAAGACTCCGCCTGAAATCATAAATCTAATGCTGAAAGCAAATAATGGTGGCATAAAATCAAGAACAATTTTGATAGAAATAAAACTTGAACCCACAGCGAGGGACAGGGTAATAATTGTTATCCATAGTGTTAATTGATTCATAAGTTAGAGTTCAATATCATGTTTCTTAATATCCCTAACCTTGTCTTTATTAAGCGGTAAAGGATTAGACCATCTTCATTCTTTGATAAAGTTTTCTAAAATCTTGATATGAATTGGAATATCTCTTATCTGCTAATATGCTTTGTACGAATGAATCTTCGTAGTATTGTATCCATGTAGGTTTCATGTATTCTATCATTCTTCTATCACTTATCACTTTTTTATTGACAAGAAATGATAACCAATCTATAGTATTAATTAAACGAGAATAGAGTTCAGTCCTGGATGGATTATGTTGAGAGCCTGAAGGTATTTTAGACAACTCTCCATCTAATTGTCTGAGATCATTAAAGATAGTTTCTGTTATTGTTATCTGGTCTAATTCTTTGTACGCTTAAATGTGACGACTGTATAAAACAATGCAATAGCGTATATTATTGCAACAATTATCTGAATATAATCGGGAAATAGTCTAACACCATTTATTTGAATTCTAGAGTTTCAATTAACCATTTTTAATCCTTCTGAAATTTTCCTGATAAATTTGAACTAGAAACAAAATAGCAGAGATTATGCATATATTATCAAATATGATAAATAAATCTATGAAGCATACTAGCCTTCGTAACGAATATCTAATAATTATCGTGACTAAATTAAGGATTAACGAGTACACGTTTAATATACAATGTCGTTACTTAATAAACCTATGGCTGAGAATAGAACTGAAATCCATTAGAGTGGATACACTGATGAAATACTACGGAATCTCAGACGAGGAAAAATTGCTAAGATACTTTAAGGCACAAGGGCAAAAAGATGTAGCAAATAAATAAAGTTGTAACCCTTTAATAATTTAGGGTGCAATAGTTTCCTACTTTAACATAGGAACGGCTCATGGGTGAGGTCTACCACCAACTGTACTAAGTCCATCCGAGCAAAAATTTTCTGTTAGATTGAAATGTTGAAAATACTAGAGATCGCTGCTTGATTTAAATTGGATGGTCAACAATACGGGGTAGACTTAAACTTTATTATGAATGATAGCTCATTTATTATTGATGTACTTTACAAGATCTCGAATTCTGTACGATGCTTCTTTTGCTCGAATGAATAAAACGACCTGTTCCATATGTGCCGAAAAACTGAGTGCAGGTCAACTTGATTCCCATTTAAAGACCGTGCATACCGAGTGTTAACACTTGGAAAAATGCGATAAATACCATAAGTAACAATGGTAACATAGTCTCACTTTGACTAAATATAATAATGCACTTTGAATAATGAGTATCCATGCTACCCCACAAATATGAGGATTGTCGATCTATAGGTCACATCCTATTTGGAATTTTTCGCAGTTGGTGAAGGCACATGGAGACGCACACTCCGCTAAAGAAAAAAATCAATCTACGGAACGTAGCCTGGAATCCTAAGACGAACTCATACATAGACATAGAAGGGAACACCTATCCTTCGTACGAACATTATAGAATGGTGAAATGGAAGTGTGACAAATGTGGAGTAGCTTTTTCGACATACCCGAAAGTGAAGTTGCACAAAAAGGAAATTCATTCATACTGAATTGTAGTTATCATAAAACATCTAGTCGTCTTGGAATAAATAGACTTGCTACCAAGCTGAAGTCTTCGCCTTTGAACTCGTAAATTTCTATAAGGTTGGGATCTTCATTTTCAATTTTCGCTAAGACGTAGAAATAAGGGCTAACGATCATCTGAAAACAAAGAGCTGAGCAGAACAACAAGCCAGTGAAACAATAGGGCTTATTATAACGAGAAACCATTTACTCCAAATACAACAAATTAAAAACTGTAAATAAGAGAAATACGTTTATACCATAAAGACATAATACTATATAATGTGTTTCGAGTTCGAAATACCAAGCAAGATTAGATATAAGAATAAGAATGAAATCAGTGAAGATTTAGAAAATGAGACGGAGCTTGAAAAGGCAGAAGAGCCGGTCATAGTATCAGCAAATTAAGCTGTCATAAAATTATTTTTTTCTTGCGTCACATTTTGGACTATAGTCAAGGTTCCCTTTCCAAAAACAATCTCTTGTGTCCATAGGGCGAATTCTTATATCGGATGATGGACAGATTTACATCATGTCTGAGCATAAATGTGGTGCTTGTGGAGTAGTTCTAAATTCTGCAGAAGAGCTGAAAGAACACATGTTACAGATGCATAGTCAATAACTACCTTCTTTTTTTCCATAAGGTGATTCATGATTAATAGGCAGGGCTAGCAAATACCTATCAATCGAATGAATGACCTAGATGTATGTATTTGTAGCCACCTTAGAATAGACCACCGAACTAACCTCCTTCCAGATATTTACCTATCATGCAAGAAATGCAATTGTTGGAAATTTCATCAGGTAGCACCGAGCACAAGTAACAATTAGCTATAAAAGCCATTAAATATAGTAGACAGGCATGTATTGTAACTATTGATTCTCAATGATAAAGCAACCATATAATCTCATATCTTTACATATTTTCCTTTTCCCAAAAAGAACTATAACCTAGTAATTAATTCTATGCATAAATATGATGAATGCACCAACTAAATTATGACTGGGTCAAATACAAATAAAACTAGCCATGAAAATTTCAGAGGGAGATGAAGTAGTTTACCAAGATTTCCTATCGATGAAAAATGTGATCACCTTAGGAGCATACTTACATGTATTACAAATCTAGCACTACAACCGGTTCGAAAAGATTTGGAGAGAATACTGCCAGCCTTACACTTGCCGAGGAAGAAAAAAGAAATAATGAGGTAGCCTTGTTATGGTGGTGGTATTTTGTTGCCTGTGCATGACAAGTTAAGGAAAAATAGTAATGACAATGGTAATTTGGGGTTCATACATCGATTCATTCCTGCCGAGCATTCAAGAAAGGACAGCCAGGTCAATTCACACGTATTACTGCTTCTACATGGCACAGGAGGGGATGGAAAGAGGATCTTATTTCAATAGGAAAGATGATTTCTCCAGAAAGTGCAATATTAAGTCCACGGGGAAAGGTATTAGAAAATGGAATCCCAAGATTTTTCCGGAGACTGGCAGAGGGTGTATTTGATGTAGAGGATCTGAAATACAGAACTTGCGAATTGGCTCACTTTGTGAGAAATGCTTCCCAATTTTATGGTTTTGATTTGAATCGAACGATTGCGGTAGAATTTTCAAACGGAGCTAATATCAGAAAAAGCATCCATGCTTCTGCTGCGGCCCGAAGTCCTCTCTGGAGCAATTCTTTTTAGAGCCATGGTTCCGCTTGAACCTGAATCCATGCCAGACCTGTCAGAAAAACATATTGTTCTGTGCGAGGGTTTATACGATCCCATTATAACTCAACAGGAAGCCAAAAGATTATTCCTACTACTTGAAAAATCTCGAGCTAAGATATCTCTTAAGTGGCAAAAATCCAATCATAATTTGACTCAAGAGGATGTCATGATAGCAAAGGAATGGTTTAGGTCAACTTTTTCATCTACCTAATGTGATACTGTAGCTATAGCATGGAAATTGAGATAGTTGAGAATTCATGTTAAATCTAGAAATATCCTTTTGTCTCTTTCGTTAGCAAACAGCGCTTGTAATACGTCTTACTCATCAAGTTTAAATTTTTTCCATACCTTGACTCGATCTGCTTGATAAGCTAGATCTATTAGTTGGTGCAACTCCTTCCTGTGCCACAGCAAATCCGCCGTTCGCAATAGCTCCGATTCGTCCCCCATTTCTGCATATCATATCAAGACCAGCTAAGCACATATCGCAATTTCCATCAAATACTTTGTTATGAATTATCACTCTATCTCCTTTCTGTATATTATTATCATTTACATGGATTCCAATTTCCTCCACCATTCCACTTGATTCTGCTCCTGGAATATGTGGGAAGGGAATTATTTCTGGTAACATTTCAGAAACTACAAAATGGTCTATCGGATTCACTCCAGTCATCATCACTTTTATTAGCACGTCATGATCGCCTATTTTTGGTTCTTCAGCATTGTCTATAACCTTCAAATTATCCAAACCAGGCGATTCAAAAATTGCCATTTTACCTTCACTATTTACAAGATTTTTTATTTATTTAACTATTATTAATAGAGTTTGAGTCCAGGTCGTGAATTACTGATTAGGTGACGATCAATTCGCATTTTATAAATCACAATTATAGGCACGATTAACAGTAATGTCATTATCCGTATATGAAATCGCTTGTTCTATTCTTATCTTCTTGTAATCCATAGCAAGACGGCAAGAGCACATGTTTGTGCCAAGTTAATAAAGAATAGATAGGGCGCCCGCCGCATCCACTATGGTCTTAATTGAAGGTCCAGCAAGATACAAATTGAACCAAAAAATAACTATGACTATATTTTGAATAATAAATAATGATCCTACTAGAACTAGGCCTATAGTAAATAATGTATTTAGTAATCTTAAATTCTGTACATAGGTGAAAATAACAGCACCTAACAATCCGATATTCGTAAGCGCATCAGTCAACAGACAGCGAGCATGTAATCCATTAGCGTTTCTACAGTCAAAGTACAACTACCGTGATTAAAATCTTAACTATTTGTTAATTGAACCTTTCAAACTCTATACACTATAGTTGGTGAGGTGCGAAAAATTAATGAAATATTGATGATTTGAATTTAGGACAATATTAGTCCAACTTCTTTCTGGTTTATTACCACACATAATATCAGTTATTTGGGATATGAATACTAGGCTTGGCAACTGAGGTAAAGATGAGATAGCCACGAGTGAAGAATCATTTTGGATATTGTTGAATCCTACATTGATAGTTTCAATCATAAAAGAACGTCTGTCTGGAATAGTAGTTAAGGATTTTCCCATATCTTTCCGAAATCTTAATGCCACCCATCCCTAGTGGAGGACATGCCACACATGTAATCCTCACGTTATTATGACTCATCCATTAAATCTTGTAGAGATGTAGCTGAGGTCATTTGAGTCTTGTTCCAGAAGAAGACATCTTATTCAAAGTAATTGAAGCTTGGGAAGGATTTGCAGATGGTTTAGCAAAAAGTTGATATAGATTTGTATCGTAAAAGGCTCGAGAAACCCGACCATTATTCAACTACTATAGATTAAGGCAAAACCGTTGTCGATAGAGCCAGTTATTTTGATATTAGTCCTTAACAGCATCAACTTCATCCAATGGTTAACATTACGGATGAAAGCAATAAAACATCTAGATAAATCAATTGAAATGTCATAGATATGGTACTTTATTTATCAGAAGGACTTGCAAACTTGCCTCCCCTATTTGTGAATATTCCGTGTATTGTTATGGTATGTAGTAAGGTTAAGTAGCGCTATTTACCTTTCAAATCATGCATAATATCTACAGAATGATCATTAGAACCAGTGTCAGTAACACCCACATTATAGTAATGTGTATGATCGTCTGCTGCTGGTTTCAGAAAATCAAACCGTCCGTGTACACCGAAACGAAAATTATTCGTGATCATTAACAATAGCTTCAGGCTAGCAAAATCATCTAGCAAAGATGGTTCAAGATAAGATTCAATTATCACCGACTACATTAAGATTTACGGAGTCACATTGATGGCATATCGCTATAATACCTTGGAAAGTTATGCTTTCACGTTCGGATTTCATGGCTTCGACCGGATAATGACGGTCTGGCTTGCGAAGATTAGTGCCAAAGCTCGCAGGTAGGTCAAGATTTTGGTGGACTAGATAGAAAAGTCTTATATAATTAAATACACTAAGTATTACAAATGTTCACTCTCATGCGTTGTCAGAATGTGGAAGGAAGACCCATCAATTAAAAAATTGGTATGACAAGATGGTGTGTCAAAGATGTTATAATGCAAAACCAGAAATTGTGGTAGAACTATGATTTAAGTGTCTTAACTAGTTCTTATCACAGTAAGTCTTAGGCTAGGAGTGATGAATAAGCTTAAAAAAGACTCTAGGTTAGTACAACACTGA
The DNA here is from genome assembly GCA_963788355.1 of uncultured Nitrososphaeraceae archaeon. Lineage (GTDB taxonomy): Archaea > Thermoproteota > Nitrososphaeria > Nitrososphaerales > Nitrososphaeraceae > TA-21. The sequence continues at coordinate 353,982 of CAWBGD010000008.1, read as the reverse complement.
ACTATAAAGCACTTTTATCTGAGAACTTTGTGGTTCGATTCTAAAAAAGCATATTAAGATGTAACATGAAAAGTCCTATTGACAGAAAAGGGTAATATCAAATTACTTTCAATCATATCTCTAATGATTTTTTTACCGGGACTACCATTACTTATCATTATTATTAATAATAATAATGCAAGTGCTCAAAATAATGTTATGGTTAATGGAACTACTCTAGCCAAAATAAACTAATCAGTTTTTACTAACAATGTGAATATCACAATGTCGAGAGGTCCCTGTTATGGGCTTTGTCCAGACTATTACCTAGAGATTGATGGATACGGAAACGTACTGTATAGAGGATATGAGCATGTGAATGTAACTGGAGACCGTAAATCAAACATTCCACCAGAGAAAGTTAAAGAACTTTTAAATCAGTTTACGATTATCTAGGTACATCCTATTCGCCAGAATTACAAAAATTAAGACATCTGGAAAACATGATTGATGACCTGACTAATTCTTCACAATGGGTAGGACCCCAGCCGTCTAATGGCTCATCTTCACAATGACTTTCTATCGCAATCTCACAAATTTCCATTTCAACGGCAACTGAAAGGATCATCTCATTAAACGTTACTTTTCGTTCGAGTGCAAGAAGTAGACTACATGAATTCCCTCAAGATTTGGACGCGTCTCATCTCGTAAATATTGAAATAGAGTTTTGGCAGACTCAAACTGAGTAGTAGCGCATGCGCTTCATCTGAACAGAAACCAGTTGAGTCAAGTAATAGGTTAATTCAAAATTAGATCAATTGACAATGAGAGTGAGATACTCTACCAAATTTCAGATCTGGTTCAATTTTAAAAATGAAGAGATGTGTAATTGTAGCGCGATTAATCAATACTTAGCACGCCATTATTTTATATCGGCTAGAAGCATATTATAGAAGATTTGAAACTTCGCTGCCGAACTGACATAATCGCAAATATCCTAAGTTCCATCAACTCGAGAGGTTCTGCAGGTGCTTCAAAGTCACACATAGTCGAGATCGCGGATATTTCATATATGAAACTTAGAGACTATGCGCCACTTCTTACTCGCTGCGGTCTAACTGAACTGGAAGATGACACCAACTTATATTTTGTTACAGCCAAAGGACAGAAATATCTTGAACTTTACCAATCAATATCTGAACTGGAAGAAGTAATTCCCCTAAAAGCGATGTTGACCATAAAGTAAGAAATCCTGGCTCAGCATCTTCCGCTGTACTCTACCTTCAACTAATAGTAATATTATTCTCAATCTTTCCCTTATGCATCAGTTCAAAATGCAATGCAACCCCTCGCGGTATTGACTTTGGTAACTCTTTCTCTTCCGTCATTATTTCTTTAATATCTTCAGCTCCATCAATCAACAGTGAATTTATAGAAGTAACAAATTCTCCTGCAATGTCATTACATATGGATAATCCCTTATCAGTACAGGCTGACCAAATGGTTACCAGTTGTTTCGAAATATCTTCGCTCCTATGCATGTAATTGGATAGGGTTCCTATCTCTGAAGAACCTATTCTTCACTGCCAAATCCTCGGATGGGATATGCAAAGGCAGTGGACTGACAATCTGACTTATCGCCGGTTCATTCTTTGTGTAGAATGATATTACAAGGAAAGTATATGATTGAAAAAATCTATCACAAACTGCAAGCATATCAGGTTTCGTTGTAATTCTGACAGCGCAAGTATGAGTGATATCTACAAGTTCTCCGGTCAAGTCAGAAGCTACTTTCAGATTTCTATCTTTGTGGCCATACGGATAGTAGGTCAATAGATCCGATATGTGTGTCTCTTTACTTTTACCATCAGAATTTACATCCCCTGCACTGATTTTTCCAAACCAATAGTCATTGAATGATATTGTAAAAACCAGAAGTATTATTGATACTGACATTCCTATATTAGAAAGAATCACTTTTACAAAGTATTATTTGTCTCATTTAAGAGATACTAATAACAACTCTAGGAGAATATTCCGAAAAATAATAATAATTTGATCCTATCATTCATCTTATGTGGATAAGACATTAGTATGTATGTCCGTTGAATAGCATACTTTGTAAATTGCGGTCATCACCATCATCAAGACTTGCAAAATCACTTGCAATCTATTAACTACATTATACGTGTGAACCAAATGCAACAGTAATGATCATGACATCATTGCAAGTGCCAATAATAAAAATTACAATATCATATATTGGGATTGTTGGTAGAACAGAATTGAATGATATTGTTACCTATTGGAATACCCTAGACGGCTGGAGAGTGTATTTTACCACCGACAAGGAATGACAATATCCAGAATGTCCATATGCGATCTGAGAATGTAATAGCTTTGTCTATGTTTGATTAACGTCGTATGAGAATTAACAATGATATTCTGTTCCTTGAAAGTTCAGGATGATTTTGAGAATTCATGAATAAGTGTCTTTACTGTCTCTATATCAAGATCAAGTTGATCAGCGATCATATCCTCAGAAATTCCTGACTCAAGTAAATTCTTGAGTATTTCTTGTTTTTCCTTATCAATTTGAATGGGAAACTTTACGCAATTCCAATTCAGGTTCGAGTTCTTTGACGCGTTCCTTCAGTTTTGTCAAAAGTTCATCCAGATTTCCGCGGTTATCAGCAGATAGCACTAGAATTTGATCCTTTATTGGCATGCTAATCATCCTAACCTTATCATAAAGGTAAATGATTGAATGTAGAGCTCCTAATTCTGAGGTAAACATCTTTCGCAGATCGACTATGTATGCAGATTGTGCAAAGCTTATTTCGGGATTCCTACCCTTCAGGTGCTCGTCTAGACCTTCCCGCATTACACTTGCATGTAGATGACCTGATTTTTCAACAATGCCTGAAAATCTAATACTTTCATCAAGATCTAAGATCACCTTTGAAAATTCTTCGGCATTCATATGAAAGTAGATTAATAAGAAGCAAATATAGTTTGGCATTCCATTTAAAAGAAGAAGGTGGTGAAATGCCAATAATACGGGAAATCTATATTGAACCTAAATTAAGAATGGAACTTTTCTTACCATCGAATTGTATCTTATGAGGCTAATAGCAAGGATAACGCAAGTACGCACCGGAAGATCTGCATTGTGAGCAGGTCGTCGCACTGTTATCATGCGAGCCGCATTTACAATATTTCATAAAATTTCTGCTCGCACCGATGGACATAGGATATCAGATATCAGGACATATAATCATACTTAGTTCAAGTATAGGTTTATTCTATCCGCCAAGATAGAAGATGACTATTCCATGAAACGGGGACTTCATTGTTCATTTCCATTTCCATTCCCATGTATTAACTCAATTCGAAGTCAAAATTGTCAGCAACTTATCAGTTCCAGATTCTGCTCCCCACACTTGACCTGATGTCCCAAGAAGCTGACGGACGTTAGCCCCAGGACTAGGAATGGGAAAAACATCAAACTTCTCTTGTGAAGGATCAAAGCGTACTAAAGCATTTGAACCAAAATCAGTTAACCATACCATATCTTTGTCATCTACGAATACTGCATATGGCTGTGGATTTGATCCTGGCAATGGCCATTCTTTCCAAGAATTAGTAAAAGGATTATAAAGACCCAGTTTTCCTGCATTCCATTCGCTGAACCAAACTCGACCTTGAGAATCAGACCAGATGCGGCGCGCTCCTTGGTCATGTGTTGGTGGTTCTAGAACTGTAACATTTCCTGTTTTCGAATCAATATGAGCAATATATCCTCCAGCCAATGAGGCAAAGTAAACTTCACCATCAGGTGTTGTCGAAATTCCATATGGACCTCTACCACGCGGTGCGTCGAATACCTCAATCTTTCCAAACTCCGGATCCAAACGACCGTAAATTCCATTTTGTCCTGTGAACCACAAAACGCCGTCTTGATCGAAGGTAGCAGTGTTAAGGTTTGCATATTCAGTCTCATCGGGGAGTGGAAATAGTGTTATGTTCCTATTGTTAGGATCGACACGCACAATGGCATTAAGCCCACCATCGGTAATCCAAGGTGCGCCATCTGGTCCTACTATAACACCATGAGGCGCAGATCCCTCTCCTAACGGAATATGATACGTCTTGCCTGTATTTGGATCTAATAGTCCAAGTTCTCCTGAATGCTGAGCAGTATACCAGATTGATCCATTCTTTGCTGGGGCAACGTCATGTGGATGCGAGCCCAATGGGACTGCGAATTCTTGGACAACGGGACCAGTTCCAACTTGTGCAAACACATCTAGTTGGATTGTCAGTACAACAACAAAGAAAGATGGCAGAACCAATCGGCCCAATAACTGTACTGTCATACGAATGTATTATTGATACTCCTAATTTTATTTTTATTATTTACAAATTTTTTTCAATCAATGGATGGTAACTATAGGTAAGTCTTAAGTTTGTAGGTCAGAGTTGGTAAGCTTACATGACAGAAGTCCAAGAAATAATTAGCGGCGAGTGTAAGAACTTCAAAAATTTAACAAAAAATGAAAATGATGGACAGAGCAGAAACAGATTTCATTAATAATGATATTTGTCTGGCTCCTTTAGACACTTGATGACTTCGTATCCTTTCAATCCCTGCAAATCAGCTCTGTATTCCATACATTCGACACATTCGTCCTCATCTTCGTTTCCTACACACGCTTTCTTTGCCTTGCTTTCACTTGCTTTTTCATGATTATATGTGAAACCTTTGAGTTTTTCACCCCTATCATAATTTACCGCATTTGCAGATGTAACGCTGACTGCACTTACTAAAATAGTGCCCGCAAATATCACGAATACTATTGTCATGTTTCTTTTTGATTCTTGCCTCAAAATCATGGAGGTTGTTCGAAAATGGCCACTAATAAACCGATTCGAAGAAAATAATCACAGAAAAATCGTAGAGTAGGAATGTATTAGGAATAAAGACGGTAATAATGATCAAAATTCATAACAATATCTGTAATATTTTTATTAATTATCATCATAATTGAGCCATTATTATTAGATTTTCTAGAATATATCAGCCTCCATTGAGATAGTACCAGCAGTGTTGCTAAATACTAAGTAATTCAAATCAGAACCACACTTTCCTGAATCGCTGACAATTGCAATTTTTTGTTTATGGTTCAGATGGGGCCAGAGGGGGAGACTAAATCAGATTAGAAAGACGAACTTGGTTACCTTTGGTAGTTCATAAACGCCTTGAGTCATGTTATACATTTATCGCCATATCAGGCAGACTCACCTATATGTCTCGAAAAAGCCTTTCAATATTTGATCTTACCTCTCCTGCGCTGTTGGCCTTATTAAGATCTCATTTACATTGACATGAATTGGTGCATTTATTGCATATAAAACTGCATTAGCAATATCTGCCGATTGCAATATTTCCATATTCTTTGTTGCTTGAATAAATCCTGCCATAGATTCATCTGTTATTGTATCCAAGAGCTCCGTTGCGACAGCTCCTGGCTCAATACATGTAACTCGTATATTATATTTTGGACTCAATTCCTTTCTTAATCCTTCACTAAAAGCAGTAATGGCATGTTTCGTAGCACAGTAAACAGTTCCCCCAGCGAATACTACTCTACCTGCAACGGAAGACATATTGACTATATGTCCTGATTTTGTTTTTATCATGTGCGGAATCACAGCTGAAGTACAGTACAAGACTCCTTTGATGTTTACTTCAATCATTTGTTCCCATTCTCCTACTTTTCCGTTCTCAAAATAACTCAATGGCATTAATCCAGCATTATTAACTAGAACATCAATTCTTCCCCATTTACTAACTACTGCATCGACAAACGAGTTGCAATCAGTCTTACTTGTGACGTCCAGTTTTCCTGCAAAGACCTCTTGTTTGTTTTTCATAATTTCTTTCTTTAATAGCTCTAATTTGTCCAGCCGTCTCGCTCCGATTGCTACCTTTAAACCAACTTTTGACAACGCTAGTGAAGTAGAGTATCCAATGCCACTACTTGCTCCTGTGACTATCGCAACCTTATTTGCCATATTCATCTATGTATTCTCATTTTTAATCCTCTTATCTGTGTTTAGGTATCCAATTCATAGTATTGATTTTAGTCGAGTCATAGAATCCTAACAAGAATATAACGTGGATAATGCGTTTACAGTAAATGCTTTCCTTTTTAATTCTCAAAGGCTAATATACAATTCATTATCCTATTGAAATATTATGCTTAATCTAATATTTTAGAACTAGGTCCATTTATGGCATGTATCAGAAATTGAGGAGTCGTGAGAATAAGTTAAATACGAAAGACACAATTTATAATGTTATACTAATGGCGTTCAGTCTGGTTAAAGCAATCAAAAGCACACACAGAAGTCCCGTCAATTTATTTCTTCATTTCATCGGTCTATCCTTGTATATTGCCGGATTGTTCTTGATTATAGGATTTCTGACAGGTATGGACACCAATCCTATTGAAGGTACTACTTTGTGGAGCATAGCAGTTGTGCTCTTTGTAATTGGTCACAAGGTAGAAGGAAATCTTAGGGCAACTACGCCAGTTGTAGTGTTCAAATATCTAATGTCAAAGATATAAAATAAGTTATCTGCAAATTACATACTTAACACGGACACAAATTAAATTTAGTACTATAATAAATTGCTCCAACTGCATTCTTGCAGTAAAGATTGGGTAGATTATTGACTTTTCTTAAGCTCAGTGTTACTTAATCCGCATCCTAGACACTTGTAAGATATTAGCCTGTCTATGTCCTTAATTAACACCATATCTGCACCGCAACATGGGCACTTCATTTTACAATCATAATATGCCGTTTTTGTTATATTTAGTTACTTCTGTAATGGTCAGGCAATGAGGAGGTGATTGGGTATCTTTGCAAGCTGTTCTACTTTCCAATGACAACTCCAACAAAATCCGCAAACAATACAAGTAAAAAGTGTCCTTCCCATACAAGATTTACAACTCTGATATTTCCATTCACCAGTATCTCTAAGGTATTCGTGTATTTTATACGCAGCCCTATTCGTCCTTTTGGCTCGCATTAAGGTTCTATCAGATGTTGTTCCTACTATCATTTACAATATTACCTATATAATATTGTAGGGCCACATTATCTATATGGATTTAATAGACTCTTACTGGAAAAGTTCCTCATAAACTATTATTGCAGAATTTTCCTGAAAACGTGATAATTGTCAGTGCCTTAGAATCTAATTGGAAATGCTAGCGTTCTGCTATATATTTGAGAAATTTAATATAAAAATCATAAGTAATCAGTGATTTTTACAATTTCGCTTTCTTTCATATATTTTATTACCTGCCTTCTATAAGACATGCGAGCGTCAATGTTGGAAAATTGTCGCAGGAAATCTATTTCTTCTTTAAAGAAACCAACATCAGCATCATATAGTTGATTGAAGACAAATTTTTGGTTTATTCTTTCCAACGTCGAAAGCCTACGGTATATCTTATCTGTATCCTCATCGATTCCCTTATCTAGAAGCGTTTTTGCAAATCTCCTTTTAGGCATATTGAACATTCCATTGTCAATAAATCTGTCAAATACAGAAACTACCTTGAAGTAGTCTTTTCTTCCAGTATAAGTAATGATGGTTGCAGGAAGTAATCGTAAGATCTTAAGTGAAGTTCTCTTGATATGCTTCTTATCAAGTACAACCAAAGACCTTCCAAAAGTGAGGATTGCATCCATAATTTGATTGGGCAAGCGGTCATCTAAAGTATCCTTACTCGATTTTAGCTCAACTGGATAAAATGAAATTTCATTAATTGAACATTTCTCATTTTTCGCAAGCTCGACTAGCTGACCGGTTCTCGCAAGAATATTATTGCAAATTTCCATTTCATCTAGTGGTTGAGATAACTTACTATTTCTCTGTATGACTGCAATAACTAAATCAAACTTACCAAAATACCCTTCGTTCTTGACTCTTATTTCATTTTTGGTATTCGTAAAAGGCAAATTGTGATCCTTGTTGTTTAAAAGGTGGCCGGATTCCAAGGAACTAACAAATAAGTCCTTTAATTCAAGTTCGTTCATCCCATTTCCTACCGATAGTCCACTTAAATCACTTAAATAAGTATGACGATTAGGAACAATCAGTTATTCGAACGATGAGTAAAAAACTATTTACAAGCTGCGGCATGTGATTATGATTATGCTTACAAATGACAATGATGTGATCTATCGTGTTTTAATATTCTCAACTATGCCATAAATTGGCTGCCCCATAAAGTGACGCTCACTATCCTCATCGGCAAGAGCAATCCTAATTGTTCTTCCATTAGAAATTGTGATTTCTGTATTTACATCGTTCCATGCGCTCTTACCGTTTGTTCCAACGTTTAAGATACCTAAAATTTTTGTGCTGCCCTCCGGGGTGAGAATAATTGGAGCTTCAGTGACGACTTTGAGGTCTCGAAGCTGATGTGTATGATTGTCAGCCCCATTTGTAGGACCGGTGTAAAAATTTGACGTAAAATTATTAAGTTTTCCTTCTTCAGTACTTAAATTCCAACTTCCAGACAGGATAAATTTCTGAACCGAGCTCATATTGACCACACTAGCTGATGCAGGCATCCCAAACACCAGTGAACTTATGGTTCCATGAGCATCAAAACTGTCACTAGCCCCAAAGACGCCTTGGGTGTTGAAGTTAACCGAACCTAAAACAAATGCAAGTGTGAAAAACAATATGTAATTGCTAATAGATCCCTTCAGTCTATACACACTTCCCAATCTATGAGATGGTAATATATTTTAAGAGTTTCTCTTCGACTACCTGTACTACTGACTATCTAATTGGCTATGTGTCAGACCCACAAAAATTATTATCATGATTTAGATCCTATAATTCAAGATATCATCATAATAATATCAGATATAATTCGAAATAACGCACGGAAATCTACTTGACTGGAAGGCAAGAAACAATGTTATCAAGAGTGCCTTCATACGAGCTAGCTTACATAAGCTTCAAAAACATTATGCTAGTATGAAGATAGTTTCTCTATAAATGTAGAGTTAAACTAAGGAAAGAGAAAGCCAGCTCCGTGTTTGGCTTTCCCTTCTTATTGGTAATGTTCGGTGAACGGAGCGAAACCCGAACATTCTATACTAGGTAAATATACAACATCATTTAAAGAGGTTATTTGCCGGGAGAAACTTAACAAACTTCCAATAGTACCTTCTGGAGAAATATTATGCTACTCAAATTGAAAATAGCTAGATGACCAAATTATTATTCGCTACCATCCAATTCCCTGTAGACCATTAAATTCTACATCAGAATAGGGGCTATTCTTCACATATTATCACCTCATAATATTACACTAGCCTCATTATGCAACAATCAAATATTTCGGCCGTGTGTAGAAAATATCTGCCTTAGTTAATCAGCCATATTATAAAGAAAGAAGGATCCACCGATCGGATCCCTTTAAGAGGAACTGACAGAGTTACCAATGATATAGAACGAATTCAACATTTGCTCTACCGTTGATAGATATTTCGAGAAAGAGTCAACATCTGCTTTATATGTTATTAGATAAGCCTTAGTTCCTTCCTTGAACCAGATTTGCATGGCCTTTTTAAACTGCTGGTCCGCGTCTGTAGCAGTAAAGACTATTTTATAAGCTGGGCGTCCCGTAAAGGTAATTTCACCAGATTCAAGTAAGTTGATATCAGGATAAAGACTCTTCAAAGTGCTCAATTGCGTTTGAGTAATAGCGGATAAGGACAAATTTGCTGGTACTTCCCTTAGAGGTTATTGCTAAGCCCGCTGGAAAGGTATCTGACGAAGAGCCATCTTTAGGAGCTTTGAACGTAAGGGCTCTATTAATGCCTTGTTCCAGTTGCCAGTCAGGAGGGTATTTTATGCTGAAGCCTGAAAGGATATCATCATATGTTAGAAAATCAGATATAGAAACCCACATGGTCCCTATGTTTCCTTGAAAGGACCCAAAAGCTGCGCCACTAGAATAATATACAAGCGCAAAAATAATGAGAAAGAAATTAGAAATAGATAAGACAAGTGGAAGTTTGATTCGATTTCTTGTCAAAAAGTACTCTCGCATATATTCTTCGCGTTCTTCTATTTATATGCCCTTCTGAACCTTGGTCGTATTCCATGTTATTCGTGCATAAGATCAGCAAATCTTGTCATTCATATAGAGGATCGAATGGGTCAGAGCACAGCTATATCAGCCGTTATTCAAACAAAGAAGACAGTTCTATATTGTTGTGACGTAAATAAGACAAACCATGTTTCAATACTTTTTCCTCCTTATCTGATAGAAAGTTTCCAATCACATCTTTGAATTGCAATGCATTGATGACAGACTTTCCAGCATAATGATTGTTGAAATAACCTCGTAGGACTAGAGTTTCTGCCTGTAATTCCTTGGCCTTTTTAGACCAAAATCGTAATTCTTCTATTGAGTAAAGATAATTGTGCAAATGATGGATATTTTTTCCATCCCATCTAATGTAGGAATGATTCGCAGTTACAATGAATTCAGGTAGGTAATCAGATTGTGAGGGTATATCGACAATCACTGTTGCAATGTTAAAGTGCCTGAGGATCTCCCAAGGTTGTTCAGTATGCCATGAAGGATGTCGGAATTCTACAGCAAAGTCGTATCCACGCGGAAGCCGGTCAAAAAATTGTGTTTTCTTTTTGAGATCGTTAACTGCAAATCTAGAAGGTAGCTGGAATATGATGGCACCCACTTTGTTGGCCAACTTTAATGGAGATATTTTGTCTAGAAACACTTCTAGGGCAGTAAGGGCATCAGTCTTAATATCCAAGCCATTGATATGAGTTATTGTCTCTGGTACTTTTAACGAGAACTGAAAGTTATCAGGAGTTGCTCTCGCCAACCCTTCAAAAGTACGCCTGGTCATTTTGCTGTACAACTTATCATAAAATGTAGAACTAATTTCTGCTGTATTGAAAAATTGTGAGTAATAAAACAGTTTTTTTGAATCATTGCTTGGATAAAAGATATTACTCCATCCCCCTTTTTGAGGTGGCCCAGGGTAGCACCAACCACTACATCCTATAAAAATCTCTCCCATTCTTACTATTCAATCGTTTATTGTTACCACTTTAAAAACTAAGATGATGTTATTTGGTTATTATGGTAATAATGATTTCAATGTCAATTTCATTAATGTCGCTCAAATTCCGGGTGCACTATGTAAGCTGTCATATCAAGAAATCATAAAGAAACATACCAAGAAATAAAGAAAGATACAATCTTAAAACACATGGCGATTATTATTGCAAAACTAGTATTGAGAATTCATTTCGTTTTTTATCGAAACATACTCTAGTTTCTAAGTGATGCTTCTTCTTGAATAAAGTGTGCAAGACGATTTATTCCATGATCGCAATTTTTAAGCATGAGAAAAATAAAAATAATAAATGAATTAACCATTTTAGCAATATTGGCGTTGGGAGTCGTAACATTCATGTCTATTGACGTACATAGTCTTAATTACAGTTTTGCTGCTGAACCTGCTAGTAATACTTTAACATCTAAACTTACCGATACCCTAAAGTCAATAACGGCGAATGTTTCGTCTTCCATAGAAGCTTCAATAGATGAAGTAATAGCAGAGACTATGGATATAATTATTGACAATACAATGGATAAGTTAGCCAATGCAACAATCTATTCGAATACATCAAATGAAGCACAATCAATTGTGGATAAGCATGGAATACCCTACGGATACATGGTAGCTCAGTATGAGTGACGTGATAAATAGCTAATTGAATTGAACTTATAATTTCCTCTATTTCTAAAAAACTCTGAATAATTTAGTAAGTGTTATTGCATCTACCTTTGGATTTGCGTCGTGCAATTACATATTTCTTCAGCCTAAATAGATTATTTTTCACATGCTCAACCTTTCAGGCATTATAGGATGGCCATCATCCAGAGTATTTGTGTTTCCATTTAGCATACCAGTAACTATAGGACTATTCCTGTCTTGTAATGACATGTCCATATTATCTCGTTCCATCCCTTGTTTAATCATATTCATATCCATGGTATTATCGTGAACCATAATGAGTCCAACACTACTTGAAACCCCTAGAATAATTAGAGCAATGCCAACGGCGCGAGCAATCCAAATTCCTTTAGACCAAATCTTTTCTCCAAAAATTATCAAGGCAAACAATCCCATCCATCCCAAATTCATCCATCCCAGGGCTACCATAATCAAAAAATAAGGCCAGCAACAGCCAAGACAATAGAGTCCATGAAGCAATCCCATCTTAATCGCGCCAAGTGCTCCCTTTTCCCATCTTCTCATAAAGAAACTCAGAGGAGATTCACAGTATCCTATACATTTGTTCTTTAATGAAGTAAATTGATATACACCAGAGATAATCAGAATACTCCCAAAAATCATTCCAATGTGACTATTTTCCATACCCATGATTAGACTGTTCATTGGAACAGACCAACCTAGAAGCAAACCAATTCCTGTCATCGCCCAAATTACAAGGTACATTCCTATGAACAGGACTACCTTTAAAATATGTATAATCTTTCTCTGTGTAACTACTGTAGAAGATCCTGATTCCTCATTAGTAATAAGTCTATTGTAAAGAAGAACCATTGGTACTATTGCCGGGAACATCATCGCAGCCATGCCAACTGTCCAACTTGCGGTAAATAATAAAATTAGTACTGGATTGTAACTTATCATCAAATCCATCATGTCAGGATGTAATGCAGATAGCAACCAAGAAAATCCTGCAGTAGTGAGAAGCGCAATTGTAACTAATTTTTGCAGTTTTTTCATCTGATATCAGATGGTTCAGAATGAGGATATTTATTCAATCGAGACTTAGAAGATGGGACGAAATGATACAACTTCCCACTTGGCATATATTTAACTGTGACCTGCGATATTTAGGATTATACCTTCTTCAATGCCGGGTTCAGGCTTGTCGTATGCACAATGGTAACCACAACAGGCAAGCTACTTTACGACATTTAAAATTAATCCCAAATAATGGAATAAAGTGGAACGTAAGTCCACCTTGGGAAATACTTTTTAGATCGGTGTCTTTTTTGCCAAATAAAGAATACGCTGATTCACCAATACGGCCAGTTCAATGATTCTTTCTTAATCAGAGAGATCTTTCGTGAATTTCTGGTCCTCTTTTATGTTTGTCTACAATGGTTTCCGCGTAACTCTACTTGGTACAACAGGTGCAAGATGGCATCTAAAATCACTTAACACTTCGCCAAATTCGCATTTAATTTGTCTGAAGTTGACTCCGGATGCGAGAGTTATGCCTGGACTTGTGTGTATAATTTTATCCACTGTTTCCGATAGCACAGAACTTATCTTTTTACTGATTTGCTCTTGCTCCACAAAAGCAATGCCAGTTCTATTTTCATTCAATTGATTACTTTTGTTTTCTATTTTTATATATCCAATTGTTGGTGATTTCAAAAAATCACCAACAATTGAAGATACCAATAACTCTTTAGTGGCTTCAAATTCAATCTCCGATCCTGTAATGATATAAGTAGTATCAAATGAGCCTGTGTAACTTCCATCATTCGTAACAGTAAAATCACTTATCGAAGTTTTTGATACTGTAATAGAATATACTGGCTGCGCATTAGCTATTGATTTATTGATACAATACACCGAACTGCAAAGTAGTAAAAGAACAGCAACAAGTATTGTTAGCTTCAAATTATGGGCCATGTGATAGGGTAAAGTTCCTTTTATATAAGGAGTTCTGGATGGGAGTGTCTGTGCTACTTTTAATACACTTATCATTAATTATCAAATTTACTGAGTAAGTGTCTTTTTTGTGGTAAATATCTAGACAAGGTAATGATGACTACCTCTAAATCAGTAATTATTCTTAACTAATATGATCACTACTTCACAACAAATCCCTATATCTAGCATTGAAGTTGGTTCACAACTTGATATGCATTTTGAAATCCAAATATTATGACAAGTACATATCTACTTCATATTCTAATCTTGCGAACAGGAAAAAATTCCAGTTTTATCTACTGAAATTTCTTATCAGAGTATTACGGATCTCTGTTGATTCATGCTATAATCTTGATTTAAGGCCCTGAGGGGAAATTTGAACCCGATTTACAGATCATAAATCCGTTGACTTTTGTTTTTATGGTTGCTGAGGATCATAGAATAAGATGAAACAACCAATCAATTTTCCCCTATTTTTACATCGTTTTTAGGCCTTTGAAGATTAGGAGTATAGAAACCTGATCTGGGTCCAGGATGTTCTTGATGAACTAAATTTGGTGGTTCGTTGTCGGGACTTCAGGCCGTGGGCCTTGCAACTTGAGACCTTCAAAAGAATGCATCATACTTCTTAATGAGAAAAAGAAAAACCCATTATATTAATAATTGATAGGGAAGTGTTTTTCTATCAAAAGATCACGCGAAAGTAATTAGGCCTAATAATATTTGACAAATTTGACCATTATTAGAGGGCGTACTTAATATTAATAGGGTATAATTAGCATAGGAATATGCGTAAGTTCACTTTAGACAAGAAATTACTTTGCCTAGCTGCCGTGACCTTCGTCTCAGTTATCGTATTAATATTAGGCACCAAGGATACATATGCCCAAATACTTGGAAATTTAACCTCTCAAGGTGGTATGACTGAATCGGTAAAAATAAATGCTCCTGCTGACGGAAATCAAGTTCCTATTAACGAGGATCTTATTATTTCAGGAGAATCTTCAGATGATGCCACCAAAGATTGTGGCGTTTCAGTTATAGTAAACAACGTAAAGCCATACCATGACGCGTCAGCCTCGGGGCCTACTGGATCTAGTGATTATTCGGAATGGAATTTTACTTTAGGTTCTAATTACACTCAAGTCAAGGAAGGTTCAAACAGAATTACAGCAAAATTGTTATGCTCACCTGAGATAACTAAATGGTATAGCGTGAATGTCATGGGATATCAAACCAATCAGCCTAGTGCGAATATTTCGGTTCCGACATTATCACCACCTTCTATGATTAACCTAACAAATACCTCTTCATCCATTAATTCATCAACAGATGCGCAACCTCAATGACAGAAGCATATTGAGCTGGAAATTCCGTTCCAAAAATGCAATAATAGATTTTATATTATAAGTAACAATTTTTTCAAATTTATATGAAAAATGTCTATTCGAGTAATTAGAATAACTTTATTGATATTCTTTAAATGATTATTCGTAAAACTTTTATTACTTATGTATATCCGATGTTGGCATTGGAAGAGCTAACATTCCTGCATCAAATATGCTCGACAGTGCTTTCAACAGCTAAATCAGTTAAATACGTAGGAATTATGAATAGGGTTGGAAAATTACTTGTCGGCGATTATAGGAACGAGATGCAAAACTCTTCAGTCTTTCCAATTAACGGAATTCAAAGGAAGGATGGTTTATTTTACTTATCTTATTTTCTTAATGCTATAGAAACGCACGACTTTGACTCAGGTTCATCGGGATCGAAGCTACCACCATTCAAGCTATTACAGTTCGATACCTTTAGTTTGGCCATTAGCCCCCTGACCGAGAGCAATGATAAGTATCTATGCATGTATCTAGAATCAGAATTCCAGAACGATGAAATTATTAAAGTATTGGATGTGATCTGAAGAACATACTAGCAATTATTTCAGGAGTAATGATTTACTTCTGAACCTGATGAAGGTTTAATCTGCCTTATGGGTGGCGGACTTCCAGGACACTTAGAGTCTTGTTCCTAATAGAAATTAATAAGATCAATTTACCTGGAGTTCACAGTGAAGTTTCATAAATTCAATATTATCAAGTTGATGGCTTTTCATGGTTAATCATGATCTTATATTAATAAGGATAACAGACGGAAATCCGCAGCCGCATACGATATGAATTTGAGATTAGAAAATGGACAAAAAAAGGACAATAAATGGACGAAAATTGGACAACGAAAGGGCACGATAAGGACACCATAAGGGCGCTGCTCGGACATAGAATAGACAACTAATGAGTACTATAAGGTCACTCTAAGGACAGAAAACGGACGTACAATGAATGAGAACTGGGTGAAATACACCATATGTGCTTTAAAATAACAACCAGAAGAAAATAAAAAAAAGTTGACCGTTTTTCAGGCTCAGTTCAGTGACTTTTTTTCACATGTTTGTCGTGTTAGTACTTTGGTTTTGGTTTATGGTATTGACCTGCTGTACAACTTGCCTTCTAGGGCTAACTTGTACATTTCGGCTACGTATGGATTCTTTGCTGGAGTTTCAGCACCTAATTCAACTAGACGTGCATATACTCTTACCACATAGGCTAGAGCACCCATGAAAGCTACGACTACTCCCATATTGAACATCCAGTGATTCGGTACCGAAAAGATTTCTTCGACAAACCAGAAGTGCCACAATTCATTTACACCAATTGTGAACATGGTTGCAAGATATCCAATTATAGTTATCTTTAGTCCAGTGTTCATTGAGTTGGCAGGGCCTCTAAGTATAGGTACCCTTCGATCATACATTGCCACAAATCCCCATCCTAGCGGAAGGGCTACAAAGTGACTGTATAACCACCAATGAGCTGGTGTAAATGCACTGTCCCTGATTGCAGTCTGGTGTAGTGATCCATCGACGAAGTTATCTACTTCTACAGATGCTGCGATTGAACCCAGCATAATGACCATTATGTAAATCTTCTTCAATCTCTGGATTTCTACTTCTTTCGGTATCAGAGCTGGCATTTGTGCCATTTTGTGTCATTGCTACTTCGATAATCTAAGATAATAACATTCCGATACATGACAGGCTAATTTCCATCTAAAGATCCAATCAATGTATCTAGTTTATATAAATAATCTAATGAGAAAGAACGTGTAAATTGCGAAATATGTATAACCTATGAATATAGCAGTGATGCCGAGCGTGTGAGATAAGCATAGGCTCGAAAGTGAGAGAATCTGCCAAGAGATTGCTTAATACGGTCTGAAAGATGAGAGTCATTTAGGGTAACAGAATGTGAGGGACGGATTACCTTGGTGGCACTTAAGTCGCATGGATAGTAGGGCGCTACCAAAATGCATTGCTGAATAATGGTGACATTTAAATTATCATTGCAAGCAACAATCATTACATCGACCAAACCGATGGGGAACAAGTTCTAGATAAGTACTTTACAGGTACTTATCTAGACAATTTTCTTGCCGACGTCATTTGAACTGCTCTGTCTCTTTATAATATGTAAAGTAATAGAAGACCGTGCTTATGGTCTATTTTGCGAGTTAATTAAAACGAAGATTGAGTATGCTATGTGTGTTAAGACAATCTGAAGGTACTTGGATTACATAAATAGAAAGATCTTTCATGAATAAATAACAACAATTAAGGTAAAGCTGGAACGCGCTTCGAGTTCAAACTTAAGATCTGATGCTACAATAAATGATGAAAATTCTTATCAGAGCTCTGATAATTCTGCTGATACAGATGCTTTAAACGTAGGTATTACCATTTTTGTGAATGGGGATTATCATTCTCGGTACCTTGATAAGAAGCAAGAGATATTTCGATCGAATTATTTATCAACTATAATAGTCAAATGATAATGTCACTACTTCAGATGAAATGCATCAATAAGAAGCAATTAAAGATACTTTCAGCTTCGTGAAATACTTCAGGTCAAGATTCCACAGAATACCAATCGACCAGTATTCGCTAATTTAAGCAAATTAGATCCATTCTAGGATACGAAACTCCATTAAACCGGGCATCCAATCACTATCGAGTACCGGCTTGTTTTGGCGGTCAAAAATACCTTCAGTTGACGAATTTATTTTTGGTACGTTTCTTGGAATTACGATTGATTCTTTACAAATCAGGGTTCCAATTATATCAATTATTATCAATATTGTATCTCTTTTGTTATGGGCCAAAGCGAATAGTATCAAAGGTGGGGATAGAAATTGGCAAGTGTTGATACGTAGCATACTTGGAAACGGACTAGGTGCCGAATTAACGATAGCAGGAATGACAATATTTAGTCTAAATGAAAATAAATTCCATCTGAAAATCTAAATTTTTACAGTCAATCATGAGAGTAAGAAAAATAGCATTGAGAATAAATCTTTTAGTAATAGGAAATCACAAAATAGATATGGAATATTCTGAGTTGTGTAAGAGCATCTTCGAATTGGACCCCGGGGTTAGATTTGCTGGGGTCTGTGATGATTCGGGAGAAATTAAGTATGGAGGTCAGAGAGATGGTATAAAGAATATACTTTCCCCTGAAGAGACAAAGAAATCAAATCTCCAGGCATTAGCTAGATGGGGACTACGTAATTCACTCTCTCCAAAAACGGGCAAAGGTAGGTACGCAATGGCCGAATATGAAAAAATTAAGCGTATTACTGTACCCCTGGGAAATGATCATCTATTACTTGTCACAACTGAAATTGAGGCGAATCATACACAAATAATACAAGATATCCTTAATCTGGTAAAGAGATAAGCCATAAAGTATCAATATCATGCAATCCGCCTACGTTTTAATTAGTTGCAATCCTGAAGACTCCGACCGGATAATTTCTGCGGTAATGAACATTTCAGGGTTAGTCGAAGCTAAACTGGTTGAGGGTCCATACGATATTATTGTGAAAATTGAAGCTGACAGCTCAGAAAAACTAAAAGAGATAATTTCAATTCAGCTTAGACGAATTAATAAAATAAAGCACACTTTGACACTAACCGCAATGCAAGATAAACAATAGTTTAATTGGTTAGAATTAGTGAATATAATCAATTAAGTTTCCATTAGGAATTAGTGTTTATCTCCTGCAGAGCTCAACTAAGAGCGATTTTTATTACATTGTTGTATAAAATGTGCGTAGAGAGCTTTATTAGTGAGATTGCACCATTATACATAGTGAAGTATAGAAGCAGAACAGATATTGCTGCCGCAATCTTAAAGTCAGCAACAGATGAAAATGGAACGGGGATGACCAGAATAATGTATAATTCGTTCCTTTCGTTTAATCAAATAAAGGAATACCTTTCCCTTCTAACTTCTAGTGGACTACTAGAATATCATGAAGGAAATAGGAAATATAAGACTACAATTAAGGGAAAACATTTTCTAAAACTGTATGAAAATGTTGATGAATTATTAAAGACCGTTCCGCAAAGTAAATTGAAGTAATCAAAGAAGTGTACCATCCTTCTATCAATTAACTCTTACTGAGAATTAAAAGTATCAAAAGACGCGTATTATGTGATTATTCTAGAAATTAGTTTTGTGTTATGGTATCAGTTCTAGATTTACTCCTGGATTCATCAACATGCAGCGTAAACTAAGAAGAAGATATTATTATATCTAGTTGGTTTTTATCACTTTGATGGAATTTATGACTTTTTCAACAACAGGCAGATAAAAGTCATATTGCGGTTCTTCTGGAGCCGCATATCCTATATGAAATATTGTACTGTTAATTTTGCTTCCAACATAAAGTTCTTTAGTTTTTTCTGACATGCCATAGCCAAAGGTGTAAGAAATTGCAGGATTACTATCTATCTTATATTTGGAGTAAGTAGGTTCGCCTAAAATATGGAAAGTAGGTAAGCTCTGACTATTAACAGCCATAGATAGATCCTTTAAATTGTCAAGAGTTATGTTTAGGTTCTTATTTGTAGAAGTCACGACACTAATAATAATTTGAGCCATGCCAGGACGTTCGCTAGAAACAAATTTCAAGACCAAAGGTCTGTTTTCTCCTGGATATGGTGCAGACGGTTTCAGCTCAGGTGGTAACTGCAAGGTGTACTTTCCGTTCGGATCCGTATAAGTTAACCAACTTTGAGCATTAACACAATAATGGTAAGGAAATGATACCAGAACAATAAATATCAACGTACAGCAGAAAATTGTGCTTGATTTTTGCAATTCCAATTTATGAAACTTGGTCATTATCATGTTCCTGATGTTTATTAAGTCCGATTAATTTGATAGTCAATCCAAAACTACTTAATAATTCTAATATTAATAGGGACCCTAATTGTTCAATCACATTTGTCATATCAATCAAATCATGAAATCATATATTAATTTGCTTTTTAAACAAATGATCTCATTCACTTTTTTAATGGCTAAATTGATGTGCACAACTCCTCACCATGATAGTCTCATAGTAAGACTGATCAAATTTGTATTCTATGATATAGAGAAGATTCTAGAGCGTACTGTCAATGGATGAAAATTGACCATTAACTGAGAATTCTGCAATAATTACAGACCGTCTCGAAAGCTGGTTAGAGTTGTATCGGCAGTAATTTGATTCCATCAGATTTGCACCGCTCTCGTGTAGAACCACATGTACTTTTGAGACAATCCAATCCGAAATTGATAAATAATCTTAATTTAAAAGGATCTTATTGGCAGCGGGATTAGATCCGAATCAAAAACCGTCCGGCGCCGAGAGGTCCTATGCATGCGAAGAATGTGGGGCAACCTCTTTCAAGTCGTCAGAGGAACTTAGGAGACATTATCGCGAAGTACATAATCTGGCTTGATTGAACCAAGACAGAGACGGCGGCCTCAAAACTAGATCTTAGTCCAACGTATCTAAACTATTCTACAAGTAGCTTGCTTGAAATATCCTTTACCATGACAGATTTAATATTTACAAATTCCTTAATACCAAATGCTGACAGCTCTCTTCCTATTCCAGAACTTTTGATTCCCCCAAAAGGCATTCTTGGATCAGACCTTACCATTTCGTTTATAGATACAATACCAGTTTGAATCTTCTTAGCGAGTACGGTCCCTTTATCGATGTTATTCGTCCAAATACTAGCCCCCAGACCAAAGTCAGAGTTATTGGCTTCATTAATTGCCTCCTCTTCGTTTTCCACAACTACAATAGGTGCGACTGGTCCAAATACTTCCTCATTTAAGACTCTCATGTCGTGATTTGCTTCAGAGATGACTGTAGGTTCGAAGAAGAAACCTTTTCCCTTAATTGGTTTACCACCCAAAAGTATCTTTGCACCTTTACTGTTTGCTTCCTGTACTTGCTCATAAATTGTTGCCCTCTGATTTTCCCTTACCAAAGGCCCTACAGTTGTTTTATAATCCATTGGATCACCTATTACCTCGGCCTTAGTTTCTTCTACAAAAAGATCAGTAAATTTCTTAGCAATATCTCTCACGGCAATAAATCGTTTGGCTGCAATACAGCTTTGTCCAGTATTTAGTAATCGTGACTGTGCTGCCATGTGAGCTGTTTGGTTAAGATCTGCATCCTCAAGGACAATAAACGGATCACTACCTCCAAGTTCCAAAACAAATTTCTTAAGTCCCTTTGTAGCCAATTCAGCTACCCGTTTCCCTGTATTAACACTCCCAGTAACAGAGACACCATCAATATCCGATTGAACTAATGATTCTCCAGTTCTATAATCACCCAACACAACTTGAAAAACGCCATCCGGAAAGCCTGCCTCGTTGAAAGCCTTCGCAATTTCTAGTGAGCTTCCCAAACATACACTCGAATGTTTTAATATCGCAACGTTACCTGCAGTTATAACGGGTACAGCAAACCTCATTACCTGCCAAAAAGGAAAATTCCAGGGCATTATGCTTGCTATTACACCAAGTGGTTCAAATGAAATAAAGCTCTTACGAAATTCCGTAGGAACCAACTCATCTCTTAGGAAAGTTTCAGCATGTTCTGAATAATAGTCACATACCCATGCACACTTTTCAATTTCTGCTACCGATTGTCTAATGGGTTTCCCCATTTCTTCGGTTATTATCTTTGCATATTGATCCTTATTCCTTCTCATTACTCGTCCAAGTTTCCGCATGTATAATGCCCTTTCAGACAGATCTACACTCTTCCACTTAGTGAAGGCACTTCTTCCATAATTTGTAATACGCTTAATCTCTTCCGTCTCCATAACGCTATATGAGTTAATCTCTTCGCCAGTTGCAGGATTGATAGTTTTAATTTGATCTTTCATTCAATATTACATCCATATCGCCCTATTTCTGTTCTTTCTTTTTAAAACAAACCGCGATTCGCGATTCAATGTGAAATAATGTAAGACATAACGTTGGGATGGTACATGCGCCCTACTTGTAAGCCATAAAACCTGTCGATCCTAGTGAATTATTACTGGATGCAGTAATATTCGCAATTACGATATAAATGATATATCAGTTTCTTATGAGAAGAAATGTGGTACGCCAATATGCGTTAGCTAGTTTCATTCGTACTTGTAGAAGTACTGTTCGCGGCGGAGTGCCCCTAGCTGAGCCTTGATCTGTTCTTATTTCTTACCCTTAAGCAGCTGCTAAATATAGAGCCCAATTAGAACAATGAAGTAGGCGCTTTTGAATGCTACGCGTAAGAAAGAATCAAAATCAACTTAAATGTAAAGTGGTAATCTAGAAATAGCCTGAGATTTGAAGCAAATGAAAACTTATTGATTGAATACAATTCACACAAAACTGAATGTATTTATAAGTATGATGGGTTTAACAACAGGGCATCACATTACGATCCCTATGAATATCTTTAGTTACCCTTGTTCCCGGTAACTCACTGGATTTTCTATAGGACTGCTGTCGTAATGTGTACCCTTTCAATCAGGTTGTAATATGACCATTGTAATTTTCGACATCTCATGTTAAGTGTTCTGCCTCAAAGTTGACTATAGTAATGTACAGGCATTATTATAATCATGTAAATTCCATGATCGTAAGTTGCCCTCCTCCAAGGATACTAGAACTCCTAATGTTTCTTTTAATTCGTCTGCTCCTAATAAATTCTGGAAAATCATAGAGGATCCCCTTCTTCACTATTTTTTCCTCCAACTTAGCAAGAAGACCTTGTGAATAATTCTCATTTACACTTAAATTGTATCCTGGCGTTAACGGTTCTGTGAATTGATAAATTTTCTTCATGTATTCAGCAATCCCAGCATCTAATTCTAGGAGCTTTAGTATTATCTTCATTCTTTGCCATATATCTGATCGAAGTCGCAAGAACGCACCGAAGGCACATTTCACATTAAATCTTTGCATTCATCAAGTATCATATCTATCTCTTCTTCAGTATCGGTAATTAGTGGTAAAATCGGATCGATATTTACCCCACAACACACGCCAGCCTCTGAAAATTTCCTAATGGCACTAAAAATAGACTGTGAAGGTGGAGTTCCAGGTTCAATCACTCGTCTTATTTCCTCGTTACACGTTGTTATAGACCAAACTAAAAAGCAATTATTCTTATATTTTTGGTGAAGCTCTAAATCACGTAATATTATGCTTGATTTTGTAAAGACATAATATGGAACATCATATTTTTGTAGAATTTGAATACAGCCTCTAGTAATATTATACCTTACTTCTGCAGGTTGATAAGGGTCAGTGGCAGATGATATCATTACTGGTTCGATAGTATCGTATTTCCAAGATCTCAATTGACTCTCCAATACTTCAACAGCATTGCTCTTAACGTATATCTTATCATAAAAATCAGGAGACCATTCATATGTTGCATAACAATATCCACATCTGTGTTGGCAGCCTTGATATGGATTGATTGTAAGCCCATCATGCTGCTTAACTTTGAATGGATGAATTATGGACTTGGATTTTTTTGTCTCAAATGGGGCGATATCATTGTTATACCATGTGTCTCGCATACTAACAGACGATAATTGGGAAAATCCTAATTAAGAATTGAAACCCGTTAACAGGAGGGGGAGAGTGAAGTGTAATCTTGCAAAAACTTAATGTTAAATAAGTCGCATGGAAAATTTTAGAGTCTCGTAATAATTCGATTTATTTAATTTTCAAAAATCTGCTGCGAAATCGTTTTCAGTGGAGATTCCCGCAATTCAATTTATCATATCAATCCATCATTGAAATGGAAAACCAGACAGAAGCTAATATAGGTCAGTACCATCATAAATTTGCGAGGACAAGTTGTCTGATTTAGAAAAAATCTCAAAAATATTAGTGTCTATTGACGGTTCAGAACCATCGATTAATGCCGCTAATTATGCCATCTCTGCCGCTAAAGTATATGGCGCAGAGCTAATTGCCTTACACGTCATTCCGTCAGATGTAAGCTTGTTTGGTCCCTCTCCTCCACCTCACTTGGACGAATTAAAAAAAGTAGCTCAGGAGGTACTTGGATATGGTGGCACAGAAAGCTCAGGCGAGTACTAGTGGAATCCAATTGAAAACAAAACTAATTGCGTCTCCCTCCATAGTAGGCGGTATAGTAAACTTTGCTGAAGAAGAACATGTGAGCTTGATTGTAATAGGTACAAAGGGTAGGTCAGGAATCAAGAAATTGCTACTGGGAAGTGTAGCTTCGGGTGTCGTTACTTATGCACATTGTCCTGTGATGATTGTAAAATAAATCACTCACTCATATTACTATAATTAGTAACGGAATTATCGCAGGAGAATTGTTTGGTATGTAGAGTAGAAAGGGTATTTTGATTGTAATCGCTAAATTAATCATTCATAAATCAAGATCATAAGCGAAATCTAGGAGCAATTACTCAAGGACTAAATATTCTCATATAATAACGATCAAGAATTTAAGGTACCAATAACGATCTAATTTAATGGTTAAAATCCTTTACCAAAATCCACACAGCAAGTCAGACTCTGACTTTTATTATATAGGGATACCAAAAGATTGGAGCGGAGGGAATGATAACGAAGTTACAGTAATAGTTGATGATGTTTGCGTTATTGTTCCTCAAACGATTGCAGGTGCTACAGGAGAATTGATAGTATTAAGAATGCTTGAATCGATGATGGCCGGTAATATCATAGACGCTGGGGACGTACAAAAGGCGATAGAGCATATACTATAGTAGTTCAAGGTATCGTGTTAATAGTTGTTATGTCACATGCTGGTGATTGACCATCGGCAATACTGAAAAATACTGCAATGCCTGACATAAGCAGTAATGTGATCATTGTCAAACTAAATATCACTATTAAATTATGTCTAATCATACTACAGATTTAGGATCAAGACTAGTAGAGAGTTTCATCAGTTCATATGTTGCATAGAGCGGCTTATATTGTCTAAAACCTATGTGTTCCTTTCATTGGCGGAAATTAGAGAAATGGTACGAGATTCGACGCCAAGTCAATTTCCCTGTCTTCAGACGCCTCATAGAAAAAACATTCCTTAATTGTCATAGTAACTATATAACAACATACTCTTGTGGACTACGTCACTGTACAATTCACCTATGGTGGGGATAGCTAACAAATTACAATAAAAAAGAAGGGAATTGCAACTACATACGATAAATATATCATGTCCGTGCAAATTTATACTCTGCAATGTTCAAAAATCTATTCAGAAGATTCGGAAGCATGGAATATGCTGCTCATGAGGAGAAGTTCTTTCAGAATATTGTTGGATATCCTGATCTAAAGAGGCTTTTTATGAAATCAGTGATTGCCAAGGATCCAGTACACATATTATTAACAGGGCCTCCTGCATCATCAAAGTCCCTATTTCTTCTACAGCTTTTAGAGGGACTGGACAAAGCCTATTTTATAGACGCAGTAAGTGCCTCTGGTCCTGGTATGATGGAGTATATGTTCAGTAACGATGTAAAATATTTGTTAATCGATGAAATCGATAAGATGAAGAAAAATGACCAAGCGGCGCTTCTCAACGTAATGGAAACAGGAATTCTTTCTGAGACAAAACTACAGGGAAAGACAAGGCATAAGAAAATCGATCTTTGGATTTTCGCTACTAGTAATACGATTGAAAGGTTATGCATTCCATTGAGATCTAGATTTATGGAACTTTACTTAAATGAATATAGTTACGAGGAGTTTATTGAAATTTGTCGAAGACTGCTCAATACAAAATATCGTCTGCCGATGGATATTTCCGATAGGATATCGTATCTAGTCTGGAACAGAATGAAATCAAAGGATGTTAGAGATGTATTGAAAATTGGCAAGCTAGCTAAAAATATGTCAGACGTAGATTGGTTGGTGGACGTTCAGATCAAGTATAGGAAATACAAAAAATATCAGTAGAAGAACATTTACCAAATGCAACGAGAAAATATTATATATGCTTTGCCAAATTGTATGGAGAAGAGTTGGACTGCCTAATGGACAAGGGCGGTCAAATAGTTACCTTTTATGGAATTATTTTCAGACAACTATTTAACCATCCCAGCAACAGATGTGCCTATGCCATCTATATAGTAGGAGTAGGAGCTACCGACGCCCCTCAAACATTTCCATCAACATCATCTCTTTAACATATCCTTTCAGTTTGTGGTTCATTAAACATAATGGCATTATGATAAAGCGTCTGGAGTATCATTATAGTAAAATTTCTCAAAATCTTTCTATCGGTAACAGGTAAGTGAATTAAATTTGTAACTTTATAGTATGGTGCAACAGTTATGAATTGGAATTATCCTTGGCCAAACGTTGCTGGCCAACAAACTTATTAATTACGAAACATAATGGTCGATTTAATTTTCATTAGAAAACACACCGATAAAGTAGTTATGAATCCTGGTGATTCATACTAACATGTTCTAATACATATTTTAATTCAGGATCGTTCAAGAGTTTATTCATGAATCCCTTTACCACCTGCCTAGTAATTCTTGCAGATGTCCCCTCTCCACGATGCTGCTCTTTCACAACGAAATGGTAAACGAAGGGGGATACAAAAGTAGTACATAGTTCTCCTACCCAATTCAAGAATGTATTCGGAGTCTTATCTGATTGCATGATTCCTCTCTTTTCTGAAAATGATTTTGCAATTAATTTCACATTGTAAAGGTAAATTCTTCTCCCTGTTTTTGAATCTGTACCCTGGAACATCATAGAATCTTTTTCTTCGTAAACTAGGCCAAATGAGGCATCTGGGATTTTGATATGTTTACTCTTAGTATATCGAAATAATTCATCCATTAGAACATTCAATAAAGTATAAAATTGCTTAACTTGCTTTTCTTTTTCAAGACGCTTTTCACTCATAGCTATATGCCACAATAAGGTTAGAATCAGTATTGATTATAAACTCTATTATGTATCTAGAATGCGAGAATATGGCAGAATGTCTGGACTATTACTGCTAGAATTAGCAAATTGGAGGTATGGGATGCTACAAATGATTATGTAAATATGGAACAAACTATTACCTTACCAACTGTTAGCCTCAGTTGACAGTCACATTTCATTTTCATTCATTCTAAATTAATCACACCTATACAATCAAGGATTAGTGTGTTTCACTTCACGATTCTGCCTTCTATTTAGATAATAAATCATGATTGCAATAACGGACGCCGCAATTTGCGCCCAAATCCAGCTTTTAAAAAGTGCAGGAATTGCGTTAGCTACAGAAAATGTCTTTGCTACCTTTCCAATGTAATTGGACTGAGTTATGGAATAGTCTGTTGCATTCAAGGAAGTCGCGTTAACATCCCCCTTCGTATTAATTGTTCTCTCTCCGTTAATACTATTAATAGCTATAATTCTTTGTATCGTTACTTTATCATTGGGGTTCCGAAACACTATGATATCTCCAAGGCGTGGAGAATCAAAAGACTTATCTGAACTTATACTTACAGCGTCTCCTAGATTAAGAGTAGGTTGCATGTTATCGCTGTTGACATGATATATCGTCCCTACGGATTCCTCAATAGAGGAATAAAACTTAGTAATATAATACTGTTGAATAAAACCGAAGGAGATTGCGATTGCAATGGCTGTTACCGCAAGATATCTGAATTCTTTTGGAGTTGATGTCAAATGTTTATCAATTGTCTTGGCTCGGCGTACAAGATCATAAACCTGCCATCCCCAGTAGAGGAATGTAGTTAAAGATAGAGGATATTGAATGTGGTAGAATTCCTGAAGTAGGAGTATTCCAAAGCCAATAATCATAATTACGATCCCACGTTTGACATATCCGCAGAAAAGATGTCCTAGTCCTGGAACTACGATTGACAAGATACCAGCGATAATTAATTTTCTATTCGAAACATTTGACATAGGACCAGCCTCATTCGTGTTAACTTTAGTAGTTTAAAAATGCTAGGGCATGTTAAATATTCTGTTTCACAAAAATTGTCTATGTATCTTAGTGCCACAAGGTACGATGATGATCTTCTAAATCAGCTTCTGTATTAAATCATGTGCCACAACGACTACGACTGTAACTTCTGAACCTGATCACAATTTTTAGGTTTTCAAAAGGTAAGTTAAAAACTTTTACTCCTATCTCAAATCAGATTAAGATTGAAAATATGATAAAAAAATAGATTGTGTCTAGCTTTTTGAAACTATTGGCTGTTCTTGAATCTTTTCGAGCTCAGGCTCAAGTTTCGCCTCTTCAAATGCTTTGTCCTTATTCTTTGCTTTCAAGGTATTTGGTATTTCATATTCGAAACACATTGTATCATAATTGTGATTAATCATATAAACGCCTTTCTGGTTTGTTCATTAGTTCTAGTCTTGCGTCTTTTAAGATTTCAAGGCTAGGAGGGTGTGGGAAAGCAAGACAAGATATGATTGCCTCCTGGCCTTTTCGTTGGCAATGCCTCCCTTTAGGTTACGAATAAGAGAAGCTTCAAAAAATTCGGATTTCCGAAATTTATTTTTTACTTTTATAATCTAACCTGAATAATGAATGCTATGACTAGTAACGCAATGAAAGGAAAACATTACAAAAAGTGTTTATTGTGCGGAAGTAAGACAGCTTCAGTAGATAGGAGTCTAGTTTCCTAGCTAAACTGACTAGATACGAATTGTCTTCCCAATGCAGTCAGTGAAAATCTATCTGCTACATGGGTTTTTGATAACCAATTATTTTCGACTGAAAACTGAATACAAAAAGAAATAAATCGTTTTTCGTGAATATCTCCTGCATATTTCGTATACTCAGCTATTTCGTCTACTGACAATCCGTCGTCAGACTTACTACAGACAAATGCTATAGACTTAAGGATGGGTGAAAACGAACTGGAAAGTCTGTACAATAAGTGTATTAGAACAGAGCTTGCATATAACATTAAGTCTAATTATGAGTTAGAACGTCAGAAAATAGTCAAAATGTGAGCAAAGCCATCATTAGAGTCCAACATGATTAAGTACAATTCATATTAAGTTGCTAATCCCCTTATCGTCATGGAGTAATTGGTGCTATCTCCAACCCACTTAGCACCTCCTACTCCAGTTTTAAACTCTTATAAATTCGAATGAGACGACTCATTTCATCATCAAGACTAGAACCTATTTTAGGAGTGCAATATCCCATTCGGTTATGTCTTTACACTCACTCACCGCTTGACCGACCTGACCTCGAGGTTCTACTTATGTCCTACAGTCCAGCTTTTAACTATATTACATTTTGTAAACCATTAGTAATTATCTTCTGATTGGTTTTTGACTCTGTCCACCGAACACATGCCAAAGGAAGGGAGCCAAACACAATAATTTATCCTCCAATGGCAGCATTGCTTCATAGAACAATTCTAACTCTTTCTGACAGTCCTGAAATTTCTTCTTGTGCGTTATTGAACAAGATTAGGTAGCTCCCATCTGTAGAATTGTGTTCGACTAGAGTGCATTTAGATATCCAAAAACCTTTTGCAACCTCTTATTGACAGGCAGGCAAATGAGTTCTCATATAAAAACGAAGTGACGAGCATGATTTCATAACACTTAATATAGTACGAGATAAATTATTTCTTATTGGCCCCAAATGAACCAATAATATATGCGCATATTTTGATTGGAAAGGTTGCATCCGGCTCGATAGCTATTGACGTTTCTGAGGATGATTTATTGATTGATTAAGATTCAGCTAGAATGATATGCATAAGGTGACTAGCAGCGTGTTTGGCTCTGTCATATCCATTTTTGTTGTCTTTTTTGGGCTTACTTACAAGTGGCTGGAACAGAATGTAATAAACTCTTTTCTAAACTTTGTCAAGGGCTTTGAACAAGCATTAGTGTTGGTTACTGTAGTTGCTTTCTTGCTAATTACCATTTACATTATAGTAAAACACGTAAGGAGTATGCCAAAATCATATGTGATAGAAATTGTTGACGTATTCGGGGACAGGGTCTTTGTTGATGGTTTGAGAAGTGTCTTTTCTACATACGATGTCGCAAAAAACTATTCGGACTTTTATACCAGCTTGTACGGAAAACAGTTCAAATTCAGAGTGTTTGGTCGCAATCGAATTGTGGATCCCCCAGAAAGGATTAGTAGAAGTTCTAAATAACAAGCTTATCAATAGCGATCGTGCAATTGCCCGATGAGAACTTATCGAACAGGATAGTTATTCCAAATCTGGCCATAATTAGTGACATCCAGGGATTCCATAAAATATGCCTGTATCTCATCAAGTCTTTCCATAGAGCCTTCGTAAGTCCTAAGATCAGAAAAGGATGAGTCATTTCGTATTAATTGCAAAAAGGAACAAACTTCCTTGTTGGTTACACCATGTTTAATATCATATTCAATTCTGCGACATACTTTTCCTATTCGTCCGTACTTCTTGTGATTCCTTTTTTCCCATCGCGTCGCATTTTCCGTCAGACCCTTAACAAATTTTACAAGAGTTTCCTCCATGTGCTTAACATGCCATTCCCTCATCGGAAAGCTATTCTGCTCCAAATAACTCAAAATATTGTAATAGTATGCGTTATATAATTTACTGCCTTGAAAGTTCATTCATTTCGAACATTAATTCACGTCACACTTCTGTACTCAAGATACCCTTGTACTCTACCATATTTGGGAATATGCTCATTTGATATGACGCCAATTAATCTTATTTGGAAACTTTTGAAATAACGATGGTTGATTAATATTTGTAAAGATAATTAATCTTTGCAAGAAACTGAATCGTCATTGATTAAAATCGCGTTAATACAACCATCAATTTACAAATCAAAGCTACAATCGCTGTCCTATTTCGAAAAAGTCTTGAAACGTTTCAAAGGTGTCAATTTTGATGTTATTTGTTTACCAGAATTGTGGTACACAGGGATCGTAAATGATTTTCAGGATGAATTTTCAAAGATTCTTGACCTCGCGAAAGAAAAAAAAAGCATAATAGTGAGTGGAGCCTTTCTTGAACGAATTAATGGAGACCTTTACATCTCATGTCCTATTATATCGAGAAATGGAAAGATTGTAGGCAGACAACTAAAGATCCATCCATTTAGAGCTCAAACGAGAGAAGTAAAGGCAGGACATCAAGCCGAGGTTTTCAATTTTCGAGATTTCAAATTTGGTGTAGTTATTTGCTATGACTCCGTCTTTCCAGAGGTGTCAAGAGCACTGACATTAAAAGGAGCAGATATTCTGTTCTTTCCATCAAAAATTAAAACAGAAGGTATCAGACCTTGGCAGATATATCTTCAAGCAAGAGCACTAGAAAACAGAATCCCAGTGGTTGCTCCTAATATTTGTGGTACTGTGTATGGAGGGAAAAGTACTGTCATCGATTTGAATTATGATAAAACCAATGACATAGTCTTACCTACAGTGAATGTCCTATCTTCCCGTCCTGAACTTTGTGTAGTAACAATTGACATAAAGAAATATCGACATATTCGAAGACAAAGATTCAAGGATTTTAAACCACATATCTACGATTTGCTCTAGAAGACAAATATTTAATACTTCTTAAGTTCAAATGAACTTTCTTCAATTCTATGGACTGTGCTTTACTTAGAGTGTATAACATCATTAGTGTTACTGTTGCCTCTATCGAACTCTCGTTAACGTGTGTGTAATTTGAAATCTGTTAATCCAAAAAAGAGCGCCTGCCATAATTATGAAATCTATCACATAAAAAAGATCCCAAAACCATAGATGATGAAGATTATTACCTACGAAGTCGCGTACATATCCATCATCTGCTATAGCATTGATTAATAAGGAAAAAGAGGATAAAATCCATGGTATAGACTGTCTATAATCCTTCTTGAAATTTATGAGTATTAATATTGAAGGAATTATCAAAGACAAATCCAGAATCGGATAGATAATAGTTAAAATGTAAGCTGCCAAATATTCCTCACTTTGAAACACTTTAGGCGTTAAAGTAAATATGTTATTAATAATAAGTAAAGCCGTGCCAACTGATGGTATAACAATGATTCTGAAATTGATCTTATTCTCCAAGAGTTTGATTGTCGTAACCAGATGTAAACACAAAAAAAAGTATCCAGCTACCCAAAAAAAATCTGCAAGAGAAATTAGCTTTAGCTCTTTTATTCCATACGTATAGTAAAAGTACGCAAGAGTTACGTCCGCCGACAACCACATGATAAGCCCTGAAGTAAGTAAGAAGTACGATTTTCCATGAACTCCATGAATGCCATGCCGACATAATGCGACAATGCCTAAACCAGAAGCAATAGCACCTGTCACAATTAAATTCAAAAGGATAATGGCATATCTTTCACTTTCAGATGCAAGGATTATTAAGGTACTAGCTACAGAAGCTGATACTGCAATGCACAAGATCATGTACTTGAATGTTCTCCTATGTTCTAAGTTCCAATGGACAGACAGATGATTTTGGACAGAAACATTGCTTAAAGATTTTTCTAAACTTATGGTTCCAACAACATATCTATCGAACTATTCATTTTTTGCAGGATATCCCAGCCCAAACATCAGGGTGAAGTCAGGATATAGTGTAATAATATATTCTTATTACTATGAAACGGATGAAACATATGTATTATTTTGTTATTGATATAAAATTATAATTGTTCAAAAAGTCATTGGAATCAGAGTATTGACACTATATAAATAGAACTTATTGAATTCACTTTACCACGAGAACTGGACAATGAGCGTATGTTACTACACCTTCTGCCACACTTCCAAGTAACAGCTTTTTAACTTTCGAATGACCTCTAGTTCCAACTATAATTAGATCAGTCTTTTCGTTTTCTGCGTACTCCAAAATTGCACGTATCACGGATCCAGACTCCTCAATAATCTGGATTTTTACTTCTACCGAGTTCTCTTCAGCTAATTTTAGAATTTCGTCTAGAAATTTTTGCATCTCTTCCTTTTTCCGTTCCATATCCTCCGTTCCATACGTCGGAGCAGTAATGAATGAGGAAAATGTCTTCTTAAGAGAATGTAGATTGTCTACATTTAACACAATCAATTTGGCATTGTACTTCTCTGCAAGTGATATGCCATAATATGCTGCATTTTTGGAGGGTCCTGATCCATCAACTGGGACCAATATTCTAGAATATGATTCGCTTGTGCCATTTACATTTTTCATAATATTACGACTGAGGATGTTTCAAAAAAACATTCCTGATACTCATGTTATTTAGAAATTTATTAGTATCCCAGAATGAATTATTGATAAGACCTACTCTTTATCCAAGGTACATATTTCTTGAATTTGGAATATACCAAAGAGTTAATTGGTCTGATCAATATTGGCAAAGTAATAATGATGAGTAAATATGTTGTAGTTGCTATCATTCTAGTCATAATTTTTATCATACTCTCTGCTATAGTCTCACCTAAACTCAACTTGGCTAACCACCATAACTTGTTGTCTCTCCTCGTTAAATATGATAATAATTTGCTTAACCATATGGTCAAATCTCACATGCAATGGCTTAATCAATTCATGATCTTTATGACTCAATATGGTAGAGAGGCAGTTTTACCCATATTCATAATTTTAATAGCCGTTTTTGGAGGGCGAGAAGGAAGAAAGACTGCGGTTGTGATGTCCTTGTCTATTCTTGTATTGATACCAATTACCATGATTGTTAAAGACATTGTCGCTCGACCTAGACCAGATCAACAAATATCTTCTTTACTACCATCTGACAATGAATATTCTTTTCCTTCTGGGCATGCCACCATTATATCCGCAGGCGCGGCCACCGCATTGGTACTATTTAGAGCCAAGAATAGAATACTAATTTCAATTGCATTAGCCGCAGAGGCAACAATAGTTTGTGTATCCAGAGTATATCTTGGACATCATTTCCCACTGGATGTAGTGGGAGGGGTTATTTTGGGTGTGGGAGTTTCATTCATGTTCGTTGGCATTTCTGATAAGATTGAAAAAGCCATGTTGATGTTGACTAGGAAGCTTTCAATAAAACCCTGATAGGTTTTTCGGAAACTCCGAAGGGGAATGCGAACTCTTGAAACCAATGAAAATTCAATACTAGTTTGCGCCCAAAGCACTAATATGTCTGGTGCGAAAGATATTATCAAGAGAATGATCAAAGCAAAATGTGGTCACATAGTTGAAAGAGCTTATGCAGACGCCCATAACGGCTTGTGTAGAAGATGTGATTCTAATTTTTCGTTTCTGATAGGTTTAGAATCAATCGCCGGAGAAGATGCCTTGATTCAATATTGGTACGCGATGATCCTTACTCACAATACCTCCGATGATAGAAAGGAGGTAGACTGCCTGATCGGACATTTGACCGATTTTTACCAAAGAAAATTAAGTTTGGTTCCCTCTAAGGAGAGGTATATTAATAAGATGCTTTACATGTTGAATTCATTGTCTCAACCCTTTGATCTAAATTCTCTAAAATAGCTGCCCAATTTAGGAAGACAGAGTAAGTCTATGAAGATCCGTAAATTTTGAAATGTTATTTACTTTTTTCCACTATGCGCCTTTTCATTATGTCTTTTCAGCTTCTCTTTATCACCAAAAGTAGTGCCACAATGTTTGCATTTAAATGATTCATCATGCTCCTTCTGTTCTCTATTGCGCTTCCAGTGAAACAAATCTATTTTCAATTGCTATATGATAGAAACTCACTAATTCATTAAAGTTGTTATTGTTAGGAATTAATCGAATTAGTCGATATTTGCAATTAATAGATAGCACATGAATACAAGTAGAAAGAGTAATGAGAGATTAACGACTAACTGCGTAGTACCTCAAGGTAATTGTAACTTTTTGTTGCTTGTTTGTCGTGCAAGTATATAGAGAGCTTGTGCTGTCCGAAATATGATTTGACCTCTGGGCGATACATGTAGTAGACGATCACACCATAGGTAATCAATGCTTTAATACTATGAAGTTGACCAGAAGCGATTCCTCCAATGAGACCACGTGACCCCGCCTACAAGGGATATAATTCCATTAATTATCATCAGGATTGCTACTATAGTAACGCCATGTGGACGATTCGTCATTTCCTCCAATTTTTTCTGCTCGAAGATGTCTGTTGTCATTGTATAAAGCCTTTACTCAAGTAAAAACCTTAAAACTCAGATAATGT
Organism: uncultured Nitrososphaeraceae archaeon; assembly: GCA_963788355.1. GTDB lineage: Archaea > Thermoproteota > Nitrososphaeria > Nitrososphaerales > Nitrososphaeraceae > TA-21. The sequence goes on along the minus strand of CAWBGD010000008.1, from coordinate 318,538 downwards.
AATTGTTAGTGGTTACTATAAAAAGGAAGCGCTAGCAAAATAGATAACTTGTCCTGTCTTCGAACAATACAAAAGGGATTATTTACCCTTGATCATTTCAGTTTCTGGATGGCAATTAATTCTTGCTGCTTGTTCATTTGCATCAATTTAGATTTATATCTGGAGTTGCGCGGTCTTGTTCTTAATCGATATCCACAGCAAGGACAGAAAAATCCTTCCCACTTTATGAATATTTCGCATACTTGACAGCGTTTATGACCAAGAACATAACGTCCGGTTCCTACTGGCTTATGTGCCTTATGACGAATACATATACCCTTACAAACCACTTTCTATCTATCACTGAACTCTAATGTCCATGAAATTAACATCTAGTGAAAGAGATATGCGCTTCACCTATTTAAATGGCTAATAAGAACATCCACGTGATAGACACTTTTCGAGTGAAATTAGTTTACTCATTGTCATTTAGAAGCGTGAATAAGATTGTTTAGAGATATGAAAGGGATCATAGGAGAGCTCGTGTCCCCCGTCTCTCATCGGAGAGCTTGTCAATCAATAATTCTGAGCTTTACAAGTTAGTAGGATGAACTTTTATCTAGCTGAACCTCGTGTATTCAAGTGGTTCAAAGAAAAAATATAAAGTTAAATGTCGAAATTGAAGTTGTCGTACCTAGAGACATAACGGAGGATGAGAAAAGATTGAAGTTAATCGAAGATGGTATTTTGAAGGTTATCTCAAAGTCAATGTACGAGGAAGGACTTGCGTTCAAAATAATAAGAGCTAAATTCGATTCCGGTTAAATAATCAAATATGGTGTGGGATGAAGTAAGCGATCATCGACAAATCTAGCAAGTCAGATTGATAATAAATATCCATAATGTGTTCCTAAACATTCAATTTGATAACAACCAAGCATATGAGAACAATTTTCAGTTTCGTTAGTGAGGAAGTGTTTATGTATAAATTCTACCTTCTGTAGAGTATATTGATCCTTGTCTAGCAACAATTTCCGACTGTTGTGTAGCAGTGTCCTTTCCCTCAACACAAATATTCGGTTTGCTGGTGTAATCACAAGGATGGGTAGACTAATCGCAGGTGGAATGAGGGATGGTCTAGAATCTATGGAAGACGAAAACGACTCATTGAAACTTTATGTTCAGTTCGCATTAAGAAGTCAAATAGGTAAGGATTATGATAATGCTTTTGGCAAAGCGATATATAGCTTTACAGAAAGGGAAAAAATTAAACTTGCATCATTCCCCTTGGATGATAATCATATATTGAGAGTTTCCATAATGAAAGAAGAAAAAAACCACCCAAAGATAATTCAAAATATACTAGATATTATTCAAGAGGTTGAATCGCGTTCTTGAAACACTTCAATCTCACATGTAGCCAAATTGCCGTGAAATAATGCTCGATTTATCTTTGTAGATTTATAATATCTGGCCGATAAGCCGAATTCTATCTTTTCAGAGATTCATAAGGTGATTCTCTCAATACAAAATGAACGCCTAAATGAAGCTACTCCTTTGCCAATAACTAGCATACAAACTTATTGTTTCGTAATTAGAAACAAGTTGAGCCAAAATAAATAAACCTATTATTCGAAAACGAGTCTCAAAGCAGTTTAAGTAATCTAATATCAATCAAGTTTGTGCAGCACCAAAATGACAGTGGGCCGTTTCCGCGACATAAGATGATATTCTCCCGCTGTGACATATGTGAGAAAGCATACGAGGCTCCTGAGACTGAAATATATAATCCCACCAGTGCAGTTCCTGAAGAAGAACTGGAGCAGCGGGAGCCATTACTAGTGTTATGTGATTCATGTAGACAAGAGCTAGAATTATACCCATTTAGGAGATAGATATCTCTTCATAAATTAATATATTATCCATAGTATCACCTTGTCATAAATCTTGAATTCTTATCACAGATCTTGCCTCATTTAGCAGTCGTTCAGTTCTACTGATAGCCAGACTGCGCTGTCAAATATTACCAACACTTACACCTTATAAAATGAATCAGTAGTTGGAGTAATACCATTTTTGCTATTGGTCATTGTCTCACACACCCAATTGGAATCGGACTTACATTCGTATGTGGCACCAGCGAATAAACATGATGACATAATTTAAGGATTGCAGGACCGGTTATGTTGAACTAGCTAAAGAGGACTAAGTATAGCCGGAGGTTCTGATATATTTTCGTTCTTCTGAACTTCGGACGTGGAGCTTAAATCAAGAGACTTTATCATATTGATAACAGTAGGCAGGTATTTTTGATATTGTTGGTCTTCAGCCACGTATTCAACAACATACAAGATCCCCTCTTTGACAATAAGCACCGTAAGATCTTTATAGAATGCATTAGTTCCATAGGGGATGAACCCCACGATTTCCAAGTGCGCCGGTTGATTCCCGAGCCTAATGGGTTTAGCCTCAATCATAGTATAGTTGGGGTTTGAGCTATAATATCTGAAATGGTCAGCGGCAAAGTCCTCTACCGCGCGATTATCTGATAGATATGTTGTAATATAGACCGATGGTGCTGAGACACTCTTTGCCTTTAACGGAGAGCTAAGTTGAATTGAAGTCTCGTTCTCAATTATGGACCAATCATCCGGATAGACTAATTTGCGTATCCCAAAAAATTGATTTTCGTATGATATCAACCCTGGTCCAAATGGTGTACTTAGCCCCTGAAATTCCTTCGCAGTCCCTTCAATACTAGGTACACTGTCTTCGGGAGCGCTATCCGATCCTTGTACTTCAGTTTCACCTAGTTCTTCTGTTATCCCTGCCGTTTCAGTTATCTTAAAGGACTCGGCCATCTCGTTAAAAATAGGGAAATAATCCGAATACGAATTCTCTTCAGCTGTGTATCTAATGTAAAAAGCGTTACCATCTATTATAGTTGCCCTCTCGGTAGTTTTTACATTTATGGGAGGGTCACCCTCGCGATCGGTAAAGGTCACTGTGTAAGCTGGCAATCCCGAAAGTGCAGCATCAGTGATAGATGATACGAGATAAAAATTTTCACTCGCCTTGTAAAGTTCTACGGCTTCATTCAAGTATCCGTCAATATCCGCTTCATAAGGGATTTTGTCGTATCCAATCAAAACATAATCCCGCCATCTGTCCTCATCATTTTCAAGCGGAGAATAGAATGTAACAAGATTGGTATACCTGTTGTTACCCTCAGCATAATTCTTGGTATCTACTTCCCAGTCCGTAGGATACTGTATTTCAAATCCCCAGGTCTCGTTTACATATTGATTGTAGTCTACCAATTGAGCGTATGAATTTGATGAAGTCGTAAGCATCAAAGTGCAGAATGTTAAAATACATCCTAAAATGCAGACAACTTTACTATGCCGTTTCACAATATCTCTCTCAGGATCTAACTATTTTATATCCTTTCTCTCGATTTCATTTTCATTCTCAGATAAAGTCTTAACGTTGAAAAGCAGCAATCCTTATTAAATACTCGGAGCCTGAACAAGAAACATGAATCAGAGCAAATCATGCTTGTTCTTTTTTTTGATATCTAATTCTTTACTCTTGTTTGGAATTCTGGTTCTTCTATCTCCTCTGTCAGTCAAAGCCTTTCAATCTAATGTTACGTCAGAGCTAGGGAATCAGAGCAATTACTCTCTGACAGAATTATATAAAAAACTAGAAAAATCAGTTGTCCAGATAGATGTGTACGATAGTAAACTTGGACCCTTGAGTTTAGGTTCTGGCTTCATATTCGATAGTAACGGACACATAGTTACAAATCAACATGTGGCAGAACCAGACAGCGTCGGTACTTTGAGCTATGACGTGATATTCCCTAACGGTCGCGCTTATAGCGCTAAATTAGTTGGTGCCGACCCTTTTTCTGATCTAGCCGTAATTAGAATTGAGAATGCTTCAGACCTAGAGATAACTCCTTTACGATTAGGAAATTCCAGTTTGGTTAAGCCTGGGGAACAAATAGCAATATTGGGGAGTGCAAGAGGATTAATTGGTACGTTCACGACGGGAATTGTTAGCGCCGTCGGAAGATACGGATTTACTGGTATGCTGAGTACCTGGCGAAAATATTCTAGCTGGAATGTCAAGCCTGGGAGTAACCTTTGACCAACCTGAATTTATTCAAACTGATGCTGCCGTTAATCACGGCAATTCCGGTGGACCTGCGATAAATATGAGAGGTGAAGTTATCGGAATAAGCGACTTAGGACTAGGTGACTTTGGTGCAGAGAATTTGAATTTTCTAATACCCTCTGATACCGTTAATAGGATAATTCCTTCCCTTATTTCAACGGGGACTTATAAGCATCCATGGCTAGGTCTTGAAGGAGTAGACATGACATCTTCGATAGCAAAGGTCTTGAACCTTCAAGAGCCTAAAGGTTTTCTAGTCGTTAATGTTGACGATAGCGGACCAGCTTCTGAGGCTGGCATATTCGGTGGTGACAGGGTAGTCAGTTTGCCGCGCGAAGGACGATCGATTTCAGTTGGTGGAGATATAATTGCTGGTATAGATGGTAATGACATTAGAAGCAAGCATGATTTGCTTCTATATCTTACAAGCAAAAAAGTAGGTGATTCAGTAGAACTATCGATTATTAGGAATGGGAATCCAGAAAAACTTACTGTGATTCTAGGTGAGAGACCCGGTTATGATTTCTCATAAGGGGCATTTGGTTCGCGTCCAGAATTGCGGTGTCTATTATGATTTATGTTCGAGAATTCAAGTTATAGGGCTTCAGAATGGACATTATTTATGGATGCCTAAAGTATGCCTGTCTGCTATGTTGAAATTCAGCATAAAATTAGAACCCCAACTCCACATGTTGGTGTTATATCAATCAATTCGAATCATAGTTTTTTGAATTTACCATCCTTCATAGAAATTACTCCTGTGGCAACTAGCGGTTTTTCGGCTAGGGCTTTTTCAATGGCATTATTGCTCAACTCAATAGCTTGCTCAATACTCATATTATCTCTGTACTCACGTTGTATGATTTCGAGAGCTATTTCTGATGATTGGCCTATAACAAATGCAGCCCCTCTAAAATACGTTCCACTAGGATCTACCTGGTAAAGATGAATCCCAGTTTGATCCTTACCTGCAATTAGTATAGATGCAGCTTGAGGTCTCACAGAATAAATTGTAAATGCATGCAGGTAAGAACTGATATGTCTAGCCAAAGATCCTATTTCTATTGGGGTCTCGAACGTTATGCTATGCTTTTGCGCATACAATCTAATTTCATCAATCAATTGCAATATGTCTCCTATATATCCTGAACCAGTAGCACCGACATGATCATCTATTGAGTATATTTTTTCCGAGGGTTCAACGAGTGGTCTTGTGGGTTTTATTTGGCTAGATATTATTGCAAAGTCAGCTGTCTTAATTCCTATCGTGGTTGAACCTTTATTTACTGCTTCTATTGCACTATCTACAAAAACTAACCTTCCTCCAGGTCCATAGTACGAAGGATATCTGCTATTTCCTGAAATTCCCATATTTGTAAAGTTGTTGTCAGACACTTCTAAATCACTTTCTCCTATCCAAAGTCAACGTTACCAAATGCGGTATTACCAATACGTCAATCCCGTTGCCAGATCCAGGATCTCGCTCCATCGCTGCTGCAACAGCCTTAGTTGCGATTTCTTTCGCTTGCTCATTAGTCATATTCTTATTGTATGCACTTTCAAGTACTCCATAAGCGATCGGAGATCCAGAACCAGAGGAAGTGAAATCTTCATTCGTAATGGCTCCACTCATATCTGCTCCGTATATGTGTCCCCCATTTTCATCTACACCGGCTACAACCAATTCTACAAAGTACGGCTGATAGTTCTTAAGACCAGAGTAAGCTAGATTAGCAATTAATCTAGTAGACTCCTTTACAGACAACGGAAATCCACGACGTAACTCCATAAGTTTTCGTTCTGCTTTGGCAACTCTGATCAAGTACTCAGCATCTGATAACTGTCCAGCAATTGCTATTGCAAGAGTATCGTCTATTCTCGCTATCTTTTGGGTTATTTTAGATCCAATGAAAAATCCCTTGCTAGCTCTTCTATCTGAACCTAGCACTACTCCTTCCTTTGTCTTGATACCAACTATAGTAGTCATTTTAATCATCAATATATACAGAGCAGTAGGATAAAATGACCATGTTTTAATACATTAGTCACGCAGCTAAGTAGCAAGTATGTGACATATCAGTACCCATGCCCCTAATTCATTTGCTGTGCCAAATTGATATGATTATTACCAATAGGATTTATCATGAAATCGCGTAATCTTCGTTGGACAATTCTCGTGATCTCTTTAATTAGCCTTGAAGCACCAAGCATTGCGTCTAATTTAAGCTCCTCCGAGGTAGCGTTTGTATCTATTATGCAATAATTTCCTACTATGGTCAAAATAAGCTCAAACGAGCCGTCTTCATTTAACCACCTGAGCACGTATCCATTGCTGATACTCTTGGACCCTATAAATCGATATTTGTCAAACCATTTTCCACGTAAACCTATTAGTATCTTTTGTATATCAATTCGGACTGGAATACGGGCATGAAGAAGGAGTGAGGTAACATTTCTTGGAAATATGGAAGTTAATGTATTAATACTATCAGCAAGCATTTCGGTGATTTCAACTTTCTTATTTAATTTGTAGCCTGCCGAGGATTTCTCAATGAAACCAAGATCTTCAAGTCTAGCCAGAGCTCTTGCAAGACTTTGCTGGTGAACATTCAATTTTCTCTTCATTCCAGTAAATGAATAATGAGATGTATCCTCTTTACTTAATAACGACAAAATTTTCTTGTCATTCCCATGAAGTTCCTTTGTTAACATTGGAGATTCGTTCAGGTGGGATTGTTTTGAAATCAGAATTTGCATAACCTTTTCTACATCACCTACAGAATTTTTATTCGTATTCAAATTAATGTCCTTACTTTCCTCATCAGCTTTAGTAGATAATGTGCTGTTTCCGTGTTCAACTCCATTTGAACTAGCACTTGTTTTTATTTCTTCTATGAAAATTTCGCTCTCCTCTATTTATAATTGTCTAACCAAATATAAACTGAAAAGTAAACTCAATAGCAATTAGTTAGATATTTACTACTAAGTAATTTCTACATTATGTGAGGAACATGTGACCAAGTCTCATGTCCATAGTCACAGTGAATATAACAGATGAAGATAAGTGTATTTTACAATATACTAAAACACTGACTTTTTTTACTCTTCAAGCTAAAAGCCAGCTCACAAAGAGCTTAGGCGGTTATATATGTTATATATAGAGCTACAGATATCTGATCATTATTAGGACATTGATATAGCACTTACCTTACGTGACTCAATAAAGGAATGCATGTCTGAATGCTTGTTGTGTTACATCTACCATATTTTGTCATATATTATGTGGCTGCTTTGAAAAGGAATTATTGAGCTGATGCAATCAAATTAAAATCTGTATTCAACGGGATAAAGGAGATTTGCGTAAATTTATTTCCGAATGACTTGCTTAAAATAACAGGAAGGCAAATTTACAATATTGGCAAGTGCTGATAATTTTGCCGTAGAACAGGGAATGGGAGAAAAGGCAGTAGATTGGATGAATTCATTTTCAGCTAAAAGTAATATGAAATTTGAGTGCATGCTTAATGGATACTCAATTGCAACGACTCATTTCGGAACTTTTGAAGTTCTATCCTGGAAAGGTGAGTGGTCTGATGCAAGAAAAATTATAGTAAAGGCAAGCCACAAACTAAGTATGAAGGTAATAGAAAGCGGTTATCATCAAAAAGATAATATCTTAATGTCATTAATTGGAGCAAGTAAAGAGTATGCCAAGGTTTATCGAAAGGGCAGCTTCATAGGGACAGTAGTTTTAGGGAAAAGATCCGGACACTGGGCAATAGTATTTGAAAAGCAAGGATAAATTCAATGCTTCTTATTTAGACAAAAAGTGGAACGCTCTATTTTTTGCGTTCATATGAACATCAACAGGCAAATTCATTCCTGCCGGGATGTGTTTCTATTAATGTATATTTTCTAATTCCTTTAACGAGATTTCGAATCGTGACTTCCGTGACACCTCCTGCTTGAGCAAATACAAATTGTGTTTTATATTCTCCCTGGGCTAAACAAGACAGATAGAGAACTGTCGCCGCTAGGCCCATTGGATTCTTGCCATTTGATTCCCGACTTTGAGTAACAATAGACATTAAATTCATAGCACGGCGTCTTGTCTTTTCACTGATGCCAATTTTGTTTGCGACCCTACTGATGCAATTCATTGGATCTATCAATGGGATTTTTAGATCAAGACCTAATACAAGGATACCGTAATTTCGTCTAAGTTCTCTATGGGTAACGTTTATTGCTCTGGCAACATCCTTCATAGTCCTAGGATTTCCAATTTCTCTGCAGGCGATATAAACAGCTGCGCCCAAGACTCCAGAGATTGTTCTCCCTCGAACTAGTTTTCTTTCATGTGCCTTCCTATAAATATACGCTACTTTCTCTACAACACTATCAGATAATCCAAGTTTATGTCTCAACCTGTCAAGCTGGCTGAATGCCTCCCTGAGATTCCTCGTAGAAGCATCTAATTGAGTCCGGCTATCCAAATTTCTTAATCTGCGAACAGAAGGAAAGTGATAATTATCGATCTCGTTACTAATATCCTTAACACTATTTCCAATTACTGTATACAATCCTTTATCATGACGTGCAAGAGAAAGAGGCGCCCCTGTTTGCCAATTGTTATTTTCGGTAAAGTTTGATGAACGCCATTCGGGTCCTCTTTGTTCAGCTCTATCAACTGTGACTATTCCGCATATACTGCAAAAGATTTCACCACATTCTACATCTGATATCAAAATGTTTTTGCATATGGGACAGAGTAATGATTTATCCATTCAAGAGAAGACATTTCTGTAAAGAATTTTATTACTTATATATGTACCATAGATGAGACACCTACTCAAATCATGCCGTCCTTAGTCAAGTTCTCTAAAATAGGTGTCAGGAAAGTTAGAATTTCTTTTGTTCCCAGTGTGAACTCCAGACCTAAGGACATAACAACGCTGAGCATCTGCCTGTCCTCCCTTGCTGTATATGCCAGACATTTTGATATTTTGTACCTCTCTTTATTAGAAAGATACCAATTCTTCCATTCTTCTGCTCTTTTGATGTTGAATGAAAGCTGGTTTATGATATTATCCAAATTTTGACCTTCTTCAACATCCAAAATATTCAATTTTAGCATTGGCAATAAGAGACGACCACCAAAGACAGGTGTATGGGAGTCAACTAATTTCAATATTAGACTATCATCGTCTAGTTCTGAATCGCTTAATGGATAACTAGGAAAAAAATAGCCTGTTAGGTCATTATTCTTATCATATATCTTGTAAACTGAGTCTTCATATTCTATCTTCCAGTGTGGAGCACTACCTCTTCTTAACAAATCTGTATCTTGATAGGTAAACAACCATTATTAGTATGCAAGAGTTAAATTCACATAAAGAGGTTTTCCGACATAGGCTAATACCTTTGAATCTAAATGAGTTTAGGGTAGAGGATTAGACCTACTAAGATACGTTTCATTTACACATACCGATAACTCAATTCTACTACTTCTTTGAATCATAGAAACTTACCTACGAACTCAATTCATCGAAGATCAAAATTATGTGCAATGAAAAGTAACAATTCAAGTAGTACGAATTAGACTTCTCAGTTTCTCCTTGAATTCTGGAGTAATTTCTGAAGGTTTCATACCATGGTCCCTCATTGCATGCTCTCCACCATTCTTGAATATCTCTTCGTCCGTCTCGCCTTTGACTACATAGTCACAGTCAAATCCTGCCTCGCGGCACGATAGTGTCTTCATAAATGATGATTGGATGAATGTGTATAATTATGTTACCCTTAAGGAACTGTTATCGCAAATCAAGTCCAACTTAATTATATTATTGGCTATGCATACTTTAAATATAGAATTTTGATAAAATGAATAAACTATATTGCATGTCTAATTGACAAAATTTGATTGACTTTCATAAAGATATGTTATATAATATGAATCTTCAAGTATCATTACTACTAATAATTCTAGAGGATTCTTGATATCATAATACATATTAAATGCTTTGGCAAAATTACACCTATTGACAAAAAGCATCTTGAACAAGCTATTGATAGTATCGGTTTTAACAGCTATTATTAGTATTAGTCCAGTAATTTCAAATGCACAGTTGGCCGAGGTCGACAATCAAGAACCAATAAATGGTGTTGCTATGAAGGGCGCTAATGTTAGTGTAAAGCAAAATAATTATGACGTACCTTCGCCTCCGCCTAATTACATAGACGATAGTTTTAGACTAATTTCTGAGGCAGGCTTGAACCATGTTAGATTTTTGGTCTATTGGGAAGCCTATGAGATGAACCCTGAGGCTTTCATGAAAGAAATACAGTCAGTGGCTGCTGCTGGAGACAAATGGGGGGTAAAAATTATTTACGACAACCATCAGTGGCACACATCCTCATGGCTTGAGAGAAAAGGTACAGGATTCCCCACATCTGTTTTCGAAAACAATTCGAAATATGTTAAAGGTGGGGGCGGCAACACTCCAGATCCAGGCAGCAAAACTATTCTGGACTGATTGGTGGAATAGATCGGTAAAGGATAGTCAAGGAAGAGATGGATGGATATTGATGGCGGATTTTCTGAAGAAAATAGTAACCGAAGTAGATAATCGCTCAAGCACTTTGGGTTACGAAATCCTCAGTGAACCACATGTTAATAATGTGGATGATTGGCCTAAAATAGGAGAGTTCAACACATTCATAGTTGGAGAGTTAAGAAATATCACTCAAAAAACAATTGCTTATAGTATGAACGTACCTGTAGACCTCAAAAGCCCAATAAATATTACACCTGAAAATCTGGCCAAGATGGCTCCAGCGGACAAACAGAATGTAGTTTTTAAGATAAGTGTTTATGGAGTCCCTGACAGAGATGCGTACCAAAAGCAAAGATTTGATACATTTCTAAAAACACGAGATCTAACTGGAATTCCGATATATATTGGAGAATGGAATAATGTAGTAAGAACTCCTGGAGAAGGGGGTGTTTTCAAACTTAATCCAGCTTTGAGTGATTTGACAGAAGACAATGCTGACAAGATACTTGAAGCTTTTAAGAATGCTGGGGTATGGGGAACTGCGTTTTGGAAGTGGGATTATAGAGCTGCTGATACTGCTAGCTTTAATCTCGTATTAAATAATAATGGAACCTTGGTACCCACCAAATATTATGACATCCTCAAGAATGCGGTAGCAACTGTATATGGGAATACCACCAATAATACCTCTACAAGTTGACTGAGTTACAAATCCACTTATAGCAGGATTATTGACTAAAGTAACACTCATCTAACACGCAAAGGAACTTTGGGGCACATTAACAACAGGATTTTGAAGCCATAATTTTTGGCGAAATTTATTAAAAGTATTCTGTCCTATTCTGATCCATCCAATATAATTACCAAATTACTGAGTGTCTGCAGTTTGTGATTATTTTCCGACTCTACTTTTCAATGGAGCATAACGCCTGATATAGAAATAGTTACTACATTTGTATGCATTCTCTTAGTCCGGTAATGATATTACTATAAATAATGGCATGATAAAATAACGTAACATACCTAGAAAGACTATCTATGGGAAATGCCCAAAATGTAAGACTAAGAGTCAACTTGAGGTCTTGTCTGGAATACCAGGTAAAGAAAAATTCAAATGCAATATGTGTTACCATATATTTACAATAGATGACCTCTAGATTCTTAATTTTATGGTCTAGCTCTTGAAGTTACTAAAATCACTAACCACAGTTACTCTAAATCTAGTCAAGATTTCAAATTACGTCAATACTCTTGATACGGGAATCAATCGGGGGCAGGCCAATCCATCGTCATTTCCCTTTACTTTATGATTTCGCCATCTTGCGAGGGATCAGTTTTGCCTAAATAAAAGTTGTACACCCCTCTAGATGACAGAATGAATATAATCTATGAAAAAATTATTAAGGTAACTTTAAGTTGCTTCGTACCGGTATTTCAATCACATAATTTTAAGGGAAACTTAGATAGTCGCCTGGAGTATCAAAAATTTTGCCACTGTTTGTTGTGATGATTGCCATGACACTGTTCGGAGCAAAAGTAATCATCACACATATAGCAGTATAATGGATAATCTTGAATCTTTTTACCACAACTGCAACATGACACTCAGACATATCCAATTTAATATCCCCTTATTAATATCCAGAAATCATTATTATAGGTTTATCATGTCTTTCATATTGGAAATCTCGTTCAGGCAACCTTGTATGCAATTTGACAAACCGGTTTGGTTTATAAGTAGCCATTAGACTATTGCCGGAGTCACACGTAACAACTGAAATACCAGATCATATTATTCTAGATAGATGAAGATCGGAATAATTGGTGCTGGAGATATAGGAAGCACTTTAGGGAAAGCTTGGGCGAAAAGAGGTCATAATGTAGTTTTTGGAGTCAGGAATATTCAGAGTCCGAAGGTAAAAAAGCTTCTCAATTCTGCAGATTCAAATATACATGTTGATGAAATACATGAAGCTGTTCATTTTGGAGATGTAATAGTACTTGCCGTACCGTGGGAAGCTGCTCAAGAAACAATCAGAAGCGTAGACGATATTTCTGGAAAAATAATAATTGATCCTAGTAATCCAATAAAATCGGATCTCGAAGGAGTCGTTGTCCCTTCATCCACATCAGCTGCCGAAGAGATTTCAAAACTGGCTAAGGGTGCTAGAGTCGTAAAGGCATTTAACGCGATAGGTGCGAAAACTCTAAATAATTTGCAATTTGGTTCTCACAAGGCTGATGCTTTCATTTGTGGAGATGACTTGGCTGCAAAATCAGAAGTGAAAAAATTGGCCATGGAAATAGGTTTCAATGTTGTTGACGCGGGACCACTTTCCAATGCCAGGCTATTGGAAAATCTTGCATTGCTTTGGATTGAATTGGCGTTTAGGCAAAGAATGGGACCAAATATTGCTTTCAAACTACTGACTAGGACCAGTGGGATGTAAGAGTTAGCCCCACAGTCTAGACGGTTCCTAATTCTATTAAGATCATTTGTTTGGTTCAATCTTAATTCCGTAAACTCAAAAAATCAATTCAATTCTATTAGAATAATTACTAATATTATATTTAAGATATTGATACCTGCTGTGAGATTGCTTCAATGTAGGGCTTAGATTTCGTGTCAATTCACTGCTATTTCTTATTATCCATTGTACGATTTGCAATTCTTCAATTTCACTATTTTTAAATCGTAGTTATCAAATAAAGCCTATGATATGATGTACAACAAGTTCGAACAAAACATAAGAATTTTATTGTTAGATAAGCATACTGTTCTGGTTTTTGCTGTCGCATGATGTAAATTGATATCCCAGATTAAACCTAATACGATATATCAAGAAAATTGCGTTAATTTTATGTCGTCGAGCATTGAGAGAGAAATTCCTAATTGATGTAATTGTTACTTCTCCACCATACAATATTGACAAAGGATACAGCCTATACGATGATGGTATCAGTAGACAAGAGTATCTATTGTGGATGAATACTGTTGCGAGTTTGAGTGTAAGGATATTAAGAGATAACGGATCTTTCTTTCTCAATATTGGTGGGACTCTGATGGATCCGCTTATACCATTTGAGGTATTGCGTGAATTTTTAAGGGCCGGATACAAATTACAAAACACAATACATTGGATAAAGTCTATTTCGTTCGAAAAGGATGATCTTGGTAGGAATTCACGATTTTGTGATAGCCTTTCAGTAGGTCATTTCAAACCAATAACAAGTAATCGTTTCTTAACTGATGCTCATGAATTCATCTTTCATCTAACAAAGAACCGTAGGACTTTCTTAGATAAATTAGCGATTGGCGTACCATATCAAGATAAAACCAATATAGGGCGTTGGAAATCTGCTAATCGGGACAGTAGAGATAGGGGAAATGTATGGTTCATCCCCTATCGGACCATACAGAAAAAGAGACCTCATCCCGCAGTATTTCCAGAGAAGTTACCGAAACTTTGCTTGTTACTGCATGGTATAAGACCTGATTTGATAGTTTATGATCCTTTTATCGGTATTGGAACCACCGCTTTAGCTTGCCTATCTCTTGATGTGAAATTCGTAGGTACTGAAATGGATATGCATTACATCAAAATCGCAAAAGAAAACTTGGATTTCTCGAGAACGAGCTATCAAGCAAGAAAAACGAAAACGAAAAAACACCCACTAATCGTCAAAAATCATGATGTCCTTGGATCAGTTTTTCTGTTTCTATCTGCCATCATCATTCCGTATTTCCAATTATTTTGTTCCATTTCCTGTATAAAAGATACTACTGCATTCTCTACAATCTTCAGGAGTTCGGTTCCCTTATAAATCGAAGCATGGCGGGGAGATCCTGTAATGCCAGTCTTAGTCAACTCATCAAAATTCCAGTAAATCCTTACGTCAGATGGTAATCTAGGAATTACATCATCTGATGCAAGATCCATATCCACCAACTCAGGATGTACTGCCAACATGCCAGACGTTTCTGCTTCCCCTCCATGACCTAGCCCATTCCATACGTCGAATAAATCATGCCTTATTCTTCCTACTAATGTCCACCAAGACTCCAGGCAAGCTACAACGACTTCAGGGTACGCGTCTTTCACTGATCTAGCTGCTAATTCTATTGGACCAATGTTTCCATCATGACCATTCATGATAACTATATGCTTTATGTTATTGTCGATTAGACTCTTTATGATATCAAAGATAATTCTTATTAGAGTGTCAGATTGAAGTGTGACGGTCATTTTGAATCCTTTATGGTGTGTGCTTACTCCGTAAGGAACGACAGGTAAAACTACAATGTTATCAATTCTCTTTGCTACCTTCTTTGCGACTTCTAGGGGAAAAATGAAATCAGATCCAAATGGCATATGATCACCGTGATTCTCACAGGCGCCAAAGACAAGCAGAGCAACAGTTTTATCATTTACCCGTGTTCGAATCTGAGCCGCATTCATTAGCTCTAGAAGTTTTTCAGAATTTTCTTCCATGCGTAGATTGTGCATGTCAAAATAATAAATTTGACTGAAGGGTTCTTTAGCATTCCGTCATATTCCCTCACATATTAATTTGGTCTTTAACTTTATATATGCAAAAGTAGGATTGCAATGGTTAATTAATTTAGTATTTCAGTCGTTGGCGATATGAATATCTTCCTGAATATCACTTCGCTGTCCATGCCACTTTTCATAGTGAATAACATCTTGCAGAGCCATCCTCTCCAGCCACCCTACCTTCTCTAGGTCCGGCTTTGAAGAAAATTGACTAACATATCCAGCACAAAGGTATGCAACAGGTAATACATGAGCCGGTAAAGAGAGAATTCTCCTTAAATCAGAAATAGAAATTATACTAACCCATCCAATTCCTATACCTTCAACTCTTGCCGCTAACCATAAATTTTGAATAGCACAACACACACTGTAAATGCCAGCGTCAGATATTGATGTTCTTCCCAGGACAAAGGGTCCAAACCTTGTGGGGTCATAAGTTACACAAATGTTGATTGCAGACTCTAAAATCCCCTCGAGTTTGAGACGAACATACAGTTTCTGTCTCTCAGTATCTTCCCGCAATAAAGAAATTGATTTGGCTCGTTCCCTAATGAATGATTTTTTAACTAATGTTCGAGTGGCATAATCCTTAATCAAAATAAAGTCCCATGGTTGGGAATAGCCGACTGATGGTGCATGGTGAGCTGCCCTGAGAATTCTATCTAGAACGTAGTCTGGTATATCACGAGGATCGAATTGAGAACGAAAATCACGCCTCAAAAAAATAGCCTTATAAAGTCCAGCTTTTTCACTATCCAAAAATGAATTATCATTATAAGTAATTCCAGACATTGACCTACAATAAGAAATCCTCTATATTAGTTCTCTTCGTTTTAATCAAATCGGCCAATTCTGAATTGTAATGAATGCAGAACCAGTCTCCAACAAAAGAATTGATCTTGCCAATTTTTGGTTTTCAACTGACATGTCAAATGAATGAATAGCATCTTGAATTTATTTAGACTAAAATACTACAAATGAGCCGATCTCATCAGCCTTATTTTCAAAAACAGGTTGGAATTAATATTACATTTTCTTCCTTCGGGATATTGTGATCTCATTTTCTCTAAAATTGGAGAACTCATGGCTTTATACTGCTTATATTATATTTAAAAAATCGATGAAGGCAAATTCTCCTGCAGACATCATAGAAGCGATCGCAGACAACAGATCTCTGGATCTTTTTGATTCAATAGCAAAAGGCATAAGCGAAAGTGAACAATTAAAGGACTCGAAGGGACTTACAAGAAAGCAGTATTATTCCCGAACCGGACGATTATTGCGAGTTGGACTGATTAAAAGAAGCAAAGGCAAATTTTCTCTAACTACTTTGGGTACAATAGTTTACCATGCTCAAATTGAAATAGAGAAGGCAGTAAAGAATTATTGGAAGCTTAAAGCAATTGATTCTATCCAATCTTCCACTGATATTGGCGAACAAGAACGAGTAAAGCTAATAAAAACAATCTTAGACGATTCAACTATTGAAAATGTGTTAGTCAAAAACAGGTAATTTATAGCGGGGAATTTTTGGCTCAATCTTTGAGCCTGACAGTCGTATGTTGTAGTTAGTTGATGGGCCGCTCAAGTATTTCATATTGACTACAAGAGTAGTCTTATCTTGCTAACAAAGATTCATTTTCTCCCAAACAGGAGTAAGAAATAATGATATAAGACAATGACGAGACTTTTATCCAAAATCAGCCAAAATCAGCGCCAAAGACAATAAAAAGGATATTTCAAGCTCAGCGGTATGGCTCAAGTCATTGAACACTCTCTTCAAAGAGAATTCCATAAACCTGATTTTGTCCAAACTCTCAGGCGAATCGCATTATCGCAATTTGTATTACTAAACTATAGAAAGAGGTGGGGCCTGATATACTCTTTCGCAACTTTGGCAGGAATTCTTTGCATGCCAGGCATAATTTTTGGTGTAGGCGAAAATTCTGTATCTTTTTTTGGTTTGGCCACGATAATAATTTCACTACCCCTGGGTTCTT
This sequence comes from uncultured Nitrososphaeraceae archaeon, assembly GCA_963788355.1. Classification (GTDB taxonomy): domain Archaea; phylum Thermoproteota; class Nitrososphaeria; order Nitrososphaerales; family Nitrososphaeraceae; genus TA-21. Next base: position 301,267 of record CAWBGD010000008.1, on the reverse strand, counting down.
TCATGATCATAGTTGGAATGTATGTCTTGAATGATCTTATTGATTCAGACTTGGATCGTACAAATGGAAAGGGCAGACCCATACCGACAGGATTGGTAACAAAAGGGCAAGCGTGGATTTTTGTTTTCCTGACAAATATTTTTGGTGTATCGTTATCGTTTATTGGAAACGATATGACAGGAGCTATAATTTCACTAGGTTTGGTAGCGATTGGGATAATGTGCCTCTGTACCAAAGCTTTGTCTAAAAGATCGTTTTGTAGTCAAAACTCTCGCAATTGCAGTTGCCATGATGTTATGCCTAATTTTAGGTAGTTCGTCTTCATGGGCAGCAACAAATGTCGAGACTCGAACTTCCTTTGATCAAATAGTCCTTACAATTTACATCGCAATTATGCTAGGATGTATGGTTTTCATCACTTCACCCTTTAATGATGTTGCAGACATGAAAGGTGATTTGGCTGCAGGAAGGAAGACTATCCCGATAGTTATTGGTGCACAAAATACAGTAAGGTTGGGGATTTTTATTGCGGCAAGTATGATAGTAGCTTCTTGGCTAATGTTCTTATTGACGCCTACAGGCTGGATCATGCCATTACTTGTTAGTGCAGTCTCCGGCTTGACGATGATGATCATGTACAAGACTCTGAGGAGGCTGGGCGATCGTGACTATGCGAGGAAACAACATAAGAAATCCATGCCTCTTCATTTAATGGTGCAATTAGCTCTAGTCGTTGGAGCCTTAGCTTTTTGGCTGTAGGATTATGAAGTTATTTCAAGCAATATCTTAGGCAAAAGTCTTGAACGTGTGGAAAAGAAGATCATGGCTATTCCGAGATAATCATCAAAATCCCACTGCATATCTAATTTCAATGTTGAATGGGGCTCCAATACATACCATGAACATTCAAGAATTTTTGACTCTTTTTGGCATATTGTTGAATTTTTATACCAGTTGCACCATTACAATAAAAATGCGGCTTTTCCCTAAATTAGAAATTAAATCGAAAGCCAAGCTTATTGAATTTCTCAATGATCAACCTGTAGGAAGGGTAGCATCAATAGATAAACAAGGATTTCCCCAAATAATACCGATGAATTTTGTTTATGTAACAAACGAGCAGATAGGCTCAAGTTATGGCGTATCAAAAAATAATGATGCCGATAACCTGGATTCAGGGGCTATCTACATGCATTCTCATCCCTCAGGAGAAAAAATTGAAAATGTAAAAAGGAATTCTAAAGTGGGGTTTGAAGTAGACTTACCTCTCTGTTTCCTTCCGTCATATTACTTTCATCCTACCGACGCATCTCAGGCGGACACTTTGTATATTAGCGTGGTGATAAAGGGTAATGCTTTTCTCATTAACAACCTTGCTGAGAAGACGTTAGCACTTAATGCTCTGATGAATAAGTATCAAAGCGAAGGAGGATATGAACCTGTAAGTGCAAATATGGCATCAGTCAGAGAGGTTGTAGTTTTAAAGATCATTCCAGAAGGAATAAGAGGCAAGTACAAGATTGGACAGCAGTGGTCTAGGGATTACAGAACAAAAATAGCGACTCAGATAACAAAGAGAGAGGGCCTTGACAAAGCAAAGAACATTTTAGAAACAATGGGGATGGAGATATTGAACGATGGTAGTCTTCGTATATTGACTGATCCCTACATGTAAGATAATCACTATTAGCAACAATTTCCATTCTATTTAGGTTTCCATATGACAATCTACTCGACAATCTACTTTAAAGCTGTTTAGGCAAGTTAAATGATAAACATATCATACTACGTCATTAGAATTAGAATCCTAAGAGGTACGTTCTGACCTAGCATCTGCCTTCAGTGACATAAAAAATCGCCTGAATAAACTGATCGCGTAGGCCATGCGCTCAGCGTTGAATTTGTATTTATCTAATACAAATTCAAAGATAGGCTAGTTATTTGAAATGAGGTAATTGACTATTAAATAATCAAAATGTATTGATTCTATACACAGATTGAAAATGAAATCGCACATGTCGGTAACTATATATCCAAAAAAATATAACATGAATGTTATTGCGGCCTATTGAAAATGAAGACCCCTTTGTCAAAATTGCTGCTTTGATCGGTGGAGAAGAGTATTATAAAGTAGCCCGAGCGCTACTGAATACGGAAGATGCGACGGATGAAGAAATTGCTAGCGCCACCGGCATGCGAATCAATATCATTAGAAAGGTGCTTTATGATATGTTTGGTAAGGCTTTGATAACTGGCATTAGAGTCAAGGACGAAAAAAAGGGATGGTTCGTTTACAGGTGGCGAGCAAAAAGGGATCAGGCCGAGAACTTTATCGACAATCAGAAAAAAAAGATTTTGGACAGATTACAGAAACGCCTGGAATATGAAGAGTCGTCGGAATTCTATCACTGTGGAAACAGCCCTTGTCCGCGTATAAAATTTGATGTTGCAGTCGAATTGTTTTTCAAATGTTCTAATTGCAAAGCTCCTCTAGGCATGGTGGACAACAGCAAAATTAAGGACGCCTTGAGGTTTAAGATTGACGAAATTATGATGGATATAACTTCAAAAGACCAAATTCAGGCCGAGCGGTAATATAGAACAAGTTCATCTGGACCTTGTCTTTCGAATTTAAACAGCTTTAATTTACGTGTGTCAGATATTTTCGAATAGCCGCATCCTTCGACCAAAGTTACTGCATTTCTGCCTCCTATAATCATGGAGGAGACCGTAATGATTATTTCATCGATCAATCCTAATTTCAATAATGACCAATTTGTCTCACCACCACCTTCTACTAGAATGCGAGTGCATCCTATTTGGTCTAGATATCTGAATAAACCTGAAATATCGACTCTGTCGTTTCCAGCGACTAGTACATGTGCGCCAGTATTTTCGATATGTTGGATTTTTTTCGCTGAAGCTTTACGTGTCACAGCCACAATTGTAGTGATATTGTGAGCAGTCTTCAAAATTCTTGAAGAGAGAGGTATACTGGCCTTAGAGTCCAGTATCACTCTCAAAGGTAATTTCGTATTACCTTTCGCGTATCTTACATTTAACATGGGATCATCCCTAATGACCGTCAGAATTCCCACCATAATCGCATCCACGGAGCCGCGCAATTTGTGAACTCTCTTCAGATCTTGAGTTGAAGAAATATTCGATTCTCCACTATTTGTTGCAATTTTGCCATCTAGTGACATGGCTGCGCTGATAACAACGTACAACTAGATATCGTCTCCATCAATTAATTTGCCATCGATCATGATGTTACTGATTGAATTCATGTCAGCTCTATGCACGATAGCTGCATAAGGATCATGCATTGGCGCCAGATCGATATGATCCTTCATGAAAAAGATTATGTCAGCACACATGTTGGGTGCAATAGATCCAGAATTTATCCTTAATATTTTTCCGCCATTGACAGTTCCCATTTTGAGAATATCCCTTGCTGACAGGAACTCCTTGTCCTGTCCATTATTCTAGACATCTTCCACAAGAATTCCATTTCCCTAAACATGTCCGGAGAATTAGTCATAGTGTTGTCAGTTCCAATTCCTACACAACAACCTAATCGTAACATTTTAGATACACTGGGAAAGCCGGTTCGGAGTAAAGCATTTGAGCTAGGACATACAACTATCCCGATGCCCTGTTTAGTAACCTTAGAGATCTCATCATCTGAAGCGTTAGTCATGTGAACAATGAAGTCAGGCTTAAGGTTTAAGAGAATCCTTTGTACTTCAGTTCTATGCATGGTAGAAATAGAAAAATCTATAGCCTTCTTCGATTCTGCAGCATGAATAGCCAGTATGACATTCCTTTTGGATTTTCTAGCAGCTTGGACCAATTTCCTAAACATGTTCAATGATTCATCTGAATTTTCATTAGCTCCACTTAATCCAAAACCATCACACAATTCTAATACACTGGCGGCTCTTTTCGAAAAATCCGCCGGTAATGTATGCTCCTTTTTTGCACCTCGATAGGTTATTCTGGAATCATGTGGTTGCATTTGTTGAAGTTGCAATAGGTCTGAATTGAAATAATATTCAGGTCGACCTAATCTAACGCATTTTATAGACAAGTCTAGTAAGGCTTCATCAAGTAACTTGATTCCTTCAATCTCGCCTTCTCTGAAGTCCGCAAATGCAACAATGCCTCTCTTCATCATGCCAAGAGCAGATGCTCTCATGAATATTTTCAAATGACTCCTTTCACTATTCTTCAAGATTCTTTTTTTTAATCCATTTTGGGGATGAATTCTTTGGTCCAATTCCAAATCAAGATCTATCCCTATGTCCTTTCCAATTGAATCGCCAATATGAGTATGGGCATTAATGAAACCCGGACAGGCAAGGAGTCCCTCACCATCAAAGACAAAGTCCCTCTGGTTTATATCGTAATTGTTGCTGTTTGTTCCTGCATATTTTATTAAGCCATCTTTTCCTATGACAATACGCCCTTGGTTTATGAATTTAAGATCGTTCCCTAACAGTAGGCTGATATTCTTAATGATTAGAGACAATTGATCTCATAAATATTTTGAATTTTACCTTGATCTCTCAACTTACGAATAGTATCCAGAGCCTCTGTTGCGGCTCCGACAGCCCTCCTTGCCGAGAAAGCTAGACCTACACCACAGTTTAGATTTATGTTCATCTGCTGGCAAATATTACTTATAATTAATTTTGATTCTGTTAGTGTCTCAGGATTTGATACAACCATAAAATTATCTCCCCCTAGATAAAAGGTTAGATTCTTTATATTTACGAATTCATCTGCCAACCTTGAAAAAATTTTGACTATAAATATACTAACCTCATAGGGTGAAATTGCTGTTAGTCATTCTTGTAGAATCATCCAGATCTAAATGTAGTATTTGTACCATCATATCTGCAGGTACCGATCCTGATCCTGAGATCGTATTAGAGTTACCATATAGTTGAACATTATTGTTAACACTCAATTTATCTCTTCTACAGTGGTAGGCATTAATGCTAGCATCTAGAGGTGTCTGACCTATTCCCACTGCCATTGACAAAGCGATCTCTCGGTGCAATTCGGAAATGTATGAATAGATATTAGAATGATCATATATAGAAAGCCCGTTGGTAATAGCAACTAATTCATCTAGTCTATTTTGATATACTATACAATCCTTCTCAGAGAACATTTTTTGCAAGTCGTAATAGAGTTTTGCCTGCAACATCTGTAATTGAGATTCTCTGTCACTACCAAGCCCTAATGTCCAAGACCCATATTCTTCTATCTTGATATGAGTTAGCTGTATAGTCAATCTATAATACTCGCCGTTTCTCTTTCAAGACTTTCCTTCAGGTTTTTCAACCTTCTCAATCTCTCAACCATGTCAATAGCTGTGTCTACCGCCCTCCTAGAAACAGTAGTGATCCTATCTCTTGCCTGAGTAACGGTCATACCAGGACCAGCAATACCAAGAGATACGGGTTTTCGGTGTTTAACTGACAATTCAGCAATAAACCTTGCAGCAGTATTTGCAACCACTTTGTCGTGAGCAGTTTCGCCTTTAATTACCGAGCCTAATGTAACGATGGCGTCGATATCCTTTTTCTTTATTAACTGCTCAATCAGCAATGGCATATCGAAGGTGCCTGGAACAAAACATATGTATCTTATCTGTGCTTTCCGGGCATTGGCACGGCCCTTTGCCACTTCTAGCATCTTCATAGTAATAGCTCGGTTAAATTCAGCTACAACAATGCCAAGTCTTGTCTGTTTCAATTACCGTTCAAGACCATTTATCTGTTTTATTTGATTTGCTTCAAGAACTGGTATTTTGTAACTCCTTGAAATTTCCAATGCTTTGTCTAAAGTTAGCGCGCGAAATGTCGTTGAATCTAACATTTCACAAATTACTGCAGATGGAATGAGATTTGCCAACTTCATCGAATGAACAGCCAACTCAGTATGTCCTAACCTCTCTTCTAACAGCCCTCTCGCTTCGATCAGTATTGGAACATGACCAGGAGTTCGAAAGTATCTAGCAAACTGGTCCTTTCCTCCATTGTCTATTTGCGAACATATCTTTGACATTTCACTAACTGTAAGAGCTCTATCAAGGTCAGTTATCCCAGTATAAGTATCTATATGATTAATTGAAATTGAGAATGAAGGTCGGTCACCATAAGGCGCGTTTCCTAAAATCATTTTGGAAAGAGTAGTATCTTTGGTCGAAATTTTATCCAATATTTCATGCATATACGTCAGTCCTAATTTTCTTGCTACGTCATTAGATATGGCCAAACATATCATCCCACCAGCCATATTTCTCAGCTGGGAAATATCTCTTGGACGCACATGTTGGGCAGCAATTACAAGATCAACTTCATTTTCTCTTGATTTATCATCGTGAATCATGATGAATTTTCCAGCTGCTAGCGCAGATAGTGCATCAATTATTTTTGACAGTAAATTTATTGCATCGAAGATTAATTATATACCTTACTATTTTTTGGGTAATTACCTCTTTTGTGGTAGAAGGCTTGCCACATATTTGCCAAGAATGTCGAATTCTATGTTAACAAAGTCTCCTTTTATTTTACTAGCTATAGAAGTTTTTAACACCGTATGGGGTACCAACGCTATAGAAAATTTATTTTTTTGGACATCCACTACGGTAAGGCTTATTCCGTCAATGGTAATGGATCCTTTAGGCACGATAAACTTCATCATTTCAGCACTTGTTATCTTGATCCAAATTATTGTGCCGTTAGAGAGATTGATAATCTCCAAAATCTTGCCAGTATCATCAATATGTCCCAAAACAATATGCCCCTCAAGTCTGTCTTTGGCCATTAAACTTCTTTCCAAGTTCACTTTATCTCCACGCTTCATTAACCCAAAAGTCGTCTTGTCAATCGTTTCTTTTACAAGTTCAAAAGAGGCAACCCTTTTCTTCAGTCCGGTTACAGTCAGGCAAGCACCATTTATGCATATGCTATCTCCAATTTTCAAACCTTGTGCGCATGTCCCTAAATCAATTGTCACACGACTATAGAAATTGCCAGTTGCAAATCTAGAAACAGAGTTTACTTTGCCTGTTCCCTTCACGATTCCTGTAAACATTAACTACTTCTAATGATTTAGTTATAGACTCTAAAAATATACCGGATTATCAATCTAAGACTTCTATCCTTAACATTGTAGCCAAGAAAATTCAGAACTTGCCCATATAAGCAATTTTGAAGCCCATCTGATCTTACAGATTCATATTGTTAAAAAGGATCTCCGATAAAGGGCCGTACAAACTAATTTTTACATTGGTTGCTCAGTCATGTCGAGAACTGACTTGGCTTGTTTGTAATGTACGGCGTCTATCATTTTACCATCAAGTTTAACAGCCCCTGCTCCAGTTCCCCTTTCCATTGATTGTCTTAATGCATCAATAACTTTCTTAGCCCATTTAATCTGTGAGGGTGTCGGCAAGAATACTTCATGAACTGGTTTAATATGGGAAGGATGAATCAGAGTTTTTCCAGAGAAGCCTAATCTCTTTGCCGCTGTTGCATCAGATATTAAGCCTTGAATGTCATTCACGTCCTGCCATATACCATCTAATGACGATATTCCAGCTGCCTTAGCATCAACAGCTATTTTCGAACGGGCATATGAATAGCTACTAGCATCAGTCATGTCCCCAATGTCCATATCGTGGAGGAAGTCAAAAACTCCAAAGACAATAGCCACAACTCGTTCATCTGCCCGGGCAATCGAATAAGTATTCACCACACCTCTAGCAGTTTCGATAGATGGAATGAGTGCTATTTGTCCAGGGTCTAGCTTTCTTTCTTTCTCAAGCTGTTGTATTATTTTTGTTACTTGCGATAATTCTATAGCGTCATTAATTTTGGGTAGCACTATTCCATTTATGCCCTCCTGTATTACTTCTGAAAGGTCTATCTTAACTAAACCTGAACTTATTGAATTCACTCTAACAAAAATTGAAGATTCATGATTCCCACCCAACCCCTGTGCACATTTAGATCTGATTAAACTACGGGCTAAAGCCTTTTCATTTACCGGAACTGAGTCTTCCAAATCATAACACAAGATATCTGAATCAAGGCTGAAAGATTTCTTTACAAATCTTTCATTATTACCAGGAATAAAAAGTAATGTTCTAAACAACAACTCAAATTATAAACAAAATTAGGAGGTTAGAGCTTTTGGGGGGTAGTAACGATCTTTCCTATTTGATCAGCGTTGGCCATCATTACATGACCCTTGACCATCTCTGAAAACGGAAGTATTTCTCCAATCAGAGGTTTGATTTTTCCTTTGGAGGTCCAGTGAATAACTTGCATTAATTCAGCCTTGGTGCCTTGGGTAGAGCCAAGCAAATTAGTTCCTTTAAAAAATAGATATCTTAAATCAATGGTAGAATCATAGCCAGTGGTCGCACCTGTTGCAACCAACGTCCCCCCCATCTTGAGTAGACCTACCTCCTGTGCAAACGTCGACTTGCCTATATGCTCAAATATAACATCAACTCCTTGCTTATTTGTAATTTCTCTTACCTTCTTGTACCAGTCTGATTCTCTATGGTTGACAACGTGATCAGCGCCTAATTCTAGACATTTTTTCATTTTCTCATCGTTTCCCGCTGTGGCTATTACTGTGCATTCGTATAATTTGGCAATTTGTAGTCCTACCATTCCTACTCCACTCGTACCTCCCATGATCAATACCGTTTGGCCAGGTTTGATTTTCGCACGGCCAACAAGCATGTGCCATGCTGTCATTCCAACCATTGATACAGCTGCGGCATCGTTGAATGAAACGTTATCTGGAATCTTGGCAACGTTTACTTCAGGAAGTTGAGTAAATTGACCGAACCCTCCCCATAACGGTCCTGTTTGAAACCCCCAGATTAGCCTCTCATTACAATCAAACTCTCTTCCAGAAGTACACATGTCGCAAACTCTACAACTCATATTAGAATGTGAAACTACTCTGTCTCCTGTCTTTAGCTTTCTAACATCTGAACCAGTCTCAACTACGACACCAGCAGCATCACTGCCAGAAATATGAGGAAGTGGCACCTTAACAGGGTCCCCCCATAATGCCCAAAGATCGTTGTAATTATAAGCGGCTGCTTCAACTTTGATCATAACCTCGTTGGGTTTGAGCTTCGGGGTATCGGTTTCTTCTATTTTGACAACCTTTGTAGGATCTTTATTGTATTCTTTAAATACTGCTGCCTTCATGAATCTGTCAGTAGCAGGTATACTTAATATAGTTAACTAGGTTTTAATCCATCCAAAACTGAGTATTATTTTTCTAGGCTTATTCGAGGTTAGAGGAGTCTAAATTCGGTTAATCTTAAAATCTTTTTTTGGCTGTTGTAAATTTATCAGAACCCTTTTTAGTTCTTCGTCCGTAAGGGCTCTACTTAATCTGCCCGTGGAGGCAGCCGAAATCAGATAATTTTCTACAGCAGCGGCAAGATCTGGCTTAACGATTCTGATATTCATGAGTCTCTGTCTAGCATGCTCATCTAGAAGCACCATCAAAGCCTTGTGTCTCATTGCAGCTTCGGCTTCCCGCCGTCTTGCTTCCTCGTCATTGTTTTGTGGTTGAGGCGATGACATTTTCTATTATGAAGAACAGAACGAGTATTCAGGCATATCGCTTTAACTCGGGAATTGATGAAACAATTTCTTTATAAATCTCTGTAGCTACCCTGTCCATTCGCTTCATACCTTCGTCAGAGATAAGTCTACCTTTACCCTTTTTAACAATATACCCACCATTTTCCAGCTGCTGCAATGCTCTTCTTATTATGGAGCCTCCTGCACGTTTGTGATGCCCAAGACTGTATCCTATCTGCTTTTTGCCACCATATTCTCTACGGAGATCAGACACGCCTAAGGGCCCATGCGTATAAATTTTCCTTAAAAGCGATGCACATCGCAAATACCACCAATCCTTGTTTTGTGGTATTTTCTCGACATGGCACCCTGTCTTTACGAATAAAGACCAATTGGGCGCTTCTATTTTTTTGTCTTTTTTCAATTGGTCAGCAAATCGAAGGATCATATGATTAGCAGGAACATCATAGACTTTAGCCATAAAGCGTGACAGAATTGCGCTAATTCCCTTATAAATCCTTATACCCAAAATAATCTATATTGATCTTGATTTGTGGAATGGCGCTTTGGCCTTCTGTGGTTATTTGATATTATGGTCAAATTTTCTAGGCATAGGCTCATATCTTTGAATTCACGAAATAGCAGCTATCCTTCCAGTAGACGCTAGCTATTAGAAATAATTGATTCTCTTCCAAATACTCAATTTCTTCACTATACAAGAGTTTTCCGTAAGACGATACAAAGTTGAGATATTATTTGATAGAAAACCAAGACAAAATCAGCATTTTGACTACCGATAAAGATCTAAAATATTACTTACATCAATAAGGTACTGAAAGGATTACAACTTTTCATTTCCTTATTTGGTATAGGGTGCGGCATAAAGTCTAAGCGATGTCTGGTTATGCTATTTTTTTTCTATACGTGTGCATACACATTAAACATGTAATTCGAATAGCCTTCATTCGAGAACGCCCAATTCGTATCCTGGAAGTTTTTCCAGGTGTAATAAATTGCTTACAATTCCTGCAAAAAAGCTGTCGTAAGAAATAAGGAGTCTTTATTTTACTGCGAGTAACTATTTTCAAAGCGAGTCTTGACTGTTTTTCTGCATAACCATGACAGCTTCCTAACTCACGCAGTATAATACCTTGTAAAATTTGAACCCTTTCAGTTGCAATACTGATACTGCTGCTCTTTTTCAAGTTATGGGAATGTACATCTAGTTCTAACATAAAAGCATAAAATCATATTCAGATCTCCATGAAGGCAGTGTTCATTAGATAGACGGACTGGATATTAAATTAGGTAAAGCCCCGTATTATCTATTAATTAAATATCAGTTCTTTAATTATTTAATTCAATTGTTTTCACTGATCATTGCTGAAGCGGGTATAGAGTTAGTACCGCCTGCAATGTGGGATCACCCTTCAGTAAAGAACAATGCCATGAAGGTCGGGAAACGACCAAACGAGGTACTTCTCGAAACCAGTTATCATTATAGAGCAATGATAGAACGGAACCTTAGTTACTGGTGGAAACGTGGAAGACCAGACATAATTCATTTCTCCCTTTTGGCAGCCCTTTCAACCCCTCTCTTTATGCAGAGGAAATTGAATGTTTACGTATCGACATTGAATAATAAGTTGATCTTGATAAATGATAATTTAAGACTCCCAAAATCTTATTCAAGATTTGAAGGCTTGATCCTGAAGCTATTCAAAGACAAAGCGATAAGCGATCCAAATAAACCAAGAAATCTGATCGAGTTAATGGATGATATTACATTTGAAGGCGTAATAACTGAGATTATTAAACCAGATAAATTGATTGGATTCTCAACAAGAGGCGTTAAGTGCAGCCTTAGCCAGATTCTAGTAGATAACGCTAAGGAAAGTGCCAAAAACTATTGCTTTGTAATAGGGGGTTTTCAGCGAGGACATTTTCAGAAAAACGTCTTAAGTGCTCTTGACAACATTTACTCGATAAGTGATTTTGGATTGGAATCGCATGTAGTAATTTCACGAATTCTGTACGAATGTGAAAAAACAATTCAATGAAATGCGGCATCAACCACGAAAGCAATAAATATCGCAGCCAGGTATGGGCTTGAAAATTTAAAAACGATCCATGATACTCTTTCGCTAGGTCTTAACATAAGCCATATTGATAATAATAGCATAGCTACCCCGAGCAAAGAAGCTGTTGTTAAGTATATCAACCCAAATTGGTTCGTAAAAAAAGGAACTATGCTAAATAGTACCATTAGAAGTGTAGTAATAGCGATAATGCGAACTGATTTTCTCTCGCTGGAAACTACAGGCATCATTGGCACCCTCGCTTTTGTATAGTCTTCCTTTACATGCAATGCAAGACTCCATATATGAGTAGGTATCCATAAAAAAACAAGGGCTGCCATAGCTATTCCAATTTCAATATGCTGCATGGTAACAGCCACGTAACCAATTAACGCAGGGGCCCCCCCTGAGAATCCCCCAAGGATAATGTTGGTCTGGCTTCTACGCTTGAGCCATTTGCTATATACGATGATATTGTCAAAGAGACCAAATGCCATAAGCCCAAATGCCAAATAATTAATCAGCCAAGCACAAATCAAAGATATTCCTGTTAATACAAGACCGAAAATCAGTGCATTCCTAGGAGAAATTCTTCCGGACGGTATTGGTCGATTTTTAGTCCTATCCATAATAGCGTCCAGATCCCGATCGTTATAACCAGTGATTGTGTCTGCCAGCTGCCGACCCAGCAGCAACACCAATAAGGAGCAAAATCCATTGCCAAGGCGTCACGTTAATATTGAAAAGAAGCGAAGCAGTAAGCGCCGCAGTAAAAGCTGTAAAAACCAGTAAGTACCATATTTTTGGCTTGGTGAGCTCATAATAATTCTTGAATCTATTTCTAACGGTCAAAGTACGAATCAAATTATAAATGACCTCTTACTCTTCTTCAGACACATAGATCGATGTTGATTTTTATGCCCAGTTTTTGGCCTTGACCTATATTCCATAAGAAGGATTTATTTTATTTGACTACATATAATATAAAAGTTGCAATACGTCTTCTAGCATGTTTAGAATCATGCGAGCCAAATTCAACAAAATGCATAGTATTTATTTAGATTTGGTCGTTGGGAAGAGGATTTCACGCACCGTTTTCCTCATTTCAATAAACGTTTCTGTCTTCTGGATACCTTCAATCCGTCCAATTCGTTCAGAGATTAGGTGATGCATTCCGTCAAGTGACTGTGAATTCATTGTCACTAGTATATCGAATCTTCCTGTCACTTCAGAAATTTCCCTAACTTCAGGTATTTTGAATAGCTCATTAAGTACATTGTCCCGCAATTTGGAATCCATATTAATTCCAGTAAGTGCTTTAACGCTAAAACCTAAAGCTTCATCATTTATTACGATTGTAAATTTCTTAATGAAGCCTTTTCGAATTAACCTTTTGATTCTACTGTAAACAACAGATGCATTGATGTTGATTTTTTTTGACAGTTTAGGGACTGAAACTGCAGCATCATTTGATAGTTCGCTCAAGATCTTCAAATCCAAATCATCAATTTTACTCAAATAAATCACCAATTATATTCTAAATTCAGGGATTAATAAACCTATTAATTTCAAATTTAGTTCAGTTTTTTATAATAATATATACTCAAATGATTTTCTTAGATCGAAGTAATTCAGCGAGCAATACTGCCCCCCTGGCGGAACCCATCTTTTCGTTATGAGATAAGAGTAAATACTTTATGCCATTGTCGAATGCTGTATCTTTTCTTAATCTACCAACTACAGTAGTCATCCCATCGTTAATCTCCCTATCTATTCTTGGCTGTGGCCTTGTAGGATCATCATGAACTATTATGTAATCTTTTGGTGCTGAAGGCAAGTCTTTTATCGTTACTAATTTGGAGAACTCAAGCATTACTTTTTTTATTTCTTCAGGGGTGACTGGCTCTTTGGTTTCGATGAATACCGATTCTGTATGTCCATCAAGCACAGGTACCCTTGTGCATGTACAGCTGACTTTTATATCTGATGCCACAATCGCATCTTGCTTAATTTTGCCAAGTATTTTTTTCGTTTCCACCTGTACTTTTTCTTCTTCTTTCGGTATGTATGGAATTATGTTATCCATAATATCTAATGCTGCAACACCAGGCGATCTACCTGCTCCTGACAACGCCTGCATTGAAGTCATAAATACTTTCTGAACATTGTATTGATCCATAATCGGTCTTAGTGTGATTGCCATCCCAGTAGTAGTACAGTTGGGTAAGGGCGCAATGAAACCACTCCAATTTCTATTCTTTTTCTGAATAGCCAACAAGGAGATGTGATCGTCATTTATTCCGGGAATCAGTATAGGAACGTCATTTTCGTATCTGAATGCTGCGGCTGTGCTTATAACGGGAGTTTCTTTAGCCAGTTGTGGTTCAATAGTCCTCGCATCTTCGGACTCAAGTGCAGTAAAAATGAGATCATATTTTGCAGCATCTAACTCTTTGATACTGCTTACCAACATGTTCTTAACATACTCGGGTACTTCCTCACTATTATGCCACCTGAATTAGACCCGAATTAGGATCTCTCAGGGCATCAATGTATTTCTTACCTGCGGACCTCTCCGAGGACACAATAAGGCCTAGTTCAAACCAAGGGTGTTTATCGAGTGAAATAACAAATTCTTGACCGACAGCTCCCGTGGCACCTACAACTGCAACTCGTAGCATATATGGTGGCGTTATTTTGAATGGAACTAATAATCGTTTTCAGTATTAGGATTCCAATGAAGCAACTAGAGCTAGTTGATTCTAAATATATATTACTTAACAATCAATGTCCATGAAGTGGATAGATGGGATTGCTCTCACGGCGGTATCTATTCAGCAAGATCCTATGATGTCAAGATCGATTTTAGTTCCAATGTAAATCCTTTGGGAATTTCGAGAGCGGTCTTTATAGAGCTCAAGAAAGGACTGGGTAGAATATCATCAAATTATCCAGATCCAGAATGCATCGACCTTAAGAAGAGTTTGATCCGTTACCTCGATAATACAGTCTCCATCGACCAAATTAATGTTGGGAATGGGGCGACCGAACTAATTGACAACTTCGTCAGGACCTTCGGGAAGAACGAAGTTGTGGTACCGTCACCTACATTTTGTGAATACGAGCTAGCTTCTAGAAGAGCGGGGGCAAAAGTAAGGTTCCTACCACTGTCAAACTGGGAGATCGACCCTGATTCAATAATCGAAAGTTCAAGGAAGGCGAATGTTATATTCTTGTGCAATCCAAATAATCCAACTGGGATACTATCCAGCAAGTCCATTAGGAAAATTCTAGAATCAGCCAGCGACAAAACCAAAATTCTACTGGACGAAAGTTTTATCGAATTGACTGACGATCCTAAGGCACACTTAGCTTCAATCGAAGACTTGAATGAATATCCAAACTTGGTAGTTCTGAGATCTCTAACAAAGTCACATGGCCTTGCAGGTTTAAGGATCGGCTACAGTGTTTCCCATCCAAAATTAGCAAAGAAAATGTCTGCTCGCAAGATCACTTGGAATGTGAATGGGCTCGCGCAGTTGGCTGGAATCATTGCCCTGAATGATAATATGCACCTTAACAGGGCAAGAAAGGTAATAAAAAGAGAGCGAAAATTTATGTTCAGTGAGATCCTCAGAAGATTAAAGACGTTTTCTACAGTTCGTTCTGACGTTAACTTTTATTTGCTGAATTTGCATGGTCGGAACTCAACCCGCTTAAGAGACTATCTGCTTAAAATGAACAGAGTACTGGTAAGGGATTGCAGTACATTTAGAGGCCTTGGCAAGAATTTCATTCGGGTTGCGATAAAGAATCGCAAACAGAACCTTGAACTATTAAGAATACTGGAACTAATAGATTGAAGGCGAAGCTACTCATGATTCAAGGAACATCGTCAGGTGCTGGCAAGAGTACTCTGGTCACTGCTTTCTGTAGAATATTTTCTGATATGGGATACAGCGTATCTCCATTTAAGGCCCAAAATATGACATCTAATTTTTACCCAATCTTAAATACAAAACGAGTGGCAGTAATTCAAGCAATTCAAGCGTTTGCATCTAGAAGGGAGCCAGACACACGCATGAATCCCATATTGCTCGAACCTGTCGGTGAGTATCGTAGTAATATCTTCTTAGACGGCATCTTCTTCGGTCAAATGACAGCGGAAGAGTATTATCAAAGTTTTGTACTCGAAGAAGGTTTCTACAATGTTCTGAAGAGTTTAGACGCCCTCAGACAGGAAAATGATATTGTTGTAATTGAGGGGGCTGGCTCACCAGCAGAAATCAATATTGCTGAATTTGATATAGCCAATATGGTTTTGGCTGAAAAAGTATGTGCTCCCGTAATTCTGACGGCAGACATAGAACGAGGTGGTTGTTTTGCAAGTATTGTTGGAACAATCGAACTTCTGAAGCCTCATCACCAGGAGCTAGTAAAGGGTATTGTAATCAACAAATTCAGGGGGGACAAAAAGCTCTTGTTGAAAGCTATCCGATCTGTAGAGCAAATCACAAAGAAGGAAGTTCTTGGAGTAATTCCAAGGATAAAATTTGCTCTGCCTCCTGAAGACTCCTTAGATGAAGTTAAGGCCTACCCTCTGCTGCAAATGACTGAATTACTTGATGAGCAGGTCAATATTCTGGCCGCGGGACTAAAGGAGAATATTGATGTGAAAGGAATTGTTTCTAGATTGCTTAAGATTGAGCAGAATTGAATGCGATCTATCTTTTTCTTCCATTAATCATAGGGGTTGTGCTATGTTTCATGATTGGCGATCCTTCGAATAAATTTCATCCCGTAGCTTGGCTCGGAAGGATTATCGGGATCTTGGTTAAAAAATTAAGGAAACGAAATAGATCTGAAATACAAAAGTTTACCGGTACAATATTCACCATATCTTTGACTTCCGGAATATGCATTACAAGTCAAGTATTCTCAGATTATGTTTATACATTTTTTGGTGCTGTTGGCTTTATTCTCTATGCAATCATTGTCGTCAAGTCAACTGTGGCTATATTGACTATGGAAAAACACGCATCTAACATAATCTTGGCTTTGCAAGAAAATGATATGGTAAGAGCTAGAGAAAACCTTTCTTACATAGTTAGTCGGAATACCAGTAATTTAGATAGTCAGCATATATTGTCAGGGACTATAGAATCAGTTGGTGAAAGTATCGTTGATGGTATTGTCTCACCGTTGTTCTATTATTGCTTTTTTGGACCTGCCGGTGCAATTGCATATCGTATAGTAAATACGATGGATTCAATGGTAGGATACAAAGATAAGTACAATATTGATTTAGGATGGATGAGCGCTAAGGCGGACACCATTTTGAATTTTATTCCAGCTAGGCTGTCCGCAATTTTGATGATTTTGGCAGCGGGAATAATAGGAGCAGATTGGCGAAATTCTAGCCATGTCTTGAGCACAGATCACTCCAATACCTCAAGTGTAAATGCAGGTTATCCAATGTCTACAATGGCTGGAGCGTTAAGGGTGAAACTCGAAAAAATTGGTGAATACACCCTAGGCAGAGAGCTAGAGCAAATTAATATCGACAAATGCAAGACTGCAATCAGAATCATGCAGATGACTGCTTTAATATTTTGCGTACTGATACCCTTTCCTATCATTACTTCTTTATCATTGATTGGATGGTGGAATGTTATTTTTGGATTCTAACACAATACTTTCACCAATGTCGTTTCTGACAATTATTCCGGTACCAAGGTCTATCAATACCGACTTGAGCACTGTGGCAAAGAATATGCATTTGTTTCCAATAATAGGTGCACTGATTGGAACAGTAGTGGGCATATTTGCATATGTAATATCATTTTATCTGACTGGTTACTTGGTCGGGTTTCTAGTAACCGCGGTTACATTACTAATCACTGGAATGCATCATGCTGATGCACTCGCAGACTTTGCGGACGGACTAATGGCGAAAGGAGGCCGAGAAGTAAAGAGAAGGATCATGTCAGAACCCGCGTTAGGGACGGCAGGTACCTTATCTCTAATTCTTTACGTAATAGGATTGATTATTGCCATTGCTACTTTTAACTCTGCTCTAAAGCTCTTTTTTAGTATAATTACTGCAGAAATAATAGCAAAGTATGTGATGGTGATAGAAGCAGGAAAAAGCACATCAGCTTGGGAAGGATTCAGCTCACCATTCACGAGAGCAATGAAAGACAAAAGGAAAATAGCATACGCTAGCATCTTTACAGTTGCAACAATCGTGATCTTGAGTGGATTTTTAGGATTGATTGCTCTTGGAGTCGGTCTATTAATAGCCGCGATCGTTAACATTGTTTCATCCAGGACTTTTGGGGGAATTACTGGCGATGCGTTCGGTGCTTCTAACGAGATTACTCGACTATCCTCTTTACTAGTACTATCTCAATTGATATTATGAAGGACTTCCAATGATAGCATCAATAATGTGTGGGGGCAAGGGCTCTAGAATGAAGTATCCGTGTGATACTGAGAAGCCTCTACTCTTGATTAGAGGCGTACCTATGATAGAATATGTCCTCAATGCAGTAGTAGGGTCAAGAAAATTTAGCTCCATATTGGCAGTAACTAGTCGATACACACCCACAACGGCACTGTATTTGAAAAGTCACAAGTACTATCTGAGCAGAATAATTGATGCTACGAATACATCAGGTGTCGATTATAGCACCGACCTTGGTCAACTTATTGAATTGTTGAAGCCATCAACATTATTTGTTGCTCCGTCCGATATGCCATTATTGAATATAGGTACAATACACGAAATTCTGAAACTTTGGACACCGGCTATTCCCTATTTCTCTGTCATTATAAAGAAAGATTTTGTAGAGAGATTAGGGATCAAACCAAGCATCATCATTCGCGACCGAGGACTAGAGTATTGTTACTCAGGAATTTCAATTATTGATACTTCTAAAGTAACAGTTGGATCTATAATAAAGGAAACGTACATAATACTAAATAGGAAGGAAATCGCATTCAACATAAATACTAAAGATGACCTCGCGGCTATAAATACTGAAATTAACTAGTCGAGTGTAGTCAGGAACTTACCTAGTATTTTGGCCTTTCCTCCACGCCTAGTTGCAATCACCGAATTGCACGATTTACATACTATATCTGTAGCCGTATGAGAAAAAATTATCATTTTTTCTTGACATTGAGAACACTGGATAGACATGAACTTACTCTTTGGTTTTGGAATCAAAATATTCTCCTTTCGCATATCAATCACTCAAGTTATGGTTGTATTTCCAACTTCCGCATTCGCATTCCCTCTTTCATAGTCTTTCTTTGGCAATTCTTACAAGTATATCTTAGAGTTATCTTTTTGGTAGTTTTCGCAGTCCTTTTTAGCTCTGGAAACTTCTGTCCCCCATAACCTTTTTTGTCTTCTGCATGCCTGCGAGCACCAAGAGCTGTTTTTCTGTCCTTACCCTTTTTATAAATTGCAACCGACTGTGTAGTATGTGTCTTACACTTCGGACAGAACTTGCGATACTGCTTCTGCATCTTCATGATGAAAGTTAAATCTTAAATCCCGTAATTTAAGGACATCGTAGTTGTCAGGACAAAGTTCATTCGCAGGCACCTTTTCAACTACCGAAGACCCTTACGCTTACATTAACTATCCGATATGGAGCTTTTTTGAGGTGTTCTTGAGAAAATCTAATATACTAAGTACTTTTATACCATGACTAATAATGTTCGATAGCCTGATACAGCAGATATACGTAAGTATGGAAAGCTTCGGAGTTTGGATACCACTAGCCTTCGGGTTGAGTGTAGGACTAGTATATGCGATTATTTCAGGTGCAAGACGGCACCGGCACAGATAGTCGGGTAGCAACCCTTCCTTTCTTTTTGTATAAATATACTATTCAATAAGTCCAAAGAAAACTCTAAAAGCACTACTTTGAAACAAAAATCTATGGAAGATCGCTTTATCGTAGGAGCTGTAAAAAAAAGGCAAGTAAGGGTTAGTTCTACACAAACAACGAGTTTCCTGTGGGAAGGGGAAAATGTATTTTCTACTCCTTCCATGATAGCTGAGATGGAAGAAACATGTAGACTTTTGTTAAAGGAACAATTTATCCCGGAGGCAGATTCTGATTCTGTGGGCACCCTTGTTAATGTTAGACATCTTGCAGCTACTCCAGTTGGTGCGGTAGTTCTACTAACGGCAAAAATAATTGGGTCTAAAAACCGGAAAGTTACCTTTGAGGTCGAAGCCTCGGATAAACTAGAAAAAATAGGAGAAGGAATACATGAGAGAGTTGTCATAAACATACCTAGATTCAAGGCCAAGTTTAATGAAAAGCTAGTACAGCTATCGCCTTAGGCAATTTGGTGGTTAGTTAACAACTAACTATTGTTTTCAAGTATGACTGAGGATTGAATTAGCAATTATCAAGGACAGATATTTTTGAAAAACTATAAAAGAGGCAATCGAAAAAACTCTACCATTCTTCTAGGTGATATGTGAGATATGGAATCAATGCAAACAACTGCTGGTGGAATGCCAGTTATAATATTAAGGGAAGGGACAAAAGAATCTAAAGGAAAAGAAGCTCAAAGGAACAACTTTACGGCTGCCAAACTGATTGCAGATTTGGTGAAATCGTGTTTAGGGCCGCGAGGCATGGATAAAATGCTTGTGGATACTCTCGGAGATGTAACAATAACCAACGATGGTGCAACAATTTTGAAGGAAATGGATGTCCAACATCCGGCAGCAAAAATGATGGTCGAGGTAGCTAAATCTGTAGATAATGAGGTTGGTGACGGCACAACATCTTCTGTAATATTTGCAGGCTCCTTGTTAGAAAAGGCAGAAGAACTTGTGAACAAGGACGTACATCCATCTGTAGTCGTAGATGGTTATACAGCTGCAGCAGAACAAGCGCTTAAACTTTTGCAAAAGATAGCTGTAAAAGTTGATACTGGAGACAAAGTTGTCCTCAATAAAATTGCCAAGACTAGCATGTACTCAAAACTCGTTTCAGAGGATAGTCCTATGTTAGCTCAGATAGTTGTAGATGCAGCTAAACAGATAAGTGAAGCTGGTGACGGAAAAAACATCAAGGTTGACTTGGACAATATTAAAGTAGAAAAAAAGGCTGGAGGTTCTATTCACGATACGAAACTCATCAAGGGTATAGTTCTTGACAAGGAAGTTGTGCATTCAGGGATGCCAAAGAGAGTTGAAGGTGCCAAGATAGCTTTGATAAATTCTGCTCTTGAAATAGAAAAGACGGAAATGAGTGCAGAGATTAGAATTAATGATCCTCAACAGATGCAAATGTTTTTGGAGGAGGAAAATAGAATGCTGAAATCCATGGTTGCAATAATAAAAAACGTCGGGGCGAATGTTGTTTTGTGTCAGAAAGGTATCGATGATTTGGCTCAACATTATATGGCAAAAGATGGCATAATGGCTGTCAGGCGAGTGAAGGAAAGTGACATGCTCAAGTTGTCTAAAGCCACTGATGCCCGTATGGTGAATAACCTTGATGATCTATCTTCTAAAGACTTAGGGTCAGCAAACCTTGTAGAGGAACGAAAGGTCGAAACTGACAAGTGGGTTTTCATAGAGGGCTGCAAAAATCCAAAAGCAGTAACTATTCTTGTACGAGGGGGCTCTCAAAGAGTCGTAGATGAGGCAGACCGTTCTGTTCACGATGCTTTAATGGTTATAAAAGATGTTTTGGAAAAACCTTCCGTCGTAGCAGGTGGTGGGGCGCCAGAAGCCTACGTAGCAAATGAACTTAGACAGTGGTCAAGTAACTTGGAAGGACGAGCTCAACTAGCAGTTCACAAGTTCGCTGACGCTTTGGACGCGATCCCTTTGGCACTTGCCGTGAATGCAGGTATGGATCCAATTGATACTATGACAACTTTGAGAGCAAAGCAAAGTAAGGGATCAAAATGGACCGGAGTTGATGTTAGAAACGCAGTCGTGGCTGATATGTTTAAGCTAGACGTTTTGGAACCTCTTGTGGTAAAAGAGCAAATAATCAAATCAGCAACAGAAGCAGCTAACATGATATTGAGAATAGACGATGTAATTGCTTCAAGCAAGTCAAAGATGCCAGCAGGGCCTCCAGGTGGCGGCATGGGCGGCATGGGCGGCATGGGCGGCATGGGCGGCATGGGCGGCATGGGCGGCATGGGCGGCATGGACATGGAGTAGTAGACGTAAAGCAATTCTACGATCTATTACTTTTTCATTTCACAAAGCAGGATAAGCATAATTTACGCGTATAGCGAAGGATCGGCACATTGTCTTTTAGTACCGGTGTGTGCTATGGTTCAGATCTGTTCCCATTGGCATAAAAATAGTCGTAGACTGACTAGCTAGCATGTTCAGGTCGTACAATTCTGCCGTGATCATTTCTGTCACTTATGAACAGAACAAGAAAACTGGAAAATCCATATAGCTGAGTGTGTACCGTTGCAATGTGTTCGAACGGTTAAACCATTTTAGTGTTGATAATTCAATTGTCGTCCTCCCAGATTTCTTCATGGATAGAATTGTAAGATTTAACTCAGAGAACAAACTAATAGACATACTAAATAGTAAGAAAACATTTGGTGGTGGCAGCATAAGGGGCATTCAAACCTTTGATATCAAAGGTGGAAACGCGGTAAATGTAGCGTATTGTCTGGCAAAGTTAGGGTTTCCTGTAACACTATTTACTGTAGCTAATAAACTCGGAGCCGCAGTACTGCAAAGTGTCTTTTCAAAATTTGGAAATAGGGTGGACTTAAACATAACTGATGGAAAACACGGAACAACGACTTCTCTTGAGTTTGAAGATCAGAAATCTGCCGTAAATATAATGATGAGTGACGTAGGAGATTTAGAGACTTACGGAGCTGACAGGATAAGCAGACAACAAGATCTGAAAAAAATTCAATCTGCTAGCTGTGTAATATTGACAAATTGGGCAAGCAACCAAATGGGGACCGAGCTTGCATCTTATGTCTTTAGTAATTCATGCAAAGCCCTTCATTTTATCGATCCTGCGGACATTGAATCTCGAAGGGATGAATTTCGAGATACCTTAAAAGATATGGGAAAAATCATTGATGTTCTCAGCATTAACGAGAATGAATGCAACTCGCTCACACATTCACTAGGATTAGGTAGTATGCTGTCAAAGGATCCATCAAACAAAGACTTGATAAAAAAAGTTGCAAAAATTATTTCTGCCCAGTTCGACATTGAGGTCGACTTGCATACTAGAATCGGTTCTGCATGGTCCAATGGGAAAGAAATGGATTTTGAGTCTGCCTTTGATGTTGAAATTCGAACACTTACAGGATCAGGTGATTGTTGGGATGCTGCTGATGTAATTGGTTATCTTGCAAAATTGCCAACAAATGAACGACTCCTTTTTTCAAACGCCTGTTCTGCACTTTACATACAGAATAAATCATTCGAAACGCCCAGCATGGATGAAATATTAGAATTTCTATACAATCATGTAGAATGGACTAGAAAAAATAACGATTCCCTGTGACTTCATCTAATTCCATGAATGTCATTAGGTAGGTATTATTGAGGTTCTATTGTTGCTGGAGGTTTGCTTGAAATTGCATAAGTTACCCATGTCACACCTTCAACTTCATTAGTTATTCTATTGCTAATAGTCTGGAGCAGCTCGTGCGGAAGTCTACTCCAATCCGCAGTCATGGCATCATTTGACTCCACAACTTTTACGGTAACAATATATCCATAGAGGCGTTTGTCTCCTAATACCCCTACTGCACGGTCCTCGCCAACAGCCGCATAGGCCTGCCAAACTCGGTCATACCATCCTGCAATTTTTAGTTCTTCTTCTACAATGCTACTTGCATGTCTTACGATAGCGATCTTGTCATCAGTAACCTTCCCAATTATGCGTACCGCCAAGCCAGGGCCAGGGAAAGGATGCCTTTTTAGAAATTGATCTGGAACACCAAGAAGACTTGCAACTTTCCTAACCTCATCTTTGTACAAAGCCCTGAACGGTTCCAAGATTTTCATATTTAACCACTTTGGAAGACCTCCAACATTATGATGAGTCTTAATGACAGATGCAGGTCCTTTTGAAACACCACTCTCTATTACATCTGGATACAAAGTACCTTGTGCGAGCCATTGAAACGGACCTTGACTCTTGTTAAATTCCAAGAATACTTTAGCAAATTCCTCACCAACTATTCTTCGTTTCTTTTCAGGATCTTCAATACCCCTTAATTTGCTAAGAAATTGCTCTCGACGATCTAAAGAGATCAGATTAAGACCTAGTTTATCTCCCAATACGGCTGGAACAAATAGATTTTCATCTTTTCTGAGTAATCCGTTATCGACGAAGACGCATGTTAAATTCTCGGTAATAGCTTTGTCAAGCAAAACAGCAAGAGTAGTAGAATCTACGCCTCCGCTAACAGCACATAACACCTTTTCATTTTTTACGTGCTCCTTAATTTCAGTAATTGAACTACTGACGAAGTTTTCCATATTCCATTCAGGCTTTGCCTTGCTAATATAGTGAGAAAAGTTTTTCAAAATTCTATCTCCGTATTCAGTATGAGTCACTTCAGGGTGAAACTGAATTCCATACAAGCCCTCCTGTTTATTAGCGATTGCAGCTGAACTGGATGACTCCGTATGTGCTAGAACTTTAAATCCTTCAGGTATGTCCTCAGCAGCATCTGCGTGGCTCATCCAGCATTTAAGCTTGCTTCCAACTCCCTTGAAGAGATCAGAGGAATCGTCTATGAAAAGATCAGCATAACCATATTCTCTGCGAGAGGCTCTCTTAATTTTGCCGTCAAACTCATTTACCAATAGCTGGTGACCATAGCAAATTCCTAAAATTGGAACACCCGATTTGAATATTGCCTTATCAGGCTTTGGCGATTCTTTGGAATATACACTTGAAGGACCTCCAGAAAGTATTATGCCCTTAGGATTCAGTTTTTTAATATCCGCTATAGGAGAGTTGTAAGGTAAAAGTTCACAAAAGACATTTTCCTCCCTTATCCGTCTACAAATAAGATGGCTGTATTGCGATCCAAAATCTAAAACAACTATGCTATCCATGTTTTTGTTGACTACCTTTTTCTACCATTTTTGATAAGACCCAAGTCACGGTGCTAAGTATATCCTGAAGACGCTCTTTTTCCCTGTAATTGGCTATGGTTACAGATTTTATAATACCTTGTAGATCGTTATCTACTTGATAATTAAGAACCTCATAATCCCTTATCTCTCCACTTCGATTCTTTTCCTCATCTTTCGTCTTCATTCCGTCAAGTATTCTGTTCAAAAAGAACGATCTGAAGGGCGGTGTATTGATGTTAATTAACAAATCCTCAGATGGCGTGATTTTTATGTTCTTTGGGCCAATCTCAGCACTAGCTAAAAGCAAACTGTCATTGGTACGCCGTAGTTCTTTAATTTCAGGTCCCATATTTTCAGGGGAACTATCTACCATGTGACCTCCAGAGTCTGTAATTACTCTTCCTGTGCTCAGTTCTTCATGTCTCTGATCCTTTTGGTTGACTTCCATCCGATTCGAAGAATCCTTTTGAAGTTGATCATCGCTCATATGGTCTCTTGGAAATTGTCGAAGCTGGTTTAAAGCTACTGCGCTTCAATATTGCATCTACTAGATTCAGCATATCTCCAAGCCGATCTAACTCTTCCTTCTTATCTGATATTTGCTTGATCAGCAAGTCCCTTATCTCAGCTGCACGTTGAACATCATTTTCAGAAAAGTTAGACATCCGCAAAGCAAGTTTTACCTAAAGGTATTATAATGGTTTTTCAGCGCTTGATTGAAGAAAAAAGAAAACTATATGGCAAGTATTAGAACATACAATGCCTCGATAGTCAACTTAACACGATCTGTGTGAAAAATTAGTCTAATAACAGACACGTATGCCCCATAATTTAGGTGTGCAAGCAATAATAATTCTTGTCAGGATAACCTGTGGTCTAATCATTTCTTTGTATGTTTGGTTTCAAGTCTAGAGAATCCCCTTAATCGAATTATTCGATTTATTGAATAGCGAACACTTAGATTTCTTGGATAGCATTTCAAGTAATTGCCTAGCCCTTTTGAGTTTTTTTCCTTTCAATTCCTCATTATCTATTTTTCCTGCGGAGTATTTGGTTGTCTGTTCGGTTAAGTCCATTCCGACCAATACTATCGTTCTTGCTCCCATTTCATCAGCCATGAAAACACTACGGTCGCCGTCCGTAAACCCTCCAAAGTTATAGACATTCTCTATAGGCATCACTTGGGTTGAACCTATCACATTCTTGAATCTTGGTACGAGGTTTTCAATGGCATCTTCGTTATCTCCATGAGCATGAACTACCATAATTGCACCTAATTTCTCTGCCTTTTTCAAAAAGGTTGGATTTCCATCAAGATCTGATACAACTATATCCGGTCTAATCTTATTGGTGATTAGCGCTTCAACCGCACCATCGGCCACTATCTTTACGTATTTCCTATTCTTTTTAATAAAATCAATATTGTCGACTAGACTTGGACCAGCTCCAATTACCAAAACATCTTTGCCTGCAATTTTCTTTTGCAATTTTTTTAGGTCCATCGATTTTTTCCTTATCATTTTACTTAACAGATTGGCGGCATTCTGATCTTTTTCTGTACTATATCCAAATTCCTCACGTATTTGCTGATAATATGGGAACCAGTCTATGAATTGCACGAATAAAATGCAGAGTGGTTCTTAATAGATTATTTGTTTATCTTATTCTCAAATAGCAAATCAGGGACCTTTTACACTTGTTGAAATGAATTTAAAACCAATGAAAATGAAGCAAATCTCGTTGAGCAACTTTATATTAATGGTAAAGCGTATTTCCTTGTGCTTCCACAAAGATCTCATTCTTCCATTATCGGCTCAGTAACTACGATTGAATTGTGGAGGATGGGGGTGTGGGGGAAAGGTGTATTTTGATCCCCGCTTTAAGAGGCTTTTGTGGTACCTCATAGCGAGTACCAAGGGGGGTGTAAGTAGAGCGAAAATTGTAGACTTGCTCAATTCCAGACCCTCAAATACAAATCAAATTGCTTCTGAACTTAAGCTGGACTACAAAACTGTCGCACATCATCTTAATGTATTGTCAAGAAATGGTCTGGTTGTTACAGACAACGTCGCAACATATGGCGCAACGTATTTCTTATCCCCCATAATGGAGAAGAACTACGATGCATTCAAGGAGATATTGGCGAAAATTAGAGTAGCTTGATACTATCTAAAGCTAATCATAACTTCTGTGTATGTGAAGTTAACGTATCAAATGACCTATAGAAACTTAGCTGAGAATCGTTCGAAGGTTGTCCAGTTTGAAGTTGTTCTGAAAAATATATGAATTTCATATAAATCAGTTGATCAAGATTATCTCAGGCAATTGAGTTTAGATCTAGGTTATCTTGCTACTACGATAGGCATAGGTGGAGGAGTTGGTTTTCTTCTAGGATATGCTATAAAAAAAGTAATCAAGATTGTGATTGTACTTGCGGGCCTCTCAATTGCTGCCTTATCATTCTTGCAAATTCAAGGGGTTATCGCAGTAAATTGGGATAAATTAGATGGCTTAGCCAGGGGGACAATGTCAGGATTAGGAAATACAACAGGACAGTTCCCAACTTTACTACCGGGATTTGGAGATCATATTCTTACAGCCATATCAAATTCTGGTATTCCTATAACTAGCGGTCTCGCAGCTGGATTTGCCTTCGGCCTTAGCAGGGGTTAATAAGTTCTTACTCTAGATCTGATTTTTCGCGTGTGACACATAGGTTATCGTATGTAAAGCGGTTATGCACAGATCTCATATGAAACAATTATAACTTTATCTCTAAGGTGAATAATAGATGAAGAAAAAAACTCAACTCGATGCTGTGTTTCCTGGAGACGTAATAGCAGAAATTGAAGAATTTGAAGGTGGTAAAAACACGTTCGTATATGATGGCTCTATCAGATCAAGTGCCATGGGGGACAAACAATACGATATTAAACGACGAATAGTAAAAATTGATCAAAAAAAGTCTCTTATCTTGCCAAAAATAGGTGACGTAGTAATTGGCTATATTGAAATGTTGTTTGGGCCGATGATTTCAGTAAAGTTACTCTATCTTGATGGTAAAGCATTCTCTGGAGGTTTTTCGGCAATCGCATCGACTCGAACAAATAGTAGAGGATGGAGTCGAGATAGAGGCGATAGACGAGGCAGAGTTACCTTCAGAGTTGGCGACATAGTCCGTGGAAGGGTTATGAGTCTGCTAAATTCGACGATTCATATTACAATAGATGAGAAGGAATACGGTGTCCTGTACGCATTGTGCTATTTATGTGGAGGTGATACGGTGCGCGTAAATAATGCCATAAAATGTATTGAATGCGGCAATTACGAAGAAAGAAAGCCAACCAATGATTACGGAAAGGATGCGTTTAATTTAATATACAAGTCTGGTAAAAATTGATATTCCTAGATTTTCAATCTTGTTTTTCTTGTTTAATTGTCTAGAATTTTTTGGGCTACTTGATATTGACATTGGAATTGAAAGACCAGTCCTACTTACCTTTGTGGTAAACATTCCTCATTTCTTCAAACCATCTATTTTTAAATGCAAAGATTTGTTTTTTAGGTCTCTTATCACACTCTGACAGTGCAAAGGAGCATAGAATTGGGAAATAAACAGAAGAATCGCCGTAAACTATAACGTTCCCTTTATGAGATGTTCTAATTTTGCCCCAGCTTTTACCTTCCTGAAGAGTCGCTCCAGACAGACCACCTGTATCCGATCTCGCATCAGTAATCTGAATGATGTAGTCTTGACCTCCTTCCTTCAATTTTAGAATTTGATAAAGCGCAGGCCCTGTCTGTTGGAAGAAGTTTTTGGGAACTCCGCCGCCTAACTCTAATCCGCCTGATTTCTTGCACTTCCAAAGAATTGCAGCAGATTCAGCAACATCAAGAATGACATTTGGTAAATGATTCATTTTATTTTTGAGAAGTAATGGCAACATGTTTAATCCTATGGAAGAGTCAGCTATTGCAGGCATATACACAGGTACTTTATACCTGTAAGCAGCCACCAAAAATGATTTTTCCGGAAAACGTGCCTTTTCTAATGCTGCCTTACCTAAAACATGAGAAATGTCAGCAGTAGAAGCATTAACTGGCAAATCTATTTGTTGATTCTCAAGATGTTTTTGCACTATGATATCTTGAGCCTGAAGTGTCCCTACTTCCTTGATATAAGTATCATAAATCCTTACAATTTGTTTGGAATACAAAATGTCATCATCGACTTGAAAATGTCCTTGTCTGACAGGGAGATCATACGCGAAATGAAGATCATGATACACATTTGCACCAGTAGTAACGATCCAATCTATAAAACCATATTCGATCATTGTAGATATCGACCTTCCCAAGCCTATAGGGGTCATTGCACCAGCCAATGTTAAACAGATTGTCGTATCATTTTCAATCATTTCCTTCATGATTTCTGCAGCTTCTGCTAACCGGCGAGCATTATATCCTGTATTACCAAAGAAGTTGATCATATCAGAGACAGACATATCAGGTGAAATGATTGGCGGTTCTATCCTTTTTCCCGTAAAGCTATGGGTTTTATCCACAGGTGAATGATAATTTTCGCATTAAAAATACTATACTATCGCCTTGCTAAATCAGTCACGAACACACGAAATATAGAAATCAACTCAATTCGAAATCAACATAGAATAGGAAGGCATCTGCACACCTTTCCATAGGAAATTCCTATTTGGAAAAGGGATATTGTTCGCCTATTCCATAACGTTCCATGCTGAAACCCTAATTAGGGATCAAATAATGGGTGGAGGTCGTATATAATTATAGCTGAAGTTGTATTAGACTCATGCCTCAATATTTTTTGACACATGAAAACCCGACTTGTGCTCATATAAGCCCATTTCAGAACGTCTCGTACGAAATCGCATTGGAGTCCCTAATGAAATGCTGCAATAGACGGCCCAAAATCAAGTCTTCTAAGTCAAACTGCTTGTTATTCGTAATGGAGTAAACAAACTTGAGATCAGAAACCAAATACGCGGAACAGCATAAATGCAAAATACTTAAGTAACAAGCTAGGCAAAAGCAGTGAAAATAGATATGTTCAATTATCAAACGCTAAAGATTGGAAAATGGAACCTAAAAGATCTGGTCCCAAGTTCCTCAGCCAAGCAAGTTGTAGAGCTTATTTCTGACATACAATCAAAAGTAGTTTCACTTGAAAATATGAGGAGCCTCCTCAGAAACGATATCGCTATTGAAGACTTTTTGGGCATGCTGCATATTATTGAAGAGATATCGGAAAAACTTACCATTCTAGGGGGTTTTGCACACTTGCAATATTATGCCAATACTATGTCTAATGATTCCGCTGCCTTCGTTACTAGGATAGAAAAATTTGGCTCTGAAATTGAAAACAGAACAGTATTTTTTGACCTATGGTTTAAGCAAGAGTTAGATCAAGTAAACTCTGAAAGGCTGATTGCGGAGGTTCCCTTTGATTACAAAGAATATCTTAGGCACAAAAGATTGGCGGCCAAGTATTCTCTGGCCGAATCTGAGGAAAAAATAATTAGCACGCTTGAGGTGAGTGGAACGAGCGCATTAGTAAAGATCTATGACCGTATGACAACCGGTTTCGAGTTTGCAATTCCAATGAAGGAGGGAAAAAAGACTGCAATGAAAAAGATCCTCAATAAGGAAAAGCTCCTGTCTATGGTAAGAAGTCATCTTCCAAAGGAAAGAGAAAACGCATACAAGGCGTTATGGAAGGTCTATGAGAAGAATGCAGGCATTCTAGGTGAGATTTATAGTAACGTAGTATTAGGATGGCACGATGAGAACCTATCAATTAGACGGTTCAACTCCCCGATATCAGTGAGGAACTTGTATAATAATATAGACGACACCACTGTTGACACACTCCTTAAAATGTGTAAAAAAAATTCAGGCATATTTCAGGAATTTTTTGTAGAGAAGGCAAAGATTCTAGGTGTAAAGAATCTAAGAAGATATGATCTTTACGCACCGATTTCCAAGAAAGCGTCAAGCATAAGAAAATATCGGTATAGTAAGGCAGCGGAATTAGTTCTGGAAACATTCAAGAAATTTGATCCTAGGTTTTTTGAATTTGCACGCAGACTCTTTCTAGAAGATCACGTAGATTCAGAAATTCGGAAAGGTAAACTGAGTGGGGCATTTTGTTACACCATTTCACCAAAAAGAACGCCATATGTGCTTTTAAATTACGATTCGAAAACAAGGGACGTTTCAACCATGGCACATGAGTTCGGACATGCGATTCACAGCATGGCTGCCTTCAAATAAATCCATCCTTGTTTCCCACGCACCACTGCCATTAGCAGAGACTGCATCAGTATTTGCCGAAATGCTTCTTACAGACACTCTCTTAACGAAACTCTCAAGGCAAGAGAGGCGCATACTGCTGGCAGAACAGGTCGATGATATGTATGCGACTATCATGAGACAAGGTTACTTTACTTTATTCGAGATCGAAGCTCATGATGCAATAGTCAAAGATAATGAAACAATTGACAAGGTAGCAGAAAGATATTTGGAGAATGTCACGGATCAATTTGGAACTTCGGTTATAGTGTCTCCAGATTTCAAATGGGAATGGCTTTATATTCCACATTTTTATCACACCCCCTTTTACTGCTATGCCTACTCGTTTGGAAACCTACTTGTGCTATCACTTTACCAACAATATATTGAAGAAGGTAAATCATTCGTTCCGAAATATCTTCAATTACTAAGTGCAGGAGGTTCGCAAAAACCTGAAGAATTGCTTAAAGGTATTGGAATGGATATTACTAAGGATTCATTTTGGCAACATGGTTTTGATTTCATAAATAAGAAGATGACGGAGCTAAAAGAGGCTGAAGCAAATTAATTTCTCAGATTACTAATACCAATTCAAAGTGAATATCTGGACATCTAAGATCACAGTCTTTGATTGGATTCTAATTTTTCTGGCCTTAATACTGTATTAGCTTAGTTCTGTCCCTATCTTCCCAAGGTAGTAACATTGAAAGTAAGGTATCCATTTGAAACTAAAAATAAAAGTAATAAGTTACTACTTTATCTAATACGAATGCGAATCGGTCTTATGATTCTTGAGATCCTTAAATGTAGCAAACATACTACTACATTTGTCACATTTCCATCGGCTTAGACTCGCCTGACTGTAGCTCCTGTAAGAGGTATCTTTATCCTCGAACATCTTGGTTTTAAAATTGTATGTAATTTCATTAAAACATCTATTGCTTCTAGTCTTGCTAGTTATTTGCACAAGATTGTTCTTCTTAATCGGCTATTAAAACACGTTGCTACTTGTTTTAGTTAGTTTATTTAGTAAGCACAAGCACTTGAAACTAGAGAATTAATCTAAGAGAAGTTCTCTAAGATTTCATCATTTCTATTGGTGCTATTCACAAGCCTCGTCATCGCACAAGTATTTCTTTTAAATTATTGAGAAGGTTTGGAAATTTATCCTTCCAGGTACTGCTTTCTGGTGCACCCAAAAGTCATTGGATAACTCACAAATTCTTAAAAGGGGCTTTTGTCCAATCAAAGGATGTGAAACGCTACTGCAGAATTTGTAGGATGGAATTAAAATCTGAAAAGTACATGCTTTGTGAGCAATGTCATAAAGAAACGATTCTTAGTGAAAGTGAAAGCCTTTACATCGAGTTTTCACGCTTGCACTATTAGCGGCGGCCAAATCAAAAGTATTCAACTAGAGGAAAATGCATTTACTGTAAGAGCAGATAACTACAAGCCTCCTTGTAGTTATTCCAATTATCCAGTTCTAGATTGCCCCAAATTGAGGGGGACCTCAAGGGCATTCGATAAAGCCATTGTCTTTGCGAGATTCGTAAATGTAGCTACTGCTGTAATATTATTTATAGTAGAATTTGGGATGTTTGTTAGGAGTTGTCTGGATCCTGTATTATTGAGAATAAATCCATCAGGATACGAAGTAGTTTTTAACAGTGTTCCATTTTGAGAGTACACTTTCATAACGGCATTTATCTTTTGTCCTACCAATGAGGTATTTGATATTGTGTAATCTGTAACAACTTTAACTTGATGATTCCCGTTTCCAGATGGAGAGGTAAAATATGCAGAATTAAGTTTGATAAAGACCCCTTGGCCTTGCTGCGCAAAAGCAGATAGTTGGATTCCTAGAATGATTAATGAACCAGCGATCAATAGAGCTACTGCTGCGGTTCCATAGAATCTCTCATGATTATGCTTAATTGCCATTTAATGTTCCACCAGATTTAATCTAATATCAAACTATCCTTATTTATGCCTATTATGCAACGTTCTCGTGTATTGTATATTATAACATTATAATTATGTCGATTAGACATTAAATACAACGTGGATGAAAAATCGAACAAAGTCATCAACTGAACTAGATTTTGTGAAGCGCAAAGGAGTTATTCCTGTAATAGTACAGGACATAAAGACAAAAGATGTTTTAATGCTTGCTTACGCAAATAAAGATGCAGTTCAGCATACTATGGAGACAGGTAATGCATGGTTTTGGAGGACATCAGGCGACAGGCTGTGGATGAAAGGAGAGGAATCAGGAAACGTGCAGCCGGTTACGGAGATTCTCGTAGATTGCGATTCGGACGCATTGGTTTATCTTGTTGACTCTACGAAGCCCGCTTGCCATACGGGAGAGAGATCATGCTTTCACAACAAGTTGGTGATATAATATTTCATGATTCGAAATCGAATTATTAAATAATTTTAATCCCATGGTCTAAAGTAATATTTTTACCATACATTTTTGTTTAGTATCATAAATTTTCTAACCCATTAAAGTTAAGTATTACTTAACTTCCTATTAGTGAGTCTTATCTAGTAGGATGAGTGACTGCTGCTTGTAAAGTATGGGAGTAATAAAATCGCTAAAGTGTAGAGAATGTGCTCGCTTGCTACGAGCCGCAATTCAAGTATATATGCGAAGAATGTTTTGGACCGCTAGATGTCGAATATGATTTTCCAATTGATTTCAATAAAACAACTCTATCATCTAGACAAGAGAAGACGTATTGGCGCTATTTCGAGCTTTTGCCCATCTCTAACAAGAGTAATATTATCAATCTTCATGCAGGTTTCACTCCTTTACAAAAGGCAGATGAACTTGGAGACAAGATTGGTGGATTGAAGAGTCTATTCATTAAGAACGATTCGGTCAATCCAACATTTTCTTTTAAGGATAGACCAGCTGGCGTTGCTGTTTCTAGGGCTAAAGAAACAAAACTAAAGGCCGTGGGGTGTGCGTCCACTGGTAACTTGGCTTCTGCAACTGCAGCTCATGCTGCCTAAGGGTCAACTACCTTGTTATATTTTTGCTCCTTCTGATATAGAGAATGCCAAGATAGCACAAGCTCTATCTTACGGTGCAGAATTCGTCGCAGTGCAAGGGACTTATGATGACGCAAACAGGGTAGCTTCAATAATTGGAGATTCCAAAGGCATTGGGGTAGTAAATATCAATATGAGACCATACTATGTAGAAGGTTCAAAGACCCTAGCTTATGAGGTGGCAGAACAATTGAACTGGCAAGTCCCTGATCATTTAATAATCCCAGTAGGAAGCGGAGCTATGTTGAACGCTATTTGTAAGGGATTTGAGGAACTACAACAAATTGGTCTGCTAAAAGATATATCCAATTTGCGCATTACTGCTGCACAGCCGCACGGATGTGCTCCAATAGTTAACGCTTTTAAGAAAAACGAATCGAATATCATGCCTGTCGAAACACCTGAGACAATAGCAAAAAGCTTGGCAATAGGTGACCCAGGAGATGGTATTTATGTTTTGAGAAGACTCAAGCAGTACAAAGGTCTGGCAGAAGAGGCGACGGACGGGGAAATAATTGATGGTATTTTGATGCTTGCCAAGACTGAGGGGATCTTTACAGAGCCAGCAG
Source organism: uncultured Nitrososphaeraceae archaeon (assembly GCA_963788355.1). Lineage (GTDB taxonomy): Archaea > Thermoproteota > Nitrososphaeria > Nitrososphaerales > Nitrososphaeraceae > TA-21. Next base: position 266,457 of record CAWBGD010000008.1, on the reverse strand, counting down.
GAGGCGTGTCAGTCGCAGTGCTCAAGAAGTTGGTGGAAAAAGGAGTTATTCAAAGAGATGAAAAGGTAGTATGCTATATTACAGGTAACGGATTAAAGAGTACGGAAGCGATAATAAGTGCACTTCCAAAATTGAACGTAGTGAAGCCAGATATTCAGACTGTGTCGGCAATGATTAGATAATCCTTCCATATCTAGATCCATGGTGATTACAAAATTTGGCAAAAATTGAATTTGTAGTTCCTTCTGTCCTCACAAAGGGAGAAGGAGAGAAAAAGATTCACTTAGAGGCCACAAATCTTCAGGATGCATTCACAAAGCTCTCAGAACAAATGGGTGAGGATTTTAGGCGAAGAGTATTAGATCTGAATGGAAAGCCTCGTTCTCTGATCAATATTTACATTAATGGTAAGAATATGCGATTTAGCGATGACGGTATGGCAACAGCCTTGAATGAAGGCGATTCGGTCTACATATTACCTGCGGTAGCAGGGGGCTCAGATCTCAAGACTGAAGATTTACAGCGTTATTCTAGACAAATAATGCTTGAAGAAATTGGCTTTATGGGGATGGAAAAGATTCGGAAAGCCAAAATATGTGTAGTTGGTGTCGGTGGAATTGGTAATCCTGTTGTCACGCAGCTTGTCGCCATGGGCATTGGAAAAATTAAGATAGTTGACAGGGACGTGATTGAAATTTCCAATCTTCATCGTCAGCATATTTTTACTGAAAACGATGTTGGACGTGTAAAGGTTGAGGCAGCAAGAGATCGTCTAGAACAGATTAATCCTAGTGTAGAGATAGAAGCGCTACCCATATCGGTTACTAAATTTACAGCTGAGAAAATAATTGAAGACTACGATATCGTGGTAGACGCGTTAGATAGTATAGACGCTAGGTATGCTCTAAATGATGCATGTATCAAACTCAATATTCCTCTCATCTATGCAGGTGCTCTGGGGATGCTGGGATCTGTCTGCACGATAATGCCAAATGAGTCAGCATGCTTGAGATGCATGTTTCCTGCATTGGCAGAAGATGACATGCCTACTTGTAGCACAGAAGGGGTACATCCATCAATATTGTATCTGGTAGCTGGAATTCAAGTCTCTGAAGTGGTAAAGATAATCACTGGGGAAAAGCCAACGCTGGTGAACAAGCTGATGTACATTGATTTGAATGAACTTACATTTGATAAAGTTCAGATGACCAGGTATGATCAATGTCCGTCTTGTGGCCCGAATAGGAAGTTGGCAGATCATGCCCCTACCCATCAGAAACAAGAACTTATAATCGAGGAATTGTGTGGTAGAGATAGAGGTAAGAGAACATACACAGTTACACCTGCAGACGTCACTTCTCCACTCAGTTTGTTGGGAATAGAAAAAAATGCTGAACAGCTGGGATATAAGGTAATGAGCCGGGGAAAGTTAGGTTTGACCGCAATCAGTAACACCATCGAACGAGAACAGTTATCTGTGAGCTTTATGACAAGTGGAGCGGCTACGATAGTTGGTGCGAAAAGTGAAGAAGATGCCTTATCCATCTACAATAAATTTGTAAGCGAATAATCCCGAAACTTCCTCATCTATTCCTCATCAGATTGAAACTTGTCATCATATTTCCTGATCAGTGGCACTATTTTATTCATAATAAGTTCATCATAGTTTTTTTCTTCTGGATCAAAAGTTAAAAGTAGATAGTAGTATTGGTTTATTGGAATCGTAACTCTACTTATCTTTTCATATCTGCCAAAAGCATAATTTAACTTTCCGATTTTGGTCTGAAATTTGATGCGGGTAGTATATCTTTTTACAGCGTTGGCAGCATAGTCTTCATTTTCCTCTTCAGTCATAAATGGCTTTAAATTATCCCGCTGCTCCACCGAGAGCAATACTCCATATCTATTTGCTATACCAACCCATCTTAGGGATTTCTGGAAATTAAGAAGTTGTTCTCCAAAGGAGTAAAGAAATTCATAATCAACAGGCATTAACAATTCCCCCCAATAGAAGTAGATATGTACTAGGTATATCTAGTTTACACCACTAGGCATATTTGTTTGTTTTATAGTCTGAAATAGGTTATCATGTCGCAAGGCTTGTTGAGAAGGGAGGCTAGGAAGGCTAGGATAGGAATAAAATATTTGACAGTTAACCCAATTGCATTGTATCGATGACGTCGTGATGATAATCTAAAACTGTAACTGACACACCATCGTTGTTGGGAACATAGTTCTTAACAATACCTTTCATAAACGGATCGGCTACTATTGTAATTTTCTTGAAATCATTAGATTGGAAAAACTTGGTGAATGATTCAACGAATGTAGGAAAGTCTTCAGTAGAGTAAATGGCTGTCTTGATTTTAGGTACTACCTTATGGGCTGCAGGAAATATATCAGATACTTCTGCGGGAATTATTCCAAGATATGGATTATATGTACATATCTGATCATTAGGAAATTTCTTTGTCAGCTTGTGAAATGCTAGTGAAGTATAGAAAGGTGCAATTTGTCCTTCTGGAAAAATTATTAAATTTCCTTTTTTCCGGGTCTTAAATCGAAAAGTCATATTCCTAAATCGACGAGCCTCAGGTCTATACTGGTCTAGTGGTTCGTAAAAATAAATTGCCTTTTTCTTGAACATAGGTGTTCCTGTTTCGAGAAACTCATAGTTTGGAAAATTCATAATCGCTTCTCTCAGTTTTGGATGAGCTTTCGACTTTTGAGTAACGTATTCCCATAACCTGCCATCTCTAATTGCCTGTTTTACAGCCAAAACTTCAGCCCTGAGGACATACAGATTGTGTTTTGCTAACTCACTAACTCGAGTTTCTTCGTCAGTATTTTGTAACTCTTTCACAGTAAATCTCGAACAGACGGGACATTGACATGAAAAATAATTCAAATCCTCTAATCTGGAAGTGCCATTTTGGTGCATATACCTACTGTCCCTTGCATACAAAATGTAGGATGCCGAATCAAATGTGTCGCATCCCAAGGCTACTGCAAGAGGGATGGTAAGAGGATGACCTGCGCCAAAAAGGTGAATGGGCTTGACTGGTATTGCTCTCTTAAGTGCAGATATGATATCTGCCAAAGTTGCAAATTCATATGCTTCCATCAATTGAACAGGGCTACCTAGTGCAAACATCCGAAAGTGCATCTTATCAAGGGCCTCTGCCGATTTTTTCACTAGATCTAGGTGTTCTGCGCCCTGTACCGGGCCAACCCAGAGTGGGCCGGCGGAATTGCCGGATTCACCAATAATGTTTAAAGTATTTTGAGCGTTCCGTAGCGTCTCTTCCACGTATTTGTTCGCAAGATCATACTTGAGACCGTATCCTGTTGGCTTGTCAAGCGGTATACAAATATCACTTCGAATGTCTCGCTCAAATTGCGCTATAGTTGAAGGAGCAAGATCAATTGAACCATATTCAAGCACCTGATATCCTCCTGAATCAGTCATTACAACACCATCAAAATCAATAATATTGTGTATGCCTTTTTGTATGGCTTCCTCGCCGTAATATCCTAGAGCGATATATGCATTTGTTATTACTGCTTCGAAACCTAAACTTTTCAAGAAGTGAGGACTTATGGACTGTTTTACAGGGTGAACAACGGGGATAAAGGCAGGTGTTTCAATAATACCGCTTGGAGTTGATAGTTTTCCTATTCGACCGGCCAAGTCAGAGTACTTGATTTCAAAGGACAATGTTGATTCCTACAATCAGATAAGCTCCAGTATCTGTAAACAAACTACCGTCGGTAGAGTAGAGAAAATATTCCGCTAATTAAATTAATACTTAATTTCGTCCATTCTAGAAACAGATATGAAGTTTCCAGATTAATCTGCAAATTAATGTAGGTAAAAAAATTGGTTGAATAGATGATATTTAGTAAAATTCTATTTCAGTGGGCTACTTTTTTACAAATATAGTAACACAATTAATTCAACTATTACAGATGAATCAAACTCTAATGATTCCTAAAATGTCCGCAAGCTCGCTACAATTCCATCTTAGTTTTCAGAATCACTTCTTTGAATCTCTCATGAATTCGTCATAGACTGCTTTAACGCGATTTGCAGCCAGTCCAACGCCTTCTTCAACTCCTGCTTGAGTAACTTTGATCTTGTCCATAACAATTATTGCCCCAACATCATCTCTGATCTTTACAAGACCAGGAAAGACTCGTCCAAGTCTTTCAGCCAATCCTTTCAGATCGAAAGGTTTCTCGAGTAACTTTACTTCCTTTACGAATGAGCCGTTAATTATCAGCTTCAATATTCCTTTTCCTTCGACATTATCAATGACCACATTGAGCTTTTCATCTATGGCAGCCATAACACCATCATAATTTTTTTGGTCTGATGTCTCTACAGAAACTTTTTTCCCAACAAATTGAAGCATTTCTTCGTTAAATTTTCGATTAGTTAAAGCTGACATTCTCTTTCAGGGAAGATACCCTCGGGCTACATATATATGAGTTTCAATATGCGCAACGAAACAATGCAGGTATGAGCCTAAGCATGATCTAAGCTATTTTCTCCAGATATTGGAGTTCTTGCTTCTAAATGTAATCCAAGATTTGACAAGTATCGTCATCTGAATTAGTTTGGCTTGTTGGAATGTGCAAGGCCCGAGTCTTCCTCTGACTTTGAACCAACTGTGGTAGTCTTTTTAATTGGAAAATCACGCAATTCAGCATTAGAGCATCTAAAACACGACAATGGTTCGTTCTCTGACACATAGCAAACATAGAAACATTTGCCACATTGTTTTCTTGTGAGTTTTCCCTTCAATTCAATAAATGTACCGCCATGATTAATTACATCTCTTTGTACAAGGTTTTCTATTGCAGAATGCAGAAGAATAGAAATCTCATCTACATTAGCATTTCGATATTTTAGATACGTGTCTACCAACGTTTTAGGGATTGTGCTTATTTCTAATCGACTGAGACCATTGTTCATGGATCTGAACAGATGGTCTCGGAAATACCATTCGAATTCTCTTTCGTGTGCGGTAGTCAATATTAATCGATACTCTTGTGTAAGACTGATAAAAACTATAGCAGAATTGAGGAAAAGTGGACTGTTGTCGCTGTGTATATGCATAAAATATAATCCTTTTTGGCAATGTCTAGCATTCAAGGAAATTAAACCACAAGTCCTTAAGCCGAAAACTTTCAATAAATTTGATAATTCTACATCACTAAGTATTATCTTACCCTCATCAATCACTCTTAATACCCAATCACTTGTGTACTCAACCGAACTGGTATGATCAATTAACTTCCTCTCTGTTGAGACCAATTCTGCCGCTAAACAAGGTCTATTTTTTGTCCACTTTTTGATTACGTTTTTCAAATCAGAAAGCAATTTCTGATTTAATAGTCCAACGTCGGTGCAAGTGTTGTTTGAAATTGCGATCCCAGCGTTTCGATCACAGACGTGAGCCGGCTCGACAATTTTTCCCGTTTCCTTGAATCCCCACAAAGGGGTAATGAAACCCATTGAGCAAACCTTGCACACACAGCCTCTATATGCGATTGTGCATTCTACTAAAGGATCATCAACTAAAGGAAATGACACCGTCAAAGGCAATGATATTGAAGCAGGCCGTCCTGACTTAAACGGTGGAATCGAAAAACTTGTGGCAGAGCCAGGCAAATATAGTGATTTCCTTTCCGACAGTCGCGTTTGATTCGTGTAAAACATTGTTTCCCTTATTTTATGATAGGTATCAAGGAAGTCGTCGAAATCTCCTGATTTTTTTGATTTATTAAATCTGGTTGGAGCTTCATAATCCCCACTTTCAAAGCGCATTTCGTGAAGTCGACGAGAATTCTGTAAGGCCAAACCCGAAATTCCATCCGGTCGAATATGTTGGACGATTTCAGTCGACGACGTGTTTAGGTGATGGTGCCTTCTATTCATGTGAACTCTTAGATTCCAGAGTCTACTACAAGCCTGACTACAATGTGGACAATTCCATTTGCGTCTCATCTTAGGTTCCACCCCATTCTTTCGACATTGAGCAATACGCAGCTTTCAGACCCGCTTCGAAGTAACTGCAGTAACTGCAGTAACTGCAGTAATTGACTGACATGTTAAAGATAGGCTAGGTTTAATTATAAAGCTGAACACCCTTTCAGGACTTCGGATGAACTCCCCTAGAAAGTTGATGTTGCAAACTTCTATGCTATAAATCCACTATTAGTAAGAATACAAAAAGTTTCACATCCGGTTAAGCAGTTTAATTCACAACTATTTCAATCTTAATAAGAATTTTCAGCTTAGTTTTGAATCTGACAATAATCTCGAGATGCTAATAGCAATTATAGTCAGATCAGATATCAATTCACCAATCATGCGATTTTGTCTTGAAGTATGGGGAACTTGCTACGAGGATATTAAAAATACATGCATTTTGGCTGAAAAGCTCGACTATTACGGATTCTATTACGGTGAATCTCTAGCCAATATCGATATGGATTGCTGGACCGTAATATCCCACCTCTCAGCCATAACTAACAAGATAAGATTAGGCCCCGTAATTACGTATCTTTTGCCGGAATATCGTAGTATTGCACTACTTGCGAAACAGGCTCTAACTTTTCAGGATCTGTCTCGAGGAAGACTTGACTTTAGGACCGGCGCTGGTGCGATTCTACAATATGCTTCGCAGTGGTGGTACCCATTTGGCATACCTTATCCAAAAATTAAAGAGCGTTTAGACAGTTTGAATGAAGGTCTACAGGTCCTACAAAAATTCTGGGACGGCCAGTCAGTTTTCTTCAAAGGTGATCACTTCAAGATAAACGGTGGTTCTATGAATAAGACCAATATAAGAATCCCAATCACAGTAGCTGCAAAGGGAGAGAAGACCATGGCAATAGGCAGCTAGATATGCAAATGTGTGGGAGGCCTCTTACATTTCCCCTGATAAATTCCAAAGTTTAGAGGCAAGATTCAAGGAAATATCCAATCATGAGAATAGAAACAGTAACGATAAGATAATACGATCGATTGAATTGGATGTCATAATAGCCAAGTCAGAATCGGAGCTGGAATACAAGAAAAAATTATTCATGATGGATAGAGGTCCCGGTGTTTTCAATCAGATAATGCGAAATGGGCTAGTTGGAACACCTGACAGAATAAGGGAAAAAATTAAAGATTACGTTAATGCTGGGGTAGAGCAATTTTTCCTTGCTTTCCACGATCCGTTTAATCATGATGATTTGGAGTTATTAATGGACTCTATGAAATGATAGGAATTCTTTAGACAGTTACAGACAAATTACTCATAACATTTGGTAAAATGAACCAAATTCAAGTTTAGTTCGATCGATTAGCCACAAGTAGAAATAACTTATGTAAAATTACGAGTAACAGTTGAGAACTGGTTATGTATTGATTATTGCAAAAACTTGAAAATAGAGCGAGGTAAACAACGACTATTCACTTGGTTACAAATTTTAGAACGTTAAGAAGAAATCAGAGTATCGTAATCTAGGTTATATGGTAACCAAAGAAAAAGATGCTTCAAACTATACTTTCCTTAAATATAAAAACTTGGAGGATATGCTAAAGGTAATACTGTTTTCTGCACAGTCGCCTCTTGGACTCGTCCCCTTGCTTTATCATATAGAAGTGAAAAAAATGCAGATTCTATTCATTCAAACTGGTACTGTCGGAGGAGTGACAATTCATTATATTGTCGAAAAGGAAAAACCAAGCAAGAAATTTATCGAACTTAATAGACTAACTGGACAATTCGGTTTTGTTGAGGCGCTCGGCTCAGACACTCAGTCATTGTATATTCCATTGTTGGAGTTAGATGATACTTCACTAAGATTCCCTACGTAAAAAAGAAGTAATGATACCAATATTACTGCATTTAGTAAAGATCCATCTAGTACACCATGTGGTTTCACTGGTCCATTAGTCCACTGGCAGTAGGAAAGACATATGAAAGGAACCTTAAGATGTTGATAACTGGAAATAATCTACTTTATCCTATAAGTTATGAATACGGGTTTGTATCGCTTCTTCCTACGCTCTTCTAAAACGAATTTCTGAACTGAATCAATATTAGCCAACTTTTCAATTTTGCCATGGCAGCTATAACAATAGTCACAATTGCTGCATACATGTGGGGTTCTTTTTTTGCAATTCCTACATTCTTTGTAGACCGAATTACTATGGCCTGAAAGATATTCGTGCACTTGATATGGTTGAAATCACGAACAAATAACTAATAAGACACCACAGTGAGAGTGAGAGGGGGTATGCACCAATTTACTATCATGCTCTACAATTTAGTAAATTCAGATATGAGAATCGATCATAAGTAAGTTCAGCATTACGGTCTGCATAAATGAAGAATAGCTATATAATTACAGTTTCTTTAACGCATGTCTTTAAGTTCATACTTATTACTCAATTCATTTAGCTACTGGTTCATACCCTATAAATAATTTGGAATTAAGTTGTTCTTGAAAAGAAATGAAATCCTTACATCTGAGATCAAGCTTCATGATAGCTGTGGCATCTACGTTGATAGCCACTATGTTACTAGGATCAGTACTAATCTCCAACGTATATGCTAAAACTGGTGATGCTGAGCAATCAAAATATAATTTAGATGAAAACTGTTTGGATGATCACAAAGGAAAATTGATCACATTAACGGGCAGTAGAAGTGTAGAAACAATAGATACCGATCTATGAACAAGAGACAGATAGCGAATCAACAACAGTTGAGGATTTTGATGGCGAAATCGACGAAGATGCATTTGAAGATGGTAATATTACAGGAACATTAGGGATTACTTAATCCATTTGTTGACTTCGAATTTGACGAAGACTGTAATGACAACTCCCGGCAATTTAACTGATCTTCGGCTAGGGGGCAATTGGCTACTCAACATAGGATGATAATCATTTTGAAATCGGGAATAACTTCGTAACCAGAAACGAAGTATGGTACCGTTACTATAACACCACTAAATGATGTTACGGAGGTTGAGATCGAGTCAGAAGTGGATCAGGATGCAGGACCAAAGAATCAAGGACTCTGAAAAGTTCAAGAAGAGCTTTCCATTGAAAGAAAGACGTGAATTCAATGTCTGTGGTCTCCCAATAGGTAACATAGTAGATGGATTTGATTTCAATGATATTGAGGGAACGAAGAAAAGCGATATTCTCTTAGGAACTAGTTCAGCCGACGACATGTCTGGCAAGGGCAGCGGAGATGTAATACAAGGAAGAGACGATGATGATATCATGCATGGAGGAGCCGGCCCCGATTCAATTCAAGGAGGATTCGGTAACGACAATATCCATGGCGATGATGGAGATGACGCAATCTTCGCAGGACCAAACGATGACTATCTGAATGGAGGTAAAGGAAACGACGAACTATACGCACAGGATGGAGACGATACACTTGAAGGTGGTCCAGGCGCTAACTTCTTTGACTGCGGAACAGGATTCGATACCGTAGTAGACTTTGACCCTGGTAAAGGTGACGTGACAAACGATAACTGTGAAGATGTAAGAACCGTCCTCTAAATTCCTTTTTTTGACTGGACATTTTACAAACAAAACGCTTTATTGAAATCAAACAGATTAAATGTCGATTCAGAATTAGTGCAGTTCAGTCTATCTTACATATCATATGGTAGCATTATCTTTCGCCAAGACACAAGGAATATCCAAGCAAAGATAAATCAATTCTAAGAATAAGGAATGTTGAAGAATAGGAAGTTCCTATGTTAGCACCTATCTAGTCACATTTTCTGATTCCGAATTAGTTTTAGTTTCATTCATGTCTATGTCCCGTTGAAGCAGTTTTTCAATTACAGAAGCAGATTGGGTAGTTGTATCACCACTAGTGATCGTTGCCTCTTCTCCGTCTTGTGATGCTATGTCGGACGTCTGGAGTTGATCGGCCTCGTCGGTAGACACTGACGAAGTACTGACCCCATTCAGTTCAATGGAGCCAATTATCTGAGTTACAAGAGGCAAATAGTCTTTGAATTTACTCTTTTCAGCGCTGAATTCTATAGCGAATGCCTTATCATTTAATGGTGTCCATTCCTTAAGCGTCATTATAATGTCCGATTTATTGGCCAGGTTAGGACGATCAAAAATAACCTGATAGGTTGGATTGCCCCCAATCGAATTGTCGGAAGGCAAGTCTTTGTCATTGGACGAACTTAAATTTTCAACCTTAATCAATACGAGTTCTCTGAACTTATCTGACGAGGCTTCAAGTGGCGATAGAAGGCTGGCAATAATACCTTCGCCATAAGCCTTTACAGCCCTACCGTATTCTACTTTTTCCCAGTTACCCGGATATTTCATTTTCAATGCGATATCTGGAAATTCAAATATTGATGTAAAGTTTGAAGTTGCTTCGTTTATCGTTGTAGCAGGTGCGACGCCGCTCGCATTTGTGACTGTGGAGTTTGTCTGCATAGTCTCCGTTATCCTACTACCCGACGAGTCAATGTATTCATCTAGATTCAAGAACAGTACCAAAAACAAATTTCATGTTATCATAGGCATAGTGCCAAAACATGGTGACCGATGCAAAGACTAGTAAGACAAAAATCGATAAGAGTAATCTACCCGGTGTGAATTCTATCAACATCGTCAGCTGACAGTGGAGTAGTTATTTCCGTGTAGCTATACACATGCTAACCCATTGTTCAAAAAATGATGATAAAAAACAGAATTAGTAAGTGATCTTTTTTGGATGAATGCTGTAAAAAAATCATTACTTCTCGTAATTGCTAGGCGTGAGAGCAAAATTAATTAAAATGAAGGAAGGTTAGGATGAGAACGGAGGTACAAAATTGGTAGATACTCCTCCACTATTATTTGATGTGTTTCCAGGCGTTGTGGTTGATTCGCCGCTAGAAAGTTCAGTTTCTTGTTCTGACTCATCGTCTTTTAAATCTTGAGTAATTTCTGATTCCAAAGTCTTATTGGTTGCATTCTGCTGGTTTGAATAAGAATAGACGGGACCGCTTGATTGTGCAGAGGAATTTGACGAACCGCTTTCATCACTCTGTTCAGATGAATTTGCATTCACCGAAGCTGTTCCTGATACGCCTGTTACGTTGACTCCATACCACTTCGTAAGTTCCGCCCCGTTCCCCGGACATACGACTTTTGCAGTTATCTCATTCTCTCCTTCTTTGATTGAAGTATAATTAGAAGTAATTGTAAATTCCCAGTCAGAATAGTCTGCTGGCCCTCCATTACCAGTTGCAATTGTTGGTTGATATGGCTTGACATCATTGGCGATCACAGAAACTTGACAAGCGCTACTTGCGTCGTCAGATGATGTTCCGCTAATGGTTAAATTTCCCAAAACTGGGACTGAATCTCCATCCTCTATCGACGTGATTTTTACCTCAGGAAGTGTTTCTTGGGGTGGGGTGGTAGTAGTATTAGAAGGAGCTTGCCCGTATGAAGAAGCAACAACACTCGATAATAGCAAAGTTATACTAACAGAAATGAATAATGATATCTCGAACGTGCGTTTAAATCCCTTAGTCACGTCCATTCTAGTCAATATCCATTATAACTGGCATCGAGTTGGAAATTATTTAGTTTTGATTAAAAAAGGCTAGACAACAGCGACATGGTCCTCGTATTTTATTGCCATGTCAGCCACCAATCACCACCCTAACGATATTTGAATACCTTCAGAATCAATAGTGACACTAATTGACCGCGTCACGAATAAAGAATCATCTCGTCATTTAGCAAATACTTTGTGATGAATGAATACCTGGATACAGAAATGACATCATAGGAATTTCTTTAACTATAATCAATAATTTTTTTAAGTGACCTAATTATTAATTTATTTACACGAGACATATTTATGAATTGGAGTCTTAACGAATATACAAAAATTGCTTTTTCTCGACTTGTTAAACAATTCGAGGAGAATACAGACGATGTCGTTAAGATAACCCGCGCATTTAGTACCGCAGGAGAGCTACTCTCTGGCCAGTCCAGGAATGGGACAAAAGAACCTTACATCAATCATGCCTTAAAAGTTGCCCTTATCTTATCTGATGAGCTAAAGATCCACGATGTAGATACCATATGTGCGGCCCTTCTTCATGATGTAGTAGAAAGAGGGGGCGAGATTGATAGGTCCAAAATCGATTACCTAAAAGAAAATTTTGGCGAAGATGTCTCACGTATAGTACAAACTTTGACCGAGCCTCCGAGCGCAAAAGAAAACAGAGACCAATATCTTGAAACGTACTTTGAAAATATTTCAAAGAGCTCAAAGACTTCTAGACTTATTAAACTCGCTGATAGGCTAGATAATGTGCGATTCTTTAAAAACATAATTACAAAGGAGAAAGCAATGCGTTACAAAGTGGAGACTCAGAAATATGTCGTCCCTATTGCAGAACAAACTGATGAGACTCTAGCCTTTAAACTATCGGTCGCCCTTTATGAGATAAAATAGAATGCGGAATTTGAGTGCTATGACGCTTTTGGTTCACATAATCCGTCCTTATTTTTCTTGTGACTAGCCCAATGTTTTGCACAGCCGAATAGTTTGTGTTCAGAACACCCACATATAGGACAATTCTTCAATGCTATAAGGTACTCCGCCCCTAATATGAAATTAATGAAAAAGTAACTTCGTAGAATGAGCTACTCGCCCCGGCCCTCAATTGGGCAAAGATTGCAGTGAAAGCAATCTGGGGCTCCTGCCCAATAAGAACTCCTCATCCAAGAGCCAACCTGTTCATCAAAAGAAAATTAATACCCATGAGTGTCAACTTTCTATCAGGCTTGTCTGAGAATTCTACTCGGAATATAGATGCAATAAGGGAAATGGAAACATTCAAACACGAATTTCAAATTCGGTGTAGCCACTATGAGCTCGAATATTTTGATTCAGACAAAAAAATCACATGTACGATATGTGGTAAAAATTGGTTATTCTCAGAAGAGCGGGGTTATTCTATCAAGAAGCAGATTTATTCTGCGGAGAGACAAGAATCTTGAATTGTGTTACTTTGTATGCCAGTACATCATGACAAGTGAAGTATACTAATGATATTCTCCATCAATTAATTTGTCCGAACTAACATGGAAAAGACAGCAAAACATCATGTTTTCTTTAACTATAGTTTATATTGGATTTCCCCGCTTTACTATATTGAGCGCACAACCTATTGGGATGTGATTGCATTTTCTTATTATTATTCTGTCCGTTGACATTTGTGGAATGCAAAAAATTTTCCATTAATCGCCGGCCTAATTCGATGAGGAGTATTGGCTTATATCAGCCCAAGTCAAGTTTGTTGATTGAACGATTCAATCGAAACAAATTTGGAACCTAGGATCATATGCTCAGTCCTTCCCTGTAATTCAAAGTGAAATAAACCTCCGATAAAATTACAGTCGATAGAATATCTCTTCATACTAACTCACAATCGTTCAAGACATATACTTTTAACCGTCATTGCCAGGTTGATGAATACTAGACTTGGGTGAATTAGAACCCTGACAGACACTTGCAAGATCGCGCTAGTACAGATGAAGTCCTCAACAAACAAGAGTGAGAATCTCAAAAAGTCCATCGATTACATTAGAGAAGCCGCAAAGAAAAAGGCCCAACTAATATGCTTTCCCGAATTTCAAATGGCCTATTCTCCTATTGAACAGTCAGCCAAAGAGCTTTTATCAATTGCGGAGAATGTCCACAAAGGGCAATTCATCTCTACACTCTGTGGAGAAGCCAGACGCTCTAGGCTAAATGTTATAGCTACTATTTATGAGAATCTAAAGCCTGAACAAAATAAATCCAAGTATCATAATGACAGGGTTTCAGATACCGCAGTCATGATAACAAATCAAGGGCAAGTAAAATCAGTTTACAGAAAGCTCCATCTTTATGATGCCCTAGGATTCAAAGAGTCCAACAAACTTGCTAGTGGGAACAAGATAATACAGCCATTTAGAACTACCATGGGGAAAATTGGACTAATGATTTGCTACGATATCCGATTTCCTGAAATGTCAAGAATATTAGCATTGGCTGGAGCTGAAATACTTGCAATTCCATCTGCATGGGTACAGGGGGTTATGAAAGAAGAACATTGGCAGATAATGCTCAAAGCAAGAGCTATCGAAAACGGATGCTACGTTATTGCTCCAGATCAGGTGGGAAATATATTTTCTGGTAGAAGCATGGTAATTGATCCTTTTGGTATTACATTGCTAGATATGGGGGCCAAGGAGGGTCTGGAAATCATTGAAATTGATCGCAAACGTCTAAAGTCTGTAAGAAAATCATTGCCCTTGTTAAGTAATAGACGAATTGATGCGTATCATGATTTCGATAACTTGCTTGCTTAGGATTAAGGCTCTCAAGGCTTCGACTCACGATTTTCAATCCTTGATTCACATTTTGTGTTGACGCAGAAATTCCATGTTTTTTCCCGCCGATAGAAGCAGGTCAAAGTTGGCCAAGCACACTTGGGGCACGGTCTTTTACCTGTCAATAACTTGCCTACCTGGGGCAGGGGCGCAGATGCCTTACAGCCACTTATTCTATATTGGGAACATACAATGAATCTTTTTTTTGTCTTTGGTGATCTAATAATTAACAAGCTCCCCTTGTGACAAAGCGGGCACATCCCCAAAGCAAGATTCTCTCTGTTGGTTCTCTCAACAGCGTCGGTGAGCTCTTCTCCGATAGTAGACGCATTAATTCTGATTTTTTCAATCACCAAACGCAATGCTTTGACAGCCTTCTCCATGACCTCCTTATCCTTAATCTTGCCACTTTCAATATTTTCGAGTTCCTCTTCGAATGTCTTTGTCAAGTCCTTGGATATTACAGAAGGAATGAACCTTTCCATGACTTTAATTACTGCAAAGCCCAGTTCTGTGGCCTCGAATCCTGATTTTCCTTGGCTAACATAATTTCGCTTTATTAAGGTACTGATAATTTCGGCCCTGGTAGATTTTGTGCCAAGCCCATTCCTTTCCATTGCCTCCAACAATGTAGCCTGATTATATCTAGGTGAAGCCTGTGTAAATTTTTCCACCCCCCAGATTTTCTGAACCTTAACTACATCCCCTTTACTTGCTTGTGGTAAGAATGATTCTGACACATGAAAATATGGCTTATAGAATTTAATCCACCCTTCCTGAACTAGTTTTCTACCTTCAGCGATGAATGAATGACCTCTTACATCGAACATTATTGTTGAATCTTGCCAGGTTGCTGGTGGTCCAAATGCCGCCATAAATCTTTTTACTATTAAATCGTAGATTTCGGATTCAAGGGCGTTCAATTTCTTCTTCGATCTCTCTCCTGTCGGGTAAATTGCCGGATGGGCCGGATCATCTTTGGGACCATTTATTGGTAAAAGATTCTCTTTATTGATCAAAGAATTTGCATTCTCACGATATTCGCCATAATTACTAGATAGTTTGGACAGAATCTCTTTGTAGCCTATTGATTTTGGTAGTCGCTGGCTTGAAGTCCTCGGATAAGAAATTAATGCAGCAAGATAAAGTGATTCTGCCACAGACACGGTCATGCTAGGCGTAATTCTAAATGCCCGATAGGCATTCTTCTGTAGTTCACCCAGATCGAAGGGGGGTGGGGCAATGACAGACTTATTTTTTATGCTAACGTCCTTTACAACACCATCTTGTTCTTTGCATTCATTTAGTACAGTTGTAGCCTCAGCAAGAGTTGCTATAATTTTTGGCGAGTAATTAGCCCTGATTATTTTACCGGATATGCTAAGATCTGCAAGTACATTCCAATAGGGTTCTGGAACATGGGAATTGATTTCAATTTCTCTTTTAACAACTAGAAATAAAGTAGGACCTTGCACCCGCCCTATTGTGATGTTTGTGTATCTTTTGTAGTCTCTGTGATTTAAGAAACAATTTGAAAGCGCCCGGGATAGATTTATTCCAAAGACAAAATCAAGATTGTGCCTAGTTGTTCCTGCATTGGCTAGTCTAACTTCTGGTTCAATTAGATTTTCAAAAGCTTTCTTGATTTCATAGTCAGTAAGGGTTGAGAATCTTGCTCGCCTAGATTCCGCATACTTGTTTTTGCAAGCATACTGTAATATGTTGTAACCAATAAGCTCTCCTTCAATATCGTAATCACATGCGTGAATGAATCCTGAAGCCCTTTTGGAGACCTCTGATATTTCAGCTAAGATCAAGTCTATTCTGGTCCAAGTCTTAGAACTAGCAAGACGCCTTGGGCTCCACTTTAAGTCAAATACAGGATAGGTTCTGCGATTCTTTTCTAGAGGAACCAAACTATACAGATGACCCAGGGCCGAACATATGACGTAGTGTTCCATAGACTTTGATTCTATGTCAAAAATTGGCACTCGCGATCGAGTATTTATTGCTCGAATGCTTTTATCACCTAGAATCGCTGCAAGCCTTCTTGCTGCTGCAGGCTTTTCACAAATTACAAGCTTATAAATTCCAGATATGGTGATCATTTGCATGTAACCAAGTTGATTACCGCGACACGACAAAGTAAACACAAAGGGAAATTTTAGCTTTCCATTGCCTTCGATGCTAGTAGGCCACAGATTAATTTCGATTAACCAAATTTTCACGTAACATTTGGCGTGTGAAATTTGGGAAGGTGTTAAAACTCAAAACTTGAATTTATATTAATGATTCATTACTAAATATTATCAATGACGTTACAATTCGCATCAATATTGTCTAACCTTTTTATATTCTCTGGACTATTTTCCAATAAATGACAAATAGTGTATGTGTTCTTGGTGCGGGCAGTACTAAATACGGCAAGCTTAACGAGGACATAATCGAAATAGCATTAAATGCCGCTAAAGGAGCTATTGACTCCGCTGGAATAACACCAAAGCAAATACAATCAGGATATATTTCTAATGTCTTTGGAGTTGCCGATAAACAAGTTCACATGGCACCAGTGTTAATGAGCAATCTTGGAATCCCCGAGGTCCCAGGTCTAACCATTGAATCAGCATGCGGATCGGGCTCTGTTATGTTTAGAGAGGCTTACGCTAACGTCAAAGCTGGATTCTATGACTGCATCCTCGCCTTGGGTGTTGAAAAGGTTACTCATACGGGAACGGCTCAGAGCACAACTCTGTTCTCTTATTGCTCGGATTTTTTCTACGAAGGTGGCAATGGCGCTTCATTCCCGGGGCTATTTGCTTCTATTGCTCGCGCCTATATGACTAAGTATAAAGCAACAGAAGAAGACTTGGCGTATGTTGCGGTAAAGAATCATGAGAATGGAATCCTTAATCCGAAGGCGCATATTAGAAAAAAGATCACAGTTGATGACGTTTTGAATTCTCCTGTTGTGGCCTCGCCACTAAAAGTTTTTGACTGCTGCCCATTTTCGGATGGAGCTTCTGCTGTGATACTATGCTCGGAGGAATTTGCTAAGAAATCCGGGAAACCGTACGTTAAGGTAATTGGGTCTGGGAGAGGTGCCTCACCCGCGGCTGTCCAAGGAAGAGAAGATATTGCAACGATTCCAAGCACAGTAGCAGCTGCGAAGCAAGCTTATGACATGGCTGGAGTGAAACCAAAAGATATCGATTTTGCAGAGGTCCATGATTGTTTTACAATTGCAGAGATTATTGACGTAGAGGATCTTGGTTTCTTCAAAAAAGGAACAGGTGCACAGGGAGCAAGGGAGGGAGAAACAAGAAGAGACGGCAAAATCCCGATAAATCCATCGGGCGGATTAAAATCTAAAGGACATCCCATAGGAGCTACTGGCATAGGACAGGTCGTAGAAGTTTTCGAGCAATTCACAGGAGGGGCAGGAGATCGAACGGTAAAGGACGCACAAATTGCTCTGACACATAATTTTGGAGCTACCGGCGCAAGCGCCGCAGTTCACATATTTCAAAAAGTCTAAACTGGAGACTGTAAAAAGCAATGCAAAATCAACCACCAACTAATACTCATACTAGATTCATAGAATCTGCATTAAACGGAAAAATATTAACTAACAAGTGTAAGAATTGCGGTAAAATCATGTTGGAAACGGTATACTATTGTCCTGCTTGTTCAAAAACTGATTTTGAATTACTGGAATTTAATGGAGTCGGTAGTGTTGTCACTCATACAATACAAGCTGTAGCTCCTGAAGGGTTCGAAGATGTCGATTCTTATGCATGGGTCGTATTCCAAGTGGATAATGCGCCAATCAGAGCTTCAGGCTTTCTTCCAGGCGTTAGATTGCCATCTGATTTGCCAATCGGATCGAAAGTGAAGGTGATAGGATATGATAAGAAGCATGGTCTATCGCTTCAGAAGGTTCCTGAGCACTAGCAAAATCTGAAAAAGTACCTTGTTGGAAGTTTGGTTTGGTTATGCGGCCGCTCGTTGTTCTTCCATTGACTTGGGCATCTTATTTCTACCTGCCAGGACAAGAGAAAATTATCACTTTTACTAGAATTTCTATAGATTAGCTTTATGACACTCTCTGGTCCATAGACTCTAACAATAACCCTTACATTCGGACAGAAATAATCCTTACTCAATGGAGCAGCACAAGCAATTTCAGAACGAGCTTACCAATGCTACCCAAGTTGTAAACAATCAAATCACCCGGCTGAGGCTGCTCAACAAGAAATTTTCTTCGATGGATTCAGATTTCAGGAAACAAATAGCTGAAAGCATAAAAGCAGGTAATAATGCACGTGCTAAAGTTTTAGCTGCTGAATTGGCAAACGTTCGAAAGGTACAGCATACGACCCAGAACATGGGTATCGCCCTTGAAGTAGTGGTATTAAGATGCTCGACTATAAACGAGTTTGCGAACATAATGGATACAATTACACCGACTGTTCAAATGGTTAAGGATATTCAAAGGGACATTTCAAAAGTTGTTCCTACTGCAAATGAGCTTATCAATAACGTCACAAATACAACTTCAGAAGTCCTTATGAATTGCAATGTAAGCGATGATCTGGGTAAAATTTCAACCCCGATGGATGAGGACTCATTGAAGATTCTCAGCGAAGTGGAAGAGCTACTCGAACAGGAAACGAAAACAAAATTACCAGAAGTTCCACAGGGTATTACGGTTGCTAAAAAGCTAGAGGAAGTAACCGGCGAAGTTTTAGTTGAAGCGAACAAGGTGCTTGTAGAAACATGAGAGAGCAAATCTAATTTCAGCTGAGATACGTTCGTTTATACTATTAGTAAAGAAATATTTACAAAGTAGTTTTAATTAGTTATTAGGATAACGGCAGCGGGGATCATTTGAGTCAGGATTCTATATCTCAATCTGAAATTAGACCAGGTGGGGTTCTTCAAACCGCGTCGAGAAGAGTAAGGATGATTTTTTCTGTTATGGCAAGTCCAAACAGAATTGATATTCTTCGTATTCTAAATTCCAAAGGGCCCTTAACTTATTCTGAGCTAAAGTCTCTTGCTGGATTTAAATCTAAGAAGGAGTCAGGGAAATTTGCCTATCATCTACGAAAGTTGCTAAGACAGTCTTTGGTTGCCTTGAATAAGGCAGAAAGGAGGTACACCATAACTAATTTAGGAAAACTAGTCCTCAGTCTCGCTAGGCAAATAGAAGAGAGATCCATCATAGAGAGTGGCAAGATGTATGTGAGAACTTCGAGGCATTCGATTGAAGAATTTAATTCAAACAGGATAATACAATCATTGGTTAGAGAGGCCAATATGCCTCTAGAACAGGCTCATAAAATTACCGAAGAGGTAGAAAATAAAGTCTACAAGTTCCAAACAGCATACCTTACCTCATCATTAATAAGAGAAACAGTAAATTCAGTTCTGATTGAACATGGCTTTGAAGAGTACAGAAGCAAACTAGCAAGGCTGGGGTTGCCCACCTCCGACGTAGTCGAGCTCTTTAGCGGCAATTCTAGTGGACGAAGCGAAGTTGATAATATACTTGCAGAGGCTTCTCACGCTGTTTTTTCTGAGAATCTTCTGTTCAATACGCTGCCCAAGGACATTACTGATATGCACCTTTCTGGTGAACTGAACATATCCAATAGCGGTCTTTGGGGGTTTGTTCCAGATACAGTATTCTACGATTCGAAAGACCTAATCGAAAATGGATTCAATCCAAAAGGAAAATATCTGAACGTCTCCCGAATTCTTCCTCCAAGAAAATTGGAAGATCTCTTAACGATATTTCCAAGGATGGTATCAGTTCTATCCAGAGAGGCATATGCGGAAATAGTATTTGATAATTTTATTAGCACAATTTTCAACAAAGTTGAATTCAACACTGATAACATAGAATCAACATTTGCAGCCACCTTGCTTGCCTCATCTATCTCTAGATCCTATATGCCGACTGGGTCTCCTACAGTTACAATCACTGTACCGGTAAGTAAGATTGATTCCAACATAGTGGGAGGGTTATTGAGAGGTTATCTTAGGTACGTGGAGCATACCCCAGTACCAAACATTGGGCTTGAGTTGATTTGCCAAGATCACGACTCAATTCTCTCACATTCTGCGATAATCGGATCCATAGTCTTTGCCGGGGGCATGATTTCTGTGTCTAGAGGAGCGATACGAACTCATACTGGAGTTCTAAGAAACACAATTAATGACGCTTCAGGATCAACAATAAGCTTACAGTCTCTTGCAGTAAATCTTCCACGACTTGCGTACCAATCGAACAAAGATGAAACCTACTTTAGAGCTAGGCTGGCACTAATGTTAAAACCAGCTGTGACCGCTCTTGCAATTCGAAAGAAAGTTATTTCTGACATTATGAGAAAAGGAATACTTCCGACTCTTGCTCAGACAAGTCAATCTATGCAACTTGGAAAGACGAATCTCATTGTGAATCTAACAGGAACAAGAGAATCAGTTTATAACATTTTAGGACATGATACAGATGGAGAAGAGATTTTGCTGAAAGTTTTGCGAACAGCTGCCGATGTTGTAGCCGATAATGGCAGGCAACAAGGAGAGGATTCAATAGGAATAGCAATGGTAGTCGATGAAAGTGCAAATCGATTGGCTTCCCTAGATGCAGAAAAATATGGCAAGATACAACAAACTAGTGATGCAAGGTTAGCGGGATATTCCCAAGGAATGACTATCATGGGTAAAGATCTTTTAGAAGATAAGAAACTAATAAGCTCATCCTGCAATACAATTGATAGCTTACTCAATGGCGGTTTTTCAGTAAACCTTGATCTCACTGAGGTACCTAGTAATGACGCAAATGCCACATTGAAAGCTGCCGATGATCTACATTTCTACAGACTGTTATACAAACATAAAGTATGTTCCTCATGTGGGACAAGATGTTTAATTTCTCAAGAAAGATGTCAAAACTGCAAATCGACTTATCTATCAGTGATTTATTAATGTAAAATCAATTAGTTTACACCTCTACTATAATATTTTTTAGTAAGATAACCCTTTTAAGCTAAGCTCTTTTTGTATAGGTCGGGATGGCTGGGGTTACTGAGGTAAATAATTCAAGTGAAAAAACTATAATGCAAATACGAAAACGGGATGGAAGGATAGTTGAATTTAATCAGAATAAAATATCTAATGCTATTTACAAAGCATTAATAGCAGTAGGTAAGCAGGACTATCGACTAGCTGAGAAGCTTTCAGAAAAAGTCTTTCAAAAGATGGTTCAGCAACGATACGGAATTGATAGTGCTGCTATGATTCCAAGTGTGGAGGACGTTCAAGATATCGTCGAATCAATTCTGATCGAAGAGGGATTGTCTGAAACGACCAAGGCGTATATTCTATACAGACACGAGAGACGCAAAATTAGAGATGAAAAGATGAAAATTTTAAACAAGAGGGATTTAGACGAAGTTGACAAGGCTTTTGACCTAAATTCGTTACGAGTACTCGCGGCTCGTTATCTACTTAGGGATAACAATAATGAAATAGTTGAAGGACCCAAATTAATGTTTGAACGGGTTGCGGTCCTAGTGTCAATCCCTGACATGTTACATGACACAAGAGTATTTTCTTCTGCAGGGGGCGTTTCCCAGAATATAGAAGAGGCACGAAAATACTATTCAAAAATTGACGATTTTGATATGAAGCTAAAACTTGGAGATTATTACCTTAATAGGTATCATTTTGAAGCCATGATTCGTCATTTCATTTATCTGGCCGAGCTTGGACACATGAAAGTAAGCTTCAAAGAACTCCTTCGCATGATAGCTGATGGCAGTATGTCGGCATATTCCGAAAGAATATCAGAATACTACAATCTCATGGTTTCTAGAGATTTTCTGCCAAATACCCCAACTCTTATGAATGCTGGTGCAAAGTTGGGACAGCTATCTGCATGTTTCGTTCTTGACATACCGGATGATATGTCAAAAATAATGAAGTCATCGACTGATGCTGCCATGATTTTCAAATCAGGTGGCGGCGTCGGAATAAACTACTCTGATTTGCGTCCAGAAGGTGATATAGTCGCTTCAACATCCGGGGTAGCTTCAGGACCAACATCGTTTATGCGAATTATAGATACAATTACCGACGTTGTAAAACAAGGTGGAAAACGACGCGGAGCAAACATGGGAATTTTAGAGGCATGGCATCCTGATATCGAAAAATTTGTAACCGCAAAGACAAAGCCAGGCGTTTTCGAAAACTTTAATGTGAGTGTCGGAATTTGGGATGATTTCTGGCAATCACTAGTGAATAAGGACAACCACAGGTACACTCTGAAGAATCCAAGAACACAGGAGCCCTTAAGTCAAATTGATTCACATCAATTATTGGACCTTATTGCATTTAGCGCTTGGAAGAGTGCTGAACCAGGCGTGATATTTTTTGATAACATCAACAAATACAATCCTTGCCTTGTAGCGAAAAATGGGCCGTTGCGTGCAACAAATCCGTGCGGTGAACAATCACTATATCCCTACGAATCATGCAATCTAGGATCAATTAATTTGGCAAACTTTGTCAAAAGGAAAGCGGATGGCATGTTTGAATTTGATTGGCAAAGATATGAACAGGCAGTCCGCCTGTCTACTAGATTTCTCGATAACGTCATAGACATGAACAAGTATCCGGTCGAGGAAATTGATTACAATACTAAACTAACCAGAAGGATTGGACTGGGAATTATGGGCATTGCTGACCTGCTGTTTATGCTACGGATTCCATACAATTCTAAAGAAGGCTATGAATTCATGAACAAATTGGCTGAAGCCATTTCTTATTTTAGCATGGAGGAAAGCGTTGCTATCGCCAAGGCAAGAGGAGCATTTCCATTATTTAATAAAACAGGATTCCAAAATGGAAAGATAATTCCTGTAGCTGGCTATTATGAAATTCCGAAAGAATTACATTCATACGATTGGGATTCTCTTATCGAAAAGATAAAGCGACATGGAATCCGAAATTCATGGACCTCAACCATAGCGCCAACTGGAACATTATCAATGATAGCTGACACATCAAATGGAGTAGAACCCGTCTTCGCGCTTGTCTTTGAAAAACGTGTAACAGTCGGGAGATTCTTTTACACAAATAGGGTGTTTGAAAACATGTTGAAGGAAATGGGCCTTTATAGTGACGAGATATTGACAAAAATTGCAAACAATTATGGTTCTGTTAGAGGCCTCAGCGAAATCCCAGAATGGATTCAAAAATCATTTGTTACGGCAATCGACATACATTGGACTGACCATCTGATGGCGCAAGCCATATGGCAAAAATGGATTAGCAATGCAATCGCAAAGACAATTAATATGCCCGGAGATGTTAACGTGGATGACGTTAAAGTTTCATATCTCTTATCACACGAATTGGGACTAAAAGGAGTCACGGTCTATAGAGACGGTTCTAGACACGAACAAGTACTTCACATAACTGGAAATGACAAAAAAGAGAAGAATTTTGTTGTCAAACCTAGCTCCTTCGTTGTAGATTACATTCGTAATAACATCAAAGAGAAATATGTCAAAGAACAACTTGAAAAAGTTTTCAAAGAGTCAGAAGCAAAAGAGGATCTTTTTGTCCATACTCTGGCCGAGGCCAAGAAGACGCTTCCACCAATGTCAACAACCGAATATAGCGAAAGTGAGGCTTGTCCATCATGCAGTTCAAGATTGATCATTACCGAAGGTTGCAATATGTGTATTGAGTGTGGCTTTAGTAGCTGCGCCTCTGGATAGGAAACAGGTTATAGCTTATTCAGTCTTTCATATAGAAACATTAAACAAATCTGATTGATATAGCAAAGCATAGTTTCAGCCGCAGTATTCTCTACACTCCAAAACTTCGCGTTCCCATAGGTTCATATGAACTCTGCTACGAGCCTTAGTAGTTGGGGATTTACAAATACGATGTATATCGAAGTCCGAATATTGGCTTATTTGTAAAATCAAATAATACACTATTATGTGTTCCTTTTGGCTTTGCGGAAACCAAGGTCAAGAAACTTGAGGAATATCTTGGGGTTGAAAAAATGATTTATGTTTCGGTTGCAGGAACAAGATTAGTGGGCCCATTAACCGTAATGACCAATAATGGCATACTTCTGCCATCAACTGCCTCTGACGACGAAGTAAAGATTTTTAAAAATGCTAGTAAATTGAACGTTGAGAGATTAGACTCTAAATTAACAGCAATTGGAAATTTGATCTCCGCTAATGATAAAGGTGCAGTGGTATCAAGCTTGATTAATACCGAAACCCATAATCAAATACGGGATGTGTTAGGAGTCCAGGTCGAAGCCTTATCAATTGCAGGCTTTACTCAAACAGGATCAATGATAGTTTCTACAAATCACGGAGCTGGAGTTCATCCTAGCGCTACCGACCAGGAAATTCAAGCAATATCAGAAATTTTGGCGGTTGATGTCGAACCGGCAACAGTAAATGGAGGTATCCCATATCTATCTTCAGGTATCGTAGCCAATTCAAAATCCATAGTAGTAGGAGGCCTTACGACCGGTCCTGAATTGATCATCTTAAGCCGCGCATTCAATATTTGAAGTTCGTTCTAGTCAGTTACCATCTATAGCCACTATCATGATCTAATAGTGCTTGTAAGTTGCTATTTATCATACTCTATGTCAGGAAGAATTCTTGAAGAGGATATCGCATGGTCGTCTTGCTGAAAAGTTGCACTCAAAGCAGTTTGATTTATTTTCACGTTCAACTTACTTGCTTCTAAATAAGACAAACCGTATTGTCGAACGAATGTCGCCTTAATACGATCTATAGGATCGTAAATTTCCTCATGCTGTAGCGGAAAGACTACTTCTAATTCCGAATCCAAGAATTTCTTAGGAATCTTTCCAGAAGAATCGTTCAGTACCTTAAATAAAATCTTCTCAATAATTATAGCCTCCGGCAGGTTTGGTAAAGCATTTGCAGTATAAAATACCTGCACGTCAATCAAATTCGCATTTTCACGATTGATTGGTTTCAAAATGGAGATTCCACTATTTCTAGCGTCTTGGAATGCTCCAATCATATTACCACTAACAGGAAGTGTAATAATTACGAAACCTTCAAGAAATTTAACATTATCAGGAAGAAGGACAAATAGATCAGAACATGATATTTTGGTTGAAGTTTCAGCCGGCAATTTTTTAATAATTGCATTTGAACTGTGCCCATCTGTAATCACCATGTTCCAAAGAAAGTTAATTGCATAGTCTTGCTTATTGAAAATACTTATGTCTGTATCATAGTAGCCAGGTCTTAAGGGACCCTCTAAAGATGAGATGGCTCCACAAACAAACTTGGGAGTATAAGTTATCGTATTAATGATTGGAGCGGAACTCAGGGCATTTGACAAGTCTGTTGATGATGACCCATTGATCTCTTCATTGAGAAATTTATTATTACCTAAACTCAGGTCTCCCATATTCGTCATATTTGTGAAATTGTCGTCAGCGTTTGTTGACCCATCGATCCAATCCGCTGAAATTACCAACGTAATTTTCAACGAGTGAACCATTCGAGGAATTGCTGGCAAATGCGTAGTTATTTCTATCTGAATATGCACTTGAAATTATCGAAGAAATACTTGTACCTGATGTCTTAATAGTAGATGAAATAGTAAGCGGTATACCCATTGACCCCTGGCTAACACCTATGCTACTATGATCAATAGTACAAATCAAAAACAAGGAAAAAAGTGTAAAAATCACAAACTCAAGAATATAGTTTTTCATTCAGGGGATCATTACTATCTGGAAAAATCTATAATATAACTGATAATGCTTACAAAGCTGACAATCTTTTATTAGGATGGGTTAACAATATTTTTAAAAGCTGAGTGATATGAAGACTAACCACTTCTTTAACCGTGATATCGTGTCAATCAAAGATTTTTCCAAAGATGACTTGGAATTTGTCTTCGATGCAACAGACAAAATAAGAACCCTTAAGGCAAAAGAGAGAAGTCAACTTGGCTCTGCTAGAATCTTAGGATATGTATTCTACGAGCCCAGTACCAGAACTAGAATGAGCTTTGAAGCTGCAATGGCATCAATTGGTGGAAGCTCATTAGGAATATTTGATCCACATTATTCTTCAATCGAAAAGGGTGAAACATTATACGATACTATTAAGACCATGGACCTCTATGCTGATGTGCTATTACTCCGACACCAGATGGACGGATCGAGCAGATATGCTGCTGAAATTTCTGGTCATCCCATATTTAACGGGGGGAGTGGGAGCGAAGAACACCCGACTCAGGCAATGCTTGATCTCTATACAATGAAGAAGGAAAAGAAGAACATAGATGGCCTAAAAATTTGTATTCTAGGTGACCTGAAATACGGGAGGACCGTATATTCACTATTATATGGGCTCATCCATTACAATGTTGAAATCTATCTCGTTTCACCACCATCTTTACGCCTCAGGCAAGAGTCCATTTATGGTCTAAAGGAAAAATTAAGAATAATCGAACTTACAGAACTAAATGATTCGATTTTGGAAAAAATAGATATATTATATGTTACACGAATTCAGCGGGAACGATTTCCAGACATACAAGAATATGAAAAGGTTAAGGGTACTTATGTAGTAGATAGTAACGTTCTAAATAAGCTAAAACCAGGAGCATCTATCATGCATCCTATGCCTAGAGTTGATGAAATATCTAAGGAAATCGATTCAACTGATAGCGCAGTCTACTTCAGACAGGCCGCGTACGGAAAGGAACTGAGAGCTGCATTACTTGCTCTTGTCCTAAACGAAACTGGTATCTAACAGCTACGGTCATTCTAATAATACTCATGTTGCTCATGTTGCAAGAACATGATAATGTCGTATGCATTGACCTATCGGGCTCCTTACAGCCAAATCATTAACACATAATAGTAGAAGTGCCAGAATTAATTTATCTGCGGAGGATCAGACGTCCAATGACCTTTACTTCACGTATGTAAGCCAAGTCTCGCTCAACTTACCTCCTTTTCCTCGAACTATTTTTTCATAATATCCTTGGAGCTTTTTAGTAATTGTTCCCACTTTGCCAGAGCCTACCACCCTGCTGTCGATCTCTGTAATAGACTTAATTTGAGAAGCTGTACCACTCAAAAAAACTTCATCCGCTGAGTATAGTTCGTCTCTTGCAAGGTCACGTATTTCAATTTTCATGTCGTGGTCTTTGCAAATCGTTAAAATACTATTCCGTGTAATTCCATCTAGTGCTCCTGAACTAATGGGAGGAGTTATGATAATTTTGTCTTTTACTGCAAAAATATTTTCAGCCGTTCCTTCAACCACCTTGCCTTGTAGATTCAGCATGATTGCTTCATCATATCCTGCTTTAATTGCTTCAACTCTAGCTAATGCCGAGTTTGCATAATTGGCAGTGGCCTTGGCACGCATTGGCATAGACCTATTATCTATACGTAGCCAAGAAGAAGTCATAACCCTTATTCCCCCATCCTTAGAATTGGACTTGAAATACTCATCCCACTTCCATAGAGCAATTGATACATGATACTTTATTTGGTAAGGGATTGACCCCCATTTTACCATATCCATAATATGCAATTGGACGAATATACCATTCATCCAAACCATTTGCCCGAATTATTTCCAAAACAGCGCGCTCAATTTCTACATCAGTCTGCTGAAAATTCATATAATACATTTTGCCACTTTCAATTAATCTACTTATATGATCATGTAACCTAAAAATTGCGTATCCCTTAGCTGACTTGTAACATCGTATCCCCTCAAATACGCCAGTTCCATAATGAAGAGCGTGAGTTAGAACATGGATTTTCGCTTCGTCCCAATTGTAGAAATCTCCATCGATCCAAATCTTTCTTCCATTCATGGTTTATTTCATCCCATGAATTTCATTTCTTTTCGCATGGACTGCCCTAACAGCATCAGATACATTGGATTCATCAACAACTATCAATATTCTGGAGGTTTCTTCCTGCGCATCCATGTTTAGAATGTTTATTTTATGTTCTCCCACCGTACTGCTTGTAGTAGAAGCAATTCCAGGAATTTTCCACATGTTATCCCCAATTAATGTTACAACTCCTCTTCCGTACATGATTTCGAGTTTTGGATAGAATGCCTTGAAGTGACGCTCTTGTCGTCTGACATAGTCTCCGTCCAAGAACAGTAGCCTTGTAATCTCAATCCCGTCCTTCTTATAAGGCGACAGTTTTACAAAGTCATGATATTGTTTATCACTTTCTAACATTGCCACTAAATGTGAAGCTGCAATGCTCTCGATTCTTACAATTGCACAATTTTTCTTTCCAGTAACTATCTTCAGATAATTTTTAGATTCCTCAACTGCGTGTTTCCTTATTCTAGTAACTTTTGTAGGATTCTTCATATCACTTATGGTGATGGGAATATCCAGACCATTGTCGTCGATTTCTTTTATCGCAACAGGATCAAGAATTTTCATACCAAACATTCCAGCTAACTTTGCTTCGTTATATGATAACTCTTTCACATATTCCAGGTTCTGCCTCACTATCTTTGGATCTGCGCTCAAAACAACATTATCTTTCTCAAAATCCAATTCGGTCTCATATTCTTCGGTCAGCAGCAGTGCTACATCAGCAGCCGTCCTGTCCGAGCCTCCCCTCTCATAAGTTGTTTCCAATCCATCTATAGTTTTACCTACAAAACCCCCTATGGTAACAATGTCATGCTTTTCAATCAAATCTTTAAGGTAGGCGCTTCTTTTCATTGATTCTTCAAACAAAAATGTGGCAGCCTCAAAGTTGTCATCTGTTATTATGGGCCAGTTTTCTATTCTTACATGAGTCGAGACCAGGCCCTTACTTCTTAGTATATAGTCCATCAAATATGACATTGCTATTTCCCCACTATATGCCAAAGTCCTTGCTCTGGTAACATCTACAAACCTCCGATTTTCCGCGGCCTGCTTGAGAGAGATAATTACCTCCTTGTGGAATTTGCTCAGATCATCAAATAGTGGTTTACAAAGCCCCTCTGAAATTTGGCCAGTAGAAATATTTTCATAAACCTCCTTCAAAATGTCTATCTCCACAGGGTTTGAATTGGAATAACTCTTGCCCACATGGATAGCAACGTCAGTCATGGATATTGTTCTTCCATTATAATGTGTCAAAGGTGCAGAGAATACCGCAACTATCTTGGATTCAGACATTTTTTGGATTATTCTTTCAATTACACTTGCGACTCCTGAACCATCAACCCCCAGAGCGCTTCCTCCAAATTTCATCACTGTGACACGCTTCAATGCATCAATCCTTAAAATTTGCATAATGCAATCCATATATTAGGTATCCCATCGGCTCCCGACAAAGAATTGAAAAATGATTTGAATGATATTAAAATACGAAAGAGACAAACTATCATGCACATGCCTTTAAAGGTTATCTACAATTCGAACGTTAAACGTTGGAGAGGATTACTCAGCTCAGATCACAATGGATGGCAACTTCTGATACATCACAGCGTGTCAATCTTAGTAATCAGATAGAGCAACTATTGGGCAGTATAATATTGACTTACTAAAATTATCCTGAACTAAAATCGGATAGAACGGTCACAAGACTAATGGATGAATTAGCGGGAACTGAAAATAGAATCTCTGTTGCACGTACTTATTATAATGATGGCGTAAGAATCATAATACAAATCTCAGGACATTTCTGAACAATGTATCTAATGAAAACGGCTTCATCGGAGTCAGAGCAAGGGAGTATGATCTATATCCGCAATACTCTACAAGTGTGAAAGATAGGGGTACTGTGCCTCAAGTTAATTTGACCAACCTGGGCCCGTAACGCAAATAAAATCCTAAGAATCACCTTTCTGACAAGATCAGATTTGACCCCAATGAATTTTCTAGGGGGGGAGTTGCTGCCAGCATAAGTGATTGATTTTTCCAAACCCGACCGATAGAAAATATTAATAAATAATCTGGTTACTCTAAGAATGGATTGAGAAAGTTTGTAGCTGCTATCTTTTGGATATCACTGTTGGTTATATTGCAAGTGGGTTCAAGTTATTCTTGGGCACAAACGAATAATTCTACCGAAGGTCAAGTTCAAAGCGTCCCGGTAAGCAATATAACATATATCGTTGTTTTTGCAAATAAAACGATCGTAAATATTGATAATCAGACTAGTTTTGTATCATCAGTAGTTGGGAATAATTTGGAAAGGGTTCAGGAAGCGATTGCAAAGACTTTGAATATTTCATCCTCAGAACAATTGAGAGAGGAAGCTGGTGAAATACTTCGTGGTGGAATATCTGGGTCTAACTGCAATAATCTTGGGGATGGTGATAACAAAAAAGTAGAATGCGTGAAGTCTGGAGACAAGATTTTTTATTACATGATCTGAAATAGTTCCATCTAAGGAGGTTACTAATCTAACAAAGGGAATCGAATCTTCAATTGCCAATGGAACACTAGGTTATAAATCGTTGTACGAAAAAACTACAAGTCCGAAGATTTTTACCCCAGAACAACAGGCCATGATAGATGAGAGTTGTGAATCTCTGAAGAATAATTATTCGTCGTTGTCAGTTAATGATAGAAATTGGTACTTCGCAAACTGCTGAGAGCAAATGATGCTAAGCAAATCTCCTGTTCTGCATATGCCCATAGATAATTTCCAAACAATTTCTTTCTGTGCTTACTAGGAGAAGCGACACAAAATAATATCAGGACTTTTAGTCCTACTTTTAGGAACACTAATATCAACCACTATTATGGTCAATAATCTATTTTACTCATAGTGTCATTGCCAGTATTAGGCCAATTGAACTCTTGGCAAGGTAAGGTTATGGTAAAATCATATTCAAATGAATAAAAATATTAACCATTAACATCGCATACATACCGGATAGTGACTTGGTAAAAGAAGATCTCGAAAGAGAAGGCAGGAAGAAACGAACCACAAAAAAAGGGATATTGATTACTATACTCCTTGTTGCGGCAATAGTAGGTGCGAGCTTCCTCGTATATTTTGTACCCTAAGAATTTTTGATTTGGAGGATAATGATCTAGATCGCATTAGAACAACCCCAATCTATATGTGGTTGAGCCTTCAAACCAGAAAGACTAAAATATCGCTAGTAATATCACTAGTGATATGATTTCAAATTGGCTTGCACGAGTTGGAAGTGTAATTCCACGAGGATTCTCGCGCCATTATGTTTTGGCTTTATTGAAGATTCAGCCTATGACAGGTAAGGAAATTATAGACAAAGCAATCTTACAAAGTGAAGGACGGTGGAAACCTTCGCCTGGTTTGATTTATCCGATGCTCGGTAGGTTACTGGAAGAGGGACTAATTAGTGAAACTGATAGCGGGAAATATCGCATTACACCGAAAGGGGTAGAAATAGCAGAAGATGCTGATTCTGTCCATAACATAGTGCAAAAGCAACTTGATGTCATGCTCAGAGTAGGAAATGTCGGGAAATTCATGGCAATAGATCTGATAGATCGAATGTCTACCATAGGATCTACCTTAAGCTCTAACTTGGATAAGATGACAGAACAAGAACGAGATAAGTATAAAAAATTTCTTTTAAGCGAACTCAGAAAACTTCAAGAACAAGAAGTAAAAAAAGAGCGAGTAAGATCAGAGTAAGAAAGCATAATTTGTAAGATTCAAAGTGGGTGGTGTCGATGGCAGTAGATATTATGGAGGGAATAAATCGCTTGGTCGAGAGGATGAAATTGATGGAGGAGGATATTGAAAAGGAAGCAGAATTACTTAAACAAGAGTATCTTAAAGCTAGCAATTCAATGCCGGAATCTCAAAATTACTTTCTAAACGGTATTCAAGCTGCCTCACATTGCAAAATCGTACTTGATGACAAGAAGAGGAATAGAAGTATTAGGAGAGGATGTTATACCAATACCCACTTTCATAGATAGTGTCATTCAATTTGCAAATTATCCAAAAAGAAAAATAGAGGTAATGGTATCTTTAGCCAAGCATCTAGAAAAAATAAACGAGCTTGTTTTTGATACAAGGGACGAGCCAACAGCATCTCATGCCAATTAGAAATCAAAATAGGACTAAGCCCACTCCTCAAATTTTCATAAGTTGTTAAGTAATTTAGTTGTCTACGTATTGGCAACGCTTAAGACTTGAAAAGAATGACGCTTTGACTTATCAAACACTAACTGCTAATGCTTATTTTGAGATTACGCATCTTAGCATTACAATTTATAAGCCATGATTTTAGCAATTTGTGATTATATGTATGGCTCGGGCCTATTTTGCTCCGTATGGCGTAGGTCTAGGCCATGCTAGTCGTCTAGTAACTATTGCTACTCGTCTCAATGACTATAATGCGTCAATAGAATTTTCATCCTACGGAGAAGCAGGATCATTCATTCAAATGCATGGCTTCAACTGCAGGCTTGTACCGGCACTAGAACTGGTCTGGACTGCAGCAAACCAGTTGTCACTATACCCATTCAAAATCAGGGAGAACAGTTAGGAAATGCGGAAAAAGTTTCAAAACTCGGTATAGGCATAAAATTAGATCCGACTAGCATGAAAGCACATGATATAAATTCCGCCATAAAAGAGGTTTTGAATAATGACTACTATCTGCAAAATACTAACAAAATCAAGGTAGTTGCAGAAGAGATGAATGGAATCGAAAATGTAATAAATATAATTCGTTCATATTTTTGAAACTTTGTGGTTCCTTTATTCATATTACAAGGATTTATCGAATTAGAACTTTAAAGCCTAGTCTGAAACAATAATACTAATATCAGACAGCTAGCAAATCACTCTTTATTCTACAAGATGGCTTCAATTTGGGAATAAATTGATAAACCCAGAGGTACATAGTATAAGTGTCGGAGATGGGCAATAATCTAAAACCTGATTTGAAACGCCAAATTTTATTCATCGGGGCTAGTCTCGGATTGAGTCTGCTATTTACATACTTGTTTGGATTTATAGTAGGGTTCATATTGAATCTGGCTTTCTTCATAGGGATAATGTTTTACATAAGATCAAGGCAGATGAGAGCTCTAAAATCTTTTGGCTTCAGCGATGAAAGAGTAGGTAAAGGATTCTTTTCGGGCCGTACTCAATTAAGATATTCTTGCTTAAGCTGTGGCGCAGAAGTGAAAGGCATTCGATGCAAAAGATGTGGATCTAGCATGAAGAAGCCAATTTTTTAATCCGGAAATATTTAGGTCAAGATTATCATTGGGTTTCAGATTGACGAGTAAGGAATAGTACGCCAATTCTGGTGCAGTCTCTTTTCTAATTGGCCAAGAAATAAGCTACTAAAAGTTCCTCTCTATTTCCATAGAATTTGTGTTCAAGGTTTGCTGGGACATAGATGAATGAATTGGGTATCAACTTATATTTTCCACCATTCATGTTGATAAAACCATCACCCCTTATGATGAAGTATATTTCATCTGAAGAATGAGGTTCCTGCACATCTTCTTCCCCTGGTAGTAGCCGTAATATTCCTGCTTGAATTCCATGCGAGTTTATGAATGTTAGAAAGTAATTTTCATTGCCCTCGAGTTTTGAAATTAGCTCTTCCATTTCAAAAATTTTTTCCATAGATTGGTACGTTCGTCAGCACTAGACTAAAATTAAACGTTCTTATCGATGTTCTTGAGTGAAAACTAATAGCTGAAATAAATAAGATTGTACCGTCAGATCAAACCGTGAAAAAATCTGCGTTCCAATTTACTATAAGGAGGATAAGAACAATCTAAACTAACAAGCGTAAAAATTGCAATAAAATCACTATTCGAGAAGGCTATGAGTCTGGGAGAATTTATCATCCAATATTAGGATATGAATTCATTAAGAAATTCTTGACTTATTGTACTCTATGAAGGCTTTCAGAATTAGATTAGAGCAGCGAATTATTCAACTATCTTACAATTGGCAGTTGAGCATTCCACATATACTTTATCATGCATCCAATTACGATAAATACGAATAACAGAATACGGATTTGCAGCAGACTTGGAATTACACTAGTAATTTCTGTCTTGACCTTCGCTACGTATTCACACAATTCATTTGCTGATTTATCCGATGATAGACGCGCATTGCGTGCTGAGGCGTTGGGACTTGACAATTGTGGTATTTTCGACTCGTGTATTGACCCGATTATTCGAATATTCCCATTTATGCATTTTAAATGGTCCCCAATGGAATCCGAAAATAATGACACTCCTGCCAGCACACAAACGTCACAAACAGATCCATTCTCATTATCAGGTTCTAGTCTTTTCCAGCTCCCATTCCCTTAATGAAAGATTACCTAAACAGGTCACATTCATTGTATTGAATAGTAAATATCTAAATGCCAGCATCTATTATTGGACATTGTGGATACGAAGATAGCCTCCGTACTAACTGCTCTTGAGAAACAAGCATTAGCAGAAAATGCCGGGCAAATCGAACTACGCAGAGAACAGATGATGCAACCGATTACTCATGATACTGGAGTGTTTTACAATGTGTTAACAATTTCCACCAAAGCACGAAAAGTACTAGAAATAGGAACATCTGCTGGATATTCAACACTCTGGTTTGCTGCCTGCGCTCAAATATAATTATGGTACTAAAAGAGCAGTCAATGCTATCGTAACTGTGGAATCTAATCCTTTGAAGGTTGTTGCTGCGAAGAGGAACTTCATAAGGGCAGGAGCAGAAAACATGATAGAGATTCTTGAAGGAAATGCTCTCAGTAAACTAAGGAAGTTAATAAATAATTATCAAGGAAATGACATTGGCGATAAGAAAAAATTTGACATAGTTTTCCTAGATGCTGACAAAGAACATCTAATAGAGTATTTCGATCTTGTGTTACCACTTGTACGAATAGGTGGCATAATAGCTGCTGACAATGTTCTATATCCTGAGGAATATAGATTACTTATGACAAAATATTTGGAGCACGTTCGTGGGATGAAAAATATGCGATCTGTTACCGTTCCAATAGGAAATGGGGAAGAACTGTCAGTAAGACTCGGCTAAATCACTTTATTTTTGTTCTTTCAACTATACTATTGAATATCATTATTTAGGCTGTCTAATAGGTCATTCCAGTATAAAGTTTAGTAAATAGGCAATTTTGAAATACCGATAGATCAAAAAACTTGGCCAAATTCACGCCATCACGTTTATACCTGTGAATAATTGAATCAGAATACATAATGTCTTCCTTAGATTTCAGCAACAATGTTCACATCATCGTTCATGGTCAGACGGATTTGGCTAGGTGCTGTACGGCAAAAATTAATTGCTCTTGGCTTTTCAGATAAGAATCTTCACGAAGCTTCCTTAGATTCTGCCGGAGGTACGGGTGAGTATGTTGCGATGGTGTGGCCTCCAATGGCTGCAAAACAAGTCATAATAAGTGAGATTGTTGGAAGAAGGAAAGATTCAGAACCAGGTCCCGGAATGGGAGACTGGGCAAGAGTAGAACAGAAGGAAATCTCCAGACTTCAACTCTGACTTTAGGAGGGACTTTTAGGCCAACAGTCTCATCTTCACACCTACTGTAGACGATATACTTTTACGACTGATGAACCCATAATCAATTATGGAGAAAAATTTTTGTTATCTTTGCAATAACCAAACGTCAACAGTAGCTTGTCCAAAATGTGATAGACCCACTTGTAAACAATGCATGAAAAGCTTTCCATTCTCAGAAGACCTATGTACAGAATGTGCTTCGAATGTAAGAACAGGCCTGGCAGGCATGAGGAAAGACGAGGAAATCTTTTAAGAAATTAGGCATACCATATCACTTGCATTGTGAGGAAAGGCGAATGTAAAACACTACTTTGCTTTTCTGTATCCGTGAGTAAATTTAGGGTCGTATACCTTTGAAAATTGATAATTTGCAGGTCTCAGAACTGAACCTACAATTATTACTGCAGTCTTTGTTATCTTAGAATCTTTGACCATTTTAACAATATTTCCAAGTGTACCTATCAGAGTCTTTTCATTATCCCAGGTTGCCCTGTATACAACTGCAACAGGTGTGTCCCTAGTGTAAGCGCCACCTAACAGTAAGTCTCTTACAATATTTTCAATCAAGTGAACACTTAGGTATAATGTTAGGGTAGCACCATGCTTGGCAAGTTCCACAAGTCTTTCCCTTTCTGGTACAGGTGTTCTAGATTCTACTCTTGTGATTATCAACGTCTGAGTAACACCCGGTAGGGTTAGTTCTAAATTTAATGAGGCTGCTGCCACCCAATACGGCTGTTATTCCCGGAACAACTTTACAATTTACGCCATCTTTCTCGAGTTTATCAATTTGTTCTCTTATAGCACTAAATAATGAAGGGTCGCCATCATGGAAACGAACTGCCAGCTTACCAGACTTTGCAGTCTTTTTCAATATTTCAAAAATAAGTTCTCTATCTAGTAACGCTGCATCATGAATTTGGGCATCATTTTTAACATAATCAAGAAGTTTCGGATTGAGCAACGATCCTGAGTAAACAACTACGTCAGCGTCCTGAAGGAGCTTCAATGCTTTTAGAGTAATAAGGTCCGGATCGCCAGGACCTGATCCAACGAAGTATACGGTATTATTGGCTTTTGTCATTTCGCTTTGCGACCATTATCGAAAAATACTTTCCGGATTGAATTTTCAATTTCTTTAAATCCCCTAATCTCAGCTACCTTCATTATTTCACCCTCCGATGATACGTCTTGTGCTATTGTTATAATCGATTTATCGTCAAAGCCCGCTTCAGAGAGCACTTGAATTACACTGTCAAAATACCGTCCATCTTTAAGAAAAATAACTGTGTCACAAGAAGAAGCAGTACGTTTTACTCTTTCAAGATCATAGCAAGCAGGAACAATTCCTAGTGTCTCGTCCCCCTCTGCGAGACTCATTTTAGCACCGGCGGCAAATGCAAACATGGAAGGGATACCTGGAATGATCTCAATTTCAATATTTCCATGATTTTTTATCATCTCTTTATGCATATATATCCAAGTACTGTAGAGCGAAGGGTCTCCAACAGTCAAATAGACAGTCTTTCTTCCTTTCAATACCGCCCCTGCCAACTGATCGGAATTGTCCTTCCATTGCTTTTTCAGCAAATCTTTATCCTTTGTCATAGGAAATACCAGGTCAACTGTTGAAGTAGTGAGTTCATTTATGTATTTGCGGACGATGGAAAGTGCAATGCTAGGTTTGCCATGTTTGGACGTAGGGGCAAAAATAATTTCTGCTTCTCTTATTCGATCAATTGCTTTTATCGTAAGGAGGTCGGGATCCCCAGGACCACAACCAATGCAAGATAGTTTCATTGATGAAATTCATAAAATTTGCGTTATTTAAATCCGAGGATAATTAATCTATTTCTAAAAGTATAACATGATAACCAAATCTAACTTCTTCCGTAAAATCAGTCACGATTGATCGCTTAAATGATCACGTTAGATAAACATTTTGTGATGTATTTTACGTATATTACTGTTGATGAGTTAGGTTTTTGTTGCAGAAATTATTGTTACCGGATTTCTCGCAAGAAGCATCGTCCCCGTACTTACGCTCCTTGATTTGCAAATGGTAACTTGAGTGATCTCCATATCAATTAAGTCATGCTGCTTCAAAGTTGCAAGTGTCTTGAATAAGGTTTCAATTAGGATCGTATCAATAACAATTCTTCCTCCACTTTTAAGCCTTTGAAGACTTAGCTTAATTATTTCCTCAGTTTCTCCAAGAGTACCTCCGATAACAATCGCATCAACCATTGGAAGTGAAGATATTACATTCTGTGCCTGCGAAAGTATTAACTTAGCATTTGCTCCGAATCTTTCCAAATTTCGCTGTGCTAGTTCAATAGCCTCGGGATTAAGATCAATTGAATATACCTTCCCACTTTTTACTTGTAAACAAATTTCAACCGTTAGACTCCCACTGCCAGTGCCGACTTCAATGACGTCATATCCTTCCTTAAGCCTTAACTTGCTAACTGCCAGTGCTCGTATATCTTCTTTTGTTATAGGTACGTTGTCACTTCTTTCAAACAAATCATCAGGGATGCCGGGTGTAGTGAATTCCCACTTCATGGTCAGATTTAGATCATATCAGACCTAGATAATTTGTCTTGTGGATAGAGTGACCGCTACCTACTGCCGTATAAGCCGGTATATACGACTATCATGAACATAAGCAATAAGAAAATGAACGGAAATATACCATTTGTTGCGAGCTTCCGCCTCTCTTCCTTCTTTATGTTAGTTACGATTTTCTTGGCAGAGACGTACGATATTATATAAAAGACCAACCCAACCATAAAGATTGCTCCTATGGCCCCACTCGAGTTATCAGGATTTAGAATAAATCCTAAAATAACGCCAGATAGCGCGCCAAGAAATGCTCGCACATAATATAGTTTATCCAGCTGATCCAAAACGACTATGCTACTTATATGCAGGTTTAATTCTTTCCGGTCTATATTGTCTTCATTAATTAATATTAATCTGCAGGGCATCTTACAGCATGGAACTATCCGGCTTAGAACTTAGATATCTTGTAAACGAATCGAGCATCAAACTAGGCCGAGGATATTATGTCAGTGATGTTATTGGTGTGACACAGGCCGCCGTATTGCTCAGATTTCATCACTCAGTAGAGCCCGATATTCTGCTAATGATCTCGACTCAAGGTCTGTGGATAACATCTACCAAATTCAAAATAGTCGAACAGAATAAGTTGGTCGCTGTACTAAAGCGCGAACTTGAACGGACTAAGTTTGTTAGTTTAGAGCAAATTGGAAGCGAAAGGATATTCATTTTGAAATTCAAAAGAAATGACAAGGTAGTGATAACACTTATCGTGGAAATATTTGGAGGTGGCAACATGATTCTCTGCGATAACGAAATGTCAATCTTAGGGATTCTAAAGTCTATAGAGGTAAGGCATAGGATTTTGAGAGTTGGATCGAAATATGTTTTTCCTCCTCAACGTGGAGGGGACGTCTTCAATATTTCACTTGAGCATTTGATGTCAAGTAAAGATACAATCGAATACCATAGTGTAAGCGTTGCACGATGGATAGGGACTTTGACCTCCATGCCAAGAAGATTTGTTGAGGAAGCATTGAGGAGGGCCAAAGTTAATCCCGAAGGATTGGTCTCGCAATTGGAAAATGCTGAGGTGCAATCCATCTACACTAACATTATGAATATAGTAACCGAAGTAACTATTGGACTAAATCATGCTCCAGCAATACTGCTCGATGTAGCAGGAAAACCAGTCGATGCTTTTCCAATTCAAATATACAACAGTGATAATCCAGATATCAAGAAAGTTCCTACTTTTATGCAAGCGATTGATGAAGTTCTCGGAACTCAAATTTTTGGGTTAGCCAAAACTCAGAAAATCAGCAGCTTAGAACAGCAGTTGGCAGTATTAGAGCATGATCTGGATCAACAGGAAAAGGCAAAGAAAGAAGTAATAATCAAGGGGAATTCCCTCAGAAATCTGGCAAAGGATATAATGGGTATACTGCAACAAGAGACCTCTGATAATATAGATACCCAATTTCATAACGTCCTACAAAAGCATAACGCCAATCTAGCAAATGAAAAAGGCAAAGAGTATGTCATGATTGCAGACCAATTTATTCCAGCAGATCGTAACTTACCAAAGCTAGCTTCGTACATCTTTACTAGAGCAAAAGAGCTTGAACACGGCACAAGGTCTATAGAAGAAGCAGGTCAGAAAATTAGAGCTCGCCTAGTAGAGCTGCGAAACAAATCACTAAAAGCAGAAAATAAAGTTGAATTTCGGAAGCAACAGTCGAAGGAATGGTACGAACGGTACCACTGGTGCTATACATCAGATAGCTTGCTTTTAGTTGGGGGAAAAGATGCTTCATCGAACTCTGCAATAATTCGAAAACACATGACTGAATCTGATATTGTGTTCCATGCAGAGATTCATGGCTCTCCTTTTTTTGTCTTGAAAGATGCCAGAGACAGAGACAAATTAAACATCACCGATAGCATTAATCAATCTGCTCAGGCTACTGTCTCTTTCAGTAGAGCATGGAAGGAAGGATTATCTGTTGCAGATGCATACTGGGTATTACCTAGTCAAGTAAAGAAAGGGGCTCCTACTGGACAATACCTACCAAAAGGAGCATTTGTTTTAGAGGGAAAAAGGAATTTTGTCAGAAACGTCGAACTCAAACTTGCAATAGGAATAACGGTCCAAGGCAATGATAAATATGCTATGATTTGTGGGCCGCATGCAGCGATTCTTTCGAAAAGTTACGCCTATATT
Source organism: uncultured Nitrososphaeraceae archaeon (assembly GCA_963788355.1). Taxonomy (GTDB): domain Archaea; phylum Thermoproteota; class Nitrososphaeria; order Nitrososphaerales; family Nitrososphaeraceae; genus TA-21. The sequence goes on along the minus strand of CAWBGD010000008.1, from coordinate 225,615 downwards.
ACTTTAGTGCCTGGCGGTTCGGACATAGTAGCTACAGCAAAAAAAATAAAATCAGAATTTGTAAGACTACTTTCTACAGCGCAAGGAAGTTTAATTTCCTACATTAAACAATATGCCGTGGATGATATGATCAGGATTCTACCTACTGGTTCGTTTAAAATCATGGCAGTAAACAAAGCAGACTCTTTTCCAGAGTTTCAAAAAGAATCTCGAGTTTAGATCACTAACGGTCAGAATATTGCCCCGATTATTAGAATACGTGCTTTATTAGCCGTAAAGCAATTAAAGCAATATATTCAATTAACTTTGTGACACGAAAACAAGTGAGGGAACACATCGATGCTAACATGACTACACGAGTACTTGTTAGAGATGTTATGAACAGCCCAGTAATTTCTGCAGAGCCAGAGGACTCGATAAAAGATATCGCGCTGAAAATGAGCGAACATAGAGTAGGAAGTATAGTCATAACAAAGAATGAAGTTCCTGCTGGCATTGTCACTGATTGGGATATCGTTTCAGGAGGCGTGGTCAAGGACATCAAGCCTGGATTGCTGAAGGCATCAGAAATAATGCAGCCGATACACACAATCGAATCAGAAGAAAGTATTACCGAAGCCGCGCGGGTTTTAAGAAAGAATAACATAAAGCGTTTAGGCGTAGTATATAAAGGAAGGCTAGTCGGTATAATTTCAGCCTCTGATGTAATAGCCGTCACTCCCGAATTGGTGGATGTTGTATCGGAGAAGGCAGGGATTGTCAGAGGAGAAATCGGGCGCCCGGCTTCAAATATTTCGGGATATTGCGACGAATGTGGAGAATGGTCTGACATGCTGATGTACAGCGAGGGAACATTTACTTGTGAAGAGTGCAGAGGCGACACCACTCAATAATCCAAATCAACCAAGATACATTGTTGATTCAATGTTTGGCACTGTGGCTAGAAAATTAAGGATTCTTGGTTTTGATACCTATTATTCTTCATGTTTACGAGATGATGATGTAATTCGGATGGGGCTTGAACAAAGTAGAATAGTAATTACTGGAGACAGGGAGTTGTTCTTTAGATCGGTAAACAAGAAAATTCCAGCAGTTCTCTTACATTCCGGAAATGATTTGCAAAAAATAAGCAATATTCTAAAAAGTCGTTCAAAGATGATTAAGTTTAGTCAAAGTTTGGCTAGGTGTCCTAAATGTAATGGCGTACTCACAAAAAGTCCAAAGGAAAAAATCAAAGAAAAGGTTAAAGATAAAGTGTTCAACAATTATAAAATTTTTTACGAGTGCAAGGATTGTTCTAACGTGTATTGGATGGGCACTCATGTCGCTGAAATAGAATGTTGGATTGAAAAATTAAATGACGTAATTTCATCAAATTTCAAATAACACGCCTGTTCAAGACAATAGCGCAGAGAACCTTCGATAACTCTTGTCCCTGTTCAGAAATCCATATTCTATCAAAAGGTTAAAATCACTCAATCTTTTTCCAAGTTTTAGATGAGTTCAACTTCTCTAGAGAGAACTATTGACAAAGTATTATCACAAGCTGAATCCGAATTTGTATCCCAAATTGACTCGGCTTTTGAACAGGCAAAAAATGACCTCGAAGCCTCCCGTACAAAACTTCAGGCTGAGTACGAAGCCATAGTCGAATCTGCTAAAAAGCAGGCAGAAAATTTAAAACGTCAAATAATAGGCTCAAGTCGCCTTACTGCTAGGAACAAAGAGCTCCTTCTTATAGAATCAGCAATTAATGAAATTTTTGAGAAAGCGAAAGAAAGACTTCAATCAAGGCCTGATGAAAAGTCATACAAGGAGCTAATAAGGAAAATGATTGAAGATAGTATTTCAAAACTAGAGTCTACGGAAATTATTATTGAATGCAATAAGAATGATTATGAACTGGTGAGGAAGGTTATACAAGACCTCTCTAGCAATAAGAATAATAAAATAAAACTAACTCTCTCCAAGAAACCAATAGATATAGCAGGCGGAATTAGAGCTAGGTCCGAAGACGGGACAATGACACTTGACAATTCCATGGAGTCTAGGATTGAAAGGCTCAAACCTTTAATAAGGAAAGAGATAGTCCAACTGCTCAGGAGCGAATGAGGAGAGATGGCTGTAGCTAAAGGAAAAATAGTTTGGGTAAGCGGACCAGCAGTAAAGGCTGACGGAATGTCCTCTGCTAAGATGTATGAAACAGTCGAGGTAGGAGATACCAAGCTTATAGGCGAGGTCATTAGGCTTACAGGCGACGTTGCTTTTGTACAAGTTTATGAATCAACATCAGGCTTAAGACCAGGAGAACCTGTGGTTGGAACTGGACAACCTTTGTCTGTTTTTCTCGGTCCAGGTATTATAGGTAAGATTTATGACGGAATTCAGAGACCACTTGATGATATTGCTCAGAAATCAGGTGCTTTCATCGGTAGAGGGATAGCAACTACGCCTGTTGATATGAAAAAGAAATACAACTTTATTCCTTCGTTAAAGAAAGGGGACTCCATTGAAGGAGGATCTATTATCGGTACCGTAGAGGAGACTCCATTGGTTACACATAGTATCTTGATCCCTCCCAACTATGAAGGTGGAGTAATTACCGAAATAGTCGGTGAGGGAGAATACGATCTTGAACACCCTCTCTTATACTCTAAAAGTAAAAGTGGAGCAAAGAAGGATTTTAAGATGTATCATAAATGGCCAGTACGACGCCCAAGGCCCTATGCCCAAAGGTATGATCCTACCGTACCTCTGATTACAGGTCAACGTATAATTGATACATATTTTCCTATAGCGAAAGGAGGTACTGGAGCGATTCCCGGTGGCTTCGGTACGGGCAAAACAGTAACTTTGCACCAAATAGCCAAGTGGGCAGATTCAAAGGGAGTCGTTTACATAGGCTGTGGTGAAAGAGGAAATGAAATGACTGAAGTTCTCGTCGAATTTCCTCATTTAATAGATCCTCGATCAGGTAGACCGTTGATGGAAAGAACTGTCCTTGTTGCTAATACGAGTAACATGCCCGTGGCTGCACGAGAAGCTTCTATCTATACGGGTGTAACAATCGCAGAATATTATAGAGATATGGGATACGATGTCGTGCTGGTGGCAGATTCAACTAGTAGATGGGCCGAAGCATTGAGAGAGATGTCCGGAAGACTGGAAGAAATGCCAGCTGAAGAGGGATATCCCTCATACCTTGCATCTCGACTGGCAGAATTCTATGAAAGGGCCGGACGAGTTAGAGCTCTTGGGTCTCCGGAACGAGCAGGTTCTGTCACTATTGTGGGAGCGGTCTCACCTTCAGGTGCGGACTTTACAGAACCAGTTACCACGCATACGATCAGATTTATAAAGACATTCTGGGCTCTTGATACAAGGCTAGCCTATTCTAGGCATTATCCATCAATAAACTGGATGCAATCTTATTCAGGATATCTAGAAGATGTAGCAAAGTGGTGGAAAGAAAATGTCAGCGCTGATTGGTATGATCTGAAGATCAGAATCTTATCAAATATTGCAAAAAGAAGATACTCTAAAGGAGATCGTTAGGCTTTTAGGTCCAGAAGCATTACCAGATGAAGAAAAATTGGTTCTGGAGGTAGCTAGAATGATTAAGATAGGAATCTTGCAACAAAATTCATTCGATAAAATCGATACTTATTGTAGCCCCCAGAAGCAAGTGAAATTAGTAAAATTGATGGTAAAGTTCTATAAGGAAGCCCAAAAAGCCTTGAAGGAAGGGAAGTCGCTTGCAGATATTCGTGCAATGCCAATCATAACTTCGTTGTTGAAGGCTAAATTTGAAATTCCAGATGATCAGATCTCCAGATTGGATGAATTAGATAGACGAATGTCTGAAGAATTCAAGGGTACATTGTCCAGGGAGGTGAAAGTCTCTGTCTGAATCAGTCGGCGTAGAATATACCAAGGTAGCAGAAATAAAAGGTCCCTTGATGGTTATAGATGGGGTAACTAAGGTGTCATTCGACGAACTGGTTGAAATTGAAACTAATGAAGGAGATAGGAGATTAGGTAAAGTCCTTGAAGTTGGTAATGGTAAAGCTATAATCCAAGTTTTTGAAGGCACCACTGGACTTGCAATTACTGGAACAAAGGCCAAATTCCTCGGCAAAACTATGACAATGCCTGTTTCGCACGAACTGCTAGGGAGGGTTTTCGATGGATTAGGTAGACCTAACGATGGTCTTCCGGAACCAGTGGCTGATAAATTTCTTGACGTAAACGGCGAGCCCATGAACCCCGAAAGTAGGGAATATCCTACTTCTTTCATCCAGACTGGCGTATCTGTAATCGATGGAATGTTAACTCTAGTGCGGGGCCAGAAGCTTCCGATATTCTCTGGCTCTGGCATGCCTCATAATATACTGGCTGCTCAGATAGCACGTCAAGCCTCAGTCGTGGGTACAAAGGAAGATTTCGCTGTCGTGTTTGCAGCAATTGGAGTACAATACTCTGAGGCCCAATATTTCAAGAGAAGTCTTGAGGAATCAGGAGCTCTTCGGAGAAGTGTATTATTTTTGAATCTTGCTGATGATCCCGCAATTGAAAGAATTATCACTCCTAGAGTAGCATTAACTGTAGCAGAATATCTGGCCTTTGAACTTGAGATGCATGTGTTGGCGATTCTAACTGATATGACAAATTATGCTGAGGCATTGAGAGAGATAAGTGCTGCAAGGGAGGAAGTTCCAGGAAGAAAGGGCTATCCTGGTTATCTTTACACAGACTTGGCAAATAACTATGAACGCGCTGGCAGGGTAAAGGGCAAGAATGGAAGCGTGACCCAAGTTCCCATTCTTTCGATGCCAGCAGATGATATTACTCATCCAATACCTGATTTAACAGGCTATATTACCGAAGGACAAATTGTCCTAGGACGTGACTTATTCAGAAAGGGGATATATCCGCCAGTAAACGTCTTGATGTCGTTATCTAGATTAATGAAAGATGGAGTTGGTGAGGGAAAGACAAGATCTGATCATATGGAAGTTGGAAACCAACTTTACGATTTGTACTCCAGGGCCCAGGAGGTGAGGGCCCTTTCTGAAATCGTGGGAAGGGCAGGTCTAACTGGGGTTGATCTGAAATATCTTGATGCTGGAGATATGTTCGAGGATTATTTCCTGAAGCAAAATCAAGATGAGAACCGCACGTTAGAAGAAACTTTAGGAAGAGCCTGGGAAGTATTATCGAGCCTACCCGAAGGCGAACTAACCAAAATTAAAGATAAGCACGTTGGTCAGTACTATAAGAAATCTACAAAATGATGGAATTAGAATAAATCAAATTGTCCTTCGGTAAACGCGTTACTGCTACAAAAATCGAATTAATCAAGATTCGGCGTTCACTTCAAGTAGGGAAAATGGTGCACAAAATTTTAGATGATAAAAGAGAAGTTCTCCTGAAGAAGATCGACGAAATTATCGAGGAAGCGAATAAAGCGCGTGGAGATATCTGGTCGCCTCTAGCAAACATATATCAGGCGGTGTACGATGCTTACATGACCCTTGGGACCTCTACTCTTGAATCGATTGCTGAATCAACTCCAAGTATAATGGAAGTGGATGTAAATGTTAGAAGGATAGTCGACGTTAAGATCCCTACATTGAATGTTAAAACAAGACAAGGGGGTCAGGATTTAACTTACGGATTCTCAGAAACTAATGCTTCCGTAGACAAGGCAGCAAGACTAATCAAGAATATGCTCCCAAATATTTGTAAAGCAGCAGAGTATGAAAATGCCATTTTTAGTCTGGCAAAAGAATTGGAGCGTACTCAAAAACTGATAAATGCATTAGAATTTGTAATAATACCACATTATGAAGATGCTATTTCCTTTATTAAGGCCACATTGGAAGAACGTGAACGCGAAGAGTTTGTGAGACTTAAGAAGGTTAAAGTAGTCCTTGAACGTAAAAAAACGTTAGGTTGAATGAGAAATATGAGAAGAGAGGTGCATTGTGATGGGTGTTGATCAGATAACTGGACTGTTCGAACAATCCCGCGAACAACTGAAGAAAGATCATGATGCCAAGATAGCTGAAATAAAAGAAGAAATTCAGTCTATAAAGAAAAAAGCATTATCAAAATTGCATTAAAATTTCTTAACTGCGGATTGTAAAATCAAAAATAATATAGTCCTGAGTCTTCTAGGTTAGGTTAAGTAGACGGTATTGATATTTTCTCTAATGATGTCAATGTTATGATTTATGAAGTTCCGGTAAAGAGATACTCCGCCTATTTTGTTAATTCCGAGTCCTAATCGTTTTGTCTAGGCAATTCGTCAAAGATTCGGCAAATTGAAGTAGAGGAGCTTGAAGGTGGTGACACTCCATACGTATACAAGGCTTCTAAAGAGTTACGACAGTAAAAATAAAGTGGTTCAAGCAATGTTGTGCAGTTATAGTTAAATATGGCATCAAATGTCGAACCAATATGAACTGTCATGTGTTTGGGCAAAAGCGCACACTCAGTATATTAGCTATCTCCATGAGCATTCTCGGCGGCTGCTTAGCAATAGATTTTCAAGCCTATGCACAGGAATCAGGTACAGAATCTACCGCTTCAGACGGAGGCGCAAAGTTGATAGGTGCAGGAATGGCATTTGGCCTGGCAGCAGCCGGTTCGGGCATAGGTCTTGGATTCGTAGGTGCTGCAGGACTAGCGACTATTAGTGACAACCCAAAGATGCAATCAAGAGTGTTTATCTTCGTAGGCATGGTCGAATCAATTGCAATTTACGGCATAGTAATGATGTTCATCATATTGGGCCAGTAGGAAGAATCTCATCTTTCAACCCATCATGTTGCTATCTAGAGATTAATCACGACCTTTGAAAGAAATTGTAAGTAGTTACCATTTATAGTCACGTTTTACTTGATTTGACAAGCCTCCATTTGATCCAGTCTAATCATTTGTAAAGGCTAACTAGAATATAGAGAAACTTGTTCATGATTTGATGAAGAATTCTTGGAACTTCCTCACTGAAAGCTGTCAATTTTACAGTTCATAAAACATGATTTGAATCGAATTCGAACTTGAATATCTGTGAATCACATAGCTTGTGAAATAGCTCAACAAATCACTTAGAGAGCTTGCTAACCTCCCATTTCTTGTTGAATAGCCATCATAATGATATGGCATAGCAAAGTCCACTTTCTCTTTCGTTCACATAGCGACAAAAGGGAAAGATTTTAAAGTGTACACCCTATCAAAAAACGCAAAGAGATGGGGCTAGCTAAATTACTAAAGGCGACAGTAATCTTGCCACGAATAGAAACTCAGGAAGCAGTAAGTAAGTTGGCAGCTCTTGAATCTTTTCACTCGCTTCAGAACACATCAGAGTATTCACATCCATTCATGGATGACTTATTGCTTAAGGCGCAAAAGTTGTATCAGGATATCGATGAAGTCATAAGGGCGTTGGGCATCCCACTGGAAACAGGGGTAATGTCAACCATGTTTAGCGGGGCCCCAAAAGAAAAGACCGATTACTCAATTCAGGATATCCGAGGCTTCATAGAGGAATTGGAGCATAAGAGTAACGCGATCCTTGAGGAACCAAAGTCTCTAATTTCAACGCAAAACAGCATTACGAAAGAATTAGAAGAATATTATAATATAGCCTCTGCCCTTAAGGCTGCTTCAAATCTGAATTTGGACTTTAGTTCCTTTAAAAAGCTCAAGAGATTCTTTGCCGAGATTTTCGTAGTTGACTCAAAAGATGTTCAAGAAATTCAAAGAAGTTTGAGCGATCTAACCATATACACAACTAAACTAAATGAAGAAAAATCATCATTAGTAATTTTGGGATCAAAAGAAGACGCTGAGAGAATAATTAAGGTTCTTCGTAGTTTCAATGTACATCCAATCCAAATTCCTCCTAATCTTCCACAAAATCCAAGCGCTGCTTACGCTCAGAGTCAGGAAAAAATAAAGGAACTTGAAGCAAAGTCCAAAGATCTCTCGAAAAAAATTGAGGCTTTGAAAAAATCGGCAGTCATACCTAAGATTCTATCATTGCATGAATCTGCAAAACTTGCTAAAGACGTATTAGAAACGACCCGAAAACCAGCAGGCACCAAAAATTTTGCATTGATCCAGGGCTACATTCCCAATAAAGATGAAAAAAAATTCAAGAATCTGACGAAGGATTACGTAACAGTATTGGAAGAGGCTAAGGTTCCAGAAAAGGAGAATGAAGCCCTTCCTACCCTTCTTTCTAACAAGAAATATATCAAGACTTTCGAGGTCATAACCCAAACTCAAGGCTTTCCTGGTTACGGTGAAACTGACCCGACACCAATCATAGCTTTTGTTTGGCCAGTATTCTTTGGAATTATGTTTGGAGATTTGGGCCATGGATTACTTCTGTTCGGACTTGGAATGCTCTTGAGAATAAGAGGAAATGGATCATTAAGGACTTGGGGGACATTGATAGCTGCTAGTGGTGTGGCGTCAGCTATAGCAGGATTGGGAACAGGAGAAGTATTTGGTTTTCACATAGAGGAGATAGCGATTCTGCAGTGGGTGTTCGTTCCTATAGGTAACATAGTGGGAGTCTTGAATGTATCAGAATTATCATTTGATCAAGTTGTAAAAATACTAAAAGTATCAGTAGCTATTGGTATTGTTCACTTATCGATGGCTATGTTTCTTAGACTCAGTAAAGATATTAAGGATGGCAATAAAAACTTTGTTTTGACTCATGACATACCTACAATTGTGCAATTCTACGCCATAGTCGCACTTATATTGGCTGCAATAGGTTCTGGATATGACATTATCGGAATGTTCGGAGTCAGCGGCGAAATTCATAATGAACCTGTACCTTGGCTTTCCTACATATTTGGCGATTGGGTAACTGTAGACTTAGTGGCTAAAGCCGCACCTCCTGTAATCATTGCTACGGTAGCAGTCATGATATACGGAGCAAAGAAAGAACAAGAGGAGGCTGCCAAACATGGTCATGATGAGGGCGGTGGCCTTATGGGAATTATTATCGAAGTAATTCTTGTTCGAATTATAGAAGTTCTTTCAAATGTTATTAGCTATACGAGGCTCGGAATTATGCTCCTTGTTCATGCAGCATTGCTGGTTACAGTAAATGAAGCGTACTTAGGAGTAGGAGGTTATGCGGTCCTAATCGGTGGAAACATTGGTATAATGCTTATTGAAGGACTAATAGTTTATATCCAGACAATAAGACTGCACCTATACGAATGGTTTCCGAAATGGTATGTAGGAGACGGAACAGAATTTAAGAAGCTTGTTCCTAAAATGCTATATTCTAACATTACCTGGAAAGATAAAAGCAATTAACGAAAATTTCATAGCTTCAAAAATAGAGACACTAGTATGTGCTTGGTGTTAATTAGATCAATTAAGAAGGACCATATTTTGCATTACTTCAATTTATTGCACAGGTATAATGAGCCTAGAGACAATTGCCTCTGTACCTACTTTTTGTTCGATTCCTGAAGCTATAGCTGACAGGTTCCTGACTTCAATCATCAATAATTTTAGTGCGGCAACCGTAATACCAACACTGAACATTGTTCTAAAGGCGCTGATTACCTTTTTTAATTCGGTCGATTCAAAACCACTTTCAAGTTGCAATATGGCATCAATATCACTAGTAGCAGTTTGGGGAATAATATCCTTGTAAACTGTGGTCGCGAGTTCTCCGATAGCTTCTGATATTTTTTCTGTGTTTATCATTTTTTGAATAGTATCTTTTGTAACTTTTGATGTAGTAGTAACTATCAAATCGCTAATATCACTAGGGCTCAAGCTCCAAAATTTTCCACGCAATACAGCGAGGACGTTGTACGAGTCTATATCAGTAGAAACTATATTTTTGACGTCCATTGATTGAGATTCAGCATTCATTGCTCTTCCGAGATGAATGTACAAGGTCCTGTCCAAATACGTATCAAATACACGAAGATCACCTTTATCCTTGTAGACTGCGGCAGCCTTAGGCAGCATCTTCTGCAACTTCGCTGCCTGCTAGGGCACTGATGGCTTCATCTAAATTTTTTGACACGAGCGCCTTGACTATTATATCTCGTCTGCCAAGTAGCTCTTCAGCTCTTAGGTTAACCTTAGGTACAAGTTCGTCATATGACTTGCCTAACGCTTTGCCTTTCAAAACGATTTTCAAGTTCCAAATAATGTTCTTCAAAAAATAGGCACTGAGAATTGAGGATCCTCCAGTCACACTCACCATTTTTGCATGAATATTGACCAAATACTCCCTCAAAGCCCCTTCAATCTTTTCTGCTGTGTAGGGTTTTGCAATCTTTGCTAGAGCATCAAGGTATACTGTGTTCTTTATCCTAGTAACTAGTTCATCCATATCTCTGGCTTCTGCCAACGTCTGCAATTCTGTCTTCGAAAGCATCCGTCCTCGTATGCCGTGAGACAAGACAGTACCAAAAATCTTACTTGGCATACTAGTTTTGCTCATAATTTACACATCCTAGATTGCAAGTTATTAGAACAGCATCAATTTTAATTTTTACAATTGTTCCAGAGCATTTGGTTTTGCCTACAAGCCCATTAGAAAGAGTCTCTTAATTAATTACTAGGTTAGACTTGATTGAATCCTCAAGGATCAATACTGGATTGCATTTAAGTTGCGATGACTAAGGATCCATAAGTGACGACAATGCAACAGATAGTTTTGGCGATATAGCCAATATTGCAAAGTGAACCGTAAAACCGATAATTGCACCGGCAAGCAAATTGCCAGTATTCCAATATATTCCAATCAACAGTGCTAAGGGTGGCAAGGTGAAAACTATTGCAAGACACGAGCTGACCCATATTGATTTTGCAAATACATCAGAAGTGACATTAAAGGCCTGACTTTTTAAAATTGGACGACCATCCATAGCATATCACTTCAATAGCGGATTGATGAGAAATTTATACATTAGTGTATCAAATATAACAACAATTATTCCTAAAATATATAAAAAATATATCGCTATTTAGGTCGTTACGAAATTTGTTATTCATCTTGGCTTATACAGGCAGTCAATAATCATATTTTAACGAGAAAGTACACCGATTGCTAAGATTATTCGGGTTAATGATACGTTTCACCCTATATTAATTACCTGGAAGAATAAATTTCTGAGATATGTGCAAATTTTTCGACAATGTTAATAAATTGCGATTTGTATAGCTTTGATGATGAGGCCTATGCAAATTGAAAATAAAATCGATTCACGGTTGGAGACCTTACTTGATCGTTTTGAAAAAGAAGTTGAACCATATGATAGATTGTTGTCGATTTTGGTTCTACTTACACCGGTAGGAGTAATATTATCAATTTTGATTCCTATCCCAATTATCTCCTACAGCTCCCATGGCAACGTTTTTTCTGTCTTGGTGTCAGAGGGGATCTTAGTTTGGATTGTAGGTGCGATTTTCGCTATAACTGTCATAACCAAGGTCGGAATGCTATTAGTTGATCATAAGAAACACGTTATATCGAGATCCAAATACAAACCACTAACAGGTGTTTGCATGTGTGATTTAAGTCAGTTACGATCACATTTACGTCGAATGGAAAAGGCTAAGACTGTTGGCGAACGATTAAGACACATGAAATTAGCGAATTACTATCAAGAACGAATCGGATGGAAGAATTGCCAAGAATGCCAATAGATGTTATATCACACTGAAATGCTTGCAATAAGTTTGGCATAAATTGGAACTACTTGGGCATTGCTGAAGGTGCTCCGGAAGACCTCTGGAATCAGTAAACTCAGTTTATTGATAATTTCTTTGCAATCTTATAACTAAATCCCATAGCTACGAAAAGAGTAAGAATACCGGACGCTAAAGTAATCAGAAATTCGGTATGGAGTACGTAATGCGTGATGAATGTTACAACTACAGCAGGAATAGCAATTACTACTGCAAGCAATGTTCCAGATAGGAACACTCTTGATATAGAGAGTCTAGACCCATGACCAGATTTACGTTCTTCGTCCATATTTATTGAAAACAATTTTAATATAAAAAGCATTCAAACTATTCCTGAGCAGTTTTGTAGAAATCTAATCTCTAATTCCAGATCACTCAAAAGATAAGGTCATTGGTAGTCAGGGTCTGAGAGCAGTATTTGCAACACAGAAGGATTGTGTCCCTGTCCAATACTTCTATTACTGACCGTACATTTTCGCCATTTGTAACGCATCTCAAGTTTGGACATTTGAAAATGCCCTTAATGGCGTTGGGCAACTGAATCTTTCTTTTTTCTACTAACTTGTAATCTTTGACAATATTGATTGTAGCGCGAGGGGCGACTAATGCAAGCTTATTTGTGTCCTCCTCACGCAAATACTTGTTTTCTACCTTTATGATATCCTTTTTGCTGTGTTTATTGCTGGGGACGTTGAGCGCCACAGTTATAACCTCGCCTTCTTGTCCAGTTATGTTCAAAACTCGCAATACAAAAAGAGCCTTTCCCGCTTCGATATGATCAATTACTGTCCCGTTCTTAATTCGTCTCACAATAAGTTGACTAGTATCGGACATCTGGAACCAGCATGATCTTTATTTAATGTTCTAATAAGGATTTTCTTATTAGCCCTAACTCTGTTTTATCATAATGATGATTGAATTATTTGAGAAGAACTATCAAGGCAGTCCTCCATTAGGTCCTCACTCTGCTGACTCAAAATAAGCTTTTATCTAAGGATTGGCAACTAATCTAATAATCGCGGACAATGGAAAAGACTGAAAATGTGCATGACGAGAATACCAGTATTTCTTTCCTTACTAGTCAGGGTAAAATTAATGCATCATTCTATCCTTCTGCTGATAATAAAAACTCAGTAGAATGCAAGGTTCTCTGTCTTCATGGATTTTGCTGTGATGCGAGAATATTCCAGTACCTCGGTCGAGCGTTGTCAAAATCTGGGATAGATACATATGCAATTGATTTATTCGGTCATGGAAAATCGGACGGTAAGCGCGGAGACCCTGATTTTAAAAATACTCTGAAAGGTATTGATGAAGTCTTATCTCAAATTATGTCCGAAAACCCGCATGGTCTAGATAAGAGTCAAAGTAAGCAATCGAATCTATATATTTTGGCTCATAGTTTGGGCTGTACATATGCAATGTGGTATTTATCATCATACACTAGAAAGATTTCAGGACTAATACTTCTGGCTCCTTATGTTTGGATTAAAGAAATCAAAAATAAGGGAGAAGCAGTCCCTGCCACAACTACGTTTTATAATTTATTGTTAAGACGGATCTTTACCCCGTCGAACTTGGTTTCGGCAAAGAAAGTAGTTAGCAATTCAATCCTGCAAACCAAGGAGGTTGAGATTATGATAAATGATCCCGATATTATAAATTGTTATTCATACCGGTATATTGTAGACGTAATTGGATTTAGGAACACAAAAGTAAGCAAATTATCTTCACTAAGAATCCCAGTTCTCATATTGCATGGAAAGAAGGATACCAACGTAAATCCTCAAATATCTGAAAGTTTTTACACCATGTTAAAAAGCGATAAAAAGAGTATCGAATTGTTGGATTGCGACCATTGGTTTAACCATGCCATTTTCTTTAACCAGGATGATAACCGTTATTCTGAAGTTGATAGGTTACCAGTCACAAACTCAATCGTAGGTTGGATAAATGCGATGAACTCTACCAATTAGTAACGTTACTAACATTAGTTATAATATTGTAATAGTAAATTCGATCTATATTTATTGCCAATACTATAATACCCGATAGTTAAAGTACCCAATCCGAAGCTTCGAGTACGCATGATGGTATCTACTGACCAAATATTAATTACATGATCGAGTTCGTATTATACTGTCATAATTCCTGAAAAATTTGTTGGATCATCATCCTACGAAAATCAGCCTCAGATAAGCTCTTCTTGGCTTCAGCTACGACGGCAACATCATTACCTACTAAATATCGAAGATTAGGCTTGGTGTCATTTATTGCATTGAGAATTACCCTGGCAACATCGGCTGGGGAGGTCGCATGCTGCTGCATAAAATTAATATTCTTGTAGATTTTTTGAAAAATATCAAGATAAGGCGAATTTTTATTTGCAGCCCTTTCTGCAGTAATAGAATGCTTTATGAAATCCGTTCTAATTACCCCTGGTTCGACTATGATAACTCTAATGCCGAATGGCAGTAGCTCATACGCAATAGATTCGCTAAGACCTTCTAGTGCAAATTTAGTACATGCGTATGCTGACATACATGGAAAACCTACAATACCTGCACCAGAGCTTATATTCACAATCATTCCTCTTTTTTGTAGACGCATACTCGGGACGACTCTCTGTATCAGTTTTATTGCACCAAAAAAATTGGCCTCAAATTGGTCCTTGAGCTCCACAATAGAAAGATCTTCAAGGCTACCAAGGAGACCATACCCAGCATTATTAACCAATATGTCGATTTTCCCAATGTTACTTTCAATTTCTGAGAAGGTATTTTGTATGGACTCATCATCATTTACGTCAAGCTGAAATATACTAATGGGAAGTCCCTCTTCTTCCTTAACGTTGATTAAGGATCCCGCTCTTTCTAGATTTCTAGTAGTCGCACAAGTATGAAATCCACTTCTAGCAAGTAGTAATGAAGTTTCATAGCCTATTCCAGTTGAACTTCCAGTTACTACTGCTACTTTTTCATGCAAAATCTTTTATGAATATTTGCAATCTGAACTACTTAAATAACACTAAATGAAACGACAAGCTTTGGTCAAAGGGGCATTAGCACTAACACGACTAAAACGGCTCTACAATTCTAATCAGTTCATAATGATTCTTTAGAAATAGTTAGTGTGTATCTAAGTTAATATCCATTTTATCTTGACAGTAAAGCTTTTAATTGGTCACCAGAATTAGCACGATTATTAATTGTCCGCCTCTGGAGACGGGGAGTCGCGAGAACCGTCTGGATATGTCACACACAATCAATTAATCAGATCCCTTGGTCTCCTGGATATCGTAATGGTCGGTATCGCAGCAATGATAGGAGGATCCATATTTGTATTAACTGGGCCAGCGATAGGCCTTGCTGGAAGCGCCGTCATTATTGCATTCATTCTTAACGCAATAATTACACTTTTTACTGCTATGGCGTATGCCGAACTGGGCTCTGCAATTCCGGAAGCGGGTGGGGGTTACCTTTGGATAAGAGAAGGACTTCCCCGTCCGAATGCCTTCATTAGTGGGTGGATGGCTTGGCTTGCACACATAATAGCAGGCAGCTTGTATGCAGTGAGCTTTGCTTCATTTCTAACAGGGCTGCTGGAGATGACCCATGTTGTGCAGAATGACACACTCGGGTTCCTGCCATTTGATAAAATAATAGCAGTGATTTCAATTGGGATTGTCATATATGTCAACATTAAGGGAACCTCTGAGACAGGCAAAGCGGGAAGTATCGTCACCATATTTCAGCTTGGTCTAATCCTCATTCTCATTATTGCAGGTTTAGGGGCGATATTCACTTTTCCGAATTGGCAGACGAATTTTTCTGATTTTATGCCAATGGGTATTGGCGGGATAGTGGCTGCCATGGGTCTCACATTCATCGCCTTCGAAGGTTATGAAGTAATAGTACAGACGGGCGAAGAAGTCAAGAATCCAAGAAGAAATATTCCGCGTGCTATCTTTCTTTCCTTGACTGCAGTAGTCGTCTTATACTGCTTAGTTGCGTTTGTTTCTATAGGATCTATTCACCCTAACGGAATCCCGTCATGGAAGTACATTGGTGAAAATGGAGAACTTGGGATTATGAAAGCAGCAGAATTGTTCCTTCCTTATGGTGCATTCATAGTTCTTGCGGGAGGATTGATTTCAACTCTAGCAGCACTAAATGCTACCACATTTTCTTCAGCTAGGGTTGCATTCGCGATGGGAAGAAATTATAATTTACCTTATCAGCTCAGTACAATACATCAAAAGAACAAGACACCTCATATAGCTATACTAATTTCTGGTATCATAATGTCTGTAATGGCCTTTGCTCTTCCGCTAGCTCAGATAGCAATTGCAGCTGGTGTAATCTTTTTGCTATTATTCACGCAAGTCAATATAGCGGTTATTACTATTAGAAGGATATACGGTGATAAATTACATTACGGATTTAAGACACCCCTTTTTCCTATTTATACCTATAATTGGTATTTTTCTCAACTTAGGACTAGCAATTTACTTGCTGATTATTGAACCCATAAGCTGGGTAATAACTATCGCATGGGTAATAGTAGGTTTCATAATTTATCGAGTTTACACCTTTAGAAAAGAAATAGATCACTACGCTCCCATCGTCACTAGTATGGGTGACTTGTCTAGACGAGATTTTAGAATTCTAATTCCATACACTCCTGAGAACCCTGATAGGCTTCTGAAATATGCACTATGGATTGCGAAGGAAAATGACGGAGAACTTAATATTCTGAGAGTGATTACAGTTCCTAAACAAACCCCATTATCAGCTGGAATAGCATATGCTGAGGCAGCAAAAAAGTCATTCCAACCCCTAGAAAGATTGTTAGAACGAGATAACATTCTTAATCATTATTTAGTCAGAATTTCACATGATGCAAGCGAAGCGATTTTAGCAACAGTTGAAGAACAGAAAATCGATTTGTTGATCACCGATTTCGAAGCATTCAGAAGTAGCAAGAAGCTCCAGACAATTTTAACTTGCGATGTACTAGGGATTTTAGCAGGTGGTGGAGATGATTTCTTATTCAATTCTACTGATAATAATAATAAAATCGAATCAGAGTCAAGACTTGTTAATGCACAAGATCAACTTTCAAAAAAGAATTTAGTTGTACTTTATGATGGGGGAGATCATTCAGACATTGTCTTGAAAACCACTAGTTGGTTAGAGCATTCTGGTTTATTCAAAATAAATGTACTATATGTCAATACTAAGGGAGAAGAAAATAAGAAGCCTGAAATTCTACAGGATGTTATTAAGCAGAAAGAATATCTCCAACAATCAGGGGTTGAATTTAACGAGATTATAATCCCAGATGATACCTTGAATGATACTATAAAGTCTTCTGATATCATTGAATCAGCTTTAAACAATGCTCAACCTGATCTTCTTATTGTGGGTGCCACAATTTCAAAATTTAGCTTCCTCAGCTGATACACAATTTGTAAACCTACTTTATCAATTCAAATGTCCAGTCATAGTTGCTCGCCACTTTTCAATTCCTGGCGTTCATAAATTAAAGTCCTTTATCGTGAAAATTCTTAGGTTGAGTTCATGATCTTCTAGTCGATATTTTTGTATGAAATGTAATATGAGGTGCGAGAAATAGAACTGACCCCAACTTTTTAGTGTGGATTGTCGTATCATGTATACAACAGTTTAACAAAACTTGATTATTTAGGGCGAAATATACATACGCAAAGTTAATAATTCCATTAACACTTATGATTTTTACGAAGTTCCAGCCACAGACTGTTAATACGAGCCAAGATGAGGAGCTTTATATTGGTACTGCAGAATCCGAGCATATTGAGATGTATCTAAAGGCAATTTGGCATATACGTGAAAAGAAGCAGCAAGTAAAAGTGAGCTCCATTGCCAAAATCCTAAATGTTAGGCAACCCTCAGTAGTTCAGATGCTTCACAAATTGAACGATTCGAAGCTTGTTCAATATAAGACCGGTAGTTTAATAATGGAATTGACTCCAGAAGGGGAGAAAATCGGAGAACGAATGATAAGGAATACGAGATTGTTAGAAGTGATGATGAAAGAGTCATTGAAAATCGAAATAGATGAAGAAATGGTATGTGGGATAGAGCATCATATGAAAGAGATCTTCACCGATGCATTATGCACATTGCTTAAGCACCCCGTTAAATGTCCTCACGGTTTTGACATTCCAAAAGGCAATTGCTGCAGGAAATAGCATTGGGAATTAACTGGACACTCGATTACAACTTATTACTATATCAAAGGATCTATCTTTTCCAAAGAACCGACCTCACTAGAATGTTATGAAGATCTTTATCGTAGAATCTTAATTCAATGAAATATCCCAATTCTGTTAATTCATGGAAGATGTTCAAGGGGAATGCGAGAAGAACAGGTTTATCTAAGTCCAAGCCGATCTCTAGACCATCACTTCAATGGATGACTGAAGTAGGACCAGTCGTTTCATCACCAGTCTTTGACAAGGGGAAATTGTACATTTCAACTTTAACGGGGAAGGTCTATTGCTTCGATATATATGGAAGAGTAACTAAATGGCATTCAACCATAGGGCCTTTGGTTTCTTCTCCATTGTTAACTGAATCCCTATTAATCGGTGCAACCTTCAATGGATGGATCGGAAAAAATAGCATCAGCAACTGCATCTTTGCAATTAGTACGGGTGACGGACATGCAATGTGGGATATTGACATATCAGGAGATTTTTTTTCGTCTCCATGTTTAATGAATGAAACTATAATTATTGGTTCTCTCAACAAGAGAATTTATTGCCTAGATATTACCGGAAATTTGTTATGGACATATGAGACCGATGGTGAAATATGGTCTTCCCCCTCACAAGATGGGGAGTTCATTTACATAGGTTCAGATGATGGACATCTTTATTCCTTGAGTACTGATG
Organism: uncultured Nitrososphaeraceae archaeon; assembly: GCA_963788355.1. Taxonomy (GTDB): domain Archaea; phylum Thermoproteota; class Nitrososphaeria; order Nitrososphaerales; family Nitrososphaeraceae; genus TA-21. The sequence continues at coordinate 206,927 of CAWBGD010000008.1, read as the reverse complement.
GATCTATTAGATGGAAAACTAGACTTAACGGAAAAATTAGATCCTCTTCTCCTTGCTTGTCGGAAAATGATCATTTATTATATTGTGGTACTTTTGAAGGTGGGATGTACTGTCTTGACTCCATTACAGGATCTGTCAAGTGGAGTAAGCAAACTGCAAAACCTGTCTTGTCATCTCCCAGTTTGATTGAAGAAAGTGTGATTTTCGCAACTTCAAATAACGCAGTGTATTGCCTTGGGTCATATGATGGAACTAAGCTGTGGGAATTCGAAACGGGAGGTAAAGTATGGTCATCTCCATGTGCAGTACAAAATGATAGAATGTTGTTTTTTGGTTGTCTTGATTCACATGTTTATGGATTGAATATCCAGAAGGGAAAACCCGAATGGATATTTCCGACAATGGGAATGATAGACTCTTCTCCATGCCTTGCTAACGGCTTATTGTTCATCTGTTCCCGTGATGGGCTACTTTATGTATTTGGGCCAACAACCTTACCTACTTACTTAGGTTAGTACATAATGAACTGAATGAAGTATTTATCGCTACAAAGGCATAGGCATCAACATCAAGAAATAACGGTACCGGTCAACAATTCTAGTTTCATACCTTCAATGGTAATTGTCGATTTACAATATAGAGAACTTTTTTTCTAAATCTCTTACTTTTTGAACATAATCTGATTAAAACAGATTATTATCTAGTGAGATAATAGTGGGAAATATACTCTTATTGATCGCGTGTAAGAAGGTTACATTCAGTTTGTCCAATGACTAGCCAAATATTGGTGCAGACGATGATTCTTTGAATGCAACAAGTCCCTTGCTTTCCGGAAATCAAGGAATTTTCGTTACAGATCGATTGTCCACTAGGACTAGGTTCTTTACATTGCTCCTTATCCGTAACTGGGGTAGAGTGCATTTTCAGCTTTGAGGCTAGATTATCCTCATCAGAGGGTCCCAGTAAATTCATAGGCTTGCCAGTTTTAAAGATTACAGATTTGGATAAAGAAGAATATTTATCATGGCTGACATCCAATGTAACATTATAGCTCTTTCCTCCACTGATTGGTGAAATAATCCAGCTGTATGCTGCCTGTCCATTAGCATTTGTAGCTGTTGTGAACTTTTTAGATCCAGAAATTATACCTGATACGTTAGCATCTGAAACCTTCTGTTTTGTTATAGCATCGAGAACATTGACAGTTATGGCTTGTGAATCACCAGGCTTAACTATGCCTTTAGCAAGATTAACTTGGGCAAGTAAATGTCCTTGAATTTGAAAGTTTGCTTGGTTAATAATAGGTCTATATCCTGCTGCAGATACGTCAGCAGCCACCTTGTAGGAGCCGGGCTTTGAATTAGGATCGATAGGCCAAGAATAATTATATACCCCATTCGACTCGGTCACTCCGGGATGTTCTATGTTTTTGATACCATCTGTCATTCTAATCTGTACATTGGCACCCGATATTTGTCTAAATGATTTTGCATCTACAGCCTTGACAACCATGCTCTGTAAATCTCCAGGGCTAATCGTTCCTTTTGAAATATTGACTTGGACTAAGAGCTGCCGTGGTTGAACTTGAAAAATTGTCTCGTGAGTGCTCGGCCGATATCCTGGCAGAGTGACATTAACTACCACCTTGTAGGAGCCGGGCTTTGAATTAGGATCGATAGGCCAAGAATAATTATATACCCCATTCGACTCGGTCACTCCGGGATGTTCTATGTTTTTGATACCATCTGTCATTCTAATCTGTACATTGGCACCCGATATTTGTCTAAATGATTTTGCATCTACAGCCTTGACAACAATGCTCTGTGAATTACCTACAGTTACAATTGGGTTACCAAGTTTGACGTTGGTGTGCATCGTGTTTATTACTGGCTCCTGTTGAGATGCGGCTGGCTTGAAGAACTTTTCCGAGGAATCATTTACTACCACCTGGTTAACATGAGAAGACAGTTGAGGTAAAATCTTGACACTGCCTACAGAATCATTTGGTACTGAGTTGAGTAATCGAGGCTCCTCAGTTCGTACCCCTGTTACGTTGATACTATTCCATTTGGTAGTAAGGACTGAGCCTTCCTGACATTCTAATTTTGAAGTGAGATTGTTGGTACCATTTTTAATATCGTGATAGGAAGAGGAATAAGTAAAAGCCCATGACGAAAAATCATCTTTTCCATAAGGTCCAGTCGCTTTCGCTTTCTGGAATGGTTTCAAGTTATTCCAATCAACATACACAGTACAATTCATGTTTTCGGTATCAGTTGAGGTTCCCAGAATAGTAAGACTTCCTTCCGGCACTCTCTTGTCATTTGGTGGCGAAATTATTTTTATTCCTAGTGTGCTATCTGTCTTGGTAACCACCGTTGACTCTGGTGCCTCTTGAGCATATGAAAGTGAACCTGATAGGACGATCAGAAAAGTTAGAAGTAGTAATAAGTTGAAAAATGATCTCATGCAAATCTATCTGATTTAGTTATTATAAGTATTGTCTGAATTTGCTCACTGACAAATAACTCTATGAATTATTCTTATATCAAACACCTAGTTTTTTCCTCTTACAATTCTCCAGTCTAAGTACTAATTATTACTTAAAAAAATAGTTGACTAATTCTCAAATTGAATACAATTTCACGTTGCTAATAAAGATAATATTCAAACCTACTTTTAGAGGCTTTGATAAACAAAATCATAAACAACTCTGTTAAACAATTTCGGTCTTTCTACATGAGGTCTATGTCCGCATCTCTCAATAATTAATAATCTACAGTTGGGCATATTAATGAAAGGTTTTGCATACCTTACAGGAATAATTTTATCTTCCTTTCCCCATATTACTAAAACCGTCAAATCTGTATTGGCTATGAATTTTGTAAATCTTGGGGCTCGACTACTTTCATTAAGAGCAGAGAGAAAAGCTCGCTTTTGCTCCTGGAATTGACAGTGTCTTATGAATAACATTAGCGTACGAGTCCTCAACTGGGATATTGTCTATCGATGACAATATTTCCTTTATCTCTTCGGGAGACTTGGCTCTGAGGATTTTAACGTATTTGCGCAAGGATGATGTGCCCTTAAAAGATTTAGGCGCAGCGCCTGCCGGGCTGATAAGAACTACTTTAGAAACAATCCCACTCTTCCTAATTGCAATTTCGGCAGCTATTTGACCTCCCAAAGACGAACCAATGAGAGAGACTTTACGGTCTACTCTAATTGCCTCCAAAAATCTCGTAACAAAATCAGCATAATATTCGATGGAATATCTAGTTTTAGATTTGTCGCTCAAACCGAATCCGGGGAGATCTATAACTATAATTCTTAATTCACTAGATATTGATTGCCCAATGTTATTGGCCCAACTCTCAATTGAACCACCCAAGCCATGAATAAAAATCACAGGATGCCCATTCTTGTTTTGGTCAATGTATCTGATTCTAGTCCCATCAACTAACAGATATTTAAAATCCAAATCATCCATAACTAACATTCAGAAAGAAGCGAATTAATACGTTATACTTAAAGTCAATTCATCGATTAGTAGCCTCAACACGATATTACGCTTAAACTAGACAGTTATTATGGAGTCGAAACTACTATTTCACAATCAGCTGAAGCAGTATCGCCGTCTAATGGATTTATAAACGCAGTATCAATTCCAGGGCCACATGTCAGAGCGTCGGACTTTCCATCGCTAATGGAGGTAGAACCAATGACAAAACTCGATTCCAAATAATCATCTCCGTCTCCCCCACTTATTTTATCTGAACCAGAACCACCTAGTATTATGTCATTTCCTTCATTCCCATTAAGTGCATCATCCCCAGGATCTCCTTGAATCAAATCATCTCCGGAGATACCGTTAATTTTGTCTGCCCCTCCGTTACCATATAGACTATCCTTTCCGCCTTCACCCTCAATTAGATCATCAGCCATCGTACCGTAAAGAGTGTCATCCCTGTCGGTACCAGTTAAATCTGCTGCAAAAGCAGCCAATGGAAAAAGAATTGCGGCTGATAACAAACCTAGTAATAAAACGTAAAAGCAGAATTTACAACTAGGTTTAGTTTCCTCAATTGTACTCATGCTGCCTTATCCGATCAAGTACCTTTATTCAGCGATAATAAGGGCTTCTCAGAAATATTATCGAAAACTAATAGTGTCAAGTTGATTTGACCTATATTAAATAACATAGTGAGGACGGCCAGGAAGTTTTTTGTCCAATCGTGAACACGAATACTGACAAGGTCAAACAACTCTTTAAAATTAGTTCGATGAAATAATGGAAATTAATATGGCACTATTAACATAAAATAATTTCAAAATTCAATCATTTTCAATAATTAAAGAATTACTACTCATAGGTTAGTATTCGATACTTGTATTCGCACCTTACAAATCGAATACAATTTGTAAACACGTTTAGTTTTTTGTAAGATACTATATTTTTATCTAGTAAGCTGATACAAAGACAGCAGTCTGGATAAAGGTAACGATACCTAACTCATTTTTTTTGGAATAGAATAATAACCTGAGTAAATTATTTTTTCATTTCTCTATGAGAAAGTGAATTTGAGATTAACTATTCCTGTAATAGTAATACATACGAATCTTTACCTGAATATTGTAGACAAATTTGAGTCGATTATACATTCAAGATGATTCAAAGATTAAATTTATTGCACGTCGAACTATTGATTAGTTTAAATTGCTGTATTCTCCTCCCTTGAATTCACGTTGGTTAGAATATCCAGAAAACTTATTCGTTTTAATGTAAGAAATACTGATGAAGGTAGCTTAGAAAACGAATCTATTAATAAATGGGTGTATAGTCGCAATATTTTTAAGTATTCTTGTGAAAAATGTACATTATCTTTCGGGACCTGGAAGAAATTACATCAACATAAGGTTGAAAGTCATTCTTACTAATCAGAATTCTTTAATGGTGCAGTAACCAGCATAATACATTTTACATTGTTATTTATAGAATTGATATATATTTGGCTACATTACAATAATTTTTAGGTAGTCCAGCACGACAGAAAAAATTCTTCTTGAATTACATTCGCATAACCTGTTCTCAAATTTTCACAATGGTTCTAACAGAGTGCCATTTGATTGTGGCACTAGTTTTACTGATCAGCTTCAAAAAGCACACGCCAATGGCATCAACGCTCTTTTCGTGACAAACCATAACACAACTGACGGTTTTCACCAGATCTTGGAATTTAAGAACAATCATGCCAAGTATAATAACTTGAAAATATATCCTGCAGAGGAAATTACAATAGCCGACGAAGGTCATGTGCTCGCATATGGTATTACAGAGGAAATAGAAGCTGGTATGTCTTTAGAGGAAACTCTGGACAGAATCAAGAGTCAGAATGGATTGTCCTGTGCAGCCCATCCTTTTGCAGTTTCAAACGGTATCAGAGAAAAGGCAGTTCTTTGTGACTTGATTGAGTCATTCAACAGCAATAATGTTGATCGTATTTCTAATTTAGTTGCAAGACGATTTGCAACGGAGAATCAATTGTTACAGGTTGCCGGAAGCGATTCCCACATACCGAGCACAATCGCGCGCTGTACTAATTCATTAGAATGTGAGAACAATCTTGACTGCATTCTTGAATCTATGAGGGCAGGAAAAGTTTCAATTGAAAAATCTGAATATATTACCAGGGACGAATTATTCGAACATGCGCATTATGTGCTCTCAAGCTCAAAAGAATCCATACTGCGGGAAGCCTTACGCCGTTATCCACGTTTCTACAAAACGGCAAAATGGACCTTAAATTACTACGCCTCTAACCCTGACAATCCAATATGGCGTGCATTGGGAGCACTTGGACTTTATCTCACCAAAAGAGTCTCAGAGAAGGTAAACCTTAAGGGTCATGATCCTCATATATTTCGAAAGAGATCGTGGAAAAACTTGATTGCCATTAGCCTTGAACCATGAATGCTCTTGCAAATCTCCGTTTTACCACTGTGCTGTAGTGTGCGTTGCCACCTTATGTTAGAATTTAAATACGTAAGGCAGTTAGTTTCATCGTGTCAAATAGAGGTACTGAGCGTTAGGGAAGTATTCTTTTTTCCCGGAACTCGTGCTAAGTTTGAAGGTCATTTTATCATGAACTCGTCTGACCCAGCCCTGATTACGATAGCGAATGAATTAAAGGAAACTGCAACTACTATTCCGAAATACCAATTACTGTTGAAAGTGCAGGATACAGAATCTTATGAAATGACTGATTGTTTGATACACAGATTTGAGCCCGACAGCAGCGAACTAACAACATGCCATTTCTTATGCAACGACATCGAAAAGATTGATTGAATAAATTTGAACGCCTAACTCATCCATTAAGGCTAAATTATTTCTTCACTGGTTCAAGAGTAGACATATTCGCAGACTTGGCAAAACTTAGAACCTATTGATTTTATTCGCATACTTCCTATCAATTGAATTTCTTGCAATTGACTGACTATCCACCCGCCCTTTTTATAATGTGATATCCAAACTCTGTCTTAACTGGTTCAGAAATTTCTCCCTTGCCAAGCTTGAAAGCAGCATCTTCAAAAGCCCTTACCATCGCACCTCTTCCAAAGAATCCCAAATCACCACCTTTCTTTGCACTACCTCTGTCTACTGAAAGTTCTCTGGCCAAATTGGCAAAGCTCTCACCTTTCTTCAAACGCTCGAGTATGGTCAAAGCTTCACTCTGCTTCTTGACAAGGATATGAGAACATTTTATTTTATCTGACAATACAATTTTCCACTAGTAATGGTATGTATATTCCAATAAATGTTGTCATAGTCTGTATAGGATCAACCAATACTAGATCTCAATTCTATATTCTGATCTCAAAACCAACTAATCCTTGCAACCTCTAGTTGAAAGTATGCGCGGCTAGTGTACTATGAGAGCCTCTAGGTTCAAATTGGCAAAAAAGAGTGTCACGAAGCTAAGGTTAGTTAGCGGGAAATACCGAATATAACTTTATTCTAATCTAGATTCAATACGACGAACACCATCTAGTATCCTTGAATGATCAGCATCTGCTTCTGTGGTAATATAAAGAAGATGGTTATCTCCTAAAGGCATTGTAATTCTCTTTATTTTTTCATACTCGGCAAGAACATACTTTCCCTTTCCCAACTTATTTGCAAGCTCATTTCTTGTTTTCCATGACTTAACGGCCATTTCTAAAGATTTTCTTGACTCTTCAGGGGTCAATAAATTGGTAATACCTTCTCTGCGATCATAGAAGATAATCTTACCACTGGAATCACAAATTGTTGCCATTCTGATCTTTTGCTCCAAATTCATAATATCTGAACAAAGCTTCTGATAGTCCAACATACCATTGTTACAATATGGTGAATCATATAAGCATTCTAACACGAAAGTCCACGAATTTGCTCAACTAAATTCCTAATAATTTCCTAATTTCTAGCATAGATCTAGTTCTCAACGATTTGCAAAAACTATTTTTTTGATATTTCAGTGAGTATGCATATGAGTGCCGGTGAGTATGCATATGAGTGCCGGGGAATGATGGCTAGATTAAGTACATCACTCAGAGTGAGATAAAATGATTTAGCACCGTAGATTGATTTAGGTATGCCTTGATAGTATCATTTTTTAAAGTTTTGAAAACTTGTTATAGTATAGACAAGGTCCTTTCATATTTCATATTGGTGCTGTCAGGCACGTAAATACTTATGCTCCTTATCAATCCTTTGAATTAACTGTTTTACTTAACCATGTTAATCAAGACTTTATATATCATTTTGATATAAAGATTCATGATACTACTTTGAGTCATGATCTTAGTTCCAGTAGTGATTACCATTCGCGTGAGAACGTTTTGGAGATTATGGATGGTTTCATTGAAAGCATGACCAAAATGAGAAAACTTTTCGTCAGTTTTTCGGCATCAGCTTTATTCTTGGCGCCTATTGCAATAATCTTGGTAATATATCTAATCTTTCACCCTCTGTTCTTTTCTGTTCTTGAAAACTATGGAGATTTTGGGGTCTTGTTATCAATATTATTAGGCTCAGTAATCATTATTTCAGGAATATGGTTCGTATTAGGATTAAAACAGTATCGCATAATAAGTTCTTGGAACAAAAGACATATTCAGTATACTAGAATAAAAGAAGACATGCAGAAGGCATTCGCCTCTCAGTTTGAAATCGAGGATCCCTAGATTTCAAAATTTTCTGCCAGATTCATTCCTGATTGTCAAATCCTCAATTTGCGTGGAAACATATTTTCATATGGCTCCAAAATGGTTTTACAAAATTCAATCCCATTTCCAGTAGGCTTATAGATGGTAAAAATCCTTTTTCCTACGGGGCGTATTTCCGTCTTTACAAGGCCTTTAGCTTCAAGATAATCCAATATGTGTTTGTGTTTTTTCATATTTAGCCCACAAAAGCTAATCAAAGTGGTCTGAGTAAGTTCACCGTACTCTACAAGCTTTAGGATAACATCTTTAATGATGTATATCTTGTCACGGTATAGCATTTGTGAATCAGACAACGGTTATGTTTTCAGAGAATACGGGCAGCACAATATACTTTTCCTATGCAATTCAATTGGAGTTCAATCAAGTCATTAACTCGTGAGAGGTGAAATACTATTTCATATTTGATTTTATAACTTAACTAGTCCTGCCCTGGCGAGGGGCCAAGGGACATTGAAGGAAGGAAGGGTCTGTCTGTATTTGAGCTCGAATACGATCTAAGAAAGATGAGAGCAAAGATAAAGCAAATCAATACAATGATTATCAATTTTTATTACAAATTTAGTCTTCTTATTTAACAATTAGCTGTATATAGTCGGCTGCACTCTTTTATCCGAAATAGGCAGTTCCCAAATATGAGATCCCTTATCTTAATAACGTTGACATGTGTGTTTTTAGGATTATTTCTACTAGCCTTAACCCTCGCTCCATCTCAGAACAATGTATTTGGTCAAGCAGTAAAATTGCCTAGCGTAAAGATAGCATATCCATCTCCTGGAGAAAATATCGGTGCGAATAATACGTTGATATTCAGAGGCGTGTCAAGTGATAATTCTTCTAGCGATTGTCAAGTGTCTATAATTCTAAACGATATTCGACCTTATCAACCAGTGGTACCAATCAAAGAAGATGATTACTCTTCATGGACCTATACACTGGGTACTTCTTATACTGAGATAAAAGATGGATACAACAAGGCCACAGCTAAGATAACCTGTGTTGGAACTCCTGCAAATGCAACAAAGTGGAACAGCATTAATTTTACTGGTAGTAATGAGAATGATATCATCAATAACGTCAGCGATATTCAGTCAGTGCAACCAACACAAGAAAAGCTCGAAAGCACAGCTCTGGACGCGGGTACTAACGAAAATATCACTGAAGTCGAGTCTCAAAACAACACTGGTGAAATTATTGACAACACCAGCTCATTAGATACAGCTCTGGACGCGGGTACTAACGAAAATATCACTGAAGTCGAGTCTCAAAACAACACTGGTGAAATTATTGACAACACCAGCTCATTAGATACAGCTCTGGACGCGGGTACTAACGAAAATATCACTGAAGTCGAGTCTCAAAACAACACTGGTGAAATTATTGACAACACCAGCTCAGCAAAGCCTGCTTCAAATTTACCAACCACCCCTACACCATTATCAATAGTTGTAAGGCTAGATAGGAATCCTATTTCAGTGGGAAGCTTGCAGACTGCTATCGTCAATGTCTCTGATTCAGCAACGGGCGAACCCATTGCAAACGCTACAATAAAGACGGGGATTACCTCTCCATCTGGAAAAATAATTAATTTTGAGAATATGACAACGGCAAATGGAGGTACTTCCTTTTCATGGATAGTAGCCAGAGTCGCTGAGACTGGCCATGTTGATGTCAACTTTAACGCCACAGCAATTGGACATATATCAAATCAAACTTCAGCTTCCTACGAGGTTGTAAATGATCCTAGCCTCAGGAATCAAACAGTCAGCCCATTTAGTTGACAAACAAATGAACAAAATGGACTGTTACTAATTCATTTCCAATAATGACTATTAAGGATAGAGATCCGTAACTTTGCATCAGAAATGTAGAGGAGGAGATATGAGTCTGCTGCTTAGAGTTATTCATGCACATTAATCTTCATGTAGATTGCCCTGAGCTTTGTAGTTCTCTTAATATTTTCATTTGTTCTTCTATTACCTCCCGAATCTCCAAAGTTAAATTATGCTGAGTTTCAGTTATCTCATGTAGATGCTTGTCTTGCTTTTTGTCCACTATAAGTATAAGCAATCCGATCCCTAAAGCAATCATTATGCTAATGTCAGTAGATTCAATCGTCTCAGGCACGTGAGTAAACCAAAGAACAATGACCGAAATGCCTAAACCTATCAGACCATATAGAGTCAATCTTAATTCATTCATGCATTATAGTTCGGCTAGAGGATCTTTACAATCTTTTCTAATTCATGGATTTTTGATATTGCTTCCGTTATGATATCTTAATGAGGTATAAAGTATAACCACATGATATGGTCAAATTTTCAGAATTGGAGAAAAAATTTCTTCTTGACAACGAGGTTTGTCGAGTCGGAACTGTGTCGCCCGAAAATATCCCACATGTAACCCCTGTCTGTTATGTGTTTCTAGATAATTCATTCTATTTCGCCACAGATTACAATACTCGGAAATTCAAAAATCTCAAACAGAACAAGAATGCCTCGCTTGCTGTTGACATTTACGATTCCCCAAATAATAAAGCTGTGGCCATACGGGGTACGGCTAAATTCATAGAAAGAGGGACAGCTTTTAAGAAACTATACGATATCTTCTTTAGGAAATTTGAGTGGGTAAGGCAAGATCCTTGGAATGAAGGTGAGGCTCCATTCGTAGAAGTAACGCCAACACACAAGATCAGTTGGGGTCTTGAGTAATCTCTAGAATTGTGATTACAAAATCATGAAACAAACTGAGTGACCTTATCTTTACAGGTTAATGTCAAGAATGAATGCAAATATCTTGACATTAAAAAAATTCAGATATATCTAGTGAGCGATATGCCAGAAGAGGTGGGGCCAGTGGTTTGTGAACCAAATTTGACATGATTTTGAGTCTCATATCTAACAAATTATGAAGAATATATAGGACAATCGTTGATCCGGCTTCGGTGGAAACCGTGACAGAATTGACCCTAAAAGAAGACCCAGTTGAAATAAATTATTGAACGATGGGATGTAAAAACAACTGGGTGGGATTTGAAACAACCGTTAAGGATTTGAGCGGAAAAAACGGTAGATAACATTATCGGAAGAAATTATTCTTCTTATGAAGAGGAGAGAGGTAACAAATGAAAATTTTCTAGTTTTCGCAACTATTTTGATTTTATTAGACGGTTGTTAAGTTTTTCTTGTTGACATAAATAGAACTCATTCACTATCATGAGCGGGAGGACAGCAATATAGCCTCAAATTGGATAATGGTAGTGGACGACGAACGGGACTTAGTTTCACTGTTCAAAGATGCTCTTGAGAGTGTTGGATTTCATGTCTACGGATTTACAGACCCACTGCTAGCGCTAGAGCATTTTACTCTAAATACCGGAAAGTACTGCATGATAGTTTCAGATATAAGAATGCCAGGTATAACAGGAATTGAACTGTCAGAGAGGATTCGACAGATAAGCCAGGATGTGACGGTGATTTTGATGTCAGCATTTGACTTCGAAGATTCGGGTATAACCTCACTAAAAATAACTTCTTTTCTTCGAAAACCGGTAAAGATATCTGATTTTATAGCTAAAGTTAGAGAACAATTAGATGGGATAAAAGAAACATCGTGAGATTGAAGTATGGTTACTGTTACTTAGTTCAGTTTCTTAATTAAAGGCAATGCGACTTATAAATGGTTTTCAGTAACCTGGCCAAGTATCATTCCCATCATGAAATGGGCACATTCACTTTAATGAACACCACTATAACCGTTGCAGAGGGGATATAACAGTAAATAAGCATGACGGACTCAAGGATAGTGAGGGCTACTTGTTTGAGTGTGATTCACCGACAACCAAAACATAATAGTAATAATGAAGACGGAGGTAATGAATCAAAGTGATGCCTCCTAGTCTGCTTAATGCGTCATCTAAGGAGCATGTTATGTTGCTTTATAACAGTCAGGACGAATGTAACCAAGCTGCTATAGCTTGTATTAATGATGGGTTGAGAGAAGGCCAGTTTTGTGTATATGCCTCTGTGAATGCCTATGACAGTCTCTCATTTAGCGAATCTTTCTTCCAGAATCACGGACTACGAGCAGAATATTGAAAATGGTAATTTGAGTATTGTCAACTTTAGGCCGCATTATGAATCAGCTTTGAAGGGGGATTTGACTCCTTTTATTCAGCTCAAAATGGACTTGGAAAAGATATTACGGCAGCGGATAATTGAGGGAAAAGTAGGTAAAATAATGGTTTTTGCAGACGCAGCTTGTTTTCTGTCTCAGAACAAACAGTTTGCTGAATGTATAGTGCTAGAGAAATGGTGGAATGATGTTCATGCTGCATGGATAAAAAATGACCAGAATATCGCTGTGATATGTCCTCATCCAAGTTCCGCCCTTATGGAAGAGTCGGCTCTGTACATGAAAAGCCAGATTGGCGCTCAACATTCTATCACGATTGATTTAGACCCAGATTTTCTGCTATCTGGAACAAAAACAAAACCTATACGAATCCTTGTTGCAGAACCAGATATGGATATCCGGAATCTTTATTATGAGTATTTAGACTCCCTGGGCCTTGCCGTAGTGACGGTAGAAAGTGGTAACAAATGCCTAGAATTTGCATTCGATTCTACCGGTGATGGTTATGACATGATTATATTGGATAGCCACCTCTATGATATTGGCGGACTTGAGGTTGCGAAAAACATACGTAACAGAATACCAAATCAAAGAATCGTTCTCACTACTACCTATCCCTTGTGCCAAATTAGAAACAGCCTAGGTTCAATAGGAATTAATCAAGATGATGTGATGTTAAAGCCTTTCAAATTTTCTACGTTACTATCTGTTATAAAACCGAAGTTAGTGAATTAGATTTATTCATAACTTCTTTCATTTTGTGCTATTTACCTGTCCCATAGTCTCTTGATAAGTCACATACTTAATAAAATGATAGAAACAAATGGTTAGTTAAACGTCCATTAAGATTGAGTGTAATTAACGGTAGAATGTATTATCAGTTACCTTAAATTCTGGTCAACTATCAGCGAGGGACCCGGTAGATATTGCATCAGGTTTAGTGTTGTCCACAAAAACTGCGAAGTTGCTCTGATTCTCGCTGCGAATTCCGCTACAGACGAAAAACTGGAAGTAATTGTGCTAGCCTTGATTGTTCTCATAAGAGGCCTTTTAAGAGACGCTTACCTAGGTGAATCAGAAAGGGTATGCATGTTGTATTCGGTGCTGCAGGTGCGTTAGGCGCTGCAATTGTTCAAAATCTAGCTAATCAGAATAAATCTGTCCGTGCAGTAGTGCGTGATGATGGCCGAGCGCGTAAAGTTCTTCCGAGTTCAGCAGAAATTGTTGTAGCTGATGCCTCAAAACCTGATAGTATTAAACCTGCATTTCATAATGTTTCAGTCATTTATCATTGTGTTAATGTTCCTTACGATAAATGGACAGAAGTCATGCCTTCCTATCGCCGCAATTTTGTTAATTACGACAATGATTGTACCAAGGATTTGCGCTCGCAACGATTATTATTGTAGAATGCAAGTCTATAAGATAAATAATGTCAATTCCAATACTCGGTTTTATTTTGTCTTATTGTAATAGCCATCTTAAGTGCAGGAAATAGTATTTCTGGTGTGAGCGCTACCAGCCTTAACAATACAGAAAATTATGGACAGCAACCTAAAGTGCCAGTTAGAACGCATGAGTATACGCTAATAGCGGAAGATACTACAATAGAAATAGCTCCGGGCATTCGTGTCGATGCTTGGACTTATAATGGAACCGTTCCTGGACCTACCTTAACTGCTACAGAAGGTGACAGGGTAATAATTCATTTCATAAATAAAGGTCTGTTGCCACACACTGTTCATCTCCATGGAGACCATCCAAGTGAACAGGACGGTGTCTTTGAACAGATTGCAACTAATGGAACATACACTTATGATGTTATTGCAATACCCGCTGGCGCTCTGATGTACCACTGTCATGTTTCACCGGTGATGCAGCATGTGAGGATGGGCCTTTACGGCGCATTTATTGTATATCCTAAAACTCCTTTACCTGCTGCAGAGAGTATGTTGTTGTTAGTGGCGAATATGACACTCAAAATCAACTAAGTCCAAACCCAGAATATCACATGTACAATGGATTTACTGAACTATACGTGAAACATCCACTTCCCGCAAAGATTAACGAGACTGTAAGAATTTATTTGATAAACATGGGCCTTTCTCCTGCATATGGTATGCACATACATGGGTCATTATTCAAAGCGTATCCATCGGGTATCTGGCAAAACCCTCCAATGATGGTACAGTCTTGGGAGTTAGCATCTGGCAATGCTGCTATATTAGAAGTGAAATGGCCCTGGTCTGGCAAGTTTACATTTCATTCTCATGGGATATCAGAAGAATACGGAGCAATGGGGTACTTTAATGTGACAGACGCTCCTGCGAATGCGGAGGATGGAAAAGATATTGCGATTACAAAGTCCATAAACATGATGGACTGGCAGGCCACCTTGACAAAGAGTATTCAAAAAGCAGATTCTAAAGGAAATGTGACGAATACCTCAACTAATCCCCATATTGGTGGTCATGATGGTATGGCAGGAATGGAAGATGGAATGGAACAAGGCCAGAAGCAAAAGCCTGTTAACAATTCAAACACAAATCAAGTCTTAATAGTTAATGACGCTGCTGCGCTTGGAGATAAATCGTATTCACCAAATCCGATTAGTGTGAAAGTCGGAACAACTGTTATGTGGCTTAACAACGATAGAGATATGCATACTGTCACCTCTGGCCTGCCAAACTCTGTAAATGCGGGGGAATTATTTGATTCTGGTCTAACAGCTTTTATTATGCCAGCGAAAACATATTCGCACAAGTTCACCCATGTTGGTGAATTTCCATATTTTTGTAGGCTTCATCCAACCATGGTAGGAATGGTTAATGTGGTTTCTTAGATATCGCAGGACATGTCATAAGCCAAATAAATATTTGAGTAAGAGAGTTTCACGTTACCGTCTTTCATGTACAACGGGACCTGGAATTAACTAGGTGTGTATCCAAGCTACAAAGTTATTTCAAACTTCTAAAATAGCCCAGGTTACGAAAAATTCGATAGTTATATGTAATATTCTAATATCTTTTCAATACTGTCTTTATCCTCATCACCTCGTGTATATTCCTGATATTTTGTAAAGTCGAGTGGAGTAATCATGCCAACAGGTCTGTTCATGTCATCAGATTTATCATCAATAACAAGTAAATGCCTCACATTGTATTTTAACATCAAATCAGCTGCCAACGACGGCGACGATTTACAGTCAATAGTAATAAGAGGAGAAGACATTATCTCTTTGTTTGTCACTTCGCTAGTACGCACATCATCAATACATGCCTTTCTAACTAAATCACGTTCAGTGACTAAACCTATTGGTTTACCGTCTCTATCAAGAACCAACAACGAACTCACTTTCTTATCTTTCATTTTTTTTGCTGTTTCTTGAATAGAAGCTGTTTCTTCGATAGTATCTACTTTTTTCCTCATAAGGTCACTGACAGCTAGAGTCATCATGAGAATATACATTCCCTAACCTTTTAAGTATATGCTGCTATACTCTAAATCTAATTCTCATCCACGACACTAGATGATATGTTGAACCGAAAATTCGGAGGAAACAAGTCCTTTGAGCGCAAGAAATGCAGTGAATTTCTCTGCAATGTACAGCATATGTCATTTCTAAACTAATCCGCAACTTTATTGATATTATGACCATGAACATTATTCTTGCTATATTCATTTTGGTAACGTTCGAGGTGTCAGGTGGTTTGTACCTTGATACTGCTAATGTTTTTTGTCATTGTTGGAAGTGTAAGACGTGTTCCAATAATGTGGCAAGAAAAGATTGAGACTGAAAATCCATAGTTTTTCTCTAGATGCTCATAAGTTTCGTTGTCGAAACTCAATACACGTCTTGTATCCTTTGCATACATTAGATTATTAGGTTCTTTTGAAAAGATAATTATCAACTGCTAACAATAAAGATTGAAGATTTGAGATAACATTGGGAGAAGTTCTTATAGGTTGTGGTTACAGTTGTTTGGACTGTCGCTGCCACACCATGAGTGTTCATATTTTCTTATTTATCATAATATGACAAGAACTATGGTCTCCTTCATATGAACATTCTTCGAAGGAAACTTGCAACTATCGATGTGCTTAAGAACGATGCAGTTCAATCTTATAATACGATTTATAGCATTCGGATCTAGCGTGATCACTGCGACTGAGCTAAAGTGTTCTTATCGAGTCCCGCCATTGCGGCTCATCAGCCCCATAAGGCATAAGACTCGCATCATTTGGTAGAACCAGATTGCTGAAAACAAGAGGTGGGGCAGGAAAAGATAATTTACCATAAACCGAATCAATTGATGTCATTTTAACCGGATAGGTATCATTCGCCGGTATAGATGTCTGTGCGGCAGTGTCAAGAAAGCCCAGCTCCTGTACCCACATCTCGCTGCGCGCTAGTGATATCTTTACGTGATATGATCCACCTTCAATCGATCGACGTAGCAACGCTGCCATCATACCAGCAGCAGCGAAATAGCTAGCCATGAGATCGCCCACGTAGAAAACAGGCGAGAATCTAGGTTTATCGGGCTCTCCCTCCTTCGCAGCAAAACCAATAGCGGCTTGAGCAACCTGGTCAAAGCCAGGACGTTTAGCCCAGGGGCCAGAATGACCAAATGCATTGATATCCATACAAATTATACCTCGCTCGCTAGATGCAGCTAGTTCAGCCGGTATCAGCCCGAAGCGGGTAGTCACCCCAGGTCGATAACTGTTGGTAAAGACGTCTGCACGGCTAGCAAGACGATGCATTTTCTCCCGATCGTCTGCCTCACGCAGGTCAAGGTAAGCACATCTTTTACCCTCATCTACGCCTAGATGCTGTGCTAATGAGTCGGGATAGGCCGGTGAACTGATATGTAGTACTTCCGCGCCATATTCTGCGAGCGTACGGGCACTACGAGGCCCAGCAAGAACGTGAGTGAAGTCGAGAACGCGAATGCCTTGTAACGGGGAGGTTCCACCATCGTCGAATGGAACGGGCGGGCCGTTGGCTATCTTGTCGATCTCAATAACCGGTGTCTCGCTTAGGGCATTGCCTTGCGGGTGTACAAGCCACTCCTCGCGGGTTAGTGCAGGGGATACGGGAAGACCCTCCTTTGCCAAAGCCGCTTCTAGATCAGTTGAATCCCACTTTGCGACTTCGCGAGCAATGGATTTCTTGTTGTAACCACAATCAAAGAAATTCAAATATCCCTTCAGCAATTTCGTATATGGTGGTCCCCCCTCAATCATGATATAACGATTATCACGACAAAGAAACAAGTCGTTCACGTCGACAAATTCAGCCCCGACATTCATGGGGCGACCCTGCTGCTGAATGAAATGAGTAGGGTGTGCATAGTGAAGTGCATCAATTATGTCAATTGTGATGTTAGTCTGCTGACCTGTTCGCGCATACCAGATGGCTGCGCCAGCTATACCTATTAATAATTGAGCCATCGCCGGGGCCTCTGCAAGATGGTGCGGAGAACGGATCACTGGGTCAGCGCCATTCAGCACAGCATCACCGGGGAAATGTTGCGCAAGGGCGAGATGATCGATGAGGTTGGCAAGTGGATTAAGATCTCCTGCAGAGAGTCTTTGTATCTCCTTTTGTTTCGTGCCAGTAGCCATTTTTAAATCTCCTTATAGTGTATGCACGTTCTTGGAAATCCAAAATCCGGCAGCTCATATAACCGTTTTCTTACATTGTACCAATTTTCATTGTGTTTCATATGCTATAATAATCACATCCTTCGAACTTCTGATTCCCTTGTGGGAGCCATTAGGACATCTGGGGTCCAGAGATTGGAGAGATATGATCGCTGGAACTAAAGACAGTAGAATGATACCAAAGGAGAAAAGTAAAGCAATCTTATACCTCATCGGTTTATGATGAATTCTGATTTAGAATCATACTTATTCTACTTTCAGCATACAGATGGTCAGGACGACAGAGCTGTCAACCGTAATGAAATCGCTTACTAAAACTTCTCTTCTGGAAAGGCCAATCGGGAGAAAGAATGGAAGAGTCGAGGGAAGGCTACTGCTGAAAAAGAGAATCTTTCAGGACCAAATTTGTTATACAATCAAACAAAATTTGAACTGAAATTAAAGATACTTTTAAGAGATACAAAATTCATATCCAAAGTTCATTTACTTTTGCTCCATTCCCTCCTTTTGTACCAGTTTCTGGTATATGTTAAATTGGTCGCATATTGGGTAATGAGAAATAACCAGCAGGATAGACAGAGAGCATGGAATATTTGCAAGTCTGTTTTTCCCCTCACCGAAAGATACTCAAACTTCGAAAAGGATTTTGAAAAAATAACAACTGTGCATGATAAAAATGAACTGGAACCAATAGCTAGCAAATGGGCCGTGGCATATTTGGGAAAACATCTACCAGAGGAATACTATTCATTGTTTTTTTTGCAGCTTTTTATTTTTAATCTTCTTTTATTGTAAAAAAAATCCCGCAGTGACAAGACTTTAATCTTTGGGCTTTATCTGTCCTGAATCTATCAATGATTGTATTAATTTATCGGTCTTCCCCTGTCTTTGCATTAAGAATTCTATTTGCTTATCTCTCTCCTGTAGTTTTCCGTTGATTATGTACTCATTGTCCTTATTTTTCTCCTTCATTTCTTGAACCTGCTTCAATAGCTTTTTTCGCTACCATAAATGGTAAGTATGTCTTCAGCTTTCAAATAGTCCTCTAAAACTTCATTTTCTGTAGGTTTATAATAGCTTGCTGAAATTCCGATATCATGCCCGAGTGTAATTTCCACATTTATAGGACGCATCACTTGCACCGCTCTTGTTTTGTAATACTTACGAAATCCGTGAGCAGCTTTCCACTCGTGACGTCTTGACCCTGCGACCAAGGGTTTTCGTATCCCTTGTTCCCAAAGCGCTCTTTCTAGAAGGCGTTTAATCCCGCTACTCTTCAACTTTTTCGGACAGGTAGCAAGTCCCCACCGTGCCCCATAATCAATATTCGTGGTCTGCCATAAATCTCTCATTAAGAAAGAATCTCCTGTTATGTTTTCTCCATATGATTCACGAAACTCCATCCATTCTTTCAGCGAGGAGTACGCTTCTCCAGTTATGAAACTGTAATACTCTTCGGCATCGCCTGCATAAACAATAATTTTGGCAGCTATGGTATCACCTTTGCGATTAGTGATTGGTGTAATGTGTTTCCATAAGAGAGAGTCTCATGCCCCAAGCCTAATTCCTGAAGAGGCCATTGTGGATATTATTGCTTTTAGCCTACGGTCAGGATATTGAATTAATTTTTGTATTTCTTCTATTGTAGGTGCCCTATCATTGGCTGCCTGCTCTGGCTCGTGGGAGACCTCTAGTGATTCTTTTCCACGGTATTTGCACATCTGACATTTCACAAAAAAGTTTGATTGCCTTTACAAAATTCTTCAGCGTCGCTCCAGCTATTTCCCCGTTCTTTACCCTGTCTTTCTGAAATTGCAGGTATAAGATGATTTGATTTAGAGCCCATCCTGTCTGGGTCAACCCTCTTGCGACAAATGAATTGCAGCGTTCTCTCAAATCTGAATTTAGGTCAAATTGTATATAGTCAAAAAATTGTCTTAGTCTTAGTTCATAGTATCTTCTAGTTAGCTCATTGCTAATTGAATACCCGAATATATTATACGGCGTTGAAAATACATGCTTTTCATCCGATAAACTTTGCATTGTCACGTCATGAATACAAGTGGGACTAAATAAAGGGATAAGTTTGGTTTGGGGCCAGTGGGATTTGAACCCACGACCGCCAGCGCCCCAGGCTTATACCCCAAATGAGTTGGTATCCTTGACCAAGCTAGACGATGGCCCCTTAAAAAGTCACAATCGGTAACTACTATTAAACTTAAAGAATTTTCTATTATTGAGGTAGGCTGTTTTGAAATAGAATAGAACTGGCAATCTATGAAATTCCAATTACCGCAGGTTGAACCCGAAGTTAAAGATTGATGTGATTCGATTCTTAATTTTGAAATTACGTATTGCCTCGACGACCCCAAAAAAACATCAATAACTTCTTAAATGTTAAACATACGTTAGTTATTGCAGCAATTTAATGGAAGAACGTAAGAAATTAGTAGATTACACTAACTATCTTGAGGAGCTATCAAAGTACAGAAAACTAGCTTTAAGTGAACAGGATAAGGGTTTGTTATTTCGGATAATGAATGATTTGGATATATCAAGCCAATTAGGCTCCTATTTAAAATTTAGAGACAAGGATAACTCCCCTGAAATCCAAACTCTCGCTACGCGATTAATAAATTATGGTCTTATTGAAGAGAGAAAAAGTAGGTTATATCAGGGGTTTAAGAAAGTATAAGCTTACTTCCTTAGGTATATTTCACATACTTTGCGAAACCAGCAGCTATTCTCCAATCCTATTAAAGAAATACAGGGAGAATATCGTGCTACAAACAATTCTATATTCATTTTTCGAAGAGGAAACTGTGAACTCAGCAACTGCAAGGCTATACAGTGTAATTACTGATTATCTACGTCAATGTTGCAGAAGAACTGCAGCTACCATGGAAGATATTCATAGCTCATCAAATGATGAATATGTAAAAGAAATGACAAAGAATCTGGCTCTAGAATTGGAGTGGAATGCCAAATCCCTTGCCTTTAAAATTGCAATCATTTATACTGAATCGAACATTATGGCTTCTAATCCAAAATCCGAAAGCGGTGATGCAAGTTTTACTTACTTTGAGCTAGAACATAGAATGAAGGAAATGCTTTCAAAAGACAAAAAATTCATGTTCTTGTTGAACAAAGTGAAAGAGGAGTTCGGTGAAGGATATAGAGAACTCGACGAAATGAGATAGTGATGGTCTGCTTATTGAGTTATTCTGGGTGGTGCGGGCCCCAAAGTCAAAGTAATTTCCTTTGGCTGTCCATCTCTTATTATCCCAAGTGTTACCTTGTCTCCAACGCTCTTTGATTGAATATAGTTAGTGAGTTCCGAAATGTTACTTATAGGCGCCCATCAGCGCTAATTATTACATCCCCTCCCAATTCAATTTCAGTTCCGTTAATGTCGCGAATTACATATCCTCCACGTAATCCAGCCTTATCAGCGGGACTGTCAGCAACTACTCCGACCACCAACACGCCATTAGACTGATTCAAATTCATAATAGATGCAATTTCTGGACTTACGTCTACTCCGGAAATTCCAATCGACGGTTGCTGACCTTGGGGCTTACTTACCGGTCTTTCTCCAAGAACTAACTCTAGTGTCTGAGGTCTTACCGTCCCTGAGAACGGTGACATTTACAGTATCTCCTACTTTTTCATGCTCTTCAAGGTACACGAGTATGTCATCAATCTTAGAAACACTTTGATTGTCTACCGCTGTTATGATGTCTCCCCCTAACTTTATTGGCCTGCCTGCGATGTCAACCTCCTTGTCTCCCCCTCGAATCCCTGCTTTCGATGCAGGACTGTTGGGTGTAACGTCAATCACGAGAAATCCTGTAGATGTTAGATTTAACTTCAGAGCATCTGCGATATCAGGAGAAATGTCAGTACCCGAAACTCCTATCCAAGGATGCTTATATGAGCCTTCGGATATTAATACAGGAACTATTTTCTTTATGGTGTTTGAGGGAATGGCAAATCCTATTCCAGAGTAGACCCCTGTGGTCGAAAATATTGCAGTATTCATTCCAATGACTTGACCTCGTAAATCTATTAATGGACCGCCAGAGTTTCCGGGATTAATCGCAGCATCTGTTTGTATGATCTCAGGAATTGAAAATGAAGCTTGTGGGATCGGTACTAATGGTTGATCTGGATTCAGATCAGGGAATTGTGGCAATTCTGGTTCTTGTGATGCAGGAATGAGTCTACCTAGTCCACTAACAATTCCTTCAGTCATGGAGCCTTCCAGACCAAATGGATTTCCGATAGCAACGACATTATTACCAATTCGCAACTTTGAAGAATCCCCAAAAGGTAACGGTATCAAGCTTTCATTATTTATTTTTCGAAGCTTCAAAACAGCAATGTCAGAAAAAGGATCAGTTCCTATAACATCGGCTTGATAAATCTTGCCATTTAAGAAAGTAACACTGACATTTCCACTAGAGGCATTGTATGAACCACCGCCTGCCGTGACCACATGATTATTTGTTATAATGTGACCCAAATCATCGTACACGAATCCTGACCCAAGGCCAGAGCCTAATGGATTATCATTGGTGACTGTTATTTGAACGACTGAGCCCTTAACTTTGTCAAAAAGATCAGGCAACGAAAAATCCTTCAATAGAGCCAATGTGCCACTTTGATTCAAATTATTGTTAGACGCGAAAACCATCGAAGAACAGGACAGCAGAGCAACCAATGATAGAAATACCACGATGGTAATACTTGCAAGCCCATACTCATTGTTATGCCAGTAATTCTTGGTTAAAAATGACGATGTCACGGTAGTACTTAATTCTCATGTAATTTAATACTTTTCTTGGACAACAAAGTGCTGGTGTTTGCAGAATTGGTCATGTGAACCCTATGTGTATAATAATTTTTATGAAGCTATCATGTCTATTACTTCGATTACTTCTCAAGTTACCTTCATATGCCAATCAATCCTTACAAGTTGTGAAAAATTTCATGCAATGGTGAAATACACTGCATTCATATGACTCCCAAACGTCAAAATATCGGGTTTAGGGTTAGTCCAAATAAACTCGTTCTTTCTGAAACTAATTGGAAGTCGGATATTCTATGTGAGTATCTATTAGTATTTAATTACTGAACAATATTCGTTACTAAATAATAGTAATAACTAAATATACATGTAGTCCATTATCTCCATAGATCTATGGAAACAGTAGAAGAGAAAATTGTGAGATTATTGCTGGAAGAGAAGGCCATATTGAGAATTCTCAGAACTCTGGATAAAGAATATGACACTGACAACTATGCATCTCGATGGGCCATCTCACAATATCACCGTTCGATACTGGACGACGACGACATTTGGCTAAATTAAATCAAGATTAGCACATAAACTCTCAAGTCTAACGGATTAGAATTATTAAGCGACTTTTGTCTGGAAAAGCACTATTATTATAGATCGGAATTTAGATTAGTCATATTATTACCTTAAATGTAAATTATTCTTTCTAATTCTAATGCTAATTTGCCTTATACAACTGCATGAAATCAATTAAATACCGATTATGAAGGTTAATTCGTGCTAATGAGTGAGAGCGACAAGAGCACTCCGAGTAGTTATCAGATCCAACTCAGAGAAATGAATATCCATTTTGGCGAGATCCACAGAAACCTAGCCGTACCGACGCTGGTAGAGCTAGCCATTCAGCGTAATGAAGGTATTCTTTCTACTACGGGAGCATTAGCAGTAAAAACTGGCAAATTTACAGGAAGATCTCCAGACGACCGATATATAGTGGACGATAACACTTCTCACAATATCGTAGATTGGGGAAAGGTAAATCATCCGCTTCCTGAAGAGAAATTCGAAGCCATATACAACAGATTAAGACAACATATTTCTGGCAGGGAATTTTTCATATTCGATGGATTTGTTGGCGCCGATCCAGAAACAAAGCTACCAATTAGGGTCATGACAGACACAGTCTGGCATTCCATTTTTGCCAATCAGATATTCATACGTCCTAGTAATAGAGAGTTACTATCTCACATTCCCGAATTCACTTTGCTATCCGTCAATGATTTCTCAGCAATTCCCGAAATTGACGGAACTAAGAGCGGCACGTTCATAATTATTAATTTTAACAAGAAAATGATTCTGATAGGGTCAACTTCATATGCTGGGGAAATAAAGAAAGCATTCTTCACAGTGATGAATTTTCTGTTACCAACAAAAGGAATATTTCCTATGCACTGTTCTGCAAATATTGGGCCTAATAATGACTCGGCTCTGTTTTTTGGGCTTTCTGGAACAGGGAAAACAACACTATCTACGGATTCTCAGAGGCGATTAATAGGAGATGATGAACATGGTTGGTCTGACAAGGGAATTTTTAATTTCGAAGGAGGTTGTTATGCAAAATGTATAAATCTTAATCGAGAGAAGGAGCCACAGATTTGGGATGCTATAAAATTTGGCGCTGTGATGGAGAATGTAGTAGTAGATGAGGTTAGTCGTGAAACAGATTTCGACAACGGAATGTTAACCGAGAATACCCGAGTGGTTTATCCTATAAGTCATATCTCTGGCGCAGTAATGCCAAGTATTGCTGGTCATCCCAAGGTAATAATATTTTTAACTGCTGATGCCTTCGGTGTAATGCCCCCTATAGCCAAGTTAACAAAGAATGGCGCCATGTATCACTTTATTTCAGGATATACAAGCAAACTGGCCGGCACGGAAAGAGGAATAACTGAACCAAAGGAAACCTTTTCTCAATGCTTTGGAGCTCCGTTCATGCCCTTACATCCAATAGTTTACGCTAAAATGCTCGGGGAGCGAATTTCCAAGCACTCGAGCAGGGTGTACCTCATCAATACCGGCTGGACAGGCGGCCCCTATGGAATAGGAAAGCGAATGGATTTGAATTACACTCGAAAAATGGTGTCAGCCGCAATAAATGGCGATTTAGAGAGCGTCAACTACAGGCATGACAAGATTTTCAACTTAGATATACCTTTATCATGTCCAGGTCTGCCATCGAAGATTTTGGATCCAAGTTCAACTTGGTCCGATAGCCATAATTATTCAGTAGCTGCCCGGCGTTTGGCTACATTATTCGTAAGGAATTTTGAAAGATTTGGTGGGCCTGTAGCAGATTTGGTTAGTGCTGGGCCGATCCTTTAATAAAGGTAGCCCGGAGCAGATTCGAACTGCTGTCTCCAGGTTTCTTTTCTCTTGAGATCCAGAGCCTGAAATCCTTAGCCCTCACTGGAGATTGGCCACTAGATTCGGCACCTGCACGTATGTGCGATCGGTACGACCGGGCTGACACGAGCTACAGCAGAAGTTGCAAAGCCCGATATTTGTTTTTACCGTTTCTGTGATCATGCCGCTGGATGAACATAATTAATTATGTATTCGCTCTGTGAATTGAACAACTCATAGGCCCGGCCGTCGAGTTTAATCGCATAAAGAACAAATCCTGTCTCATATCATAGAATTTGATAATTTGTATCTGCGCGGAATTAATCTGAAGCCCGCCCAGAGCATTAAAGTAAATACATGCATTAAAGTAAATACATCAAATGAATCTGTCCAAAAACTCTCATTCAATCATCCTGAAATAGGCACATTGGAAAACGTCGGAATTGCTCACATAGCGGTATTTTACCAGATATCGAAAAGGATGGGAAATTGGAATCACAACTATCTTTTGGTATTAATTTCTCTTATAACTTGACCATATTCAAGATTAACTCTTTTCCTCATATATGGAATCAATCTATAATGAATTGAATAGATCTGCTTTTGCCTCACTAGGATACCCTTTACTAACAGTGATACAAAGCCTCCAGCTATTCTTGAAGGTGGAATCCCAAGTTCGGCACAAGAGCGATCCCTCCTGTTTTGATACTCTTTTAGAGTAAAATATGATCGGTTCAAATCCAATATCAAAGGCCAAATTACGCTTTCCCACACCATCCGTCGATTCTCAGTAGATGACGCATGTTTACCCTTCACTCTTGGCCTAAGGGGCCGATTCGTATTACCCTCAGATTGAGTCGACATCTAGTAGTGACCTACTTCCCAATGTTTTGGATCTTTAGGCACATTTAAACTTGGGTTTTGATATATAAAATAATTAGCGTTGGATCCAGAAATCAATAGGGTAAAGGAGTCGATCGACATTCTAAGAAAAAAATGGAAAGTAGAACAAGCAATTTACGATCTCCACATAGGAAATAGAAATGACGTCACAGATTTTCCTATTCTAGTTGGCGATGTGATATTTCACATTCCTAAGCTCAAAGCTGATCAATTATTTGTGCTATGGGACTGCCTGTGGCCTGATTGTCACAATTGCTGTGAACGACAAGGAAGACTTCCACTAACAAGTGATGATATTTCGGCTATTTCGGGTAAGCTCGGATATTCTTCGGCAAGCAGTTTTCTGAGGGCTGAAACGAGAGTATCTAATTGGGATGAGGGGGGGATTGGCGGTAATATTATTACGACACTGAGTATGATATCTCTCAAAAGAAAATCTAATGAAGAAGAGAAGGAAGACGGACTGCCTGTCAAATGTAGGTTCTTGGACCTACAGGGGAGCTGTGAATTACATCCAGATAAACCTGGAGTATGTTGGCTTTATCCTTTTGCGTCGTGGATGGAATCTGATGGAACTAGGCCGGTAGTTCACGCTTCTTTTCAATTTACCGGAGATTGTCCTGGATTTTATACCGCTAACTCTATAGATCCTATGATGAACATCCTCAAAGATTATTCGAAAAAAATATATGATTACAATATGGCGGTCAATAGAACTACCAGGGAAAAATTTGGATCTATTAATTTTGTCCGAAATATGTAAACCAGTCTAAATCGAACTTTATCCGGCGCAATGAAATTCTAGTTTGGTGAAAACAAATTAATGTAATAAAAATAAGTGAGGTAGCAGAACAATCTCTGCTCATAGGCATATATTGAATAATCTAGCTATTTTTTTGCTTCGTCAAATCTTTTCGTAACATCATCCCAGTTTATAACGTTCCACCAAGCAGAAATATAGTCAGGTCTTTTGTTTTGGTATTTCAGATAATATGCGTGTTCCCATACGTCACATCCCAAGAGTGGAATCAAACCTTCCGTCCTTGGACTTGTTTGATTGGGCATTGACTTGTATTCTACCTTCTTGGAAGATGGATTGTAAACTAGCCATCCCCACCCACTGCCTTGAATAACTGCAGTAGTAGAAGAGAATTTCTCCTTGAAGCCTGAAAAACTTCCAAAAGACGAGTCTATTGCACTAGCAATGGATCCGGCTGGTTCTCCTCCTTCGTTTGGTTTCATGTTATTCCAAAATATTCTATGGTTGTCAAATCCTCCCCCATTAAAGTTGATTGCACTTAATTGATCGGCTGGAACCTGCTTAAGGTTAGACAATATTTCCACAATATCTTTATTTTGAATCTCTGGAGGACATTTTTCGAGGGCTGCGTTGAGTTTGTCAGTATATGCTTGATGATGTTTAGTGTGGTGAATTTCCATAGTTCTTGCGTCAATATGGGGTTCTAATGCATCGTAAGGGTACGGTACCGGGGGTAGTTCATATTTTTTCATATCTAGTTTTTAATCTCGAAATTATTAATTCTTACGCTACGAGTCTATCGAGTCTAGCAGGCTAATGACCTTGACAGGAATATACGTAGGATTCAGGCGTCTACTCTAGAAACATTTTTATTTAAAAGTGGTTCGTCTGACACTGCACGATTTATGGTAATAAACAAGGATCTACTCCAGGCAAGGAAGAAAGTATCGGACAAGAGGCCAAAGTTTGTGCGCCAAGAAAGCTGGAGATATGATCGCTTATCGCCAAGTTGGAGGAGGCCAAAAGGGAAGGATAACAAAATGAGATTGCAAGTATCCGGCGTCCCTCGTTTAGTTAAAATAGGCTATAGAGGTCCAAAATTGGGACGAGGTCTGCATCCTTCTGGATACCTCGAAGTTATGGTATATAATACGGGCGATCTAGCAGGAGCGGATCCGACTAAAAATGCTATTCGAATAGGACATACTGTTGGCAGGAGAAAGAGAGTGGCCATACTGGAGGAGGCATCTAATATGAAAATTAAGGTGTTGAATCCACAGAGGGCAAAAATAGAACATTCTGAGGAAGTTGAAAAAGTAGATGAAGTGTCAAAAGGCGAAACCAAAGAGGAGAATTCTTAGTGGTTGTTAACCTAAGGAAAAAAAGAGAGCTGATAGCTCGAATGATGGGTGTCGGACTTAATAGGGTAAGATTTGAGCCAGACAAACTCGATGATGTTGCCGATGCCATAACTAGGGAGAATATGCGGTCCTTGATCAAGAATGGTACCGTCTGGACTGTAAAGAAAAAAGGAACCTCAAGAGCGAGAGCAGAAAGGAAACTAAATACAAGACGGAAGCGCGGGGTAGCAGCGGGTTCAAAAAAGGGCAAGAAGACTGCTAGAGCAGGTAAGAAAGAAATCTATGTAAAAAAAGTTAGGTCCTTGAGACGTAACCTCAGGATGCTAAAGGATCGAAATGAAATTAGTAGGGAAGTGTTCTGGGCCTTATACAAAAAAGTAAATGGTGGTCACGTTCGATCCGTGTTTCATTTAAGGGAACTCGTAAAACAATCAAAATCTCATGTTACTTCCTAAGTACTTTTGGATAACCCGGTCTCTATCTATACCTTGATTATTTCGAGCCCAGTATCCTCGCCTAGTAGTAATACTCTTTTTTTCTCATTTCCCATACCTTTTGAATCGTACACCAAATAGGACACCTTCTCTATACTGCGAGATATCATCTGTTGAAGCATTACATCGTCCAAGTTTTGGAGATTGTATTTTGCTGCCTATAGCGGCTAGCCCATATTCTGATTCTATAAGAAGTTTGTTGAATTTACTTGGATAATGGGTTCCTCCGAGTGCCATGGCTACCTTTTTACACTTACCAGGGTTTTCCGAAACTGCCTCCACCAAAGCCACACATACAATCTCTGCAGCTTGTCTGTCCGACCATTCTTTCTCAGTTGATCCAATTTCTACGAACATTATAGGTTTATCCAATGAGGTCGGCCCGTGGTGTGTTGCTTCTAATGTAATGTCGAATCGAGGAACATTATGGCGGTGTCCATACAACTTCAAAAAATATTGTTTCTGAATCCAGGGATAACACATGCCAATCTCTTTCGGTCTGCCACCGTAAAGGTTCTGATTGAAATTCCCTGTAGTATGACATGTTAACGTTGGGATTTTACTTGACGATTTGTGCTGTGAAACAAAAATAAAGCATCCTGTATCTGAATAAATTTCATCAATTTTATCTGCAAACAATGGTATTTTATTTATCATAATCAGTTGCACGTTGGGATAGATCTTCGAATTATACAGAAATTCATTTATCGGGAAAAAATCGTATTCTTGCATTAGAATATTCGCTACATTTGAACTGGCGACATCTACAGAAGAACAAACTAAAGAATAAAATGGCATTTGATAACTATTTGCAAAGTCTATATTTAACTACGCAACATGCTATGCTCCTCTAATTGATTGAAATATCCGAGCGTACCTCAGGAATTAGTCTTAGGACAAGGGTTGTATTCAATTAGCCAAAAACCATTAAGCATATGTCTGATCACCTGTTATCTTTGAAATTCTCATTGTCCCACAATATTAACGGTATATCCTATTCATTCTTCGTTGTACTAGTCATATAGTCGGTTGGACTGATCCTAAATATAGTACCATCCCTGCGAAAGTCTGATAATACATAGAGGTAGCCATCAGGACCTACTTCCAAATCAGTTATGACTCCCAATTTATTTGCGAACGTTACATCCTTTAACTCGCTTGAATTGTCTGCGATTTTATCAGCTAATGGTCCTTTAAGATCCAATTGAGATCTATTCTCCGCTAGTTCAAAGTGATATAAAGTTCCATTCTTTACGCTTCCTATGAATAAATCATTTTCATAGCGATCACCTAATTTGTCAGAATTGAAGAACAAAACTGAAGTAGGCGCAATAGTATCAAACCAATCAAATTCAGGATCTCTATAACTCCCCTTTCCATCAAAATCTTCGAGATCATTCTTGTCAAAATCTGCCTTCAGGGATGATGGACCTTGAATCACCCTCCAACCACTATTGAATCCAGGCTGTACCAGATTGATTTCATCATTCGTGCTCTGCCCGTTTTCAGTATCCCACAATTGTCCTGTCAATGGATCGAAACCAATTCCAAAACTGTTCCGAAGGCCATAAGCATAGTATTTACTTAATGGGTCATCATCCCCCAAGATTCCCTTTCCATCTATAGTATCACCGTCGAATGTAATTCTAAGTATACCACCTCTCCCATCAGGTGCTGGGCCATCCTTGACATTTTGTGCTTTAGTCATATACGTTTGATTCTGTATGAAATTAAGGTTACCAATAACAAGATACACACTCTTTCCATCCGGACCCACAGCTAGTACCCCGCCATCATGAGAAGGCCCAGGTAGGAAAGGAAGATCAAGTAGCAGTTTTGGATTGACCAACTTGTTATCTACCAAATCATACCTGTATAAGCGATTTCCTAATATCTTCTCTCCAGTCTTATCTTTGCTCTCTGTATAGAACAAAAAGACATACGGAAAAGCGGAATCGTTCTGCGGTTGAGAGACAGCAATCCCTAGTAAGCCTCTCTCGCTTGTATTCGCTATATTGACTTGAAGTAAGGGTTCTTCCAATTCAGTGCCATTTCGAATGCGTATTACTTGGCCAGTATTTTTTTCTATTACTATAATGTCGTTTGGTCCTACGAACGCCATTCCAGTAGGGAAATCAAATCCTGTTGCTATAGGTTCAAACCCCAGTCCTTTGTCAATAATATTGACATCCTTGTATGATTTGGGTTTTTTGGCATGAATTGAAGAGAAGTAGCCATCATAAATTAGGACAACAGAGGCTAGAATCGCAAAAATAAAAAAGAGATAAACATATTTTGAATTAAAGATCAATATTGATAACGAATTCACAGGCTGTCAGTATTCACAAAGTAAGCTCTATTTCTATTTTTACTCTCAATCAACTCGATCTCTTCTTTGTAATATGGGATTCAATTTAGTTTTGCTATGCCTTTTTTAACAATTTATTAACGAGACTTCCAACGAGACCAATTAGAGTTGAATAGCTCTTTGTCAAGTCCAAAAATCTTCTCATTCTTGATGATGGATTGGCATCATTAAGAATCAATCTTAACTTTTCCTTGAGTGCCTCATCTTGGATCTTGTCAAGTGTTAAGGCCAAGACTCGCTCGACCAGAGAGATCCCTTTCTCGTTAATCTTGACTAGAGAGTGATATTTTTCATTCTGTAAATTCTGAGCCCATATGAGATTTCTCTCGCTTAGATACGATATGTTATCGTAGATGATTTGGCTATCGTCACTAAAATTAAGTTCAATTATGATATTGTCCGTCGATACCGGCCTTTCCCCGTACTCATAATATTTCTCATATAGAGTGCTTAACAAGTTAAATCTTATATCATCAACCTCCATGTCCTAATTGAACAAGCATTATAATTAAATATTAAATGCATGTGGTTGAGTAAAATTAATATTCTGACATTCTCTGCTCAGAACCGAGCCAAATGATGAGTTGAATTGGTCAATACTTTATGAACTCGTATTGCCTCGTAAGGGTTATTCCAATACCCGCTACAATAATTTAGGTTGATACTACATTCGACTGCGGGAAAAACACCACATCCACCTTCACATATTTCATAAACAATTCTTGTGGGAGCAGCTAGTCTCAAAACTTTATTATTTTGGGAGCAGACTATCCTCTATGGTCAACATAATGCCTGCGACTCAACTTTCTAAATGAAGATATTATTGACAACACTCCGAAGCTAATTGCTACTCCAAGAAAAATAGTATTTCACCGAAAAAAGATGAATTTTAGTTTCATAGAATTGCCAAGGTTACCTTGAATAGGAGACAGATCAATCTAGGTCAAGTGTTTGCTACTTGCCTTATTCCTATTCCTATTCCTGAATAGTCTGGCCATTCTAGTTTCAGGCTTTTCAGAGAATGAATGTGGGATAATGGAGATCCTTTCCATTGTTGGTATTTTGGAACGGACAGCATTTTGTATTTCAGCAGAGAGTAATTCTATGTCTTTTAATGGTTTATTCCCGTCAACTTCTACATGAACTTCAGCTTGGTTTATCATCCCTGCTGAACGCAATAGCACTGACCTTATGGTTATTTGTTCATCTCCAAATCTTTCTTCAATGATTTTCTTTATTAGGTCAGTCATTTTCGGACTGTGCCATGCATCAACTAGAATCAATGAAGACTGTTTCAGCGATATGTAAGCGACAGAGAAAATATATCCTGCAATTATCATTCCTCCTATTCCATCTGCCTGTAAGAAACCAAATTGAGTTGCAATTAATATGCTAAAGAATCCTATTACGGATGCGGATCCGTCCTTTATAGAGTTCTTTGCATCAGTCTTCAAAGATAGAATCTGATATTTGTTGGCAATAACTCGCATCTGAAATGCTCTATACAAGGATATAGCACTAGCTACCGCCAAGACTATCATTGTTACTATTGGATGCTGAATATGCCGAGGGTGAATAAAGGATTCATAAGAATGATAGACAATAACTGAGCCAATTACTATCATTCCAATAGCTGCAAGCATCGCTGCAAAAGTTTCAACCTTGTGATATCCGAAATGAAACTTTTTGTCTGGAGGACGTTGGGCGAAACGCAAGCCAAGAAGAACTATGAAGGAAATCATTGCATCTGACACAGAGTCAATACCATCTGCCGTGGCAACTACACTGCCACTCATATAGCCAACAATCAACTCAGCTATTCCAATGCTAATTAGTGTAATGACAGAGATCTTTGCTATCCTTTGACCAGCAATAATACCTTCATTAAGGATTGATGGGCCAAACCTTTTTCCCCTCTTAACATTGGTATTAATACTTGAAGCTGAATCTGAGTCTGACTCCGAAGAGTCTGTGTCTGTGGATTCGTCCAATCTTAAAATTGCCTATTAATGCCCATTGATCTTATTTAAAGTTTGAAACTAACGGAAAAGGAGTCAGCAGCCTTATCAGACTTGATTAATCATATTCTGGGCAAATCGCTTTAAGTAACGTCATACATTTGTTCAAGATCATATTATCAAATGCCGATTTCGGTACTGGATTAAGAGCCCTGATTCGAATTAAAGTGAACATGAAATTATCTGCAACAGATCGGGATAGGTGAGGCGATTCATTCGAGATATATGGCAGGTTTAAATGGCCGCGAAAATTTGGATTTTTTCTTAGGATCGAACTTCTGTTCATTGTTTTCAGATATTATCTCCAACCTCATGTCACCTTGGCCTATTTCTTGTATAATCATGTTGACAGCGTCATTCAGCGCCCTCTCCTCGTCGAAAGATCGCATTTGTATCTTTTTTAGTCTAGATTCGGAAGAATCAGAAAGGATATCACCCATCATTTTCTTAACCAATTCAGTATTAGACTTGGCATAATCATTGATTTCATCATCCCTAACTAATTCCTTCATTAATTGACCAAAATTTCCTGTAAATTGCTGGTTCATCTTGTCCAATATTTTCTTATAAAGGATCCACTTCTGCTTTGAGGCGGTATAGATCATGATCCTATTTGGCCTAATTTTGGTAACCTTGATAATTTTTTGAATATCAGTTGTAATGGTATCAATCAACTCCTCATTCCCTTCTATTTCCGGGTCGATTTTTTCAGGATTGACCTGAGGCCAACTTGCACTACTAATGAATCCTTTCCCTTTCATCTTTTCCCATATCTCTTCAGAAATGAAAGGAGCAAAAGGTGCAAGTAACGATACTCTAACACTATAATACTCACCAAGCGCCAGTCCTTTTAGAGTATCACTACCTCTAGCCAATTTTCTTTTCCTATACCATTGTAAATCCTTCTCCATGGAATACAATATAATTTGCAAGGCTTCTCTCACTCGTAACTGATCAAGTGACTTGGTTACTTCAGATATATCACCTTGCAATTTACTTAATAGCCATCTGTCTTCGAAATCCATTTTCTTCAGATCATCAATGCTGGTGGTTATTATGGTAGATCTAGTGGAAGAAATATAATCTATAATTTCGCCATATATAGTAAGCAATTTGGCTCTTACCCCCTTGACCAAATCAAACGAAAAGTCAGCATCTTGAAGAAGCTCGGATGAACTTAACATTGCAAGACGAAGAGGATCAGCACCATAAGACTTGATAGCCGCTCGAAGGGGTATTATATTTCCCAATGATTTGGACATCTTCTTTCCTTGCATGAGCACCGATCCATTTACTACTATTTGTTTCGGCCACATGTTCCTTTCGAAGATAGCCACATGATTGAAAACAAAAAATGAAAGATGATTAGGCACGAGATCACGTCCTGAATGTCTCGAATCAACTGGATAGAAATATAGAAAATCTCTTCTAATTTTAGCAAGAGTAGAGACTGATATATTTGTTGATTTCGCTATTTCTTGAAGTTCACCCTTTCCTAATATAACAAAACTGAATAATTCATCAGTTAGTTGACTGGGGTCTATATATTCAGGAGAAGAACGTCTCAGTGTATTAGTAAGGTACCGTGATATTATATAATATGCCATGTAAATTACAGAATCTGAAAGGCTTTCTACTATCCAATCTTTGTCCCACGGGAGCTTTGTTCCAAGTCCTATTTTCCTAGCACATGCTCTTTGTTTGAGCCAGTCTATTACGTAATTGAATTCTGGTCTTATCTCTTCCGGGAAGATACTCATTGAATCTATACACTCATGAGCTAATTTCTTCCAAAAATTATCTTGATAATTAATAAACCATTGGTCTGTCAACAATTTAACTACGCAAGGACTTCCACATCTACACTTGATGGGCTTGTTAATAAGTTCGTACATCGTGTCGACTAGACCTTTACTTTTCAGGACATCCTTAACTTTGGACCTTGCATCCTTTACGGTAAGCCCTGCAAAATTACCTGTATTAGGTAGGAGCGTCCCACTATAGAATTCTTCAGAGTAAAGCTTACTTGTTGCTGTCTCGAGGTTTCGATCACTCTGGTCACTAATCCCAAATTCTTTTACAATCAGCTCGGCCGGAGTAATATTAGATTCGCTCTGATACATATTACTACTTATTATCTTTATTGGAGATACGGTATTGTCTATCTTGTATTCATGCATAATATCCCTTTCACTTTTTAAGTCCTCTAAGGCTTGATAGTCAAAGGGGGCGTGTCCAGGAACCGACATCACAATTCCAGTACCGTCTTCAGGATCAACAAATGTTGCAGGAAATATCGGAATTTGTACATTTCTAAAGTTATCCTTAGCAAATTTGCTAACAAGCTCCATCCCTCTTAGCTTTCTCACGATCTCGACTTTATGATTCAAAAACATCAATTTACTTGCAGCAGCCGGAGTAACTATCCATCTTTCGTCATCGATCTTTATTTCCACGTATTCAAGATTTGGGTTTATCCAAAGATTTGTTACTCCAAAAATAGTTTCGGGTCTTAAGGTAGCAGTCGGAAGAATACATCCGTCCTCTAAGTTGTACTTAATTAGGATATACTCTATAAAATCAGGTTCTACGTCACCAATGGTGTCGTGTTGACTGACCGGGTTATGGTCCTTAGGACACCATCCGACTGGATGTGAACCTTGTACAATAAGACCTTTTTCTCGCAGAAGGCGGAAATGCCAAGAGATAAATCTTGAGTATCCCTCATCAATAGTAGTGAATTCTCGTCTCCAATCAATAGAATAACCCATCTCCTTCATTCCTATCTTTATTTCATTATGAAAAAAACTAGCTATACCTTCTGGAGTGATAAAAGAAGATATCAGATCATCTGACAAATTGTAAATGTTGCGAAAAGTCCCGATCAATTCTGAATCTTTTGCAAGTACTCTTTCAGACATTGACACAATTGGAGTTCCGGTATAGTGGAAACCCATTGGAAACAAGACATTGAATCCTCTCATTGTCTTGTACCTAGCGTGGACATCAGTTAGGGTGTATGTCCTTCCGTGTCCAACATGCTGAGGTGAATTAGGATAAGGATATGCCACAGTAACGAAATATTTTGGCTTATTAGAATCAATTTCAGTTTCAAAGATCCCGCTTTCATCCCATCGTTTAAGCCATTTTTCTTCTATAGAGTGTAAGTCAAGCCCTTTTGGTTCATAACTATAATCGACGGACATTCACATCATGATCCTTTCTTGGAAGACAGGTTGAGAATAGTCTGCTCCATATTATCCATGCATTCATCAATCTTTGCAACTTCCTTACCTCCGCCTTGGCCAAATCTGCGATTTCCTCCACCAGACCCTCCAAGCTCTTTTGATATTTGTCTCACGATATCCCCAGCAGATACTAGTTTTTGAGCTTCAAGACCAACGAAGACAATAACTCGTATGCCATTGGAGTCTGACCCTAAAGCGACAAAAATAAGCGTAGGATCTTTTTCTATGCTTCTTTCTCCCATTGCAATAAAATATTCTTCTCCAAGCCCGTCATCCTTTATGCTGTATAGTTTAGTTCCTATAGACAATTGTTTGGCCTCTTCCAAAATCTTCTCCGTAATAATATCAGAGGACTTCTTTAGTAGCAAACGAAATCTTCGTTTTGATATCTGATGATCTTCCATCTCCTTTTCAAGTGATTCAATTACTTTTTCTCTACTTGATCCCAAAAGCAAAGCAATTCTGTTCAGAGAAGCATCTTGGTTTTCCACAAGTTTTATCGCACTTTCTCCTACTACGAATTCCAATCTAACTACTCCGTCCTGGATCCGTTCTGATTTGGTAATTTTTATGAGTCCAATTTCCCCAGTGGTCCTTACATGAGTACCTCCACATGCTTCTACGTCCCATCCAGTTATGTTTACTATCCTGACGTTGTTAGAGGGTACCGCCCCACCCTGGTAAATTCTAAAAGAATACTTTTGCTCTGCCTCTCCTCTATCATATATCTTTATGACAATAGGAAGGTTCCGTCTGATAATATCATTAGCTGTTTTCTCAATCCGTTCTATTTCTTCTCTGGTTAATGCAGAATGGTGAGTTATGTCCAGCCGTGCGTAATTTTCATCCTTAAATGCAGAGTTCTGCCATACCCATGAACCCAGGTTTACTCTTGCAGAGCTATTAAGTATATGAGTAGCGCTATGATGCCCAGTAATAGAGTTTCTTCTATGGTCGTAAATGATCCCCTTAACTTGCCTGCCTACAACGAAATTTTCGTTATTTGTAGGAGATTCAAGTTTGTGAACAACCACATCGATCTGTTTCACAACTTCAATAACTTTCACTCCTTCTATTTCACCAGTATCTGGTTCTTGTCCACCTCCTCTTGGGTAAAAGGCAGTCTGGTCAAGAATCACGTACTGCTTGTTTATTACCTTGAGTATTGTGGCATTAAATTCTCTTATTGACTGATCTTCGTAATACAGTAATCTTGTAGGCTTCAATTGTTCTACGGATTCATATGGCTTCATCTCTTGTACATTTTTTTGGGAACTATGTAACTCAGCTAATCTAGTGTAAAATGTTGAAGGAATCTTATTTATTGTTCCAGTCTCCATAAGAAAATCTGGCGTTATTCCATCGGATTCATATAATCTGATAAGATCCTCGGTATTGATAGCCTTCTTACTCTTAGACAGAGACTTTACAATAGAATTCATTCGTTCGCGTGAACCAAGATACCTGTCCGACTCTATATCAATAATGGTTCTAACATCATCCTGGTGTTCCTCCAATTCGGGATACATTGGTTTAAGATATTCAATATGCATGTCCACAATCTCTCCAAGCTTTATGTTCCATCCCAGACGTTCTAGTATTGATAAAGCTCTCCTAAGTATGACTCTTAGGTTATACCCTCCTCCGACGTTTGAAGGTAACGCACCGTCCGAAATGGCAAAGAGAAGAGAACGAGTATGATCGGCTACAGTATATATTGCTTCATAAGGAGATATTAATTGATTTAATCTCTCAGATGAAATCTTAAGTTCCTTTGCTAGGACCATCTTGAGTGCCTGCGTATCGTGTTCAAAATTCAGATATTTAGAAGAAAGAATCCCAAAATAGTCTGACAGGAACTTCGAATCATCTCCCATTCCAATTGTGTTCGTAAGATTATTTACTACATTACCGAACGTACTGTCGTAACTTGTAGGAGTTCCCATTGTGATCCATGATAGTCTTTCAAGACCTGCTCCCATATCTATCACTTTGTTAGACATCGTTCGGTAGTCATTCTCGTTTCCCTCAAATTCTGTAAATACGGCATTGCCTAGTTCGAGTCCTCTCACGTAATATTCCAAAGAACATCCAAAAGATCCCGCTCCCATCCATACATCCTCGACAAAAGTAATCTCTTCTGCTTTGATCCCAAGAGTGTTCGTGAGCATTCCATAGTCAAGCTCAATGCATTTGTCTTTCCAGTATCCACCTTGGGTGTCAGCATCAGATGTCTGCCCTATCATACAAAAACCCGTATAGTGACGGCCTGTTAGCCCAACATTTTCAATATCGTTAAATCTCAAGCAAATCTGTGGGACTACTAAAGGATTTGCTGGCAATTCAAATACAATCTTTCCTTTCATGAGCCTCTGAAAATCAACTATTGACGCAATTGTAAAGTAAAGATCGTCACGCCATCTGCAGACTACAGGATATCTCCTAATTATGGAGTGGCCATTATGCTTAAAATATTCCTTTATTTCATTCCAGGCGCCAATAAAATCTAATCTTTTTGAAGTAGGTGGATTGCCAATAAAGCTATAGTTTTCATGGTCGGGACACGAGTTCCTATCTATCATAGACCAGAAAAATTTATGGCAAAGCAGTACACGATTGTCTCTTGAATCCTTTCTGATTGAATAATGCAACACTATAATACCTATCCGGATCGCTAGAAAATAGATTAATTAGATCCTGTTTTTGCAACGATAGACAACCGGTGGATTTCATTATTAATGCTTTGCGAACTCCTGAAATTGGAGTAGATCCGGTGAGTATCGCGATCTAGATTTCACCTATCATATACTCTGAAATAGATCCAATCAATGGGCCTAATTTGCATGTCTAACTTAATCTAACAGATTTTCTATATTCGACAATCGTTTATCTATGAGCTCTTTCACGTCTACTGTTCTCTCGTCCATTATTCTGATTGTATCAATAAAGGAAACAGTATCGCCATTGGCAGGAGAATATTTTGTTTTGACCTCCAATTTGTATAGACCGGGAGGAACATCCAATAACCAAGAATCTATATCCTTCAGTGTAGGGTACTGGGGTAAATCATCCTTGTCATAAAGTATTATTTTAGTATCCGTGAATTTGATATCAGGATTAGTGGAGACAACCGTTATCGGAGATCCTCTCTGCAAAGTGATAGAGGGACGCTTGGGATATGTAGAGTCAGGGATGTCTATTGATACTCCGCCATTAACATATGACTCAAGGACTAGCTTGTGTGTTGTTTCGGGATCATTCTGTCTCAATTCGGCACTTAGTAGTTTGGGATTAATGAACCCAAATTGCTTCAAAGAATCAAGAGAATGTTTTTGTGAATTTGGAATTCCTGGAAATACAGTTTGTTGAGTATTGGATTCTTGATTTTCGATTTCTTGTTGATACAAGGCTGTGCCAGGAGCAGTGCTATTGGATTCATTCAAATTTGGAGTAACATCTTCTCCTTTTTCCTGGCCTATTTCTGGGTCCGCTACAGGAGCTTGGTCGACGGCTTTGACATCTATAGTTACAGTAGCAATATTACTCTCAGATCCCTTATCGTCGATTGCTTTGAAGGTAAAGCTGTCCTGTCCTACATAATCCCTGGTTGGTTCATAGGTTACGGTACCCTGGTTAGCATCGAAATTACTTAAATCCCCACTTGTTGGTTGTGATTCCAACGCAAATTCTACAGGGTTACCTTCGCTATCTGCTGCTACCAAAGTCATATCAAGGAGTTTGTTTTTATCAACTGAAATACTCTGATCTTCAGCTACAGGAGCTTGGTCGACGGCTTTGACATCTATAGTTACAGTAGCAATATTACTCTCAGATCCCTTATCGTCGATTGCTTTGAAGGTAAAGCTGTCCTGTCCTACATAATCCCTGGTTGGTTCATAGGTTACGGTACCCTGGTTAGCATCGAAATTACTTAAATCCCCACTTGTTGGTTGTGATTCCAACGCAAATTCTACAGGGTTACCTTCGCTATCTGCTGCTACCAAAGTCATATCAAGGAGTTTGTTTTTATCAACTGAAATACTCTGATCTTCAGCTACAGGAGCTTGGTCGACGGCTTTGACATCTATAGTTACAGTAGCAATATTACTCTCAGATCCCTTATCGTCGATTGCTTTGAAGGTAAAGCTGTCCTGTCCTACATAATCCCTGGTTGGTTCATAGGTTACGGTACCCTGGTTAGCATCGAAATTACTTAAATCCCCACTTGTTGGTTGTGATTCCAACGCAAATTCTACAGGGTTACCTTCGCTATCTGCCGCTACCAAAGTCATATCAAGGAGTTTGTTTTTATCAACTGAAATACTCTGATCTTCAGCTACAGGAGCTTGGTCGACGGCTTTGACATCTATAGTTACAGTAGCAATATTACTCTCAGATCCCTTATCGTCGATTGCTTTGAAGGTAAAGCTGTCCTGTCCTACATAATCCCTGGTTGGTTCATAGGTTACGGTACCCTGGTTAGCATCGAAATTACTTAAATCCCCACTTGTTGGTTGTGATTCCAACGCAAATTCTACAGGGTTACCTTCGCTATCTGCTGCTACCAAAGTCATATCAAGGAGTTTGTTTTTATCAACTGAAATACTCTGATCTTCAGCTACAGGAGCTTGGTCGACGGCTTTGACATCTATAGTTACAGTAGCAATATTACTCTCAGATCCCTTATCGTCGATTGCTTTGAAGGTAAAGCTGTCCTGTCCTACATAATCCCTGGTTGGTTCATAGGTTACGGTACCCTGGTTAGCATCGAAATTACTTAAATCACCACTTGTTGGTTGTGATTCCAACGCAAATTCTACAGGGTTACCTTCGCTATCTGCTGCTACCAAAGTCATATCAAGGAGTTTGTTTTTATCAACTGAAATACTCTGATCTTCAGCTACAGGAGCTTGGTCGACGGCTTTGACATCTATAGTTACAGTAGCAATATTACTCTCAGATCCCTTATCGTCGATTGCTTTGAAGGTAAAGCTGTCCTGTCCTACATAATCCCTGGTTGGTTCATAGGTTAGTGTTTCCGTCTTCCCCGCTAGTTTGCCATGCGTTGGACCTGATTCGATCAAATACTTGACATGAGGCTCTATTATATTTGAAGCATTCAATGTAATTGTACCAATACTATTCTCTAATAAAGTAACAATACTATTCTCTACTCTAGGGGTGGCTATTGATTGATATATAGCTGAGGACTTTGTAATTGAGAATTCGTCAAGGACAGAGCCATCGTTGGCAATGAATCTTGCAAACAGCGT
Organism: uncultured Nitrososphaeraceae archaeon; assembly: GCA_963788355.1. Classification (GTDB taxonomy): domain Archaea; phylum Thermoproteota; class Nitrososphaeria; order Nitrososphaerales; family Nitrososphaeraceae; genus TA-21. The sequence continues at coordinate 165,223 of CAWBGD010000008.1, read as the reverse complement.
CTTTCCGTCCTCACTAAAGTAGATATTTAGGAATCCAAATTTGATGTCCTGTTGGTTGCTGATATATGTTGCTTTCCCGGCAAGAGAATGAAAGCTAATACCCCCTGTTCCTACCACAGCAAACACCGAACCTCTTGGATCTTGGTAATTATTTTTACTAGAGTCAGTTATAATTGGTTTTGATGGATCATTGCTATTGTACGAGAGGGGATAGGAACGTTGGTAATTATGCACATGTCCTGCTAATACTAAGTCCACATGGTACTGATCAAATAGTGGATGATAAGTGTCACTTAAAGAATCAGCGGCTTCACAAGAGGAACAAGAATTAGTAGAGCTGTATGCTGGTTCATGGATAGTGACAATTATCCATCGTATATTAGGATTAATTGATGCCAGTTGAAGATCGTTCTTTACAAAGTTGTATTGCGAAGATCCTCTTGCATAGTTTTCCCCTGAGTTAAGGGTAAGAACGTGAATATTCTGATAATCATACGAGTAATACTTCTTTGATAAACCAAAATGATTCAAATATGCGTCACTATCTTCTGAAACCTGATCCTCATGATTTCCGATTGTAATTCTGGTAACACTATCCATCGGTTCTATGATATCAATCCAGCATGTTGCGGTGTTGGTGTAGGAATAGTCACCTAGGGCTAAAACTAATTCTGGGCTACTTCTGGCTATATTATTTGCAGATGCTTGTGTGTTAGAGTTGCAACCCCAGTCACCAATGGCTGCGATGTTAAATCCTTTGGTTCCGAACTCTACGCCTTGAATTTTATCTCCACCTTCAGGAGTCTTTCCTACATTCGGTTCATCGATAACATTATTTACGGTCACAGTCGCAGAAATCTGTCGAAGTCAGACCACGGGAGCTTTTGACTGTTAACTCGAATTTCAAATTAGTATTCTCATCTACTTGGGGAGCCTTGAATTCGGGGTTTTGCGAATGAGATTTACTTAGGGCACCTGAAGGACCACTGACTTGTTTCCATATGTAAGATACTTCTTCGTCGTAAAGACCTCTACTGCCCCTTGCATCAAGCTTAATCTTACTTCCCTCGTTAACTTTCAAATCTTTTCCGGCAATGGCAATGGGGGCTGGACATCCAACTCGTTCCTTTAGTGTCAATCCTAAACCTGTTAAATAGAATTTTTCTTGAAAATCTTCATTCAATGTAGCTTCCTTTGTTGCCGACAGAAAAGATTCAATTTGTCTACAGATTTGAGAATCTTGAGTAAAATCTTCCGTGTTCAAGTCTTCTGATATCTTGTTAAGGGAGTCAATCATGTTCCTGCTAAAATAGGAGGGCAAGGAGAGATCTTTAACTTCCGTAATAATGTTATTGATGCTTTCATGAATTGTAGGGACGGACCAACTGAAACTTGCCGGATCGGGATCGACGTTGTCCGATTTGTCTACACTTCTTACTAGAACTGTATGAAATCCTGATGGAAGATCGACATAAATACAATCGTCTACGTTCTCCAACCTTTCTTTTTCAAGAATTACCCACTTCTGCTCATCAAGTTTGCATTCGAAGTGATCTATACCCACATAATCGGATGCTGATAATTTCAATTTGATGCTATCAGAAGATGTGTTCGTATTATATTTTATGTTACCAAGAATACCTACCGAAGCAGAGTCGATTCTAGTTTCAGGTGGTGTATTGTCTTGCACTCTAATAGTAAAAGATCGCGTTACTATGTTTCCACTGTTATCCATTGCCTTGCATGTGACTTCGGTATTTCCCAAGGAAAATGTTGAGTTTGAAGAGGGATTACAAATGGCATTCAATGTACCATCTACAAGGTCTGTCGCAATAACCTTGTATGTGACAACCCTTCCATAAGAACCCGAGGCCTCCAGGGTTGAATCATTTGGAACCCTCAGTTCAGGCGGCGTGATGTCAATAATTGGAGCATCTTTATTGAGTTGAGATTGTGCTCGCTTTGACTGAGGACAATACTAAAGAACTGAATAATATTAGTAGTAGAAACTCAGTCGCAAATCTCAACAACTCTGTAGCTAAAAAATATTGTATATAAGACCTGAGTAATGGGATATCATATCCAAATTAATCACTGAAGTCAAGTGAAAATCTATAATTCTAATTCTTCTAATGCAAAATATCTATGATTCTTCTAGTCTGAATTACGGGTAATCTTTGCCATAATTCAAATCCCCGCTTAACCTTAATTTCTTGAAAAGCCAATAATAATTCTATTTGACAGATTTGTATATTGGTTCAATTTGCCCCCATAACATGTCAACATCGAGATTATGAACTTCAATCAACGAAATAGTGTAACAAGTCTCTGAAATTTAACTTAAAGGTTAAATTAACCTCCACAGTACAGTCCAAACCATTAAGGTTGCAGATTTGACTGATTTATTGGAAGACGATCTAGGTACATGGAGAAGAACGCACTATTCAACAAATATTGATCCGTCATTGCGTGACCAAGAAGTTATCGTTATGGGCTGGGTCTCCTCTGTTAGAGATCATGGTAACATCACATTTATTGCACTTAATGATAGATTTGGTCATATACAAATCGCCCTAAAGAAGAAAAATTGTCCTAAGGATCTCTTGGATAAAATTGAAGGGGTAAGAGAGCATACATCCTTAGCCGTAAAAGGTAAAGTAAAATATGAGATGAAAGCTCCTAACTCCGCGGAAATTATCCCTCTCGAATTAAAAATATTGTCCATAGCCAAAAAATCTTCACCATTCCCAATTCAAAGTAGACAGTCTGTAGGCATTGATACTAGACTTGACCTGAGGGCTGTTGACCTTCGACGACCACTTCTTCAATCCATCTTCAATATTCGTTATACGGTTTTAAATTCATGCAGAGACTTTCTAAAAGAAGAGGGATTCTTGGAAGTAAATACTCCAAAGATTATTGCAACTGCGACTGAAGGTGGTGCTACCCTCTTTCCCATATTTTACTATAATAGAGAAGCATTCATGGCACAGAGTCCCCAACTCTACAAGGAACAGCTTACAATGGCATTTGAGAATGTTTTTGAGATTGCACCGATTTTCAGAGCAGAGCCATCTCGTACCAATAGGCATCTCTCGGAAGCCATCTCCATAGATGTCGAAAAAGCCTTTGCAGATTACAGTGACGTCATGATCTTATTGGAGAAAATGATAGTCTATATTATTAATAAAATAAAAGAAAATAACAAATTTCATCTCAATTACTTGGGAGCCACCCTACCAGAGGTTACTATGCCCATTCCGAGATATCAATATTCAGAGCTTGTGGAGATGCTCCAGAATGCAGGTGAATCAATCGAATGGGGAGATGATCTTGCCTTCCAGAAATTGCAGAAAATTCAGATTAAAAATATGGATAGTTTTTACTTTATTGTAGATTGGCCTAGCGCAATCAAACCATTTTACGTAAAACCTAATCCCAAACAACCAAGAGTATGCGAATCATTTGATTTAATGTTCAAGTCCCTAGAAATATCTTCTGGAAGTACTAGGATTAAGAATAAAGAAGAGCTGATGGAGAGGATGAAACAACAAGGTCTGAAGGTTGAAGCTTTTGACTCTCATTTGAGAATATTTGATTATGGTATACCGCCTCATGCAGGATTTGGAGTAGGTTTAGAGCGTCTCATGATGAGTCTCTGTAATGTAGACAATATTAGAGATGCTACTTTGTACCCTCGCGATATTGATCGATTAACACCCTAGAATATTAAGGAGATATGCTCTATCAATCTGAACTCGGTGAATTAAACGGTCTCCAAGAATGATTTGAAACACTTCAGCTGGATTTCTCGCATAGAATTGACTGAGGGAGAACTTGAGAGATTTCAGCGCCAAATAGATGACACCTTGAAGTATATTGATGTCCTTGAAACTATTAAGACAGAAAATCTAGAAATGGATTCACAACAAATGGAATTTTCCTTCTTACGAGAAGATAAGGTTGTTGCTTTCCCGCAAGACGTATTTTCAAGCTCTGCCGTTACCTCTGAAGGTTTCGTGAAGGGTCCAAAGATGAAGTAACTTGTCAAATTTACCTCTCCTGAGTGCAACTGAAGCTAGTACCGAGTATTAAACAAGGGAATTTAACGGCTGAGGAATATGTTTGGTCTTTTCTTGACAGAATTGAGAAGAGTAGAATCAAAGTTACATTCATTTATTACATTGAACAAGGAAAATGCCGTCACATCTGCCAAAGAAATTGACCAGAAGATCAAACGTAAAGAGGAAGTTGGCACGCTTGCTGGAATCACTATTGGAATTAAAGATAACATATGTACCAAAGGATTGACAACCACTTGTGCATCCAAAATGCTCGAGAATTTTATCCCTCCATTTAATGCAACGGTTGTAGAACGATTGCTTAGTAGTGGAGCAATTGTGATAGGAAAATTAAATATGGATGAGTTCGGAATGGGATCAACAACTGAATATAGCAGGTACGGGGTTACTCATAACCCTTGGAATTTAGATTATGTTCCAGGGGGCTCTTCAGGTGGAAGCGGAGCCGCAGTAAGTTCTTGTGAATGTACCGTATCTTTAGGCTCAGACACAGGTGGTTCTATTAGGTGTCCTGCGAGCTTCTGTTCTGTTATAGGCCTTAAGCCCACATATGGCTCGGTCAGTAGGTTTGGCCTCATCTCTTATGCAAATAGCTTAGAACAGATTGGTCCGCTTTGCAGAACGGTGGAAGACGTAGTCTTATTGATGAATACAATAGCGGGAAAAGACACACATGATGATACCACTTCCTCGACACATTATTTGCCAGCATTGAAAATTAATCCAGCTGCGACGGTTTCATCCATAGGGATTGTTAAGGAGTTAGTTGAAGGTTCCGATCCAGCAGTCTCCAAGACAATATATGCCTGTCTTGATAAATTCCGGGAATTCGGAGCAGACACTACCGAAATTTCCCTAAGTAGCGTCAATCATGCACTTCCATCATATTACGCTCTAGCAACTGCGGAAGCTAGCAGTAACTTGGCCAGATTTGATAACATAAGGTATGGCTTTTCGTTCCCTTCTGAAGGATATGAATGGAATTCATATATTTCTAAAGCCAGGAGCAATTTTGGAGAAGAAGTGAAGAGGAGAATATTGATCGGGTCATATGTTCTCTCTTCAGGTTACCTTAGCAAATATTACTTGAAAGCGCGTCAACTTAGATCCATACTTAAGCAAGAACTACTTTCGAATTTCAAAAAATATGATATGTTGGTTGGGCCGACTATGCCAATTCTACCGTTCAGAATAGGAGAAAAAGTAGATGACCCCCTTAAAATGTATCTGATTGATGTAGATACTGTTATTGCAAACTTGGGTGGTATTCCAGCTATTACCGTTCCAGCAGGATACTCCAACAATCTTCCTATTGGATTGCAGTTGATGGCAGGGCCATTTCAAGAGCAGAAATTGATTGACGCTGCATTTCTGTTTCAAAATGCAAGTACACTGTCAATGAGGCCAAGTTTGTAATGAACGAAGTACTGATCGGCTTGGAAATACATTGTCAACTCACCTCTTTAGAAAGCAAATTATTTTGTACGTGTCTCGGTGATTATCGAAACTCGAAACCAAATTCCAACATTTGTCCTGTCTGTTGTGGTTTTCCTGGTACTCTTCCTCTATTGAACAAGCGGGCAGTGGAACATTCTGCTATGATCTCAAATTCATTAGGTTGCAAAATACCCTCAGAAGTTAATGTTTTATCGAAAGAATTATTTTTATCCAGATCTACCAAAAAATTTCCAAATAACCCAATATAATGTCTATGGCCTAACCAGTATCGGCAGTGAAGGAAATGTAAAGATAAATGACATGGATATTAGGATAAGAAGAGTGCAATTAGAAGAGGACCCAGGAAGAATAGTATCAGCGCCTGTCAGTACCCATGCAAGCAACTATGTTTTGGTTGACTATAATAGAGCAGGTGTTTCTCTTGTAGAGATTGTTACAGAGCCCGACTTCACAAGCCCTAGGGAGGTTCGACTCTTCCTAAACAAATTATCTTCAATTCTGGAACATATCGGCGTTTGTGATACATCTCTGGAAGGCGCAGTTAGGTGTGATGCCAATGTTTCATTAAACGGGGGAAACAGGATAGAGATCAAGAACGTGAGTTCTTTCAAAGAAGTAGAAAAGGCCTTGACTTATGAAATTTCTAGGCAGGCAAATTTGTTAGCCCGCAATATTAAAATTGCGTCTGAAACTCGCCATTGGGATGAGCAAAGAAAGATAACCAAAATAGCACGTACAAAAGAAGAGGAACAAGACTATAGGTACTTTCCTGAGCCCGATATACCAGTTATAGTTTTGGGTAACAGGTTCAATTCTCATGTGAGCAAGTTGATTCCTGAATTGCCAGATCAGAGGTTATCGAGATTCATATCCGATTATAATCTTTCGAATCATGTTGCGAATATTCTTATTAATTACAAGAAATTGGCTGACTTCTTCGAGTCTAGTGTAAAAATATACGCATCGCCGATTGAAATTGGGAATTGGATTGTGAACGATCTAATGGGGCTTATAGGGGGAGAGGAAACCATTTCAATGGATTCTCTAAGAATTCAACCCAACCATATTGCGGAGCTTGCGCGTTTTGTGGATGAAAATAGAATCAACAGAACAACTGCTAAACAATTCCTTACTAAGATGTTTCAGACTGGTGAAACTCCTTCCGAACTACTTAACAAGAGTGACTTGTCACGAATAGATGATGAGAATTTGATTGCAAAAACCGTAGAGCAGGTATTTAAATCTGAGGAGTCAGCTGTTAGTGATGCAAGATTAAATCCAAGTGCGATAAATTTTTTGGTTGGGAAGGTAATGCAATCGACCAAAGGTCGGGCAGATCCCAAAATAGTAACACAACTAGTACGTCAAAAACTCGAGTCTAAGATCAGCTAAAGTTTTTCACATAATGTTGACTCCAAGAGTTCATTCATTCACCCAGACTTACGTACTCTATTTATTTTTTCAAGCTGCTGAACTACCATGGGTAAAAACGCACCAATATCTGTGACTATTCCTATTGCCTGAGTAGTTCCTCTATCGAGTAACTTTGTGACCACAGGTTGACTGATATCCAAGGCAACGACCTTCACACGCGCAGGTAACATATTTCCAACTGCAATAGAGTGAAGCATTGTTGAAAGCATAAGAACCATATCTGCATCCTTTAGAATATGTCTATAAAGTTTTTGCGCTTGAATGACATCAGTCACTACATCTGGAAGTGGACCATCATCTCTAATTGATCCGCAAAGAGCAAATGGTATTTTCTTAACGATACATTCATACATTATTCCAGATTTTAAAATTTTCTTATTTACCATATTGTAAATAGAACCAGCTTTAAATACTTCATTTATAGCTTGCATATGGTTGCGGTGACCTCGAATAGCCAATGTTCCATCTTTGACGTTCATCCCCAATGATGTACCCAGCAAGGCATTTTCAATATCATGAACTGCGAGTGCATTACCAGAGAGAAGACCATCGACATATCCAAGTCTAATCATCCTCGCTAGTGATTCCGCCGCTCCAGAATGAACTATAACAGGGCCAGCGGTTACTATTATCTTGCCACCGTTCCTCCTCGTATGATCTATATCTAGAGCGATCTTACGAGCTATTTGGAGAGTCGGACGTTCACTAGAGCTACTGCTGCTCATAAACTGAAATATGTCTACTCCTTGTCTTGGACGTTCTTCAGGGATAACCTTGACACCTCTTTCACCTACTACGATCATGTCACCTTTTTGAACATCGCGTATCATTTTACATTCGGCCGTTTTTGAATCAATATCTACTACAATACACTTATCCATCATCATGTTCCGAACTTCTATCCAATCATTATCGTAGTAAACTTGAGTAGAATTATTTGTAGTACTGTAGAAATTGGATGGCATCACCATATCCCGAGGAGCTGGCTTTAGAAGTACTCTCTCTACCATAACAGGCTGAGCACCTTCAATATATATTGTTTCTAATATATGGTCAAGGTGCTTTCTATTTTTTCCATTAACTCTTAAACGTGCATAACTAAGTTCGTTTTTCTTTTTTCCGATGGTAAATTCGAGGTACATTAAAATCACCCCCGAGATCCATGATCTTATCAAAAATCCTTGTAAGGACCATTGAATCTATTAGATGACCCTTTACTTCTATTTCCTGCTCGGACATTTTTTCCCCATCTAAATCAAATCAATAATCATATGGGAAGAGACAATTTTCCAAAATATTGTTCTATGTTTTGTTCTTCTTGAAACCTTCTTATTATTTGATCTTTCTTGTCTTCTGCGAACCATTGAGCGATAGTTTTTGCAATGCCATTTTTATCGCACAGAGCAATCATGTAACCGTGTTCTTCCTTTACCACAGCAAGTAGATTCTCGTCGCCTACGGGTTCCCACATATTGGTCTTTGTATCCTTTAGAGCCAGTGCTGGCATTGCGTGACCTGCATATTTATTCAGAAGATCCTGGGCCATCTTGACCCTCTTTTCGCCAATCTTCAGAGCAGTAAAGTATTGCATGTCTTAGAATTACTGATTAGAAGCGGCTTTTAAACCTTGCAAGACTTCTGAAATAATGTCATTTCTATCACTGTTTATAGTACGATCTGCTGATTGGGTAAATTCAACAAACTTTTCCGCAGAATAACCGCTGGACTCGTATTCTCTTGCCTGAAGAATCATCTCTAACTTGTCTAGCCTATGAACTAGTTTCGAGAGATCTGACCTATGAGTTACGTATTCGTCCCATATCTGACTGTATTCACTGCGTAGAGATTTCGGCAGCTTCTTAAGAATCGACCCCATAGCCCTATTTTCTAGATTCTTTTTTGCACTATGAGATATTTTGTCTGGCATTATATCGCCTGTGATAGACTCAGCTAAATCGTGAATGATTGCCATTTTTACTGCTCGTTCAGTATTCAAGCCTTGTAGGTCAGAGAAGACCATGGCCATTACAGACAGGGAAAAAGAATGATCAGCAACAGACTCAGGCGAACCTATACCAGCTTTGAATATCCATCCAGATCGTCGTACCTTTTTTAGACCGATTACGAAGTTGAAAAAATAAATTAGTTTCGTGACTCGTGATTTCATTACTTGAGAATGATAAAGATTGACATATGAATATTCCACATTTCTTTGTCAGAGACTAATGCGCTCGTAACTATGCAAAAAAAGGCACCCAGAAATTCGTGCACAAGTCGCCACAACTTAAAAGGCTTAGGTAAAACACTTGGGAATGAAATACAAAAAAATCAAACGTGTATGCTAAAAGAGTAATGACTAACGCCATCCCTATAGTTATTAAAATTATGAGCAAAACGTTTCGAGTTTGTTGCAATTTGAATTTCAATCATGATAATGTATGGATCTAATTAGGTCTAGAGGTCCAAGCGACATCATTGTAGTTCTGACGCTTATTGCATATCCTTGCTAGCACAAAGAACAAATCTGAAAGCCTATTAAGATATGCCATTATTTTTTCGTTTATCGATTGTGTTGTTGCAATGGCGACCAAGGAAACTTCCGCCCTCCTAGCAACGCTTCTGCACACATGGAGGATTGAGGATTCACATGTACCACCGGGGAGTATAAAAAATGAAATGGGCTGTAACTCCGCTTCGAATTTATCAATACTCCTCTCAATACCACTTATCATTTGCTGCGTTACCCGAGGTGTTTTTGACTGAGGCGACGGAGGATAGTCAGGGTCGGCCAAGTCAGAGCCCAAGATGAACAAGTCATTTTGAATTGAACTAAGCATTTCTATGATATCCGTAAAGATCTTTTGGACGGCTTTTCTGTTTAAGATCGAAATAGCGAGCCCAACATTGGCATTCAACTCGTCTATCTGTCCGTAAGTTGATATTCTTCCATCAGATTTTGGAACTCTAGTCCCACCTATGAGTCCGGTCTTTCCCTTATCTCCTGTTCTAGTGTAAATTTTCATAACTTCACACCCTTAAGATGCAAGGTGCAGTAATTTAAAAGAAATGTGGTCTAACCTACAGAACTAAATCATAGTTTTGAAGTACTTTTCGAAATTCAGGTTTACTACAAAATTGATTGTCTCAATAAGAATGAACTTCCGCTTTGTGTTCACGCAGATACTTTTTCTTCTTAAAGCGCTCATTGCATTTTTCACACTTGAACGGCCTTTCAAATTCTAGTAAGAATCTCCTACGTCTCTCTTCTGGTGTTTCCATCACCGCATTTGAGTGCAATTCAGATCCTTCAGCCATTATCGATTTGATATACCAATCTGTTCATAACTTATTTCAGCTTAAGGAAGATAATTACCTAATCTTGTTAGCTTATTTCTATAAGCTGGAGTGAATGCCTATTTTGGCCCATACCCATCTGTTCAAGACAAGATTATATATTCTCCACAAATAATGTTACGTGTGCCGTCGTAGCTCAGCCTGGGAGAGCACTCGACCTACTTTTAAGGGGTGACGCTGAAGACCGAGCTGTCGTGAGCTCAAATCTCACCGACGGCAAACCATAAACGAAATCATATTATTTTACTACACTATAATGAATACTCAAAGTCTAGATGTCAAGTATTCTTATTAAGCCTATTAAGCGACTTTTTTGCTCGCATAAAGATACGTTCTCTTTCAGGAAATACAATGACTTCGATTTCTACGAATATAACCAATGTTCCAACTGTGGTAAGGTAATAAGGTCATTGAGAGGGTTTGATGAGGATGAACGTGGGTGAATGCATTTTATTACAATAAATTTACAAATCCTGATAGTATTCTGGTGGATTGGAGCAATAGTTGCAGGAATCGCTTTGGCTATTCCCAATTATTGGCATTATGTGACTGTGGGTAGCATTGGATGGAGCGTAGTCATAGTTACCAGCGGCCTTATAATCTACGAGATCAAGCGCATAAAAGAAGAAGACAAGAAAAAGAGTACGCAATAACGTTATGCGATTTCTTTTCCTCCTTGTTCTTCAATTACCACTAGAGTCACAGTGGAAGTAATGCCGGGTACTTTCCTAATCCTACTAGTAATCGTATGATTCATCGCTTCTGTATTGTCAGATTTAACTTTTACAAAGACGTCATGAACTCCATATGTTCCTCGGACTTCTTTAACATCGGGTAATTTTGCAATTTCTGTGATTATTTTTTCCTCTGAACCCAGAGTGCAATTAACGAGAATGTATGCTGTAGGCATAAACATACAAGATACTGTGTGTGTATTTTAGTCTTTTCCAAGTCTTTACCAAGAAATACCTAAAAATACCACTTATTCTAATTCCAACCATTGATAGCAAATGTTGCGAAGAGCATCATAATCAGAGAGTTTCACATTAGCGCACAACAATTTCACTCGATGAGGTTCGATTACCGTGGCATCTCGATAGTAAGTGACTTTCAGAATATTACAGTTTAAATATGCTGAATTCGAAGGTCTTGAGAATATCGATCGATGATTATATCTTATTTTTTGTCATGAAAATGCGAATATTGAATTTTTCGAATTACTCGGCAGCTATTTCAAGTGCCCCTCTCAACGATGGCCTAGGTTAGGACCATGAGGTTACCATCAAAAGATCAATATCAATTCTGCACGGATCTGAACTTATCTTACTCGAAACTTCACCAAGTTTTTTTTGATAAACTCAATTCCTTACTACCAGTATCAAACATCAAAGTGATGCTTGGAGATGGAACAGTAACTGATACGTCAACCTTCGATCCTGAAGGTCTAGTTCTGTATTTCAATATGCTTTCGAAGTCTCTTGAAAAATGCGCCAGTGGTGGAATCGTAAAATCAAATTCAGATGATTTGCATAGGATTACCTGCCAGTATTTTACTCAAATCGAAAAATACTTCATTTCAGTATTTTTTGGAATCCAGTACCATGCATTAAGGTACTATAAGGTCGAAAAAAGAGTGTTGGAGATACAAAAAGAAATATATGATTTGACTAAAAAATGTAGCGAGATACGGAACTCGATAGCCGACGTGGGTAACAATATGATCTTAAGCGAATTAGATAAAATGGGATATGCAGATCTCAGATTTGAAGATCTATTAGAAAGGATGCTTTCAGATCAAAGTATTTCAAGCCAACTCGAAAATAGAACAAATAATCTCCTAAATGAGTATCCTGAGTTGAGGAAATCCGAACTTAGGCACGAAGACCTTGTCTCTGAGTTAAATAACCACATAATAGAAGTATATACAATTGAGCCAGCAATGTTAGATTATAATAAGTTAATGCAAGGCCAAGAGGGCATCGTAGTATATATTGATTTGGAAACTGTCACTAATAAGAAATCAAAAGAACGCCAGGCTTATGTTAATTTTAAGAATGTTGATATTGACTCTCAAAATAGTATAATTGATTTTCTTAAAGAGATAACTAACACTATTGGAGAGTAAAGATGTTTACAGAGAAAGTTATATTGAAACCGACCCAGCAAGAATTGGCAAGCCATGAAATTAATATAGGATTGATTAATACTTATTGAACAGCAGACAAGGGGCGCATAGAGCAGATAAAAAATATACACCCTCTTTAGAAGGAATAATAAATGCACGCAAATTATTTGACGCGGAAATTAGAAAGACTCCATTAACGAGCTCGCATACCTTATCGGAAAAAATTGGTTCTCATGTATTCCTCAAAATGGAGTCGCTGCAAAAGACTGGTTCCTTTAAGGTAAGGGGAGCTTGGTCAAAACTGAATAGTTTGTCAGCCGAAGAGCGTAGGAAAGGAGTCATAACTGCTTCTGCAGGAAATCATGCACAAGGAGTAGCTTTTTCGGCTATGAAAAAAAATATTCCTTGCAAAATCATAATGCCAAAAAGTGCCTCCCCTGCTAAGGTGGCAGCAACAAGATCGTATGGAGCAGAAGTAATTCTCTCAGGTAGCACTTACGATGAAACATGGAAAATAGCTGATTCAATTTCTAAAGATTACGGTAATGTTATGATACATGCATTCGACGATCCACTAGTGATATGTGGCCAAGGAACAATTGGATTGGAGCTAATGGAGGATTTACAGCAGTTTGATAAAGTGTATGTTCCAATAGGCGGTGGTGGTTTGGCATCGGGTATATCCATTGCTTTAAAGGCAAAAAGACCAAATGTAAAGATCATAGGTGTAGAATCAAACCAATATCCAGCAATGAAAGAATCAGTAAGGTCTGGACACATAGTCACAACCCCTGGTGGTTTTTCTATAGCGGATGGGATTTCTGTAAAGTCACCAGGAGAGCTGACTTTCAGGTTATGCTCAGAATATGTTGATGATATTGTTACTGTAGACGATATCTCTATAGTTGAAACTATGTTTTTATTGATGGAAAGAGAAAAGGTTGTAGTTGAACCTGCAGGGGCGGCTAGTCTGGCATATTTGTTGTCACATCATGATTTAAAGAGGGATGAAAGAGCCATATCTATTCTATCAGGAGGTAATGTGGACATGTACTTACTGGGGCAGATCGTTGCAAAAGGATTGATGCAAATGGGGCGCATGCTCAGATTATTTATTCAGTTACCCGATAAGCCCGGAGCTTTGAAAACAGTTGTAGATAGGATAGCAGATCTTAGCGTAAATATCGTGGAAGTTAACCATGATCGCCTAAGTGCAAATATTGCCGCAGGGTCAGCTGGTGTTTATCTCAGTCTAGAGCTCGAAGATGAAAAACATGCGAAAAAGCTAATGAGCTTTTTAGCGAAAGAAGGGATCGAATTCAGATTAAGCGACTAACTTAACCGCAGAAACAGTATTCGCGGAATCCAGCCTTATCAGCGGTAGTTCCTCCGATCTTTACCAATACGAATTCATCTTTTGCCCTTACATAAGATTCATCTAGCGTTCGCTCATTTTCTCTCAGACTGTGATATTGATCCATAGACAACTTTTTGCGATCACCAATTTCTTCTTCGAGATTCATATCTCTGACAATTTCCTTATACCCTGCTTGTATGACTCCGCTGAATACCATCGCACTGCTTCCACTGCCATAAGAACCAAAACCGACTCTTTTACCTTCAATGTCATGTTTTTTCTTGTACTCGAATTCTAAGAGGCTTCGTAATCCCATGTACATAGATGCTGTGTAGAGGTTGCCAATTATTCCAGATGCTTCCAACGAACTCGACATCTTTTTCTCATATACCTCATTGTAAAATGAAGTTTGCATGAAACTTTTTCTAAATAGTTCATCTGCCTTCATAAATATGGTGTCTGAGAGGATAGATTCAATTGTTCCTCGAGGATCACGTGGGACTGGTTCAGGGAAACCTATTTCCTTAATTACAAGATGCCATCGAGGCAGTGTTCTCCACTCATGTCTAAGAAGATAGGCCAGTGCTTTCTCTCCCATTCTTCTATAAGGTAAGTGAACTGCGAATAAATCTATGTGATCTGTTACTGATTCACCATCATTTATCCGAATCAATCCTGTCCTGATAGCCTTCTCCTTGTAACTATCAAACGCCTTCCTGACTTGAATAAGGTACAATAGATTTGAGTACGTTCCATTGACAAGCGGAGTTTCTCTACCACATGGACGATAAAAATCATATTCGTTTTTTATAGTTGTAGAAGTAACCTTTGTGTCAAAAGCAAGGACCCGTGGATTTTCTTTAACAAGCATAGCAACCGCACCAGCTCCTTGAGTATATTCCCCAGTCGATCCAACATCGTACTTGGCAATATCACTGACAACTACTATCGCCGCCTGATCGTTATTCTCTTGTGCCCTTATCCAATTGGCATTATCATACAACGCATAAGACCCACTAACGCAAGCAAATTTACACTCTATACCACCTGCGTGTTCAAATGAGCTGTCACCATAGATCTGTTCTAACATGCCCACCACGAATGAATTCATTGCCTTTGATTCGTCTATACTCGATTCCGTAGCAACGTAAACTCTACCTATATCCTCAGGCTCTAGGCGGTTTCGCTGCATAAGTTTTAGACAGGCATTAGCAGCCATGCAAGCTGAATCTTGGTTTGTATCAACCATGGCCATTTTCCTAACTCCAATCCCATACTCCAATTTCTGAGGGTCAATGCCTCTTGCCTCTGCAAAATCTTTATAATCTAGATAAAGCTTTGGAACATAAATAGCAAGATCATCAATCCCAACGGACATAACAAAATCTACTCTCATTGTCTACATTTAAAGGTACTTATAGAAATTATTGACCATTAACATGAAAATTTGTGGACTCGATACCTCAACAATCTAATTAATTTATTTTTTTATGACCCGAAATTCCGATTTTTAATTCCGATTTTTCTAATTTCGCCTAATAATGTTATACATATTATCTCGTTCGTAAGCATCGAAACCGATCTGTTCAATAGCTGAAATAATAGCATTTGAAGTAAGTTCAGTAGAGCGGGCTCCTGTTGCACTGACTACCTCTTCACCAATCAGGGTTCCTCCAAAATCATCTGCTCCATAGGTCAACGCCAATTGAGCCATCCCAATGCCATTTGTCAGCCATGATGATTGAAGATGGTCTATCAACTGATAGTAAACTATTCTAGAGATGGCAATCATTTTTAATAATTGCAATCCACCAGACGGGTACTTTACCAAACCTTCAGTTTGTATTTCTGTTCTATTGGGTTCAAAACTCCACGGTATAAAGGCCATGAATCCGCGAGTTTGATCTTGAAGATTGGCTATTTTCATTAGATGTCGAGCCTGCTGTTCCTCAGATTCGACCGTTCCGTACATCATTGTTGCCGAAGATCTAATTCCTAATGTATGAGCCTCATGCATAATTCGTAGCCATTCTTCACTCTTTATCTTTAAGGGACTTATTTCATGCTTGACTTGATCGTCGAGAATTTCAGCACCTGCTCCGGGCAAGCTGTCTAGGCCCGCGTCTTTCAACCTAGACAATACTTCAGAAGTGGACGATCTTTCAACCTTTGCTATCATGTCTATCTCTGACGCCGACAAGCCATGTATTCCAACGTCAGGACATTTTTTCTTGATCTCTCTAAAGGCTTCTTCATAATATTCTATACCGAGATTTGGATTGTGACCACCCTGGATCAATACTTGCCTGATGCCATAGAGTTCCTTTGAGGTCACAACTCGTTTGACAATCTCATTTATGGGCAATGTGTACGATTCATTATCACCAGGAGGACGATAGAAGGCACAGAATTTACAAAATGTTATGCATACATTAGTATAATTTAGTATGATATTATTTATGAACGTGGCTACACTGCCAAATAATTTTTTCCTAAGTATTCCCCCAACGAGACCTATTGCGTATGAGTTGTCGCTTCTTATCAAACTAATGCAGTCATTAAGGCTAACCCTTTCACCTTTCAAAGCTGAATGAAGAATATCCGAAACATCGGATCTATCAATGAGATCCAGCACCAGTTGACGCTTTAACAATGACAACCTTTTCACCCTACAAAAGATATTTATTCGTTACAAGGAATTGCCTATACCAAGATTTTATATCTCTCTTCAAAGAGGTTTACGATAATTGTTAAAGACAACTTCAGGGGGCACCGAAGCACTAGCGAAGGCATTGAATGGGGAAGAGCTCTCTTTCAACGATGGTATGGACCTTATGGTCGAAGAAAACTTATTTCTACTTGGAGCAGCCGCAGACGAGATTCGCCGGAAGATTAGTGGTAAAAACATTAGCTTTGTGTCATCATATTACCTGAACTATACGAACGTATGTGCAGCCAGCTGTCCTTTATGTGCCTTCTATAGAAAAGGTGACGAAAGCGACTCTTATACATTATCGACTGAACAAATTGTGGCAAGAGCCACAATTGCGATTAATGATACACATGCTACAGAACTACACATAGTAGGTGGCTTTCATCCAAAACTTGGCCTAGAATATTACGAGCAAATGCTAACTTCCATAAAGAAGAAGTTTCCTTCAGTAATAATCAAGGCATTAACTCCGGCAGAGATCTTCTTCATTGCCCGCCTAACAGGCAATTCCGTGAAGGAGGTTCTTCTACGTCTGAAAGACGCCGGTCTTGACGCTCTCCCTGGCGGGGGTGCAGAGATATTCGATCAGGAAATTAGAAGTGCGATAGTCCGAGGCAAATGTACTGGTGAGGAATGGTTGGAAACTGCTGCAACCGCCCACGAGGTTGGCCTACGATCTAACTGTACTATGTTATTCGGCCATATAGAAAAACCTAAGCACATTATTGATCATCTAATCAGGACAAGAAATTTGCAAAAGAAAACAGGTGGTTTTCTAACTTTCATTCCTTTAAAGTTTAGTTTAGAAAATACCGAACTCGAGAAAAAAGAGATGATATTTCAAGAGAGTCCTTCTGTTTATGATCTACGTGTCATTGCGGTCTCTAGACTAATGTTAGCTAATATACTAAACAATATTTCTGTTTATTGGGTTGCATTAGGAAAAAAGTTAGCTCAAGTTGCTCTCTCTTACGGAGGAAACGATCTTGTAGGTACTGCCTTTTCGGAAGAAATTTTCAAAGCCGCAGGAAAGCCAAGTGGAACCTCAATTCAGGAATTAGTGAGTCTTATCAAGGAACTCAAAGCCATTCCAGTACAGCGAGACACTTTTTTCAATACAATCCAACAATATAGCTGAGGATTACTCCTTTAACCGCATGTGTTGTTTCACTAGGGTGGCGAGAACAAAATTTCATCGAAACTGAGGATATTCTGTTCCCTGCCTTTCTCCAGTAGATGACCAATAAATCTTTCGCCCTGATTTCCCATATCTACTGTAAGTTCATTTACGTACATTTTGACAAATCGTCGGATCAAGTCTTTAGAACTACCTCTCGCATACTTCATGGAATATTCCAACGCTTCATCCATGTGCTTAAGACCGTATTCAATAGATTTCCTAAATAAAATATCAAAATTCCTAATTTCTTCGATTTTTAAAGACCTTCTACTAGCAATATTAATTCCAAGAGGTACAGGCATACCACCAGTAACATTGTGCCACCATTTACCCAAATCGACAACTGTGTGAAATTGAGTAGATTCAGAAATTTGAGCCTCGTGGATAACCAGACCAGCGTCAACAGAGTTAGACGATATCGCTTCTGGTATAGAACTAAAATTCATCTCCCTACCATGGAAGTTACCAATAAAAAGTTTCAACAATAAGGTTGCGGAGGTCAATTTACCTGGAATCGCTATAACTCTATTAGCAAGTTCTTGGCTCTGCAAGGGTTTTTTTGAAACAAGTCGTGGACCGTAGTTAAGTCCAAAGCTCAGCTCCACTTCGTAATATGAGGTAATCTTTAACATAGGAATAGGCATGAACAGAAATTGCTGTAATATCTAACTCATGGTTTATTGCTCGAGTGTTTAGTGTTTCAATATCTTCAATCACATGTTCGATTTCAAACATTCGTGAGGCAACTTTACCAGTTGCCATAGCAAAAAACATGAATGCGTCATCTGCGTCAGGTGTATGCCCTAAAGTTATATGTGTCACATTGAATTAGGCCATAACCTACAATATCTTCCTTTACAACACAAGTGATATGAGAAACGATATAGAATAAGAATAGCAATGCATCCAGCCTCCAATTTGATATTTTTTTGCTTATGTTCACTGCAATTTGATAAGGAACGTTTAATAACGGTGCACAGAGTTTTTCTGGTCTGTACTCATGCCTAAATTCAAATCAACTCAGGATATTTTGAGAATAATTGGAAATAAGGATCAAATACGTAATTTCGGGGTTATCGCTCATGTTGATCATGGAAAAACTACCATGAGTGACAGTTTGTTGGCTGCGTCGGGCATTATTTCCCCTACGGTCGCTGGGCAGGCATTAGCTTTAGACTCTATGAAACTCGAACAAAACAGACAGATGACGATAAGGGGGGCGAATGTCACGTTGTTTTATGAACACGAGGGTAAAGACTATGTAATAAACATGATTGATACTCCTGGGCATATCGATTTTACTGGTCGGGTTACTAGGGCCCTAAGAGCTATCGATGGAGTAGTAGTCGTATCCGATTCGGTGGAAGGTATTATGACACAAACGGAAACAGTAACTAGGCAGGCTCTTGAAGAGAGAGTACGCCCTGTGCTTTACATCAACAAGATAGACCGGTTAGTAAAAGAGTTGAGACTGGACCCACAGGCGATGCAAAAATGGCTTTCAAACATTATTGCAGAATTTAACAAATTAGTCGACATATACGCAGAGCCTGAGCTCAAGGAAAAGTGGAAGGTGAGTATCCAAGGTAACAGTGTCGCATTTGGCTCTGCTAAGGATCGGTGGGGCTTTAATTACAAAATGGCCCAAAAGAAAGGAATTAGCTTCAAAGACGTATATGACGCGTACACGTCGGATGATTCTAGTTTAATAAAAAGCCTTTCAGAAAAAGCTCTACTCCATGAAGCAGTTCTCGGCATGGTGGTCCAACATCATCCCCCGCCACATGTCGCTCAAAAATATCGAATCCCTAAAATATGGCCAGGAGACTTGGACTCTGACATTGGTAAATCATTGTTATCTTGTGATGATAACGGTCCGATAATTATGATGGTTACTACCATAAATGTGGATCAGCAGGCCGGCCGCGTAGCCACAGGCAGGTTATTCTCCGGAACCGTCAAAGACGGAGATGAGGTATACCTCCTTGATGCAAAGCGCACGGGCAAAGTTCAATCTGTCAACATATACATGGGCAACACAAGAGAGGTTGTAAATTTGTTACCTGCCGGTAATATTCCAGCTCTCCTCGGACTGGATTATGCGGTAGCAGGAGAAACATTTTCAACAGTCAAAAGCATACCTGCCTTTGAATCGATAAAGTACGTGTCGGAACCAGTCGTTACTATTGCAGTAGAGCCTAAACATCCAAAAGACTTACCTAAACTCGTTGAAGCACTAAGAAGAATTACCGTAGAAGATCCAAATTTAATAGTTAAAATCAACGAAGAAACAGGTGAGACACTTCTGGCAGGGATGGGTGTGCTCCATCTTGAAATTGCTACTTCTCTCCTGCAAGAGGCAGGACTTGAAATTACGACCACTCAACCCCTGATTAATTATAGAGAAACTATCCGATCAAGTGCGGGTCCAATAATGAGTAAATCACCGAATAGACACAACAAGATCTTCATGCGGGTAGAGCCTTTAGGAGACGAGATAATAGAGTTGATTAAAACAGGGCAATTGAAGGAAGACCTTGATCGAAAAGAGATGGCAAAGATACTTCGAGCTAAAGGTTGGGAGGCCGATCAGGCAAGGAAAGTTGGCAGCAGTAGATCCATCTGGAAACTTACTTGTCGATGAAACAAAGGGTGTTCAATTTATTCAAGAGTCTATAGATTCTATCAGATCCGGTTTTGATGATGTTGTACATTCTGGTCCATTGGCTCGCGAAACAGTTCGAGGTCTAAAATTTATTCTACACCACTTTGTGCCCCACGAGGATCCTGCTCATAGAGGATTGGCTCAATTAATGCCTGCAACAAGAAGATCGATGCTCGGATCTATGCTTATTGCCGATCCAATATTGCTGGAACCAATTTTAGGGATAGAAATCAAGTGTCCGCAGGAGCAAATAGGAGTTGTTGCTGGCATATTGTCTGGTAAACGGGGAAAGCTCCTGAACGTTGACCAAAAGGGAGTCATAGCTATAATCCAAGGTGAAGTGCCCGCTTCAGAGACCTTCGACCTATCAGAGATAATGCGAGGGGGAACTGCAGGAAAGGCGTTGTGGAGCACATATTTTAAGGCCTGGCAGCCAGTGCCACAATCACTGTTCAAGTCACTTATCACGGATATACGGAAAAGGAAGGGCCTCAACCCCGATCCTCCATCTCCTGATGAATTCATTGACAAGGAATAGAACCTGTATGGATAATCTCTCATATCGAAACTATACTGATTCCATCTAATTCTATTCAAATAATAATCAGACCAGGATTTGGCCAATAGCATATTTAGGAAGAATCAATAATCATCGAATGACTTCTATTATCACAACTATAGGAATTAATCTGATTGTAATCTATTTGCAATATGCATTAATGCTCGATAACTGTTAGTTTGATTGAAAATGCAATAGCAAATTAATGGTCTACTATTTCCTTCAGAAAAACATCCTGGTCCAAATCAGAAAATAGACTTAAATCAATTGTTGCTCCTTTTGACATAAGAACTTTCAATGTACTTGCGGCGGCTTTATCTTGCCACCATTTTTCGCCAAACTTGTCCAGCAAGTATTTCTCAAGCTCGGCTCGCTCTAACTGCGGCCAATAGATAACTTGGAGTATACATGATTGCTTCAGGTAGAATGTGATGCAACATCCAGTATTGTCCAGGCATTCTAAACCCTGTAAATTTTTCCATTAGCTGCTGGTAAAGTACACTAGCTTGGTCAATAGACAGGTTTTCAGTCCAGTATTTCATTTTCATCAGTGAATTAGCGACATAGAAAGTTACAAAGTACAATTCCATGAACTTATTCCTTTCAACTAAACGATCTAAAAGCTTATCATCTGCTATCCCAATTATCGTGCGAAGATACAGTGGGTTCCTTGTAAGTCGTTCTAGAAAAATCGAAAATATTTCTGCAATTCCCATAGGAAATTTGTATTTATCCGCATAGCTTAGGTTGTTATCTATACACGTAGCATGAATTGCATGTCCAACTTCATGATAGCAGCCTTGTAAGTCAAAGTAAGGACTTTCACTCTTGTACAGGACTCTGATATCATCAGGGATTCTGACAAAGAAGCATATAGGTGAGGGATACTTTCTAGGTCTATCTTCCACGTCGAAAGATATCGATGATAAATCGAAGCCGATTGGCTTTAAGGTCCTGTTTATTTCGCTTATGGGATTGACTTTGATAAACGGTGTCTCTACATCTTTAAAAATTCTATTGCGGAAGAAATAGAAATCATCATAATAATCAGGCGTCCGCCCAAGAATTTCAGAGGCCAATGACATCGAATTTAAGAACGGTTTCCTTGCCTCTTCTCCAATTTGAGTAACAAAGTTATGTAATTCTGAAAATGTAAGCTTCTCATTTTCAAGATATCCAGATAATGGGGTTACATTTTCTGACATTGAAGAATATACTTCCTTCATAATGCCAAATCTCCTTTCAATGATAGGTGATATAATGTGCGTCTTTTCTATCAACTCATCAAAAACAGACTTTCTTACTGACGGATCGTACTCGATACTATTAAATTGTCTCCAAGTATTCCAATTGACTGGAGCATTGTTATACTTGTATTTCGAGTTACTAACTATTTTCTCTCTCCTCAATTTATGAAGTTTCAATTCTAATTGCTTGGTTTTTGCCTCAGCTATATTTTCAATCGCAGATAAATAGAGTATTCGAGGTTCATCAAAGAAATCTACGAAGATCTCCGAATTGTGCATGTTCATCGAAGATATCCGTTTTAGGGCTGGTCTCATTGTATGGTAGGCCTGCGAATTGCCGGTATGTCTCGTCCGTAAGAGCAACATATATGGCCTCGTCTACTTTGCACCAATTCTCCATATTCAAAGATAAATCAACTCACAATCATGGAATATTGTGAGCTGTTTAAAATTTACTCCCATGTCATGGCAATGGCACTGGGAAGTTGGGATTTGTTCTTAAACTAGGTCAAATTAGAAACAATCAATCAAGTATCCATTAATATCATTCTCGTTTCATTCGGTTAACAGCAAAATAGAATAAAGTACTAGAAGGCAATAACAGGTTGTTTAGAAAATATTACTACTAGGTTATTCAATTATGACAGCATACTTTAACGTGATGAACCTACCAGGAATTTTGATGGTCACTTTTACTAATCATTGGGTTAAGGAGACAAAAAAAGATACTTCAGGTAAAATAATGGAAACTTTGCGCTCACCTAAACCATTAAAGCCGACGATGGAATCTGCAAAAAACAGGTTGGGTATTCAAACACACAAATTAGACGCATTATTGGAAAGATTGAAAGCAAAGGATCGATCACTTTTTACCCAAATCGTTACTCAATTGCAGCATCATGAGGGCCCACAAAGTAAGATGCTTTCAAATGAATTATCTCAAGTTAGAAAAACAATAAAAACTATATCACAACTAAAAATGTCACTAGAGCAAGTACACATGAGACTTGAATCAACTATAAATTTAGGTGATGCAATGGCAGCCCTCAAACCCGCTGTAGGTACCCTGTCGAGTGTTAAGACTGGATTAAATGGCGTTATGCCAAATGTCGATGTTGAACTGGGGGAGATCAATGACATATTTGGCGATATCATGATGAATGCCAATACCGCAGGAGAAGTGGGATTTGCTATGAATTCTGGGACGGGAGAAGAGATTGACAATATACTTGCAGAAGCCCATGCTATTGCTGAACAGAGAGTTACTGATAATTTTCCCGATGTTCCACTCGGATCTTTCGGCAACGCTTCATACAACAGTAATTCTAAATCTTCAATTGGGGAACGTTCGCAATAAACTAGTCGAGTCTTCAACCTACTAAAGCTATTTGAGGCTTTTGGCGCAGGAAATGAATCTCATTTCTCAATAAAGAAAATGATAAATGAGAAAGTCAAATTAACTAAGTTCAACTTATTCATACCTGCAAATAATTTAATTCGAGTATAACTATAATTAATACATGGGCAATACTAAAAACATCGGCTCAATATTATTATCCACATTTCCGTCTGAAGATATTGCTACCGAAGTAGTGAAAAAACTACTGGAAGAAAAATTATGTGCTTGCGCAAATATATTAAAGGTAAACTCATTATATACTTGGAAAGGAAAAATAGAGGACGGCAAGGAGTTTCTGTGCATATTTAAGACAACAACTCACAATTCAGCTAGACTTGCCCAAGAGATTATCAGACTGCATCCATATGATGTTCCAGAGATTGTCGAACTGGAAATGAAATCAGTTACTGGTGGGTATCTTAAATGGATGAAAGAGGTTACTCTGCCCCCAAGCTGAATAGGCAATACTATTGACAAGGCAATACTATTGACAAAAACTTTGTTACTAATTAATGGCAAATCTCAAAAGTGCCACTATGCCACCTAAAGAAGACACCCTGAGTCCTATATCTGTAGTTGAATCTATTGCATATGTCTTGGCTCCAATTGCATCAACTCGATTTAGCAATGCTATGACCTGTTCCTCTGTAGCCGATTGAAATAGTGTATCAGAATATAGTAGATATTCTATTGATTTAAGCTCTGCCGCCTTACTTACTTCATTTATTCCCATGGCAAATTTAGGGATACCCTTACTCACCAAATAAAATACTTTATCTAAGACCACCGCTACATTACCCAGTTTAGTATCTTTCATTACTTCTTTTAGCGCATCAGAACGTAAAGACACATGGATCCCGTCTTCACCAGCAACGTCAACACCATCGATAACTTTCATATTTAACCGATTATTATCGGCATTTTCGATACGGGTATGCAAAAAATTGTGAAATCTCCGCTTAGTTTCACCTGGGCCAAAAATGATTATGATTTGGTTTCCCGCATCGTGCGGAAGTAAGGTCTTGATAGTCCCAGCAACTTCTTCAAAAAAAACCTCAATGCTACTATTGTGCTTTTTTACATTACCGTATCTTTTGCCACTCTGTCCGGAATAGATGTTAGGTAGAATCCGCAGGTGCGTTCCTGTTATTAATGCGACTGCAGCCTCTTGCGTGTCAATCGCAACTAGAACAAATGGTGAACTTGTAGATCTCTTGATAATTTCAAATTCGGCTTGCTTCCAGCGTCTATTCTTGTTTAAAGTAACGACGTCACCGACGCTTACTGTCAGATTGTGGTGTTGTCCCTTTGAGACTAATTCATTATCAGCCTTGAGTATAATACCGCCAATTCTCAATCTGCCTACTGCGCCATCCAGACCTACTTGCTGTACTTCTAACACAATTTTCACTTTTATGCGCTCTCCCTTGTCGGGACGAGCGAACTCTTTGACTTGCTTAATTACTCTGGTGGTATCTGCAATTACACTGTCTCCAATTTCCACTATTCTTCTGAGAGTGAAGAGATCATCAGCATCTTCAGGAATAACTAATTGGGCTTTACCAGCCGAACCCTTGACTTCATTAATAATCATGAATCATATTCATTAGTATTTGGCAAGTCAAATCAAGAAATCAGATAATCCGCTCATTCTTACTTTCTAGGAGGAAAGACTCATTCTTACTTAACTCTTGGCCTGTACCTTGAATATCCTCTTTCAGAGATTTTTCAACCTTCTTATTTTGAATATTTTGAACTTGAGAATACTTCAGGTAATCCTCTACCCACTCTTGAGTAATGACACCAGATTCAACCAAATTTACCAACGCATTAGGAGATGCATCCCCGTTTACTTTACCTGATTTTCTTCGAGTTTGTCGCCACCTCAATTGAGTATTTCCGCTCTTCGAAGAGTAAATAATCCCTAGGATTTCCTTGGCATTTACAAAGGTTATTTCCCTTATTTTTTTTAGAGTGACTTTGTCTGCAGCCTCTATGTATATCGCGCCAGGTCCCTGTTCGCGCTCAGGAAACACTTCGAAATCTTGGAAGTATGATTCAGGTGTGAAAGATCTGCAAGTGCTGAAAATTATAAACTTTCTAAAACTCTCAAGGGAGCAAGTGGCTTCTATCCTTACCAATCTGATTATACAGGCATTACGTTATTTATCAAGGTTCTGACGCAGATTTCGTTCGTCTTAGCTCGATTGTACGTGTACAAGTATTCCGAATATTTCAACAACGTTTAATTCCTCACAACAGGCATATTGGATTAAGTTATCGGACAAACTCCATACTCAAGATCTACTTCATCTCTTATCAGTAGGGCTAGTCAGGTCATCGTTTGTCCATTGGGTTGATCTAATAATGAGAAAATAAAACTTGCGTCAGCATACGAACTGAAGTCATCAGTGATTCATTTCAATTTTCTTCCAAATAAAATTCAATGACTATTAGCTGCGTTGGCCGGGGGCAGAGGCATCATGCCATAAATATTGAAAGTATTCCTTGGCGAATCTAGCCAGTCCAGAATGGTCAGCCCATATTGCAATGGGTTCAGGATTTCCCAATCTACTCTTAGCGTCACCCAATAGTATCATAACCTGACTGGTATCTCCTATTACTCCTCCACCAAACATGCTATCCTTTACTCTAACATCCGCTACTCTAGATATTGTTCGCACAATTTCCGAATTTGTCATGCCTGAAACCAAGACAGTAATTTTGACACCCTTTTCGGACAAAATTCTTAATGCGGGTTGCACAGTCCTAGCTATATTTTCAGAAATTTCGGGAATAGCTATTAACAGTTCTTCTTCACAGGTTTCAATTATTTCCATGACTTTTGTGGCAATATTGTAGAGGCCTCGGACAACCCAGATTTCTGGTCTTTCTTTAATGCCGGTCCTTTCGTAAACTGATGAAAGTTCGGCTAGCACCAAGTTTTCACTTGTCTTTAGTCTGTTGTCTATGAGCATCTTCGTAGTCTCTATTGCAGTATGAGGTGATTTTGGGTAGAATTTTTGGGGCCTAGAGCTGTTTGACTCAATCCAACCTTTTTGCTCAAGCGAATTTAATACATCGTAGATTTTGGAATAGGGTACACCAGATTTCTTACTTAATTCAGATGCGGTTACGGGACCAAATTCAAGTAGGCAGATATACGACTTGATTTCATATCCCGTTAGACCCAAATCTTCCATGGCTTTTCTAGCTTTCTCGCTCAGGTCCATGAGGCTCGTAGAATTTTGGCTAACGGCGGATAATATACTTATTTATAATGCTTATTGCGTCTCAGATGCAAGGCAAAAAATCAACCTATTCACCGTATTATTTATGACATTATATTTATATACTAAATCAGCCACTTTTTTATATAAATTAGGTAGTATCTAATGGAATTAATACAAATATCCAACACGACGAGTGGTAACAAACTAAGTGCTTCAAAACGAACTATAAGATTTACTCAGAGCATATGTCCGGATTGTAACATGATCCTGGATGCTGAAGTCTTTGAAAGAGACAACAAGGTTTTCATGACGAAAACTTGTCCTACGCATGGCGAGTGCGAGGAGTTATACTTTGGATCGTCCAAGATGTACAA
Source organism: uncultured Nitrososphaeraceae archaeon (assembly GCA_963788355.1). Classification (GTDB taxonomy): domain Archaea; phylum Thermoproteota; class Nitrososphaeria; order Nitrososphaerales; family Nitrososphaeraceae; genus TA-21. The sequence goes on along the minus strand of CAWBGD010000008.1, from coordinate 138,043 downwards.
TAAATTCAGCACGTATTGGATGGACGGAAAAGGAGCTCATGCGCCAAACGTAATGGTTGACAAATGTGCATGTCCCACGAATTGCGGATTATGCACTAATCACTTGTCACATTCTGGACTAGCTAACATGATAATTACTAACAGGTGCGATTTGACATGTTGGTACTGTTTCTTTTACGTAAAGAAAGGCTTGGAAGGTGCGTATCTGTACGAGCCAAATCATGAAGAGGTAAGAGCAATGATGAAGACTCTTAAAGGCCCAAAAGCCCATTTCCGGAAACTCTATACAAATTACAGGAGGCGAACCAATGCTCCGAGATGATATTTACGATCTTATTCGTATTATGAAAGAAGAAGGTGTAGATCATGTGCAACTCAATACTAACGGGATTAAATTGGCATTATCCCCAGAGACCATGCGACAAGTGAGAGAGGCTGGAGTGAACAACCTTTATCTCTCGTTTGATGGTGTAACACCTAGGACGAACCCAAAAAACCACTGGGAAGTGCCTTACACGCTTGAATCTTCTCGAAAATGTGGAATGACTGTCGTCTTTGTTCCAACTGTAATCAAGTCAATTAATGACCATGAGTTAGGTGGGATCATTAGATATGCACAGAAAAATCTAGACGTGGTGCATGCAGTGAATTTCCAGCCAGTTTCGTTGACAGGAAGAATGACTAAGAAGGAGCGAGAGAAGTATAGAATAACTATACCTGATTGCATTGAAAGGATAGAAGAACAAACCAGCGGTGAAATTTCAACAGATGCTTGGTTCCCAGTTCCATCTTGCATGCCCATGACAAATGTCATTGAAGCATTCAGTAAGAAGCCTAAATACGAACTTTCTATTCATTTTGCTTGTGGTGCTGGTACCTACGTTTTTGAAGATGTGCAGACGAAAAAGCTAATCCCTCTTACATCTTTTGTAGACCTTAAGGGAGTCTTGGAGTACTTTGAGGAAAAAACAGATGACTTAAGGTCAGGCGCAAATCGTTACTGGACTGTTCTGGAAGTTGTTAGAAAGCTGAATCAGTTCGTTGACAGAGAAAAGCAGCCACATGGCCTGAATTTGGGCAAGATGTTCTCCAGCATTCTACTCAAGCAGAGCTTTGATTCTGTCGGGTCATGGCATGTAAGGTCACTCTTTCTAGGCATGATGCACTTTCAAGACAAGTACAATGAGGACTTGGAACGATTGCAAAGGTGCGACATTCACTATGTGACTCCAGACCTTAGAATTATTCCATTCTGCGCTTTTAATGTCATTCCAGAATGGTATAGGGATAGAATTCAAAAGAAGTATAGTATACCAGTTGAGGAATGGGAGAAGGCCCATGGTCAAACCCTTGAAGCTGGGCTCTATAGAGGACTAATGAGAAGGGGAAAGCCAGAGGCTGAGATGGGGTGTGCCATGTCCGAAATGCACAAGGCAGCTTCCGAAGCAGCATTGGTAGAGGCTGGCGATCACCGAGCCGTAAATCTTAGAAACGGCATGGCAGGAGCATAAGGCAAGTAAACACTAATGTTAATATTACAAAAATGCCCAGAAGGATTCTGGGCCTAAAAAGCTCCATCGTTTCAAACTAATCAACTTTTGTTACTGTCTTAGTAAGCGCACGCCGTCTGAAATACCGGTCTGCCTGACGTAGTAAGTTTTTTCCTAATTACCTATTGGCTTGTTCGTGGCTTGATTTTCATCCATTACTTATCTGTAAGATTCAGATCATTTGCCGGAAACAAGTAATCCGTGAATGTCACTTCATTGATCTTTCCATTCTAGACAAGATTTAATTGATTGTTAGTTGGCCCCTAATCTATGTCCAATTTGAAGTACATACAAATTGAAACAGATGCGAACATTGCGATTGTGAAAATTAACAGACCTGAAGCCCTTAACGCTATGAACTCTGAGGTTATTTCAGACCTCTCGAACGCTATAGACAATGTGGGTGCTGACGATGCTATTAAGGTCGTAATAATTACTGGTGCTGGTGAAAGATCTTTCTGTGCAGGTGCAGATATTTCATACATGGTTAACATTGATCCTATTACTGCCGAGAAGTACGCTTCCTCCGCTCAATCTGTTCTATCCAAAATAGAAAAATTGGAAAAACCAGTTATTGCTGCCGTAAACGGTTTTGCTTTGGGAGGCGGTTGTGAATTGGCAATGGTTTGTGATATGCGGGTAGCATCTAGCAATGCAAAGCTGGGTCAGCCAGAAGTCACCATAGGGATACCTCCAGGATGGGGCGGAACTCAAAGATTAATGAGACTTGTGGGACCAGCTAAAGCAAAGGAGCTTGTATTTACAGGAAAGATGATTTCGGCCACGGATGCTTACGAAATTGGGTTAGTGAACAAGGTGGTGAGTTTGACTTCAGAAGAAGAATTATCTGCTGGATCGCCAAATCAAGAATTGGATAAAGCAAAGGAAAAAGAGCGCGCTGGTTTGGTTGCGAAGTTACTTAATAACAAGCTGATGGACGAGTGTAGTGCGATCGCTAAAGAAATCAGTAAAAATAGTTCCACTGCCGTAAAGGTAAGTAAGACATTGATCAATAAAGGAATGGATGCGGATCTTGAAACTGGATTACGCCTTGAGATATATGGTTGGGCATTGTGCTTTGCTCACGAAGACAGGCAAAAAATGATGTCAGCCTTCTTAGACAAAGGAAAAAAGAAAGAAGGAAAATAGTTCGAATAAAAATTCTCAGTTAAGAGCATATTGTAACAGAATCGAAAGAAAAGTTACTCAAAAACGCATTTCTTACTAGTCCTCAATAAAGGAGGATCGCAAACTAGCCAAAATTAGGCTCAAGTAATTTATTATTAAACAATATTAGCACCAAGACTTGGGCCGCACACATATGCCTTAGCGTTAACTCCAGAGTCCAGAAAACCCCTTTGCATTGCACTTGCAATTTTTGAGTTTCTGTCTTTGTCTGAATTCCCAAGAGCAATTATTGAAGGACCAGCTCCACTGATTGTAACTGCAAGAGCTCCTTCCGTTATCGCATATTCTTTTACCACATCATAGCCCTTAATTAACCCCTTTCTGGCTGGCTCTACAATCATATCATCAATACCATTTGCAATTAATCTCACGTCCTTTTGATAGAATCCGCTAACGACAGTACTGGCACTCGCAACGTTGTGCACGACGTTTGCCAAAGGAACAAAATTTGGCAGTACAGCTCTCGCCACTTCAGTCTTTCTTTTGGGAATAGGTAATTCGGGTATTACCAGCACAATACTCAGATCTTCCGGCGGGCTGGATTCTGATTAATTCCAGTCGAGGAGAAGTCTTTACAATAACAAATCCTCCAAGTAGAGATGCAGCAACGTTATCAAAATGCCTTGTACCTGCGCTCGCTAACTCACCCTCAGCTGCAAACTCGACAAGTTTATTCTTACTATATCCGGTTTTGAAAAGATGATTTACAGCGATAACAGCTGCGACTGCCGACGCGGCACTACTTCCAAGCCCATATCCTGGGGGAACACCTTTGAATACTGAAAGCTCGATATCATATTCAATTCCTGCATCTGTGCATAGCTTCCTAACTGACAGTCCAGCCGAATTCGAATCTACTTCAGTTGGTATTTTAGGATTGAGATCTGGATTATTAGAAATATTCAACCTTATTGTACCAGTTTTTGTTTCAAATTTTCGAACATGCACTTTGTCGTAGAATAAATCTATGGCAAGTCCAAAAACATCAAAGCCAGGACCAATATTTGCTGTTGAAGAGGGAGCAATGGCTTCACAAAATTCGCCTGCGTTTGAGGATTTGATATTCTTAATCATATTTTTGTTCTCCCAGAGATAGAATTCTCGATAACGCTCCGGTAAGATTGACAATTCCGTCCATGGTAATGTTGGAATATAAGATGGGGGCAGAAATTACGCCTTGCCTGTACAACGCACGCAAGATATCTCTGCTCAGAATTTTATAATCAGAACTAGCACGCTCATTTTCAGAGACAGATTCTATAGCCTCCTCCAGTTTTACTCTCGAAGATGACCATTTGCTTATATCTGGAATCTTTTGGGCAACGAGATCTTTTTTTGTCATTACGTCAACCTGAGGTACATTCAGTCTCATTCTTACTGAAGCCGCAAGAAGTCCAATAGCTACATAATTTATTGGACTAGAAATTAGAGTACCGTCTAATGTAAAAATATTTACTTTATTATCACATTGAAAATTAGTAACAAAGTACGGGCCACTAGTTCGATAAACAAATAATTCAATCTGACCTGGCGTATCCAGAATTATATAGTCTGGATTAGTCGAGTCTACTTCTTTTTGTACTTCATCTATCCTAGTCGCTATAAGGTCAGCGGCCATTACGAGTGAACCGTTGGGGCCTAAATTAAATTCAGTCATCAATTTTTCAATATCGACATAATTCCGGATGTCTATGTCGGGGGTATATGGTAGATTGATTGCACCTGCATCCAAATTTATGGTGATGGCGAAGGCATGGTTATCATTATACCACTGAACAATCTTGGAAGTAAGTGACGATTTACCAGAGCCAGCAGTTCCAGTAATGAAAATCGCATCCAAAACTATTCAAATTGAATAGACTGGGTGAATATATTTAGTTTCTACTAACGCTGAAAATGAGACTAGATTTTTAATCCTATCCTCACATACTAATATCAATTGCAACTGTACATCGGAACGTCTGGTTGGAGCTATTCTTCATGGCAAGGTATTTTCTACCCACCTAAACTGGAACAGAAATGGTGGCTACCATATTACTCACAGGTATTCAATTATGTAGAGATTGATTCAACATTCTACCAGATACCCTCAAAAAATATGGTCAGGCTCTGGAATGCCAGGACTCCACCTAATTTTAAATTCAGTGCCAAATTTCCAAGTGTAATAACCCATAAGAAAAAGTTTCAAGATTGTCAGAAAGAATTAGAATTGTTCTATGAGGCTATGCTTCCATTGAAAGATAAATTACTGACGTTTGTTAATACAGTTTCCACCTTATTTTAAGATAAAAGAAGGTCTAGAAGCACTTGGCAAATACGATTTTTATTTTGATGAAACTTTCAGATACTCAATAGAAGTCAGACATTCAAGCTGGTTCTCAGATTTAGCCTATAATTTCTTTAAAGATAATAATATCTGTCTGACGTGGAATCAACTTGACATGATTCAGACTCCACCAGTACTAACGAGTGACTTTGTGTATTTGAGATTTATTGGAGATCGTAGCATTAGTGAAAAGGATTTTGGTACTATACTTAAAGACAGAGCAGCAGAAATGTCAGGATGGGCTAACAGGTTTAAGGCAGTTCAAGAACATGAACATGACATGAAAACAGCAATGGTTGCAGCCAACAATCATTATGCGGGCTACGGTCCTGAAACATCTAATATTTTCAGAGAAATGTTAGGATTAGAGAGAGTAAGCTGGGGTGATGAAAAAGATATCCCAAGAAAGGTCGATTTTGAAGAAGTGAAAAATTACAGTCAAAGGACTACGAAGCAAACATCACTCTCTGACTTTATTCCTAAATAGACGTACAAGTGAAAGACCAGAAATTACATTATAACTTGACTCATCATAGACAGACAAATACAAATATACAACTTATTTGTTCGGAACTAAAACTCATAATCTGAATTTATTTCATAATGTCGCATCTTTAGAGATAATTCCCTACCATTATAATTCTCAACTTTATCTTTAGGAATCACATATCCATGTGACACCAAATTTCCTTCTATAACTACCAATTTATCTTTATATTCTGCCGTAACATAACCGAATCTCGCACTATCTTTAGTTTTTACGGGTGTTCTGTTAGAAATTATTTCATGCCAATTCATTCAGAATACATACAATAAATTTTGGCAGATATAACTAATAAAAGCTCAGATAGGGAGTTCTCGAAGTTATTTCTATTAGCATTTTCAAGTATTAATCTATATATAGTATAAAGTCCAATTTTTTACCCAATGATCTTCGTATCCGGTCGGTATGAGGTTGATGAGAAGGATATTATAGAGTTGCCTATTGCAGATGGACTTAAAGAAGCGTTACTGAATTGAGACTTCACTTGCAACCAGATACTTGCATATAGCACAGATGAATTGGCTTCAATTCTAGAAATTGATCAGTACGTTGCAAATTTAATTCGAGAGGCAGCAAAGCAATAATCGATCTTTGTGAATTAATCTTGCAATAACTGCAATACCTATAGTTTGTTACTATAATGTGGACTGAGGTGTATGTCAACATTACATCATAATTCAAGATTTAGAATTCCATCGAAAAGTTACGTGTATCCCTATCAAGTCGATATACTTCTGTTTCTGATATTGGAAATAAATTCTAATTTATCACTACTACAAGTAGGACATCTGAATGGTTATAAAGCGAAATATTAAATGCGCACCAGAAACATGAATTACAGATCATAAAGTCAGCCTATCTACTTTTCCATATAATACCCGTTTTTTGATTTTGTTTGATTCTTCGTATAATGAGTATTTACAATTACAGTACTATTTAGGGTAACAAATCTAATGTTATCCTTAATTCAGCAAGTTCTGTTTCAATCGATTTCAGCTCAAGTTCATCTTTCGAGTAATCCTCAATTTTTTACAAACTTGTATTTCGGATATTATTATATCTTTTTTATCTTTACAAAGATTGTGGGGGTATCAACAAAAGTATATGTTACCTTTCTATGTTTCTCCTTGCACCCACAAGTTTTAGCTATCATTTCACAAGGTACTTCAGAATTTGTGATATTCATTTGCACACATCGATAAAAAGAACGGTAGTCTTATAATAAGATATATCGCAAGAGATATCTATTTCACCTTGCATATCTTTAATATCAACGAATAGTTTTTCAAAATACCTAAGATATGTTAACTAATGTGTTTCCAAATTTAGATATTTTGAGTACTTGAGATGATAGATTTGGTTGACACGGTGCAAAAATTAGTAATCCCCGCAAACAATACCCAATGTTATATAGTAGGATGATATTTCGAGCCTCTCGGATACATCATTTGCGGAAGTCAAAGACATTGAAGAAGATACATTGACAACACAAAGGGATCTGAGTAGGATAATAACATCAGAAATTACACACGTTGCAGTCTATCCTGCGCAGAAAATAGTCTATACCGAAGGATTAGAAGGAACGCCTGATAGTGACAGATTCAAGAAAATGAAAGTAATACCAGTCGCTTTTAATCGAGAATATGTGATAACGTATGATTCGAATAATTCAGACTACTATGAAGACTATATTTCTATATTTGAAGACATATTAAAGACATTCCAAATTTTAGAGCCAAAGTTTGATGGCATAAATTGTTAAATGAGATAATATCATCGAGAAACTATCTTTGTTTTACCAAAATACCTTCGATTTGATTATCATTTAATATAGTCTTGATCAGTTTAATGCGTTCTTCCTCTGCTATTTTTCCCGATCCCTCAATTGAATCAATCGCCTTTAGCTTCCAGTAATTATTGACTCCAACTTCCATGATGAGTTGAGCATGATAGATAACTGCACCCAAATTTGTAAGTGAAAAACGACCTTTAATCCTCTGCACAAGTCCCGCATTCATTAACTGAGCAGTTCTGACGTAGTACTGTTTTTTGCTTAGGCCTTCTTTTTGTTTCAATACTTCACTGTCCACATTGCCTTTCAGCTATAGAATGAAAAATGTCAAGCGACTTGCTATCAGCTATGGCTTTCAATACATGCACTAGTGAGTGTTTTTCCATTACGTCCATCAACTCTGAAGGTTTCAAATGGATATCCCTATATAAAGAGACTCTTACCAATTCATGAAATTATATGAGACTCTTCCCTTTTTTGGGTAAATTATTAAACATCTTCTACTAGCTTAATCTGGGAAGATCTGAAATATTCCACCATGTTCACATGGATCAGTTAAATTCTATAGATGGTTGCTAGAGCAGATAAAAATAAAGGAAAATGTTTGAACCTCGCATTCAACTGTGGACAGATGATAGCAGTAGCGAATTTGCAATATTTATAAATTCAAATTGTACAGATAAGAACAAATCAAGAAGTAAAATACACTAAAATAGTTGACGAGTCTGTGTGTCTGCAAGGTTTTAGCTATGACTGGAAACACACACTTTCGCAATTGGTCACATATCTATTTGGAAATCAAATCGCTTTACCTGATAAGTTAGGTATATCAAATTTGCAACAAGTAGCAGTCACTGATCAAAACAAGAATGAACTTAAACGCGTTCGAGTTCCACAACCACATAATTCACTTAGAATCTATAATAAAAAATCCACACCAAAAACTAGACCAACATTGAAACCAAAATTAGTAAAATACAACTTCTGCAATTTGAAATTTTACATTGATGAAGAACGAAATGAACATGAAATATTTTGGCATAATAATAAGTAACTACAACTTAGTTTCAACGCAGAAAGAAAATAACCGAACCAAATCGACTTCGAATCAAAGGAAAAGTATCTAATAAGACCTGAGTTCAAAGAGTTTTTCTCCAGCTTCGGAGAAATAGCTCCTTCAAGTTTGGCTGTTTGGAGTATATCGCCCTATTACAGCGAATTCTCGAAACATAGATGTTAAGAGGCTAAACGATACGAAAGCCAATCATGTCACAAATTCAGGTTAAGGTTCAGGTTCAGGGGTACAACCCTCAACTCTCAGCACTCGCCCTACTTAAATCACAACTAATTTTATTCAATTATCGTAAGAGGTGGGGGATGATATACGCAATAGCTACATTGGCAGGTCTGTTTTCTATACCTGGTGCTTTTGTTTCTGTTATGAATACCTCGCATGTATTTAATCAAATTGTGATAAGTATGGTAACGTTACCACTTAGTTCTTTATTCATTATCATAGGCATGTATGTTTTTAACGACCTGATTGATTCTGATTTGGATAAATCAAATGGAAAAAAGAGACCAATTCCATCTGGTGAAGTTACGAAATTACAAGCATGGATTTTCATTATAGGTACAAATTCTTTGGGATTAGTATTGTCACTTGTTACATCGAATATCTATAGTCTTCTGATATCATTGTCATTAGTGTCTATAGGGATTATGTATTCTGCTCCAATGGTTGCATTCAAAGACAAATTTCTGGTAAAGACCATATCAATCGCAGTAGCAATGATGTTATGTATTAGTCTGGGATCAACCACTTATTGGAATCTGAACAGTGATAAAATTTCAGACTTTAATTCTCTAGGAATTCAAATACTCTATCCAGCAATCATGCTTGCAATCATGGTCTTTATTACATCACCATTTAATGATGTAGCTGATATTATAGGTGATAAGAAGGCTGGACGAAAGACGATTCCAATTGTTATTGGGTCAGAGAATACTGTAAGAATGGGCATAGCATTGGCAGGAACAATGATTGCCATTTCATGTATTATTTATTTTATGTCAAACACCGGATGGATGAACCTACTGCTCGTCAGTTTAGTGTCAATCCTAACAATCTACAACATGAGTAAGACTCTAAAGAATTTATCGAACAAGGAATATGTAAGAAAACAACACAAAAAGTCAATGCCACTTCACTTACTATTGCAATTCGCTTTGGCTCTAGGAGCATACCTAGTCTTTATCTGAACTAGGATATGAAATTCAGTATGAGATATTTACACCCAAATTGCCGCAGCGATCTTGGGTTAGTTCACTGCTTCAGTAAGAACCGTGTTTATAGGAGATCTGATCGGGAAAAATCAACACAACGAAGCAAGATTGTTTTTGGTTCACTAATCTATGCTCTCATGAAAGCTGGGCTGAGGATGTGAGTGAGAAATCCCGCAGTCCAACTAATTGACTTGGTTGGTTGACGGTTTACTAGTAAAAAACAATATTTAGATTTCTTCTAATAGTTTAATGTCAATTTTTAAGCTAAATATTTTAGAAGACCAGGCTAGCGGCTAGAAAATGGGTTGTAATTGGCTATAATAAATACTAACAAAACGTTAGTCTGATTTGTAGTCTTGATGCCAAGTCAATTTAATAGTGTCAATCAAACCTTCCAATTCATATGCATCATTTAATTCATTAAGTTTATTTGGTTCTAGGCAAGCGATTCTAGTTCAGCTATGCAATTTCGAACTTTCTGTGACACCTTATGAATCCTGTTGAAAGGTGTGATAATCATTGACTATGAAATGTACTCTATTTTATTAGAAGGCATCAATTCAAAAGATTTCGACTTAAAGTTTGTACAATATAACAAATGAAAATTCATTTTTATTCTGGATTTGAAGCTTCCTGGTTCACAAATATTTTTTTAAAGTAACTACCCAGATTCAGTTGGACACGTTCAAACTGGGTAGGGGAATAAGTTTTTGGTTTCGACTACCTGAGCGCTAATCTCAGATTAGCATTTTAGATAAGGACGTGATGTATTTATCATAAATAGACGATTCTCCAATGCAATAATGACTACAGGCTATAATTTCTATTAACTATTATATGCCTGTAACTAATGAATGCAGTGACTGATCTTGAATTGGAGGATTGTCGCAGTCATTGCGAGCATAGTTCCTTTTGTGCTTCTGTTTGCATTCACTCCAGTTACTCCGAGTGACGTTTTTTCAGTTGGTCTTGTACCGTTTGTTCTGTCAGTTTGTGCAGTAATGGTGAGAGTTCTTCTTCAGGCATACCGTTTTCGATATTTTATAAAACACTTCATTAGTCCTCATTTAAGTTCGACGGGCAAGATTATGATTGCTCGCCTCGGCGGTGAATTTGTGACACAAACTACCCCTTCATATGTCGGAGGTGAAATAGTTCGCATTGCTTGGCTGACAAAAAACGGAGTTCCTGCAGGCCAAGCTGCCTGGGTCGCAACTACTGAGATCATAGCTGATGTATTTGTCGGAAGCATACTAGCATTCATTGCAGGAGGACTTGCTATATTTAACGGTGGTACTTTTATCGGAACAATTGTTATTCTTGTGGCTATCCCGACGTTTGTGTTCTGGTTTTTGGTAGTAATACTTTCTGCCAATAGAAACATACAATTGCCAAAATTCGCTCAAAAATTGCTGCAGAGATTTCTCTCAACAGAAAAATCGTTACGCATCATCGATACAACCAATATTGCACTCCAGGATTTGTGCAAGATGAGCAGAGAGCACTTCAAATCAAGAAAGTCGGTAAAGGTATTCACTGTAGGAATGGCGATGACGTTTATTGCATTCTTGTTTCAGGGTGTTTCATTTTTAGTGCTTGCAAACGCAGTGCATGAACGAGTTGGACTTCTTGAATCGTTCATGGCAACATCTGCTTCCACTGCGATTTCTACTCTGCCTATTACAATAGGTGGATCAGGTTTGGCAGAGCTAGGTCATATGGGCTTATATTTCGAATCTTAATGGAATTCCACATTTTGGTGACATTTTAGAGGATTCGGCAGCTATCGGTCGTGATTGCATGGAGGATAGCGACATATCAAATTCCCCTAGTTATAATGTGGATATGTTTAATGAAAATAACAATTGGTAAAGGGTCCATAGTAGTTGGGATGAAGGAAAATCTAAAAGACACCAGCAATCACCAAGATGCAAATACAAGTAAGGGTAAAAATAACAACAAAGACGAAACTCCAAATAGAACTTGATCCGGCTTAAAAGAAAACTCTAATTGGTCGAGTAAATAATACCAATTTTTAAGCAAACTAAAATAAATCAAAATAATTACTTGGTTACGCTTTACAATAATTCCTTCTCTTTAAAATCATGACACTGCATATAAGAAAATATAGAGATCGTTATATTGAGTAGAGGTATAGAAAATGAACGAGGTATATGCAGATAAACAACGACAGCAACGACAAGGAGACACTAAGTATCATGATAAAACAATTGTAATCACAGGAGCGTCAACAGGTATAGGACGACAGGTTGCAGTTGATTTTGCCAAAAGAGGGGTAAAGGCATTGGCAATCGTTGCTAGAAATAGAGATCGTCTCAACGACGTTGCCTCCGAAATCAAAGATCGCTGTGATTGTTTAATATTTGAATGTGATGTAACTGACAAAGCACAAGTTCTCTCAATGGCTCAAAATGTTCTTGAGAAATTCGGTAAAATAGATGTTCTAGTCAATAACGCAGGAATCGGAATTCTCGGGAAGGTACAGGATCAAACGACGGAGGAGATTGAGGCTATCACATCAACGAATTATTTGGGAATGATATATTGTACTAAGGCATTTCTTGGTTCTATGTTGGCTGCAGGTAGCGGACATATCGTAAATGTGGCGTCATTGGCTGCAAGTTTTGGAATTCCTGGTTTGGCTGCTTACTGCGGATCCAAATTTGCGGTACTGGGTTTTTCAGAATCGCTTTCACACGAGCTGCATGGATCCGGAATCAAAGTTACTGTCGTGAGTCCAATTGGCGTCAGGACGAACTTTTTTGATCATCCGTCATTCAAAAATAGTAACATGAGAAACAGGCAATATTCATCATTAGATGTTAAAGCTGTTTCCAAGGCAGTAATTAGAGCGTCAACCTCGCCAAGGCTTGAAATAGTTGTCCCGTTCTTCATGCGCGGAGCCGTTTGGTTAAAACATACGTTGCCATACCTTGTAAATCCAATAGTAGGTCGCTCATTTAGAAAATTCCTTCAATCAAATCATGACCCTCTTGGTGAGGACTAAATTGTCTAAGAAACTAATAACAATATCTCATAAAAATTAGATGTAAGTCTGGTAAGTTTCTAAAACCTCGGGGATATATGTATCTAGTAAACCGAACCTATCATGATAAAAAAAACTAATTCAATTATGAAATTTAAACTTCTGGTCATAAAATTCTATTACTGATCCTCTACTCCATCTTGATCGTCTGCCAACGCAGAGATATCAGAAGGGGAGTCAGATTCGACATCCATTACCTGAAGCTCCGCTAATTCAAATCTGTATATTGCATCCATATCCAGATCATATTTGGATTTCAGGACTTCAGTTAATTTTTGACTAAGATTTCCCTTAAAGACCTTTATCTTGAACTCATAAACAAATCCTTTCAGAAAATCTGTTATTTTCATACTCTTGGGTACATCTAATCCTTCTACTATTGTTCTTCCGTCGGGAAGTGCTTCATAGATTTGAATATCAACTTTGTAAGCATTTTCATTTATGTCTAGAAAGTAGCCAGATCGAAGTACTGTCTCAGGTTCACCAAAATTTACTGATTTTATTTCTGCTTCCGCCCATTCAGGTAGTGGTTCTTCTGATGGAGATTTGGTTCTACTAGCACTCGCACCACCAGAAACCTGACTTTTAGATCGTGCCATGTTTATTCTACAAGGCTGGATACCAATTCCGCCACATAAAAAACCTTCTAGGTAAAAGTCTTGATGATCTGGGTCAGAATGAGTTGATAATGGAATATATCAAAGTCTCAATAATAATATAGTTCATAATCTCAATTGCATACGATAGTAGCTATCAAGTAGTTTTTAGATCTTGCTTTTCTACCAACTAGAGTTTTTATCTTTTTATGTGTTCTTAAAAGACAAGTATGTAAGAGGAAAAAAATATATTCAGCGAATTTCTGCGAATTGATCGGGTATTACCGCAAGGTTTTCTAGATTAGTTACAGAATTTACACATGCAAATAGATTGTCATCAATACTTTTCTTGCTGTGTTCATTATTTTCATTTCCTAAATCACATCCGTTAGTTGTCCAGGACTTTTGGTAAATAGTATCTGTGTTACAATTATTGTCTTCGTTATTTTTACACTTTTCTGCGAATCCTTCGGGCATTGAAAATATTCCTACAGCTGCTATTGCACCGGCAAACAAAATGACAATGAGCGTGAATCCTGACGGCTTACAACTTAGCATCATAATATATCCAAAATCTCAATAGCGATATAATATATTTAGAGTGCCGTACAGTACCTTATAAGAAATAAAACGACATTAGTACATCCACTTGATACTGAATTCAATTAAGTAAGCTTGTTCTAGAAAATGATGGCATAAAAGATATACAACACTTGATGAATATTAGTGCTGAAGTCTGCCTTACCACGGCGTGAAATTGTAAGGCTTCATAATCAGCACTAAGTAATTTTCACTCCGACAACAACAACTACTACTAGACAGATCGAAGATGAACTGTCCCTAAGTACAGCACAAAATCAAGAATAAATTCACCGCACATACCACGAAATTAGTTTTTTCGCTGGATTATTCACGAATGCATTATGTACCTTCTCTACAGTAACTTATGTATAATGCTAAATATATCTAACAATTACATTTCTTATTATTCCAGTATGGACTGAACTATGCAAAAATGTGGTACCATAGAAATTTAAGTCAAGACAGATATATTGTAAGAATGTTGATCCTAAAAACTACTACATAGCAAAACGTAACAATTTTCCATATTTGGATACCTAACTTGATTTGATTAGTAGATTTTTCACCAAGAATGTCCATCCATAAAGTGTCAAGAACACGGAACATCGGCAAACAAGCTACTACCACTTACCATAGTTACCAAGGAGTTGTTCCAACAAAAAGAACTGTTATTCATCATGAAAGTTACGATAGCAATGATGTATTAGCCAATAGTGAAGAGATATGCGCTTCCTGTCATGTAAAAATACTTTGGACTTTGAAACGGAGAAATTCTCATTCGGCAGCCATAAAAAGACTATGGCGAGAAGGGCTTTACTAGTTCACATATTAAAAGTACTCCTATATTTTTCTTCTAATTTACTACTTTTAATGTTGAGGAATTCTTCACGTTTGCTCCGCTCTGCTGTATTTAGACCCGAATAGGATACGTCACGTAGGCAATTTTAATTTATTCCATATTCTGTCGTGTTTAATTATTAGTCAGTATGATATTAGGTAACGATATAATTGAATAAGTCTCACGTTATCGTGGATTAGTGAGTTAAGCTCAGACCAAGAGATATGGATATCAGGCATCTGTAACGATATGATAATATGATACAGGAACAATTCCGACTCTCCTCTTGCTAGGTGGATCTCAAATAATTTTCTAGACTTTTAATTTCCTTTACTAAAATCTGGCTCTGGCTGATTGGAAGCCTTTGATACGTATGTGCAAGAGATAAAGCTGATACTAGCTCAGAGTTTCGAGATTTATGGATGGCTCGATTAGTGCAGACAATTAACTGCGCTGAACGGCCAGGTTGTATGCCTAAACAACTAGCGATCGAACTGGTCAAACGGTTTGGAAGGCTATTTCCTGTAGTCAAGATCTTGTGATTTAAACAAATACAAACAAAATACTATTTTCTAGTACTCTTATCAGTGAGACTTAAATAAACCTATTCTTAGTAATAAGATTAAGTTGGAATCAATAAATACAAAATACTTGATCGCAACGGTTGTAGCTGTCATTATGGTAGCAGGAGTTATGGTACATCCCGCTGGCTATAAGTGGTCAGTTAGCCAATGCGGATAGTGATGATGACAGAGCTAAAATAAGAGCAAGAGGCGGCGACGGCGGTTTCGCAATTGGCGGCAACGGCGGCATAGGTGGCCCAGGTGCTCCAGGTGGAAACAATTCAGGAGTTGGCGGTGCAGGAGGCCACAACTTAGGACTTGGTGGCGCAGGTGCTCCAGGTGGCGCAGGTGGCCCAGGTGCTCCTAATCTAGGGTTTGCTGAAGGTGGCGCAGGCGGCGCAGGTGCTCCTAACCTAGGGCTTGGCGGCGCAGGTGGCGCAGGCGGCAGCAACTTCGGTCTTGCCGGATCCGCTAATGGCGGTCTGGGCGCTCCGAACCTTGGACTAGGTGGCCCAGGTGGCGCCGGTGGTAGTAGTAACCCTGCTTGTGCGGCAGGTTGTGCAGGTGCCGGTGGCGCAGGTGGCGCAGGCGGCAGTGCTGCCGGTGACGGTGGCGCAGGTGGCGCAGGCGGCATTAGCGATGCAAGCGGCAGCGGTGGCGCAGGTGGCGCAGGCGGCAGTGCTGACGGCAATGGCGGCGCAGGCGGCGCAGGCGGTAGCGCAAATGCTAGTGGTGACGGCGGCGCAGGCGGCAACGGCGGCGCAGGCGGCAGTGGCGGCAGTGCTGACGGCAACGGCGGCGCAGGCGGCAGTGCTGACGGCAACGGCGGCGCAGGCGGCAACGGCGGTGGTGCTAGTGGCGGCGCGGCAATTGCAGGCGACGGCGGTGAGGCATGTAACGACGACGATGCCTGTGAAATCGAACAATAAGAGCATCCCAGCCTAATACGAACATAAAGCAAAACAAAACAAAAAACAAGGTTCAGTTCAACGAACCTTTCTTTTTTCTTTTTTTCTTTCCCTTAACTTTTAATCTAGTTTGCGGCCTTCACATGACATTTCCTAAAATTTGCCGACATAATACGCATCAAAAATAATTCGATTATGATTTCAAAATTCAACTAGAATACTATTTTCTAGGTACTCTTATCAGTGAGACTTAAATAAACCTATTCTTAGTAATAAGATTAAGTTGGAATCAATAAATACAAAGTACTTGATCGCAACGGTTGTAGCTGTCATTATGGTAGCAGGAGTTATGGTACTCCCGCTGGCTATAAGTGGTCAGTTAGCCAATGCGGCTTCAAGCGATGACAGAGCTAAAATAAGAGCACGAGGCGGCGACGGTGGTTTCGCAATAGGCGGCAACGGCGGCCTAGGCGGTCCAGGTGCTCCAGGTGGCAATAACAATGGAGTTGGCGGCGCAGGCGGTAGTAATCTAGGAGTTGGCGGCGCAGGTGCTCCAGGTGGCGCAGGTGGCCCAGGTGCTCCTAATCTAGGGTTCGCGACAGGTGGCGCAGGCGGCGCAGGTGCTCCGAACCTTGGACTAGGTGGCGCAGGTGGCGCAGGCGGTAACAACCTAGGTCTTGCCGGATCTCGCTAATGGCGGTGCAGGTGCTCCGAACCTTGGACTAGGTGGCGCAGGTGGCGCAGGTGGTACGAGTAACCCTGCTTGTGCGGCAGGTTGTGCAGGTGACGGTGGCGCAGGTGGCGCAGGCGGCAGTGCTGCCGGTAACGGTGGCGCAGGTGGCGCAGGCGGCACTAGCAATGCAAGCGGCGACGGTGGCGCAGGTGGCGCAGGCGGCAGTGCTGCAGGTGACGGTGGCGCAGGTGGCGCAGGCGGTAATGCAGATGCCAGTGGTAACGGCGGCGCAGGCGGTAACGGCGGCGCAGGCGGTAACGGCGGCAGTGCCAACGGTGACGGTGGCGCAGGCGGCAGTGCTAATGGCGACGGTGGCGCAGGCGGCAGTGGCGGCGACGCTAGTGGCGGCGTCGGCAATTGGTGGCGACGGCGGTGGCGCATGTAACGACGACGAAGCCTGTGAAATCGAACAATAAGAGCAGCTCAGCGTAACACGAACACAAAATAAAACAAAAACAAAAATAAAACAAGGTTCAGTTCAACGAACCTTTCTTTTTTCTTTTTTTTCTTCCGAACTAACTTCAAAAATTTAGCATTTGGTTAATTGTGTACTTTTCTAAATATTATTATACAATCTCTCTGAGATCTCTGAAATTGAAATTGGTTTACCTTATTTGTTTGTGGTTTATACTGCTGAATTGATCCTGAAAATAATATTGTTATTATCATTTATGAAGAAGCTTTCCTGGTTTAGACAATCAGTAAAGCTTCTTCCAACAAGTACTCCTCCTCAACACTATGTTAGATTGGCATAGCTTGCATTGTTACCATATTCGGTTGCTGGTCTTTTTCAAGTTCAAGCGTCAGCAACTCTACATACGGTAATTTATTTTATAACACGAGCATTCTTGGACAGCGAGGTGCAGGCATGCCGATAAATACAGAATTTCACTATAGTGTAGTACTGATGTTATTATTAATCCAACTTTATTTTCGCTCGCCCGTAACGACGTAAATTAATGGATTCAAATTTATTTTTATGACGGTCGCAGACAACGCCATTCATATTAAGAAGCAAATTATGTCTTATTATTCATATTTATCTCCTGTAATTTCTACGATGAATAAACCGACGCAATCCTTTTTGTTCATGTTGGATTCCATATTCATAATCATGGAAACTAATATGGGTAATAGGATGGCTCTTACTTCAAAGTTTGTGGCCCTAGCTTTGACAGGGATTTTGGTTGTTGGTGGAGCAATTTCACCGTCTGTTTTAGAGGTAAATAATGCATATGCGATGAAAATATCGGATTCCAAGTCTCCTGAGACAGGCGTTCATGTAAGCGGTGGTACTGGAGGAGGCATTTCCATACACGGCTGCGCTGAGGGAAGTGGTCCGAAAGGGGGAATATCAATATTTGGGTGTGCAAAGGGTGGTGCTGGCCCAAACGGTGGTGAAGGTGGAATAGCGATATTTGGAATTGCAAACGGTGGAAATACTGGAACCAATGGGGATAATGGTATCGAAGGTGAAGTTGGTACCACGGGTGGAAGTGAAGCTAGCATCATGGGTGCAGGACCAAGCCCTGGTAACGAAGATACTGGAGAAAGTGCTCTTGAGGCCCAGAGTGGTCAAGGTGGTAAAGGAGGAACCGGAGGTACTGCTCTTGGCGGTGAGGGCGGTCAAGGTGGTAAAGGAGGAATTTCGATTCTGGCTGGTCCAGCCAATGGTGGCACAGGTGGCACAGGTGGTAACGGTGGCACAGCTGGCACAGGTGGTAACGGTGGCTCCGGGAGTATTAATGGTAACGGCGGTGTGGGCGGCACAGGCGGCAACGCGACAGGAGGAACGGGCGGCACAGGCGGCGATGGAGGCGTATCGTTAGATGCTAGTGATACCTCCAATGGAGGCACAGGAGGTACAGGCGGCAAGGGAGGGATTGCAGGCAATGGAGGCGACGGCGGTAGTTCAAGTGGCAGTGCCAAAGGTGATGGAGGGAGCGGCGGCAACGGCGGGGATGGCAACGGCGGCAAAGGCGGCAAGGGCGGTGACGCGGTTGAAGGATCACCTATTGGTGGTCCAGGCGGCGATGGCGGCACCGGCGGAACCGGCGGTCCAGGCGGCGATAGTGCAGGTACTAGCGTCCATGAAGGAAGTAACCTAGATATTTTCGGTCCAGGCGGTGATACTAACGGTGACGGCGGACCAAGCGGTGAGGCTAACGGCGACGGTGGCTCAGGTGGCTCAGGCGGCAATGCTAACGGAGGATCAGCAAGTGGCTTCAGCTCAATTGGCGGGCCAGGTGGCTTAGCCGGTGATGGCGGCGCAGGTGGCAGTAATCTAGGAGTTAGCGGCGCAGGTGGCAGTAATTTAGGAGCTGATAGCGTCAGGTGGCGCTGGCTTAGGGAGCGAAGGCGGCAGTGCTAACGGTATTGGTGGCGAAGGTGGCAGTGCTAACGGTATTGGTGGCGTAGGCGGTTTAGGTGGCGACGCTAATGGAGGATCGGCTGCCTGGCAGCAGCACAGTAAGCAGCGCAATTGGCGGCGCAGGCGGGTTAGCCGGTGATGGCGGCGCAGGCGGCAGTAATCTAGGAACTGGTGGCGCAGGCGGCGGTAATCTAGGAACTGGCGGCGCAGGCTCAGGCGGCAGTGCCCATGGTAACGGTGGCTCAGGTGGCAGTGCCCATGGTAACGGTGGCTCAGGGCGGCTTAGGCGGCACCTCTAATGGAGGATCGGCTGTCTGCGGGTTCACAGACAGCGCGATTGGCGGTGCAGGCGGCTTAGCCGCTGATGGCGGTGCGGGCGGCAATAATCTAGGAGTTGGCGGTGCGGGCGGAGATAATCTAGGAGTTGGCGGTGCAGGCGGCTCTGGCGGCTCCAACGGCGCCGATTCGGATGCAAATGATGGTAGCACATCAAGTGCAATCAGCGGCATTGGAGCGAGTCCATTTGGATGATACCTGGGTGTAAGATGCAGATTTTTGAAAGAAGCAAAAGTGATGGCTTATAGAAAAGCAGCTGATAGTAGCGATGCAGGACGTGGACTAGAAGTTCTACCGCTACTGTCACTGCTTTTTTACTCAAGTTACTTGAATCTTTTCGACATACTACAGTTAGCAATAAACTTCAAAATGCAAGATTAGACCCTTAACTCTAGGCGGTAAACTTGAAATTAACACGTTCCAATGTAAATTCCATATCGAGTGCAGACATCGTTATAATAGGTCTTCCAGATGAGTCCAAATCTCATGCAAAGCGAAAAGGTGCAAGCAAAGGGCCAGACAGCATACGCTCTGCGTCCAACGAATATGAATATTTTGAGAGAGATGGAAATTTAATACCAATATCACCAATGAGTGGAGATCTTGAAACTAAAAAAATATTAGATTTTGGTAACGTTGATAGGCATGATCTTTACAGACTGGTCTTTGATATCGCCTCAGCAAATAAGATCCCTATAATTCTAGGTGGAGATCACTCTATAACAACACTGTCACTAAAAGCTATAAATGATGCTATAAATGAGAAATTGAGTCTTTTATATTTCGATGCGCATCCAGATTTTGTGACTAGTACACGTGACTACTATGGTTCTGTGCTCTCAGATTCATCTGAGTGCATAAATTTCACTAAAAGCTTGCTAATAGGGACCCGCGGGGCGGAGCCGGAGGAACTTCGAAATATCAAAGCAAGTAAACTTGAAGCAATAACACCACTGGATATTTTAGGGGAAGGAGTAAGAACGATTTCGAGCAAAATAATATCTAGGTGCGGCGAAAATTCAAGTGTTTATATCTCGATTGATTTGGACTGCATTGACCCAGGCATAGCACCGGGTATATCAGTACCGACACCCGGTGGGATAACTCCTCTAGAATTAATCTACTTGGTAAAAAAGGCGTGTGAGAAATGCCCTCTTCTCGGACTAGATATAGTGGAGCTCACGCCTGATTTTGACTTGAATAATAACACCGCAAATATCGCAGCTCGGACGCTAATGGAGTCCGTGGCTTCGATTAAGATAAGGTCAAGCTGAGCAAAACAGTAGTTGATGGCAGAGGATCGGAGGGGAAAAGTAACATCTTTCAGTAACTTCTAAGAAGCTAACAGTGTCCCCTAATATCATGAAAAATTCTGAAATAATTTCTAGAATGGAGTAGAGGACCTAATTTGCAGAATACATATAACCCGATCCTTTCTAATTGCCAATGAATGAAACTTTTTACTCTATGCTTTTTACTCATTGCAATTTTTTTCGGCCTTTTGGGTGGTGCCTTAGGGGAGCGGTTGTCAATAAGGGCATTTGAGAATGCGATAAGAGGCACAGACGGCAACAATGAGGTTATAGGTACTAATGGCGATGACGACATATTAGGTCTTGGTGGTAACGACAGGATATCGGGCTTGAACGGGAGTGATGGGCTGAATGCTGGTGATGGCAATGACCAGGTCTACGGAAATGAGGGTAAAGATGTTATAGTAGGGGGGCAAGGCAACGATCAAGTTCTTGGTGGAAACGATAATGATGAATTGATTGGTGATATTCGTGAAGAGAATGACCATCTGAATTATGGTGTCATCGGACCAGATGGTATAAACGGGATAGATATCGATGGCCAAAGAGTAGGTATTGGCGACAATACCACTAATGTATTAGGAGGTGTTAACAACAATGGCGGTAACGGCGGTAGTAGCAATCGTACTTGTGTTGCCGGTTGCAGTGGTAATGGTGGTAACGGCAGTGACGGTGGTAATGCGATAGGAGGTATTGGCGGTGCAGGTGGCGCGGGGGCTCCGAGCAATCCTCTTTGTGTGATTGCTTGTACAGGTATTGGCGGTGCAGGTGGCGCAGGCGGTAGTGCTGGCGGTAGTGGCGGCAATGGCGGTAACGGTGGTAACGGCGGTAATGCAATAGGAGGTAGTGGCGGCAATGGTGGTAACGGCGGTAATGCAATAGGAGGTAGTGGCGGCAATGGTGGTAACGGCGGAAGAACAATAGGTGGAAATGAAAGAGTTGATAATTGTATTAACGGTCGAAAAGGCATAGACGCCAGTGCGTCAGTAATTGGAGGTAATGATCAGATACACGGCGGAAATGATGACGACAGGATTCACGGTAACGGAGGAAATGACTTGCTAATGGGTGATAGGGGTAATGACATGCTGGATGGGGGGAATGAAAGTGATTGTCTTTTTGGAGGATATGGGAATGATTTATTATTTGGAGGCAATGGCGATGACGACCTTGTTGGTGGTCTTGGAGCCGACGAATTTGTTTGTGACTCTGGAGATAGTGATATAATTCATGACTTTAATGAATCAGAAGGAGATACAGTTAAGGGAAATTGTAAAATTATAAAATTCTAATCTCACTGTCTTTCCCATCTGCGCTTGGTGATGGGTCAAGGACAAAAGAACTCTAGCAAGTCTACAATTGACGTTGTCTTTTATCGCCTCATAGATATAGCGGGTGGTTTTACATTTACGAGGGATGGCAACGATTGTCTTTCTGTATAAGGCTAATTTTCGCTTAAAGGTTCAAATAATTGGCACTTGAATCATGATAAGAAGAATTTCTCGATAATTCCATACGGAGTTTCCATTGGACACCCAATTTGTTTCGAATGCGGTTCAATATGTGGGCTGGATATACATTACAAACGATGACTTATCTAATCCATGGAATTCTTTGCCCTCCTACTTTGATACTCTGGTAAGAGCAGTAGAATAGAACTGTCAGGCAGAGATTATGACTGTCCAGGCAACCGCAAGATCGATGGATTATTTCGCCAAATAGGATTGATATGGATACAATAACCATATTTTGATCATTAGCCTTCTATATCTACAAATCTTCTTATACAACGAAATCACTTCTATAATCTCATTCACAGCAACAACCTGTGTTTGAATTCAATGCGGCATGCTGGTATTCTGCAAAGGATACCCACATGTGGGTGGATTATTTTTACTTGCAAGTGACTCCTTTTTGTGTGTTACAACTATTAGTTTAAGGTTCTCGATCAGAGGCATAATTTATTGCGAATTATATGCTACCCTATGCTGCATTTACTCTCATTCAAACCAATCATAGATTTACACATCGTAGGATCTATTGGCCATTTTGAATGAGTTATTATCCTTGTCTTGTTCATGTTCCTGATTAAATTGCTGGGATACGGGAAGACTAAACAAGATTAGTGCAAAAGGTAGCTTTCTAAGAAAACTAGTAGAGAAAGCTAGAAATACTTAGTACTTGTTGAAAGTTCAGCTCAATGTCAGCGTCAAAATACATAAGTGTCGCCTTGCCACATCTCAAGTGTGTATTCGTGGAACTAAGACGGAGCAAGAAAGCAAGACATATGAGCTTGCGTGCAGATATTTATGGAATTTGCGTAGTGGCTCCAACTAACGAATCTGTGAATGTCATATCGGACTTTGTGCAAAGCAAGGCTCAATGGATTTTCAAATCTTATCAATATTATCTGCGGATCAAGGAAAAGCTCGGAGGGGAATTTCAGAGACACACGCTTCTATTCTTAGGTAACAGATATAGAATAATAATTATAAAAGATATGGTATGCCAGTACGCAATCGTATCAGAAAGTCTAAAGCATATAACATTTCATGTGAAAGACAGAAGAAGTTACAAAAGATACCTTCATGTATGGTACAAGGAACAAACGAGAAAAATCATTGAGGAAAGAATTTTGTTGTTGAGCAAGCAATTCCACCTATCTTATAATAAGGTTTCAGTAAGAACTCTCCGCTCCAAGTGGGGGAGTTGTTCAAAGAGCGGTAATCTAAGCTTTAACCATCTCCTAGCCATGCTACCAACCAGGGTAATTGACTACATAATTATTCACGAGCTTGTGCATTTAATTGAGTTTAACCATTCAAAACGATTCTGGGATTATGTAGAGTCAGCTATACCTAACTACAACGAATACCGCGATTGGCTGAGGGCTCATGCCATTCTAGTTCGTATCGATTAATTATTGATAAATTTTATTTATTTGATTCAGTTTTTTACAGTTCAATAGCCGCTTAAATCATACCGATACAAGAAAGGTAAGTTTATCCCGATGACCGTACGGTTCAGTTAAAAGTCACTAGCACGAGGGCTGACGTTATATATGTGAACAGTCATCTCACTTTGTCATCAAAATAATTCTTTTTGCTATCTCTTCCAGCTGTTCAATTGGGAAAAATGGCAATATTTGCAAATCTTTCTGTCTTGGTTCGTCTATATTACGCATAGGTAAGGAAGTAAAGCTTGCGTAAAAAGTATCATTAGAGAAGGACTTTTTAATATAATCGATTAATTCAGACCTATATCCAGTTTCATTCTTTACTTCATTTTCCAACTGCTCTAATGAGCCTGCTAATCCATATACTAGTTGCGTGGAAATCAGAAATACGACTGACACAGCAATAATTACAGCTACTTCAGTCGACCCGTTAGGAAGCCTTGGAACTTTTATCGAACTCAATTACCTCAAAACCCTTTCATATTAAATTCAAAAGAAACTAATGAATGTTCGCTTAACCTTGTCAATAATGACTAGAGCCGAGATAGCGTTGATAAATACAATCATGCAATTTTCTATCCGTGTCTTCCAAACCGAATAATAATTGGCATTAAGACTAGTAAAAAGGCATACAGAATCCTACGTGTGTCATGGCGGCGGTGATAATTGATGATGTCAACAAATTACTTTCGGTGTTATTCGTATGAATGCATTTTCTTCCTTCTAGCGATTCTGCGGGTTCAGGTTGACTAGAACCAGCTGCCTATTGGTTGTGCCCTCGTCACTGTAGAAGTTTTAATGGTTAAAATCTCTAACTATTAATAATCGAATTTTTCTTGACATTTCTTTCACATGGTTTTTGGAAATAAAGTTCAAAACTATCTTTTATTACTTTTCTAAGTGCCTTTTAAAAGGGAGACCTGCTTTAAATAATCGAGGTAAATCTGAAAAATGAAAATTGAGATTGTGACTATTGTCGTAGCTTTGACTTTGGTGGTAGGTGTATTAACATTTTCACTAAACTCATATTTCCAATCCGTCGATGCGAAGGACAATTATGACAAGTTAAGGGAAAGTTTAAGGAAAAAAGCCGAAGCAGCGGCAGCGGTTAGCGATAGGGAGAATGTGGATATACTTGGTAGTAACAGCTCGGCAACTGTGAGCGAGGGGGCTGACAGTGCGAATGGGACTGATGATGCAGGAGCCGACGGTGAAGATGCTAATGGTGCTAGTGTGATAGGTGCCGACGGTGAAGGAGTTAATGGTGCTAGTGTGATTGGAGATGATGGTGGTGACGGAGTCTACGTCAGAGGAGCTGATGGTATTAGCGTGATAGGAGCTGATGGTGGTAACGGAGCCAATGGCACCAATGGCACAAGCGCTGGTGGGGTTGGCGTAACTGGAGTGGACGGAGACAGCAATAACGGAGTAGGCGCAGATGGAAATGACGGTTGAGTTCACCTGGTTAAATTCATGAAAATTCACATGGCAAGAGCAGCGGGCGATTTTAAGTTGCTCTGCACCGTACGTTATATTCCCTACTTGACTTCATATCAATTTGCGATGTACTGAAGTTTGTTATCCTATTGTGACCGTCGCACACCGAAGAGCTTAGACCGATCTGCTGGTTAACAGATCAATAACTTTCATAAATCATATTCATTGCATCAAAAAGGATTCAAGATGCGGATGCAGTCCTGGTCTAATGATCTAGTCCAGTCACATACGGTTAAAAAATCCCTGGTGCGAGCGTCTTTGGTTATATCTCCGACCATCAGAAATTCCAAGACATTTATAGTATGATATACAATCTATGTCATGCCCACAATAGGACATTTTGAAATTCCAGCAGATGATCTAGATAGAGCAAAGAAATTCTACTCCGATCTTTTTGGGTGGAAAATTGAAAAATGGGACGATCCCAAGGTAGGTATGGACTATCTTTTGATAAATACAACTGACAGTAAAGGCAATAAAGGTCTTGGTGGAGGACTAATAAAAAGACGACATCCACAACATAGTGTTACGGACTACGTGGAAGTAGACTCAATAGATGAGTACTCTAATAAGGTAACACAACTTGGAGGTAGAATAGTAGTTCCTAAAACGGCAATACCCACGATAGGATATTTCGCAGTTTTTCTTGATACAGAAAATAATCATTTTGGAATGTTTGAAGCTGGTGCAGATGCCAAGTGATTGACTAATAGATAGATAGATAGATAGATAGAAAGATCCTACTCCTTCGATAAAGAGATTGTAGATAGATAGTGGATCATAGAAGGATCTACGGTGTTAATCTATAAGATCACAGAACTCCTCTCACTTCGACGGGAGGACTATTTTATCTGACCAAGATCTTAATGAGTTTTGATCTGGAAGTTGATATATTTACTTTAATCCAGAATTTAATCGGAGGGCAAAAGTATAATGAAAGATGTCTACGAAATCCACAAATATCAAGATGGCCAGTTTCAATACGTCGTAGCCAGAACCAACAAACATTCTCAAGTAAAAGTCAGAAGTGATGTAGAAAGAATGAATAATATGCTTTCTGAAGAATTTAAGTCGCAGGGGATAAATTATACTTTCGCAGTAGGTACAATGGCAGACTACATGAAGAATGCTAGCAAGCGACAAAAAGAAAGAGGTAAGAGCCAAAAAGGTGTCCTCTTCTGAGAGCACGTAGACTCTTTTCTGATCCTGATCCTGTATAAGGTAATTGTATTTTTTTAAATTATCATTATAGGTAGAAGTCATTATCTATAGAACTATAAAGCATAATTATAGAGAAACTTTAAGACAAATTTTACTAAATATTATTTTGATGCGTGGTAACTAATTGTGTTACGGATAATTCTTCTTGTTGTCTAAAATGAATTACGAAGGTAAGTTTTATTAGGTAAAAATAATCCTACTATTTATTAATTAGAGAATGGGATTAAATCATTTGCCGTTACCATTTCGCCATACAGTGGCTCTTTCTAATAGGGATTTAACTTCATTTGTAATATCATTTATTCTTATTGCTTCGGTAATGATATCCAACAATTATTTTGCTGCAAGGCCTGCATATTCTCAAACAGCATGTTCAAACCAATCGATATCTGCAGTTAAGGCTAAAGGTGCCCAATCAGGTAATCCAGCATCAAATGCTATCGATAATAATTTGAATACGAGGTGGTCGAAGGAGGGAACTGGCTCGTGGATTAGGCTGGACCTTGGAAGTCAAAAAACTGTCTGCAGAGTCGACATTGCATGGTATAAAGGAAATGAAAGAATAAATTCATTTTACATTTCAGTTTCTAAAGATGCTAAGAGCTTTACCAAAATTTTTACTGGCAAAAGTAGTGGTACTACTTCAGCCATAGAAAAATACGATGTGCCGGACAAAAAAGCCAGATACATAAGAATTACTTTCACTGGCAATGACGTAAACAAGTGGGCAAGTATCACGGAGGTAGACGTGTATGGGTTATCGTCATCTGGGTCACCTCCTCCTTCTTCACCTCCACCTTCATCACCACCTCCCACTTCAGGAAGTGTGGACAAATTTGGTATAAAGAAATTATATTCAACAAAGTCCGGAGGAGGCGAGGAGTGGTACATGGATATGAATGATCCTACTGGAGATAAAAGGTTCAACCCGCAAAATACCATAACAAAGAATTCAGATGGCTCCTGGAAGATGAAATCAAGCCAAGTCAGAATGGGAGTTTATACATCTTCTGGATATAGCTCCAGTAAAATTCCCACGCTGGATCACAGCAAGATTGCATCCAAGGGATATATGCTTGCTCCAAATGACTGGAAAAATGTCGAAATGACAATGTACGCAAAAGTCAACACCGCAGGATCAGACGACAACTTTGCTCCATATACTAGAGGCGGAAGGCACACAGGCGGGGGATCTCCAGAAGGTTGTGAAGGGTCAGGTTACAAAGGGGATCTTTTCTTTTCAGGCAAGGTCAGGTTTGCAAAAGAGCAATGGCACGTAAGCTACGTTTTCACTGATTCCAAATCGGAGACTTCCTCGATCAAAGGGAAATGGGTAGGTTTCAAATTCATCATGTATAATTTCGTAGAAAGTGGTAAAACAGCAGTCAAGATGGAACTCTGGCTAGACAAGGCCAATGATGGTAAGTGGGTGAAAGTGGACGAAAATACCGACAGAGGAGGATGGGGTAACGAAGGCAGGGAATGTAATGGCGCACCTGATCAAATAATAACATGGGGAGGCCCTATAGCAACATTTAGGTGGGATACGGCTACTAACGTGGACTTTAAGAACTTGAGTGTGAGGGAGATCCAACCTCCAAAATAATAGTGGTGAAACATGATAAATCAAATACCTTCCGTTTCGAACTCGTTTTTGGTAAGTGCAGTAAATCAAATCTTTACTGTTTTCTTATTTTTTATACAACAGAAAATACTGGCAATTTCTTCATTACAAGTAGCTTTGTACAGTAACGATGATAACCAAAGTGCATTTAGGAGGAAAAAGGTTATCGCTAAAATACATCTTTGGGTACGGGACCATGGCATAAATTATAATTGCAAGATTTCAAAGCCAGTTCATACTTATGGAACATTTTTCAGATTTATGTTTTGCCATTGTGCCAAGTTTTATAACATACCTCCAACTCTCTACTATTCTATATCGAGCTAAAATGATTCATCATAATTTTGTTGCTACCATTTTGACGATTCTTCTTGTTGGTACCATCCCTACTACTCTCCTATCATATAATAACTCTGGTTTAGAAATTGGTACTTTTTCAAAATACAATTTTGCTCACGCCGCTGAGAAGACACAGACGGCCAAAGATGACGAACAGGGTGTCAGTCCTGCAGGTATCAGTGTTACCTCCTCATTGTCTGGTATAGAGAAGTTACAGCAAAAAGTAAAAGTGCTGATGTTTGAAGCAAGCAATGCAAAGATTAATGAGGCGAAGGCAGTGAACGTTGCGGGCAATGCAACAGAGGCGGCAGAGGTTTTAGCTTCCATCGCTGATGAGGCAGACAAAGAAGTAAGGCGTTTACTTAAATCGGTTGGTGATGTAGATAAACTACAGCAAAACAGTAATGAAACTGAACAACAAGAACAACAAAATACTATCAACAATTATGATAATGACGAATTAAATGCAGCTTTGTCAGAGGCAAAGGAAAAACGTAAAGCGGCAAATCTCAGCTGAGAAAGATGCCAGAGATCTTTCTAATGAGGCTGATTCACTGACTGAGGCTGCCGATAGAGCTGAAAAGATGGCCAGAGCAGCAGAAAAAGAGTTGCAGCATACAACAAGTGATTCTAATCGTAATATTGAAAAGTCTAACACAAATGGAGTTGATGAAAATGCCAATACAAATCCGAAGAAAGATGGTAATTTCGCTGATTCTGACACTGGTAACGTCCCAGCCAATGAACTGTCGGACAAAATTGAAACTGATATTACTCCTCTTCAAGAAGATCCGGCTGACTTTAAAAAACAAACGTCCTCGGTGAATGATTCTATTTCAAGAAATCAGGAGCAACTCCGTGACGGCTTTCCAGTGGGAACACCAGGAGTAAATTCATCCACAATTACTAATAGAACTCCCTTGCTGGGCGAGACTAACAAGCATACTAGCAATATTACGGCTCCTGACAACGAAGCTGGCAATAATCTTTTAGACCTTAATCCCTTTGGCACTAGTACTGATTACAATAGTATCTTAATTTCTTCAGGTGAAAACGATACACCTGAGTTTGAAGGAAAGGTTCATTGCAAAGTCGACTTGGAAAATGTGACAACCAACCACAATATTACCTCCACTACTACAGATGTTGAAGACGGTGGATGTTATCCTCAAGCTTCCAATTCGGGACGTTATCAATATACTGTCTGGAGCGAAGGAGATGAAGACAATAGATATATTTTATTCGAAAAAAGAGTGAATGATAGAGTAGTTGAAGATGCAATTACTTTAAGTGGCAACATTCCATCAGCAGTATTCGAACCTAAGGTTACTTCAGAAGGCAGTAATGTTTACGTTGTTTGGCAAGGCGATTCTGAGTCCGGAAATCAGGACATTCTAATGAGGAAAAGTGAGAACTACGGAGAATCTTTTGGAGATGTTATTAATTTGAGTAATGATCATGCTGGCTCGGGTAACCCTGAAATAAATGTTAACTCCAGCAACGTGTACGTCGTGTGGGATGGAACTACTCCAGGTAATAATGATATTTACCTGAGAAAAAGTGTCAATAACGGGACTGATTTTGACAAGGTCAGAAATCTGAGTACCAACGAAGGAGTATCTTATGAGCCTAAAGTTGTCTTGGAGAAGAAGGGGTTAGAAGTTTACTGGCGTGACTACCGAAACGGCCATGAGGAAATACTTGCTAAAAAGAGTTTAAATGAAGGCAGGACATTTGAGATAATGAAGAATGTTGACAAGGATGTATTGGACTTGTGGAAAGATCGTAATGCTGGACGAGATAGATTATCAAATTAGATCCTAGGGGATATAATATAGGCCACGTCAAATACCGTAAATTTTTTTCTTGAGTTCTTCAAAAGTCTTGAATTGTTGGGGCTATAATGATTGGTGTGAGGGATCAACAAGATCGACTGAAGATTGTGGTTTCAAGACCGGAATTAGAATAAGATGACATATTTTGACTACTGCCGTCTACTTTAGATTTCGTAATCTCCGTGATAGCACGATCATTAAGCACTCTATTGACAATACGATTCAACAATTGCGCCATCTTTGGCTGAGACAAGACCTTTTTAAGATAGAGGTCTTTTGCCAGATTCTCTCAGCTCCTCATATTGGTTGACCGACACCCTAGTTGAAGAGACAGTACCATTAAGACAAGACAAAGAACGAAACTTATTGGCGCGCAAAATTTTCTAGAGCTCGGCAACATCAGCACGGGATTAGTATACCTATCCACTTTCGTTGCCCTAGGTAAGATATTGCTTCTTGTTATTATTTAGCTGTCTAATTGGATATCCCCTGATGGATCTAGAGTCCCAATAGCCAAATCCGCAAGAGGCAGGCTAAATGAAAATATTGCCCCCCGGCCGTCCGGATTATTCAGTGCCCATATTTTTCCTCCATGCGCCTCGATGATTGCCTTTGAAATGTATAGGCCAAGGCCAGTCCCCGAATCTGATCGGGTAGAAAATTTTGTGAAGAGTCTTGGCATTATTTCGGGGTCTATACCACTTCCAGTATCTGTTATGGTAACTATCGCTTCGCTATTGTTATTATTTGTCTTGCTTTTTCCGGCCTTGATCACCACCTCTCCTTTATCAGTAAATTTAAGCGCATTATTAATTAAATTAAAGAGAACCTGATAAAGTCTGTCCGGATCGGCTAGTACTACAAGAGGTTCCTTACCATCATAAAATATTATCTTGACGCTATCTTGTTTACTTTCATTGGTAGGCGCATTCTTGATATCATTTATAGCAGTTCTTATCTTCTCCGTAAGGTCGACTTGAGACTTGGACGAGATTCATCAAGCGACTCTCTATTTTTGAAACATCCAAAATGTCTTGTGAGAGCCTCTGAAGCCGCTTTGCATTCCTCATTACAATTTCTATCATTTCCCGTTGACTTGAATCTTTAAGGTTTGAGGATAGTATTCCGGATAATCCTAGTATGGGTTGAATTGGAGTTCTAAGCTCGTGTGCAGCCACATTAATAAACTCCTTCTGGATTTTTTCCTGTTCCTTTAACTGTGCATTAGCGTCTTGTAAGGAAATATTTGAATTCTTAAGTTCCCGTGTAGTCGAATCTAATTTTCGATTTGATTCATTTAGCTCAAAAGTGCGTTTCCTAACTTCTTTTTCCATTGTGCTACTCCATTTTATTAGAAAAATAATAAGAACTGCGACTGCCGCAAGAGTTCCTACCAGTAAAGAATAGCTCTTCAATCTTTCAGTGGATAGTGCGTCTCCTATTTTCGACAGAATGAGATTAGTTGGAGTCACGAGTTCCATAAAGTAGGTCTGTTGTCCTTGTACGGATATGGGTGAGGCAGTGTTAATTCTCTCACCTCTTCCATAGTCATAAATAGCATAGCCTCCCTTGCCATTCAAAACATTCTTGGTAAGATTATTGAGGACGGCGTTGTAGTTAACGAAAGCTTGCACTGTCGGACCAAAAAAATTCATCCCAACTAGATCCCTATTTACACCTACTGCAAGCAATGTTGCATTCCTATCCAACGCCACTAGGAATTGTTCGTTGACGTCATGTACGTTTCCATAATGTGAAAAAAAAGACTCTGTCGGAATTGATGCACCGATAAGACCAAGTGATTCGTGAGTTTCCCTATTTTCAATCGGTATAGCTATGAAAATAGTGTATATCCCTTGCCTTTCAAATCCCTCAGAAAACGCAGGTTTCATTGTCTCTTTTGCTTGCTGAACCCACACTCTCTGAGAGAAATCAGCGCCCAAATAGCAATCTTTCCCAGATTTTGACAGGCCAATTGTTACGATATCGTTTTTATCCAAAACAAAAACTCTATCAACTATTCCCTGTACCTTAGCGTATTCCTGTTCCATCAAGGTTTTGGTTTTCTCAGCAGACAGTTCTCCAGCCTGAAGATATGCAGAATTAGCCAAGCCATCTAAGACTGCCATAACCAAGTTAAGATCAGACCCAATGTTTTGAGATATGGCCATGGTGGAAGTGCCCTGTCTTTCCACTTGTTCTTGGATTAAATTATTCCTTACCTCGCTCTCCGATAGATTTTGTATAATGTAAAACACTACCAGTGAAAAAATTACTATTATGATAACAGAAATAAAGCCTATTGAGTTTACCTTAGATGAAAAAAAAGGCATATTCTTTCTCCACCAGTATTAAATCAAGCAATCTAATTTCCTTTTCTAAGCTGCCAGTCCAACAAGTCCCAGGTGACTAGTCATTGTCAAATGGGACATATTACTTCTTACTAAAATGATTTCAGCTAGCACTTGCCCAACCCAAACTTTTTGCTGATTTTTCTGCAGCTATATCGAGAGCCTGTTTCAGGATCCATCCCGTCGTTCAAAACTCCACCTATTGCCTCGTAAAGACTCTGAGCAATTTCAGGATACTCAGGAATGCTCGGCCTGACATGCCCAAGTGGGATCATTTTAACCATTTCTTCATAATATGGAGTCACAGATGAATTAGCACCAGTTACAACTTCTTCTCCGATCGTGGTCTGTGTGGGTAAATACCCGTACTCCAGTAACCATGGAGTGAGTATCTTTGGTTCAACCATGATTGTAATAAGCTCCCAAGCTAGGTCCTTGTGCTTTGACGTGTTCGGAATTCCAAATTCCCAGCCACCCATCATAGTAGCAGTCTGATTCGTTTCGTTAGACGAAATTGGAAACATTGGAATAAATCCTACTTCATTCTCAAGTTGGGGCCGTCGTTCAGACGGAAATTCTCCAGGGACCCAAGATCCGTCTACTGAGACAGCATATTTTCTGTCAATAAAATCTTTAGCCTGATTTAGAGCATTTATTTGTGGCTTGACCCCGACACTGACTTGCTCTCTTAAAAATTCCAGCGCTCTAACACCCTGAGAGCCGTTGAATGCTGGAAACCAGTAACTACCTCGAGCTGGATGTCCCTCTTTATATTCTAGTATTTGGCCACCAAGCATCCACAAATAAGGATACCACAAATCGGGAGAATGACTCGCTCCAACTAGGTACATTCCGTCAGTACCATTTTTTCTTAATTTTTCATTCAGCATTTTAGCGGCAGCAATATATCCACTCCACGTCGAAATAGAATTTGGGTCAACATCCGCATCTTGCAGTAGATCCTTCCAGTACCATATGCCTCTAACATCAGTCCACGCCCAAATTCCATAGATTTTCTTATTGTGGCTTCCTCCATCCCAATTAGCTTGATACCACTCTGAAGATCTATCCCATTTTTTAGTCATATTTGTAAGATCTGTTAACAGGCCCTTTTCAGCAAACTCTCCAAGCCAGATCTGGTCAACCGACATGAGATCTATAGCAGTGCCATTGCCAACGGCATTCAGCATGGTCGATCTAGTTTTATTATAGGGCGTCTCTATAATTGAAACATTGACATCGAGCTCAGGATGCCTTTCATTCAGTATTTTAAGGGCCGGTTGGATTAGGCCTTCCCATCTGCCTGGATTAGCAAGGTTGTCAAATAGCGCTTTCATAGTTACATTTTCTTTCTGAGCAAACGCGGACTGGAAATTGACGATGCTCGTGTGTCCTTCAGTTGTAACCACAATATAGACAATTGACAGAGCAAGAACAAGCGCTAGAGCAATTGAACAAGGAATTTTACTTTTCATAAGTAAAACCATTACAAATTATTTGAGATTCAAAAAAGACTCGGGCCCCATTACTCAATGCATTACCATACAAAGGAACTGATTGTGTATCAATTATACAACATAAAGGCACAAGTTTTACACCGTAAAGGGTTCTTATATCATCGATTTAAGTCTATTGACTCGGAGCATGCATAGATACCGTTTCCTGCATCTACCATGTCTAAACCATAATATCACATAAATTGATTCAAAATTATCCAAATCCAGTGCATATTGTGATTTTTACATATCTGAGTTTGCATTTCATGCAGTATGTTAGTCTAGAATAGACCTCTAATAACGCTAGATTTACATTTGTCATATCTAAACTCAAGAATATGAATGGGGAAAAATCTAAGGTTCTGCAGAAAATCTTAATTGTTGATGACGAACCTGATATCACATTAAGCTTTAAGATGATTCTCGAGAACAACGGCTTCAAAGTAGACGCTTATAATGATCCTCTTGAGGCATTGAATTCTTTTGAACCATCATACGATCTTTTGCTCCTGGACATTCGAATGCCTAAAATGGATGGATTCCAACTTTACGACGAACTGAGGAAAAAAGATCAAGCTGTAAAAGTGATATTCATAACTGCTTTCGACGTAAACTATGAAGCCCTGAGGAAGATGTATCCTCACTTAAGAATTGAATCATTTGTCCGCAAACCCGTGGATTCAGAACATTTGATAGGTGCAGTACGATCCGAGTTAGCACGTCAGTAAAGTATGCAATCCAGATTCTAGACAATACCTTCTCTCCTACAATATTTTTCGCTACATGCATGATCTCGGATAGATCCCATCATTTTCCTTTTCATAGTTATTCGATTCACATCAATTTCTGACTTAGTATTAGTAATCAATGGATATGATAAATCAAAAAACTGTTTTAGCTAACATTATACGAAGTTTATGTTAAATTAAGAAGGTGAAGTCATGAAGCGGCGTTTACTAGAAATGGTACTAGTTATGGAAATAGGTATGTCACACTCAATTATGCCCGTTGATTTGGCTTTTTGTGAATTCCTATACCACAGAGCAAAAACAAAACAAATAGGAGAAGAACAATAGAATGAGTTTGCAAAAACGAGCAACCAAGTCTTCCTTATTTGGAGTCAGCCAAAAGACTGCGATAATTATCGCCGCAATGATAATTGGAATAGTAACTATAGATCTTTTAGCAACACGCCAAGTAATTCCATTGGACATTATCTCAGAACCGATATTGTTTGTTTCCACAATTGTGATAGGTTATGGTGTTGGTTCATTTATCCTATTTGCATATACTCACCAGATTACAAAAGAAATAAGGAAAAAATCCAAGCTTATCAAGATACTGCACATTACTGCATGGTCAGTCCAGTTCTCGTTATTAGGTCTTTTGATAGTCGTGGCAGTAACCAACAATACGGGACTACTAACAGCTTCGATCTACACGATCAGTTCATTTTCAGCATGCTTTATTATGGCTGTAATAAGTGTAAAATTTTTCAGCTGGTTTGACTCAAAGAACAAGAATAAAATTATTCTAATATTTGGTTTGACCTCAGCAACTCTAGCACTTTCAATCGGGGTAGATGCTGGAGCTAAATTATTCATAGTTCAGATAGTTGAAGAGCCTACACCGGAAGGAACGCCAACACAATCATCGTTCGTATATAAGGTTGAAAAAGAAGGAAAAGTACAATATAAAGAAATAGGCCCTGCGACTACTAAAGTTTACTTTGTTCCTAACGCCAATATAGATCTATATCACTACCTAAATCTGATACCTATTACAATATCGTTTATATTAAGATGGTTGGGGTGCACCATGCTCCTGCATCATCATTACCATAGGAAAGCAGGACTTACAATTACCATATGGTTGATACTTCTTCTACCATTAATACTGTATCTAATAGGCAAGGTCCCAGATATGCTTGACTTGCCATCTGATTATCCATACAGATACTATTTTAGAATCCTGTTCCGTATTGGAACTATCGGGGGAAGCGTGCTTTTCGGCCTGGCATTTTACGTAATAGCAAGGAGTATAAATTCAGCAAGGGTAAAAGACTATCTTGCAACTACCGCAATAGGAATTACACTTGTTGGAGTATCTCTCTCCACTTCAGCCTTGCAGCAGACATTTGGCGTAGCAGGTCACTCCCTAGTACTCTTATCAAGTTATCTCTTTGGCATCGGTCTTTATTGCTCGGCTCTATCAGTTGTTCATGATTTTTCGTTACGGCGAGCCATAAAAAACTCCATGGTGGAGCTTTTGAAGGGGATAAGTGCTGCTGAAATGGAGCATAAGATAAGAACACAGGCTCTTAAGGTGGCGATGACTCGCTCAGATCACCTGACGTCAGCTACTGGTGTTACACCTTCATTAACTGAGCATCAACTCAAAGAGTATGTTGATACTGTGTTGAAGGAGGAGGCAGGTGTCTTGGAAAATATGGATGAGATCATAAAAAAAGAAAAGGACATTTTGAGCAATTCAGTCGAATACTCTTTCTGTTCGAGAGATTCTGTGCTAGAACTGGCATACGGCAAGTACTTTAATATTTTTGAAGATGTGATGGATAAGAAGAGGCAAGGTCGACACATTGGAATTCAATGTGTTACCTACATAAATCAAGAAAACATTGCCCTGGTAAGGAAGTTCTCTGATTTGGGAGTACAGATCAGGCATGTCAAGAACTTACCTCCTATAGATTTTGCCTTCTCTGACAAAGAGATGATTGCAACAATAGAAAAGTCCAAAGATGGAAGTATAATCAAGAATCTGCTAATTTCCAATGAGCTAGCATACATTCAGCACTTTAGGTCCTTTTTTGAGGAGCTTTGGAATACAGGTATAGATTCTGAAACTAGAATGAAGTCTATCAGTGAAGGCCTCGATTCTGAAGGTATCGAAATTATTCAGAATCCACAAAAAGTGCAGGAGATTGGCAATAGGCTGGCAAAATCTGCAAGGGACGAAATATTAATAATATTCTCAACTAACAATGCGTTTCATCGACAAGAGCGTGCTGGATCTTTTGCTTTATTGGAGCGCGCTGCCAGTCTTGGAGTCAGAGTCAGAATACTTACACCATTTGATGACGAAATAGCATCCATATCCGCGCGGACAGGCGAGCGATACACACAGATTGATGGAGGCCAAAATTTTGAAATTAGACCCATAGAGCCCTCGCTACAGACCAAAGTATCAATACTGGTCACTGACAAGAAATATTCTCTGACTGTAGAACTCAAGGATGATAACCAGATTTCCTCCTATCACGCAATGGGGCTGGCCACCTATTCTAATAGCAAATCAACAGTATTATCATATGTATCTACTTTTGAAAGTCTCTGGAAGCTTTCAGAAATGTACGAAAAACTGAAAGTTCAAGACAAGCTCCAAAAAGAGTTCATAAACATCGCTGCGCATGAGCTAAGAACACCTATTCAACCAATTATAGGGCTTTCGCAAGTTCTCGAATTAGAAGTAAATGATGAAGAGAGACATGTAATAACAGCAACGATTGTCAGGAATGCAAATAGATTGCAGCGCCTTACTGAAAATTTGTTAGACGTAGCAAAGATTGAAGCTCAAGCATTGCATATCAAAGCAGAGAGATTCAACCTACGACAGACGATATCAAACATAGTCTCCGATTTTAGAAAGCAAGCTAATGATGGTAGTGTGAGTATTTTGTATGATGCGCATGACCTCATAGTCTGCGCCGATAAAGATAAGGTATCGCAAGTAATCCATAACTTGATAAGTAATGCTGTGAAATTTACCAAATCTGGTTCCATTGTTGTCAGGGCTATGGAGCAGAATGATAAATCCATTGTAGTTGAAGTTAAGGATACTGGAAAAGGGATAGATCCTGACGTACTACCTAGTCTATTCACCAAATTTGTAACAAAATCTGACAAAGGAACAGGTCTGGGCTTGTATATCTCAAAAGGAATCGTGGAAGCTCATGGCGGCAGGATCTGGGCAGAGAACAATAATAATAACAATGAGGATGGTAAAGGAAAGGGGGCGCGATTCTACTTTAGCCTTCCAAAGGACCCTGTTAGGGTGAACGAATCAAGTACGTAAATAGAGAATTTAGCCACATTTGGACTTTTTTATATAAGATTGGAACTACAACTATATCTCTTAGACTGCTCTAGCATGTAATGAATGAGTCAATGGTGGCGGATGTGGTCGGGTTCACAATCAGTTCTAGTGACAACCATAATTCTAACCACTACTATTTTTGGCACCATGCCCCTTGGACAAGACGGAGAGGCTCAAGTAGATACCAATGACATTAACAATGGCGCTGTTACCAGTCCCAAGATACGAGATGGTGAAGTAAGGAACCCTGATATCGCAGACAACGCTGTAACTTCTGACAAAATAAGAGTTGGAGCGGTGGTAACTGAAGATATTTCAGATAATTCCATAACCTCTGAGAAGATAGTGGATGGGTCAATTATGCTTGAGGACCTTAGCACGGGAGGAGCTAACTTACCTGGCGAGACCCAACAAGTTTCACAAGTGATATTTAATACTTGTTCAATTGATTTTGACGCTGTTGCGCCTCAAAAGGCTGCCACCGCCTTCTGCCCGGTTCCTAGTGTACAGGCTGGTGACCATGTGGTTGTTACCAGTCAGGATCCAGCTCTGGACTTGATTACGCAATCTGCATCAGTAAATGGCACAGAACTGGTAAGAATTGCAGTTTGGAATCCTACTTTTAAAACTGTGGACCCCCCGAATACAACATGGGCTCTAATTGTGTTCAGAACTTGATTACTCTAGCCTGTCATTGGTTATATTGTTAATATCTAGATATTCTATGTGACATTCTCATTCTGAGGTATGACGACGGAGGAGCTGTTGGTAGTAGTAGTAGTCGTTGAGTTAGACAACAGCGGTCCTGTGTAAGGAACAATCATTACTACAATTAAGTCAGCGTCATAGAGTGATAGGGTTCCTTCGACAAATATCGGTACTGTGATAGGAGAAATCCATCCAGCTTGAGTAATATTAGTTCCAGTAATTCTCTCGTAGGCCACCGCAGAGGAGGACAGCTGTGGCGAGTCTCCGGTAGTTCTTAAAGCGGTGGCAAGTAAGGAAACAGTTGGTGTGGTCAAGCCTGTGGTTGATTCAGATCTCATGTTAACTGACAATTCATTGTCACTTGATACAATGAGCCACGTGGGCTTGACGTCATGCACTAGGCTCATTACATGCATTCCTGGGATAAGAGATCTGTTTCCAAGAATGGCCGGCATGGTTGAGTTGGGAAAAATTTCTTGTGACGTCTGTCCCCATACTGTCTGACCTTTTAGCAAAGGACTCTCAGACTCGAACAATATTTGAACGCTAGAGTAACTCAATGCAATCAAACAAAATAGCATTAAAACTACAGCTTTAGTATACCGCTTAATTGCTGAGCCTGCTATCATCCGAATTAACTTCATAGTAACCATAGCTATACAAGTGTTATTAAGGTAACCGTTCAGATCGGATATATGGGTTAAATGACGGGAATTGCTGATCATTATTGCAATCCAAAAACTCTCCAATTGGTTTCTATTGGCCATTTTCTAGACATTTCTTGGAATTGTAAGTACACTTAAAAGTATTACAGACTGGTTAAATCTGAACCCGCTGACGAGAATCCTAATTTCTGGGAATTATAAATACACTTAAAAGTATTACAGTCTGTTTAATTCTACACCAGTTGACGAGAATCCTAATAGTGGATGATGATCCTAACATAGTTTTTACCTTTAAATTAATACTAGAGAAACAAGGATACGATGTTGATGAATTTACTGATCCAATTAAGGCTGCTTCCCATTTCAAAGACGGATTATACCAGGTTGCATTAATTGACATTAGAATGCCCAAGATGAACGGATTGGAGCTATACCAGAAAATAAGAAAAAAAGACGATAAAATTAAGGTATGCTTTGTTACAGCATTCGAAATATCAAAGGAAGAATTTGGAGAGCCTCGCTTGGACAAGGCCGTAATCTTCCTTAAAAAGCCAATTGGAAACGAAGAGTTAATTAAACAAGTGAAGGCTCTAGTATCTCCATAGCAGAAACACCTTGTGTTAATTGCTCCGCTCTACGAAGCAAGCCTAGTTGCGCTTTTATTATTATATTTTCTCTGTCTGACTAGAATTCCTCGGTCAAATGGATCAGCTTAGGAACCTCAACTTGCCCATCAAGAAAACTACTCTGGTACTTTATTCTGTGAAATCTTATCTGAAACAATTTGACATAAAAGTTACTCAAAATTGGGGATTGTAAATGTTGAAGATCATTCTTCAGATTGTATTTAATTTAATTGCAATGCAATTAAGAATAAGGTTGAAAACACTAAGTAGTTAAGGAAGTTGATTGTAATTATGTGTCTTGGTTGATTGGAAACGGGTTGATTTGACAACCGTAGTCTTGTCTTTAGTCAGTATTATGATCTTGTTATCGGGAATTTTCCCGCATTATCAGCTATTTACTACCGTGTCTGCCCAAGAGTTAGGCATTGGGGCTAGTGCAGATAATACTAATACGCCTGCTCCTGTCTCGTCCCTGCCCGAGGATACTCTGGCCAATGGTTTTAACGATGTGTCAACACTGACTACAGGTAGCTCTGATCCCGCACAGTCAGTTCAAAGCTCTCCAGCGGATTCAGAGGTTAACGACATTGTCGGAAATGAGGCTTCAGTTGCTCCTCACACAAGTAGTGATAACAACAATAACGTAGCCAACAGGTACCTACTGGCGGCACTGTAGGATCAGGTACTAATCCCGATCCCCAAACGACTGGTAATGATGGAACGGGATCTGATGTTGACTGCGAAGGGTGTCAAGCTACTGTCCCAGACGAGACTAGTACCTGATACTGGGTCTTCAAGGCAGCTCTCCTTCAAACAGTACGTCCTCTTCTAGCGGCGGCACCGGATCCGAAGCCGCCTCAAACTCTACCGAATCAACTGGTTCAGTTGCCGCACCTCTTAACCAATCATCTGTTTCAGATTCAGGAACAGGGGCAGCAACAGCAACTGAAATCACCGGAGCCTCCACTACGAGTCAAAGCGCACAAGAGAACGAAAAAACCTCTGGTCCTGTTGACCAAGCGATAGGTGGTCAATCATTTCAAGTGTCAAGCGCCACAAATCCAAATTCAGTAGAACATACCATCGGGGCAGGGGATGGACAGAATGTGAACTATGGATCTATTTCCAATACTGAAAACGTGTCTGCAACCATTTCCCTTGACAAGTCCAGCTACAAGTCTGGTGAATCGCCAGTCATAACAGTAAATGATGGAGAAGCAAACGTGGATCCAAATGCGGCAAATACTATACAAATAACTGTATTTTCGACAAGTGACTCTGCTGGTATCCCTCTTACCCTCACGGAAACTGGTCCTAACACAGGCGTCTTTCAAAGTTACATTTTCCTTTACTAATGGTCCTTCCTCTCCGTCAGATGGAACAATAAAGGTTTCAACAGGTGATAATCTTGGCATTCATTACGTAGGAACACATCCGCGCTTAGAAGTTGACCTGAGTGGAGTGCAACAGGGCGGGGCTGTTAGCTTGACTGAAGTTGCACGACCTTCTGTGGAAAACCCGCCATTCCTCCTAGGCGCGGCAGTAGAGATTACATACGGCCCTGAAGTTCAACTAATTTTTAACAATGCTTTGCCCGAGTGCCCAGATCTCGGGGACCTGTGCCAAGGCACCATGAATCTGGAGATGTCATATGCCAATATACCTCTGTGCCTTGGTACAACGTGCCAAAACCCAGAGGCCCTTACGGTTTGGCAGGTACTTGGGCCCTGATATCGGGTGGATTGACTTAAGAGACTTTCAACCAGCTGGTACTAGTATTGAGGTAAACCCGGACACAAAAACTGTTACCGCTTTTAGTCCTTTCAAGGGTGGAATATTGTCACTAGGTATCAGCGCTAGCGGCGGAGGCGGAGGCGGAGGCGCCATCGGCTTGCCAGGAGCTGGAATTGTGCTTGATTTGATTGCACCAATTGTAGCTGATACACCTCCTTCCAGTCCACCTTCAGGCGAGGACCCATCAGGATCCTCTTCAGCTCGATAACGATGAGCCTAGTTCAGAAACATCAGTATCAACAACATCTACTGAAACTAACAATACGTCTCCAACACAGGCTACTTCGACTAGTAATGGCGAGGGGGCTGGAGC
Source organism: uncultured Nitrososphaeraceae archaeon (assembly GCA_963788355.1). Lineage (GTDB taxonomy): Archaea > Thermoproteota > Nitrososphaeria > Nitrososphaerales > Nitrososphaeraceae > TA-21. The sequence continues at coordinate 95,512 of CAWBGD010000008.1, read as the reverse complement.
CTCATCTCAGCAGTCTGGATCTACATTGGCAAAGGAGGCAATATCAATGAATAAAACAATCGCAGTTCCTGGAATAGGAAACGTTACATTGAGCTCTGCTAATTTGGATAAGGATCATGATTTCCAAGTAGTTGCCATAAAAGATACTGGCCTTGACGGCATAAAAGTCACAAAATCAGACAATGGTGGTATGACAGTGTCGACTCAAAACGCGACCAAATATAATTTAGTAGGACCAGTTCTTAATATCGGACCTGACGACTTGGAAGTAAATGGTACACTAACAGTGAGTATACCGTATAATTCAACTCTGGTTCCCAATGGAGGCGGCGGCGAGGTTATCCGATTTATATATTACAGCGGTTCTTCGTGGGAAGATGTGACAGTAGCACCATATGGAGATGGGAAGGTAGTTATTGGAACCATAGCTGATATTGGCCCAGTCGTAGCTGCAGTAAAATCTGGATTACCCAATCAACAATCAACAATCAACAATCAACAATCAACAATCAACAATCAACAAGCAAGTATTCATAATTTCTTAGATCAGTAACAGTAATGAATATTTACTACTAAATTCTGTGATGCTTAAAGCCATTAGCTTGCCTTAAATTACAGTTAGATAGTTATGCCAATATCTTAGTTGATATGTTTTGTTTCTGTTTCGGGGATGCAGAAAGTAGGAGCAATGAATTAGCTAGTGAGCTGTTGAAATATCTACCACAAACATTATGGATTTCTCTGTCAAATCAAATTGCATATTACTTATACCAAAATCATTAAACAGATTGCGATAGAATTCGGCAAAGTATATCGACATTTTTTTCCCCATATCATGTTGAATTACATATGAGTGAAGTGCCTCAGTATTTTCATGTCGGAATGCAAAACCAGAATTTTTAATCCAGCTTTCAGCAACACTCAGTGCTGTCTCGATACTGTATTCGTTTCTTAAAAGTAACACAAAATCCTTTGTTTCCCTGGTCGCAACTTCATTCGAAATTGTAGATATTTTTTCCTCTGAGATCGAGTCTATTATTTTAGCCAAAAAAGACTTGCGAGTTGCAACAAATCCAGCCTTGGATGCATTTCTATGCCACATGATATGCTGTTTGATAATTTGGTTTACCAACGTGTTCATACTGATGTCTTTCTGGCCCGCCTCCGATCTGAGTGCCTTTAGAATATTGAGGTCTAGTCTGAACGTAATACTTTCAGTATCCCGTTTAGACTTTCTAGTTTTCATCATCCGTTATCATCAACCTGTAATCAACGTACAACCCCACAATTTTTGATTAAGCTCTGCTCACTTAAATTTTTATAGGTACATTGCAATTAAATTCTTGCCATGCAATCAAAAAGCATGACCGAATTCATCCTCCTTAAATAACACTGCTCACAGTTATCATTATGCATTTTTTAGAGTGCCTACGAAGTGTGCTTTATTATACGAGAATTAGGGGTCTTGTGTTACCAATCTTGACAATAAATAAGGAGAATCTCCATAATTTTGATGTTAATAACGACTCTAGTGAGGTAATGTAAAGAGGTGTTCAGCAAGCATCTCGCAATTATTCTCTCTACTATCTTCATTTTTGCTCTTCTTAGCTCTACAGTCATAGCCGGGGCCAGTATATTTTTCATAAATGAAATACTGGCCCAGACCTTAGATACTGCTTACTCAGTTCGAATACTACCTCCTACTAAAGTTACTGTCAAGGACAAAGAAAATAGTGCAGAAGAAATCCGGTATATTGTCCAAGTAGCAAGACAGAATACAAAAGGACAATTTTTGGCCACACTCTCAACTGTTAGTGATACTCCTGCTCTCAATATGCTCAGGTTTTTTGCCCCTTCATTTACAATAAACATGGAGGAAGGACAATCTGTCAAGAATTCAACTTTAACGATACCAAATCCGAGAGCTGACTCGCTAACTCCCGGCTCTTACAAATTCCAAGTTCAAGCTAATAATCTGAGGACTAACCCCAATACCATGAAACAGGAATCTGTCACTGCAATGAGTAATACTGCAGTATTGAACGTTATCGACCAAGACCCAGGCCAACAGAGCAGAGCGAGTAGTGACGCCTCCTCCCAATCTCAATTGAAGAGCCAACAGGCTGCAATAGGGGATAAACAAACTCAAGGGCAACAACAACAACAACAGTCTAATCAGGAACCCCAAAAGCCAAATCATCCTCCTGTCGCGAAGGCTGGACGCAACCAACAGGTAAATGAAGGAAGTAACGTTATTTTGGACGGAAGCGCAAGTACCGACCAAGATCAAGGTCAGACCTTACTGTACTCATGGACCTTAAGTTCAAAGCAGCAACAGCAATCCATTCAGATTGAGCAACCTTCTCCCGCGTCACCAAAAGCTAAATTCACAGCTCCTACTGTGATTAAAGACACTCCGTTAACTATTACTTTAACCGTACGAGACACAAGTGGTGGAGAATCTTCAGATACCGTTAATGTCTTGGTAAGGAACATACTCCCACAAGATACTGGGGATGAGTCATCACAAGAAACTCCTCAAGACCAAGGACAAGATCAAGGGCAACCACCCAAGGAGCAAGAAACTGGACAAACGCCACCATCAACTACAACAACAATACCTGGTAACCGTCCACCAACAGCTAAACAATCAGTAACTATAACTACAGAAGCAAACAAGCCTATGGCTATCTCACTTGAAGGAAGCGACCCAGACAAAGACGACAAGCTATCATTTGCCATCTCTTCAGCCCCATCAAATGCTGCTATTGCTGCATTCGACAAGACTGCTGGAACCCTTACATATATTCCAAATAATGGGTTTACAGGAAAAGACAGCTTCAAATACAAAGTAATCGACTCAAGTGGCGCAGAAAGTAATGAAGCTACAGTGGTTGTTAATGTTGGCAAACCAACAACAACAACAACAGCAGCAGAAGAAGAAGAAGAAGAAGGAAAGAAAACGGTTGAAGAGCCCGCGGCAGCCCAGACAGCTCTAACCAACATTTCTAAAGCAGTCGAAGATAGACTCAAGCTTAGACAAGAAATAATTGATTCTAAATTAAGGAATACTCAAGGAGACAAGATATCCAATCAGTACATTGTTGTTCTGAAAAGCGGTACTGCACAGACAGAAACTCAATCTCTGGCTGAAGATGCAAAGTCCAGAGGAGCAGAGGTTCTTCAGCAGTACCAAAAGGCACTGAAAGGATTTACCATTAACATACAAAGCACAGATGAACTTGCAGAAATACTCAATGATTCGAAAGTTGCCTATGCCGAGCCTGATGTCAAAGTAAAGGCTTTTGTCCAAACTCTATCTACCGGCGTAGATAGAGTTGATGGAGATTTATCTTCCACAGTATCAGGCGACGGTAAAGGTGATGCAGTCAATGCCGACATTGCCATACTTGACACTGGCATTGATTTAAAACATCCTGATCTTAATGTTTACAAACACGTAACATTCGTTCCAGGAACGACGACTGGAAATGATGACAATGGTCATGGTACCATGGTTGCTGGTATTGCAGCCGCTAAGGATAATGACTGGGGCTCTGTTGGAATAGCTCCAGGGGCAAGGCTTTGGTCTGTTAAAGTGTTAGATAGTTCAGGTACTGGCTCATTATCTTCTGTACTGCAAGGTCTTGACTATGTTACAACTAATGCTAATGAACTTGAAGTGGCGGATTTGTCGTTTGGCTGTGAAAATTGTGTTTCACAGACACTTAACACAGCACTAGACAACGCAGTAGCAGCTGGTGTTACCATTGTAGCAGCTGCAGGCAATGGTGCAAAGGATGCTTCAACTTTCTCACCAGCCAATAATCCTAACGTTATCGCAGTCTCTGCAATTGCTGATAGTGATGGTAAATGTGGTGCCCAAGGTGATTCTACGAGTGCCGGTGCAGACGATAGCCTAGCGTCATTCAGCAATTACGGATCTGCAATTGATATGGCAGCGCCCGGTGTTCAAATTTATTCAACTTCAAAGAACGGCGGTTATTCGATATCGTCAGGCACTAGCATGGCAGCACCCCACGTAGCTGGAGCTGCAGCGCTTTATATTTCTCAGAATCCAAATGCCTCTCCAGCTCAAGTTCTTGCCGCACTCAAGAATCAAGGTTCAAGTGGCTCTAATGAATGTGATACTAAAGGGCATGGCTACTTTACTAACGATAAAGATTCTTACAAAGAACCACTTCTCTATGTTGGAATCCCATCTTCAGACGGCACCTGAATTCACAAGGCACCGAATCTAACAATACTTCTTCAAATACAACACAGGACCACAACTCCAGAAACAACAACCTCCACCATCTCCGTCAGCTCAATAATCGACTAACACCAATACAACTAACACCAATACCACAAACACCAATACAACCAATATTACGCCGCCCATATCTGGAAATGCTACTGATAATTTAGGTAATACTACAGGAGTTGGTAACCAAACCTCAGGGAACCAAACCTCCGGTAATCAAACTTTTAGCAGCATCCGGAGGTGACGACTGGTACTTTTTAAAGAAAATCGGTGCAGGATTCTTAATCAACCTCACGGAGTTGACGTAGATCCAGTGACTGGCAAAGTATATGTCGCCGATATTGGAAATCACCGTATTGCGGTCTTTAACCCCGATGGCTCTCTGATACTAGCTTCGATCCTGATGGGTTTCTTCTGGTGCTCCATTGGCAACGCAGGGCCTGAAGATCTAGTTAGATAGTGTCCTGGGCCATACCCTGGTGGTCGGGCATTATCGTTACCGACCCTATACCAATCCACATTGGCTTTCTATGACTTACGGGTACCTTACGACGAGTTACATAATTCCTTCACATATTAACGTCCCTGACCCAATGTTAGGACCTTGGTATAGGGTTCTGTGGGCGTCAGGTGACCCTTCCAATAAGCTATTCAGATATCCAAAATAGAACAGTGTACAACTACTTTCCTGGCCTAGGAGTGGAACCATTACGAAATGCAACAATTTCCGACCAGATTACCTGACTGACGCGGCATGCTGTTTGTATATGACCGCCAAATCCGCCACAGCCAGACGCATTTACGTTACCGATCCAAGGGGGAGCTCCCTTTGGTAGGCGTTCGGCATATGACATATTTCCTCCTTAAATGATTTGTGTTTAGCTCGTTGTAATGATCAGGCCCCCTACGGCATTGATGTGATTCCTGGTTCAGGTTTAGCTGGGCGAATGATCTTCTCCAGAAACCGTGCGGAGCAGTAATTAGGCTACTCTCCTGATGGAGGCTGGAGGCTTTCGCTGCAAGTAGCAGGAGCAGGTTCTGCCGATGGTAAGGTACTAAACCCGCGGGGTATCGCAGTATTGCCAGACCAACCGGGTGGTGATCAACTACCGATACTGTTTACGTTGCTGAACACGGGAAATAGCCGTATTCAGTTTTTGTGAATACAGAACCGCCGCCACCTGATACAACCCCTCCTGGAGCACCCACTCTTCTATCTCCTGAAGCGGATCTACTACTCGTGATACTACTCCTACAATAGACTGGAGTGATGCTATTGATCCAAGTACTGCCATCACTTACGAATTACTTGTTGATAATAATAATGACTTCTTGTCACCAGTGATTTCTCAAACCGGCCTTACAACGTCACACTACACAGTAACGACTCTGCTCTATCTGACGGCGATGTACTACTGGAAAGTAAGAGCAACAGATGCCGCGACCAACACAGGCGCTCTCAGCTTCACCGGTCAATTTACGATTGATACCTCTCCTCCAGGCCGGCGGACTGCATTGACAGAAGTGGAATCTCGACAGCCCATACTTTCATTACAAAATGGGGATACAGCAGGTCGAATGATGGTCGTTCGAGAGTTGGACGATATAGCAATCGATGCAGAGTGCAATGTGTATGTCACTGATCACCAGGGAGGTGGAGGATCTACAATAAACAGGATTCAAAAGTTTTCGAAGGATGGCACCCTTGTTAACTCATGGGGATCGCCTGGAGCCAATGACGGACAGTTTGGACCCCGGACCAATGGGTATCGCAGTTGACGATAAAACAGGATGATTGTATCGTGGCCGATAGTGGTAACAGTAGAATTCAAAAATTCACAAAAGACGGAATTTTCGTAACAAGTGGGGTAGCCTGGGGTCAAATGATGGCCAATTCTTTACCCCAGCAGGCGTAGCAGTCGACTCAACAGGCAATGTCTTTGTCTCTGAAGCGGGCAGTCATAGAATTCAGAAATTCACTAGTGGAGGAGTATTCCTCTCGAAGTGGGGAACGGGTGGAAGCGGTGACGGATTCTTTAATGTGCCATTAGACTTGGCAGTCGATCTTGCTGACAACAGCCTCTATGTAGTTGATAAACAAAATAACAGGATTCAAAAGTTCGACAGCAATGGCAACTTCATCACGAAATATGGAAGCTTTGGAAGCAGTCACTGGACAGTTTAGGTTTTCAGATTTTTCTAGTACATAATAGGCATTTCCGTGGTTCAGTCCCCAACCGTCCATCCACTGGCTGGGTCTATGTTTCAGATCTTGGTAACCACCGTATACAACTGTTTGATTCTGATGGGACATGGGTTGATGAGTTTGGTTCTCTTGGAGGCGCAAATGGACAACTCTCTTCCCCAGCAGGCATTGCAGTCGATCAGAATGGCAATGTATATGTCGCGATGCTGGCAATTCACGAATTCAAGCATTCACCGACTCTGAGGCTATAGCAGATTCAACTCCTCCAACCGTTACAACTACATATCCTGCCGATGACGCAACCGACGTCTCTGTGACGCCGTGTATTTGTATAACCTTCAGTGAGGAAATGGACGAAACTACAATCAACGATAATACTATCACGTCTGGGAAGCTGAAACTGGTAATCGGAGGTCAAGTATCATATGATCCTGTAAATAATATCGCTTCATTTAACCCATCAGCTCCTCTTGGTTATGATAATCATTACACGGTAACAGTGAAGGGAGGCGCAAGTGGAGTCAAAAGATGCAGCAGGCAATCCCGCTTTGCCCAGACTCGACTTGGGGATTCCAGACTATGGATTAACCAACGCGGAACTGGACCTCACGCCTTTTTAGGAAAATGGGGTTCATCGGGTGTTGGTAACGGTCAATTTAGTAGCCAAGGCGGTGTCGCAGGTTATATTGAAGTTGATTCTGCTGGTAATATCTACGTAATAGACGAAACTACTAGCCGCATTCAAAAATTCACAAGCGCCGGTGTGTTCGTCACAAAGTGGGGCTCCCAGGGAGCCGATGACGGCGAGTTCTTCGCCAACCTGCATGGGCTTGCTGTGGACAATGCTAACAACGTGTATGTTGGTGATTTTGGTAATAGCCGTATCCAAAAGTTTGACTCTGCTGGTAATTTCCTTGGCAAATGGGGTTCTCTTGGCTCTGGCGACGGTCAGTTCTCTAATGCACGCGATTTCGATGTAGATTCCGCTAACAATGTGTATGTGGCTGATTTTGGTAATAGCCGTATCCAAAAGTTTGACTCTGCTGGTAATTTCCTCGCCAAATGGGGTTCTTCTGGTTCTGGCGATGGTCAATTTTCTGGACCCGTTGGCATTTCCGTGGATTCTGCTAACAATGTGTATGTATCGGATTATGGTAGTAATCGTATCCAAAAGTTTGACTCTGCTGGTAATTTCCTTGGCAAATGGGGTTCTTCTGGTTCTGGCGATGGTCAATTTTCTGGACCCTATGGCATCGCTGTGGATTCCGCTAACAAGGTGTATGTGGCTGATTTTAATAATAATCGTATCCAAATGTTCGATTCTGCTGGTAACTTCCTTGCCAAATGGGGAACTGCTGGTCCTGCTGACGGTCAATTCGATCTACCAAGCGGCGTCGTTGTAGAGCCGGTGAGTGGTAATGTGTATGTATTTGATTCTGACAATAACCGTGTTCAGGTCTTTAGTCCAGGAGCCCCTGCCGATACGGATGCTCCAACAGTTACATTGACGGACCCAACCCCAGCACAAACTGACATTTCCACAACTCCCTGCGTCTGTATCACCTTTAGCGAAGATATGGATCCATCTACAATCAATACAAACACCATTGTGGTAACAGGTCCTGGCGAGCAAGGTGTTGCTGGTCAAATATCTTATGATGCAGCAACACGTATTGCATCTTTCAATCCTACTTCACCTTTGGCATTTTCTTCTCAATATTCGGCGAAGGCATTGGGCGGAACCACAGGGGTTAAGGACCTTGCTGGCAATCCGATGGCCAACCAGCATCAATGGATATTCACTACTATGGCTCAACCGCCTACTTCTACTGATCCGCATCCATTTATTGGAAGGTGGGGTAGTATTGGTTCAGGGAATGGCCAATTCAGTGGTAATTCTGGTGGCATTGCCGCAGATTCTGCAGGAAATATTTACGTAACTGACCACACTGATAACAATGTTCAAAAATTCAAAAGTGATGGTACATTTGTTACCAAGTGGGGTACTGACGGGAACTGGTAATTCTCAATTTGATGCGCCATTTGGAATTGCAACTGACTCTGCTGATGACATATATGTTGTCGATCACGACAATAATCGGGTTCAAAAGTTTGATAGCGATGGTGTGTTTATCACAACATGGGGCTCGTTTGGACCTTCTGACGGTCTATTCAGTATTCCCCAGGATATAGCCGTTGATTCTGCAGACAATATTTACGTAGTTGATGGAGGTAGTCAGCGGGTTCAAAAGTTTGATAGCGATGGCGCCTTTATCTCAAAGTTCGGGATGTCAGGCACAGGTGACGGGCAGTTCACTCTTCCATCTGGTATCACCATAGACTCTGCAGGTAACATCTACGTTTCAGATCGAACAGCTGATCGCATTCAAAAGTTCTCCAGCGCTGGCGCTTTCATCACCAAGTGGGGTACTACGGGAACAGGTAACGGGGAATTTAATATGCCATACTTCTTGGATGTTGATTCCTCTGACAATGTCTATGTGGCTGATAATGAGAACGACCGTGTCCAAATGTTTACCAGCACAGGTGGGTTCATCAACTCATTTGGCACCTCAGGCGCTGATGACGGCCAATTCAATGCTCCACTAGATGTAGCAATTGGGCCTACCAATGGCAATGCATACGTATTGGATACCCTCAATAACCGAGTCCAAGTCTTTGCATCTCAGTCCAACGGACTGATTCCAACAGCGCTTTCTATCAGAGTACCGGAGATAGTAGTGCATGACGGTCCGTTTACTGTGTCTGGATACTTGACTGATATCACTGATCCAGAGAACCCTGTAGAGATAGAAGGTGCCCCAATTACCTTCACTGGGAGCGGTGCCGCAAATGTTCCCCCTGTAACTACTCAAGGTGTAACATTCATCTTTAATACTGAAGAACCTGGCGACTCCATCTCCATTTCTGACTGTAACCAGCTGTCTCTTCAGACCTATATGACGGGACAACAGGTAACAAAGTGTTGCATCTACCAGAAGGCGGATTCATAGAACTCCCGGAGGAAACCACCAAAGTCAGACTAACCTTTGATGACATGGGTCCTGGGCCGTTTTCAATGGATCTATTGCTAGCAGATGAAAGTACAATTCAATATACCGACCTTGTTGGCGGTGGATATCTGGAAAAGACATCGACGGTCCCAATCGTTGGTATTGATGTCGTTAGCTCGCCCGTAGAATACGTGGGTATTTCCAGTTTGATTACAGGAGACTTCCGTGGTCTCCCAGAAGAGGAGCAGAAAATTACATTTGAATCATTTGCCGCTTCTCCTTCACTAGCAAGCCCATTTGTAGTAAACGGCAGCTGGTACTATTCAATTGGATCTGCTCCCTCTACTGCGCCTGCAACATTTGAAGTTGAAGCTTCGTATGCTGGTGATGCTACACATGAAGCAGCAACAAGTGGGCCTGTCAGCTTTGAGACTTTGGAATCAATCCCAGGGCAAGGTGCGTGGGAGACGAAACAGTAGTTGTAGGAGATGTACCAACTACATTCAATAATCCCACAGAGTTTACGAACCTGTGTGCTAATCTGGTTACAGAGCCTGGGGATACAGATGCAGATGGAATTTGTGACAGATGGGAGAATCCTGCAACAACGGGCAATAGTGCTACTGCAAGGTTTATCACCTGTCCACAAAAGACAGGGAATGTGTTCATTGATGTAGCATCGGGGACTACGACGGTGGATTGTGATAATACTCACTGCGAAATATAATCTATGTCATACTGATGTATTCTCCAATGTCTGGGCTGGCTCTGCAGTTAACCGGCTAATCTGTCCTAAAGTTGGTCACAAAGACATGTTTGTAGAAATAGATTATACCGATGTTAAACATAAGCCTCTTGCCAGTGCAATTAAAGATGTCATAATGGCATTTGGTAACGCGCCCATTAGCAATACAGCCACTGATGACTTTGGCAGATCTAAAGGAATTACTCTACACGTCATAGTAGACGAGGACGTAGCCACAACAGTGGCTGAAGATGTTCCCTTAAAGGTATGGGCTGATACATCTCCATACTCATCCTGGCGATGACTTTGATAGCATAAAACATGGTGTTCCTGCTACTAAGAACGACGGTCACTTTGGAACAGCCTCGGAGCGCCAGTCAGATACTACCGGCAGAGTCCTAGATTTGAAACATTATGTTTACAGATATGGGCTATTTGCCCATTCGTGGGGAAGTCATCTTGCGGTCCTTCGGGAATAGGGGAATTGCTAGGAAATGACTTTATAGTGAGTTTAGGATGTAACTTTGTCAAAGACGGTAGCGAATGCACTCTGTAGGATCCAGGACTGAACAAGCAGGAACATTGATGCATGAGACTAGGCCACACTCTTAAGTTTGGATCATGGCGGTCCCATTGATCTTACTGTGGGTGCGACCAATTATGGCATGAACTGCAAGGCCAATTATCTTAGTGTCATGGCAGTATACACGTCAGTTACCCAACTATATCCCCTCAGGTATAGGCACTGACAAGTGGGAATATACTAGAGATACTGCCACTGGGAACCCGTTGCCAGCTGGAACTGGTACCAGCACATGGCCAGGAACCGCCTTGGATTATTCGCGCACTACGCTTATAGATCTTGAACGAGGCGAGCTTGAAAGAAACTACCGGTCTTCCAAAGGGTGCTAGTCCGGCAAGTGATCCACGCACCACTCAACCAGCCCAGAAATTTGCCTACGCTTATGATGCAAATGGTCCTGGAGTGGCCGGAGGAACAACCATAGGCTCTCGGGACGACGGGCTCTTCTGTAGATTGGGACACATTCAGAACAGGTATTCAGGCTGACACGGCTCCCGTAATAAGCGACCCGAATGGCAGTTGGCTATAACCGGATGTGCTGGCGCTAGTCCCGATAAAGTGGAATCCGCATGGCACAACCCTAAATCTGATTGGGCAACTATCAAGCTCAAATTCCTTGGCGATCCTGATTCGCTGGATGGAGCAGGTCCAGACAGTCCAGAATCACGCACTTCAAACGTCCAGGAAATTACTGGTACCATGGTCCAACAAATGCAAGACCAAGCCGAACAGTCTAGGATAACAGACCCACCTGATACAACTCCACCCAATACCGCAATTGTATCTGCCGTAGATGGAAATGGCAATAGTGTTGCACAAGATGCTACTACGTCTTCGAACAGTATTACCTTCACCTTTACAGGCTACAGACGATGTGGCAGTAAGTGACTTTGAATGCTCACTTGATGGCGCTCCATTTACTCCCATGCGATACAACTGAAACCTTCTGCTCTCTTGCAGATGACACTTACACTTTGCAAGTACGAGCGCGAGATGGCTGCAGGTAACGTCGACCCATCTCCAGCCAGCAGGACATGGACAGTTGATACAGTCAAACCAACAGTAATTAGTACTAACCCTGCTGACCAAGCTAATAATGTTGTAGTCACTGCCAATATCCTGGCCACATTTAGTGAAGCTATGAATCCATCTACCATCACCACATCAACGTTCACACTAAAAGATGGACCCACGACTATAGCCGGTACGGTCACGCTAAGCGCGGACAAAAAGACGGCCACGTTTGATCCATCTTCATCACTGGCATCTTCAAAAGTATACACAGCGACCATCACCACCGGTGCTAAAGACGTTGCAGGTAACTCCATTAGCAACTAACAAGGTATGGACATTTACAACGCAGCAGCTGTTGATACAACACCACCAGCTGCACCAGCCATAACAAGTCCAGCTACTGGAACTGTTACTACCAATAATAAGCCTCCAATCTCAGGTACTGCTGAAGCTTCCTCCACCGTATTGATATTTGATGGAGCTAACCAGATAGGTACTACTCCTGCAAACGCACAGAGTGGTGCATGGTCATTTACCCCATCAACTGCTCTATCAGAAGGTTCTCATAGCTAACAGCCAAAGCCAGAGACGCCGCTGGAAATACTTCACCAGCATCTACTGCAGTTATCATAACCGTTGATACAGTCAAACCAACAGTTGCAAGTACTAATCCTGCTAACCAAGCTAATAATGTTGTAGTCAGTGCCAATATCCTGGCCACATTTAGTGAAGCTATGAATCCATCTACCATAACCACATCAACGTTCACACTAAAAGATGGACCCACGACTATAGCCGGTTCGGTCACGCTAAGCGCAGACAAAAAGACAGCCACGTTTAACCCATCTTCCTCACTGGCATTTTCTAAAGTATACACAGCGACCATCACCACCGGTGCTAAAGACGTTGCAGGCAATTCATTAGCCACTAACAAGGTATGGACATTTACAACGCAAGCTCAACCAGGAGGAGGAGTTGTATTCAATGGTGTGCTACAACCTATTAACCAAGACGGGTCAAGTAGATTTGAACTTGGTAAGAATATTCCTGTAAAGCTCCAACTCAAAAACACTGCCGGCCAGTTCATAACCAACGCAAAGCTAACATTCACAGCACAGAAAATATCTCCAACAGTAACAGGTACTGTTGCAGAGACTCAAACCGCCTCTTCATTCACAGCAGGAAGTCTATTCAAGTATAACAGTGGAACAAACACCTACGAGTATAACTGGAAGACTAGTCCTCTCTTTAGAATCCCAGGAACCTATGCCATAAAGGTAATTCAGGATTACGGGACACCTAACTCAAAGCTGCTTCAGGGACCGATGCCTCCAACTGCATCTGGTGAAACAGTGAGGTTGAGTCTGAGATGAGACTGGGGATGAATAGCAGAATGAATAACAATACGATTAGTGGGATGGGTAACGATACGAGAGACGAAATGAAAGTGAACAAATTTAGAATTAGAGGAAAAATGAAAACAAAAAGTATGAAAGGATCTATAAAAGGGAAAATGAAAGGAGCGACAATGAATGGTAAATTCAAAGTAATATCGGAATTTGATCTCAAAGGTGCTGAAGCTAGTATTACAAATTGTGGTGTTACAGCAATAGAAGTGAAAAGATCAGACATCAAATACACCATCGTTAAGCAGACAGGGACTAGATAAAATAACTGATAAAGTACCGAAATCTATCCCTATCATGACTTTACTATTCCTGACAATCTTGACAGTATTTGCTCCTTTGACAGTATTCGTTCCTAATTCCGCCTTTGCAGCTAATATTGTGGGAACACCTAATAACGACAACTTGGTAGGCACGAACAATGCTGATACTATAGATGGAAGAGGAGGAAATGATCAAATACGGGGCCTTGCGGGAGACGACAGGGTAATACAAAATTTCCAGTGTGTTAATGGTCTTAAAGGCGCAGGAGGAAATGATTTCATAAGTGGAGGAGATGGGTCTGACTGTGTCATGGGAGGCGGAGGCACAGACCGTCTAGCTGGCGATAATGGCAACGATATCATCACAGGTGGAAATGGTGTAGACACGATATCTGGAGGGCCCGGTGTTGATGCAATAATCGCTCTTGGTGGTAACGACAATATAACTGCAGGTAATTTTGGCCCCCTTGACATAACAGACAACTCTGTAGATGGCGTGAGTTGCGGAGCAGGAGTAGACACCGTATACATAGCCCCCAACGAAGACGATGTTGTTGATAATGACTGTGAAACTGTGATCATAAGACCCTAGCCTGAACTTAATTGCCTATGTACAACCTTGGAAAGCTTCATTCTCTAGTTTCCTTGGAGAAAATATTTCAACGACTGTGAAATAGACTGCATTATACCAAGAATTCCTTAAATAGCTACTTCTCATATTCAGAATACCTGCGTTAGTGGATCAATGATAATGATAATGATGATGACAATATTTGAGTTGGAATGGATTGTCAAGTTACAGTAATATCAAAGATCGGCTAGAACGAGCAAGTATATTATTACATCTTGTAGACTGTCTTCTTGGTGTTCTTGATCACAGTTTGTTTGTCATGTCAGAGTCATGTAGGATACGGTTTAGGTCCTCCCCACAACAACAATGGCACTCTAACAGAAAATAATTCGTCTGACAGTAATAATCTTTTAGCTACGAATAATAGTCAAACACTTGAACCTGGTGACAAACGATCAGCTTCACCAGTCACTAAAGATAGTAGAATAGTAAATCCGATTGTGCCTGGAGCCGACAAATTTGGCATCGATATGCTCTATCCAACCAGGATGGGAGGCGAGGAATGGTTCATGAATATGCCTAATCCCACAGCGGATTCGAGATTTAACCCCCAGGATCATATTACCAAAAATTCTGATGGTTCATGGAAAATTAAATCCGACAAAGTTAGAATGTATGTTTCCACGACAACCGGCTACAACCCCCATCAGATCACTTCAGAAAGCGGTCTAAATGATGTGGCATCACGTGGATTTATGAGCACTCCCCGAGATTGGAGAGATGTGGAAATCACTGGGTATGTCAAGCTTAACGAATTTTCTGAAAATGATAATTTTGTATGGTATACTCGTGGAGGTAAACACACTGATTCTGACCCTTGCCAGGGTTCCAGCTACAAAGGAAATCTTTTCTATCACGGAGAAACTCAGTTTGCTAAAGAGCAATGGCATGTCAGTTATGCAAAATCACCCACAACAACTGCAACCTCGTCCCTGGAAGGTAAGTGGATTGGATTCAAGTTCGTAATGTATAATGGTCTTACACCTAAAGGCAACTTGGCTGTAAAACTTGAGAATTGGATAGACCAAGATGCGGATGGAAAGGGCTGGAAAAAAGTATACGAAGGGGCTGACGCTGGCAAGTGGGGACGGACGGGAGAGGAATGCAAGGTTAGGGCTGATCAAATTTTGAGTTGGAGAGGACCTCTAGCAACTTATAGGTGGGATTTTGCAAATGATGTTGACTTTAAGGATTTTAGTGTAAGAGAAATTACTGTAGACAATGCGACAGTCAAGGATATTAATTATTTTACAGGTTCTAGTACATCGTCTAATGTGCCTGAATTTAGTAATGTACAACCCATTAATGAGCAATATGAATCTGTCCAGGTTGCGCCTGATGCTCTATTGAAGGGCAAGATTATTGGTGGTAACAATAATAATAACAATAATAATAATGTCAATAACCTGGAGAATAGGTCTGCAAACAGTGGTCACCCACCTGCTGGTGAATCTTTTGGGCAGACGCGCATAACCTCAGGGAACATGGTTTATTTAATTTGGGTTCAAGGCGATGAAGATAACACAGACATTTTCCTCAAGACAAGTCAGCGATGGAGGAGCAACTTTTGGTAAATCGATAAATTTGAGCAATAACCCTGCGTCTCTATCGTATAATCCACAATTAGTAGCACTCGGGGAAAATGTTTACATTGTCTGGGAAGATGACTATGGCAATTCAGGAAATTCAGACATTTTCTATATGAAGAGTTCAGATGGCGGTAAGACCTTTACTAGTAAGAAGAACTTAAGCGACGACCCTTCAGGTTCAGGTAACCCCCAAATTTCTGTATCCGGCAAAAATATATACGTAGTGTGGACAGGCACTTCCCCTGACGGTCCTGACATACTGCTTGCACAGAGTTCAGACGACGGGAATACATTTACTGCACCGGCTAACGTGAGTAATGATCCAGAATTATCTTTCAATCCGCTTCTGTCGGTAAATGGAACTCATGTTCTTGTCCAATGGAAGGGACAGGATGAGAACGGCGTCACAAATACAAAAGGAGTATCATTGCCAAACTCCGCTCAAACACTCAGTAGCAAAGTGGCTGATTCTACTGCTCAATTATTGAATGTGACTGGTACAGATTTTCCTGTCCAAAACTCAACAACTCAGGACTCACAAGTTCAAGAAAACCAAACAGACTCAATTGGTACTCCGCCACAGCAAAATGATAACCAAACCGATACATTGCGACCGCCGTCAAGCGTACCAATTAATTCTACTAATTCTGCTAATTATACGGTACCTGCACAAGTTATTTCTTCCGAGTCATACTCCACTCCAAATTGGTCAGGACCTTACAATTCAAACTTCTCTTTTACAAACGGTAATGTAGATAACTATGGCCAGCAAATTGACAAGAATGGCGGAGAACGCAGTCTAGATCGCCAGTTTGAGTCTGGCAGCTTCATTTTGGACAATTTTGCGAATGTTACCACGCCTTATTCAATCGAGTTGAAAACTTCCAAAGCAACAACAACTCAAGACATTGAGAAATCAGAAGATGGTGCAATGGTCACGAGAGAATCGGGTGAAGGGGACAAATCATCATCACCAGCTAACACAGCTATTTGACAAAACTGAGAGTAAAAATAAGCAAGAGAACACTATTGCCGAAATATCACTTGAGCACCTTAAGCCTGGACTTGAACCTGAGAGTATACAAGGGACAACTGATGTGAAAGAGAAAGATGTTAAAGAAGCAGAATCACTGACTGCAAGACAAGACCAGCCTGTGCAACGGCAAAACCAGCAAAATCAAAATCAACAGGAACAACGGCAGCAAAAAGAACTTGATACTCAAGTACAAGACCAAAAGCAACAGGTACCGCATCAAAAAATACAGTCTAGTAAGGGTTTGAGCGATCAAGCTGAAAAAGTTCAGAAGAGTGCTGAAATTCAACTGGAACAGGAAATCGCAAAACGAGATCTACAAATGAAGGAGCGACAACAACAGCAGCAACAGCAGCAACAACAACAGCAGCAACAACATCTGCAACAACAACAACTAATTGAAATTCAAGAGAAGATTACAAAGGAGACAGCTGAACGAAATCTGGAGCTTGAAGCAAGAAAGCATGTATTGAATCTAATCCGCGATGCAAACGAGGCTTATAAAATAGCCGAAGGACTAGTAGAACAAGCTAAGGTAGTTGATCAAAAGGCAGAAGCTGCGATGGCTGAATATAACGCTCATAAGGCAGGGCAACAACAACAACAATTGCAACAACAACAAGAGGATGAGCAGAAAGACGAGATGCTCTCCTCCAGAGCTAGCCAGATTAATTAACGAAGCCGAAATTGCACATGAAAAGGCACAAGAGGCAACGGAGAAGTATAATGATTTGAGAAAGGCTGCAGGAACATCTGTGAATGAATTCAACGCAAGATTTCACTAGCATAGTTTCACTAGTTAGAATTGGAACTGAATTGTCTTAACTGCACATAATAATTGCCAACCTACTTAAGCTTCTAAAACAATCGAAAGAGAATTTTCGCGAGCATCGTAATCGATTTTGGTAGCATTGCATTCTTCGAACAAATGTTGGTAAAGTTCGCCAAGATATAGGGACCATTTCCTTCCCATGTCATGATGAATAAAGTACGAATGCCTAAAACTATCCGTGGTTTCATGTCTATACACAAAGCCACATGCCCGCAACCAGCTTTCAAAAAAATCTATGGCAGTCTCCATACTTACTTTACTTCTAAGTAGTAAAAGATAGTCTCTGTTAGATTTATCTGCAATAAGTTGTGCCAGGGATTTTATATCATCATAGTTGAGTTTATCAAATAGCTCTGTGATTAATGGTCTTCTGACAGAAATAAATCCAGCCTTCGGAGCTACGGAATACCAGTCGATGTGACTTTTTATAATTTGGCTTACTAGAGTATTTACACTTACTTCGTTCTCGTGTGCTTCTTTCCTCAGTCTGACAATATTGCTGGGATCTAATCTGAAAGTAATGCTCTCATTCTTTGGTTTACCCCCCACTTTAGACATGGGTTTGTCTAACACTCCCTCCAGACTTGCCACTTATGCCCAACCTCTGGCTCGTGCTGCATGGATATGTTAGTTTGCTGCAATCTAACTAACAATGGGCGTAAACCTTTAATTTGCTTAAATTTTGCTAGAGAATGGGACTGCAAATCCCATAAAATCATGCTTCTACTAAACCTAAAATACTGATGTTCTGATACGAACTAACCTTAAGTTAGTTGCATATAAGCGTACATTGACGGATTAGGAGAAGGAGATTATGAACAATCTATTTGCGATTGACGACCAAAGTCAATAATGGGTTAAAGAACAGCCACGTCAATCTACTCCCTCACCCAAATCCTAGAATGACATAAATACATTCTACAGACAATTAACACTGTGGTCAGAGAGAAGGACAAGGCGTACAGATTGCTCTTAGTGGATGATGAGCCAAGTATTACACAAACATTTGAACTCGGTCTCAAGCATTATGGATTTGAAGTTGATTCATTTAATAATCCTGTCTCCGCGCTGTCCGCTTATTCCCCTGGAAAGTATGACCTTCTCCTATTTGATATAAGAATGCCCATCATGAATGGCTTTGAGTTATACAAGGAAATCCGAAAAGTCGACGAACATGCTAAAATATGCTTTATTACCGCCTATGAAATTGACGACGATTTCAAGAAATCTTTCCCCACAATGACGCTGAGACATCTAATCAAAAAACCGATTGCCCTTCAAACTCTTGCCCACGAATTGGAAAAGAAGTTAGACGAAAATTACCAGGTAATTGAATAGATTTGTGAAATGCTTACCTTTTGCGCCAGAAGAAGGATTAAAGCCTGAAAGCTCTTGTATGGGAATTTGTATATAGTTTAATTTTGCATATTGTTTGATTTGAATTTGTTGTGGTGTGGACAAGGTAAAGGTGAAGTTCCAATTACAATGTCCTAATCCGACAGTAACTGATCATAATAAAATTAAAAGGAAACATATAGTAAGTGCAACCAAGATTAGGTTACGAACATCCCAGTCATAATATAATATAATATACTATAATAAAACTCAGAATCAAATCTTTTTTTCACTATTCCAGTGTGAGATAAACGGATAGTAAAGTCTGTTGAGCATTTGCCAAAAAATAATGCCATTTATTTATGGCTCATTGTCCCTGTCCGTCCTAACATATGCTATTTTAATTGAATTTTTATAGAGGATATGTCGGTCATTCAGCTATACTTAATAAAGTAGAAAATCTAAATTTACCTACTAGACTTGGGTGTTGGACAGCAAATAGAGACAAACTCGCAAGCGACTGACGAAGACAAGAAAATCGCTAGAGTGAAATCTACCCGCATAACTTCTTCAAAGCTCAAGGAAATGGAAAATATCGTACAGATAACGGAAGTCTTAGAGCTGATGGAAGAAAGCCATAAGGACAAGAATTGGATACTTGAGCAGATACGCAAGAATCATTTGAAAGTTCAGGTGAAACCTACCATGGGTCCTGTAAGTCTCCTCAAAGTGTGTCCTCCCCATTTTGTGACACATCTGTCAAACATAATAAAGTTCAGTGAGATAGACGTTTTTGAAGGTCCGCCTCCTTTGACTTCAACCTACCATTGGTTTTTCACAGATATAGTCGCATCTTCAGATCCGACGATAACTACTAACGAACAAGCACGCAAAATTATAGGACTGAACAAACTGATTGAAAGAACAGAAGTATTTAGACAAAGAGATCCTGATTCTACAATAATTCTGCCCACAGGAGACGGTATGGCAATTGGTTTTAGTGACAGTCCTGAAAAACCACTGATACTTGCATTGGAAGTACACAAGGATTTGTACCGGTATAACATGCAGAAAACCAAGGAAAAGGATAGAGTTTATCTTAGAATTGGTCTAGACAGCGGGCCTGTCTATATCATAAAGGATCTTAATGGCCAGGAAAATGTGTGGGGTCCGGGAATTATTATGGCCAGGAGAGTAATGGACTTGGCTCGAGATATGAACATTGTCGCATCTTCAAGAATAGCTAACGACATTCGAACGCTTAGGCCGGAATACAAGAATATCATGCATCCTATAGGCGATTATTCTTTAAAGCATGGGTTGAAGATCCTAATCTATAATATATATGGCGAGGGGTTTGGTAACAAAAAGTCTCCTGCGTCAGATAAGGTTCAGAAAAGTGCTGCGACTGACGAAAATCTAAAGACGGCCAACAGGTTCATCTATCACCAGATCGACATAAAGCTTCAAGTTACTGATATTTCAAACATGATGACTCATCACCACATGGATTGGAATCTTTATAATATTTCTGACAAGCCCGTTGACCGACTGTTCTACTATCTAGATGGTGATGTCCCCAGGGATTTTCCTGATATGAACGTGGTAGTCAGAGATGAAGAGAATCAAAGAGCTTGAGATGATAAGCTTGAACGTTAACAAGCCATACCACAAGGAATTTTACATTAGACTACGAAAACCCCTAAAGCCAAGACAGAAAGGTAGGTGGACCAAGCTTGAGTATGACTGGGAAGAGCCAGATCGGCATTATTTCTATAGGTGTGCTTCTAATTGCAAAAAGTTTACTTATTCGCTTACAGTGCCAAGGAATTTACAGATTAATCAGAAGGTAGTATTTGTTGATGTCGAATCTGGAGAGAAACGATATGCCAAAATACCTGCACAAGTAAAGTATCTTGAAGATAAAGTGCAAATTGATTGGCAGGCAACTAATTTAGAGGCGCACGATGCTTATAGGTTTGACTGGTAACCTGTTAGCAGAAATAGGTTATTACTACAGTAAAGAATGAAGTCTATACAAGGTTTGCAATTAAATAAATCAATTGCAACTATTTTTGCCAATTTGTGCTAATTTTTCCCGTCCGCCTTAAAAGGATAATGAAAGCAATATAAGTAGAGATCATCTAATTGACTTGTACGTTAAAAGTACTCAGTGGCCTTCCATCGTCGCTATACGGTTCCGTGTCTAGTAAGATTTACTGGTTTAAAAATTGGCAAAATAATATGTGGGTTTTTTCTGATTTTTTCACTGGTTCTTTCAGGTTCACTTTTCCAAGGACTTGGCGTCCCTCCAGTAATTCAAAAAGCATCAGCTCAGTTAGATACTATGAATACATTTTTTGCAAGTCCAGGTACCAGTGACTTTTTATCTCTTGCAGTAGCGATTATGCCAACAATTGCAAGGCGCCGACTTGAATGTCTCAGATGTGGAAGGTTCAACTAATTGCAATCTTATGGTTCCGATTACATATGTTGATGGTGGATGTATGACGTCCCTTCCCCTCCTTACTCCTATTACGTATCAACCTAATATGACAGTTACCAGTTAACGATACTGTTTACTTTAGTGATTATAATCAATCATCTGTTCTGGCAGTATCCATTGGACTTTCATCAGATAACATTACTGCTGGAGAGACCCAAACAATTACTGTGTCTGTATCAGATGAAAATTCCACTGAGCCAATATCGGGAGCGTAGTAGATTCAAATATTACAGATAGTTACGGTACAAGTGTCTACGAATACTCAGGTACTACTGACGAGACTGGTCAAACTTCTTTCGATTATGCAATTCCAGCTGATGCATTATCTGACTTTTACGATGTAACAGTCTACGCCTCAGCTGACGGATATGATAATGCTACTTCAAGTACCGTCTTTGAAGTAATTGGCTCAGATTCAGAGTTCTTTTATGGTGATAACAGTACCTTCGATGAATCCACCAGTGATGATTATAACTATGATGATGGTAGCAGTAGTGATGATTGCTGTGACGGTGATAACGACGACTTTGATTCTCCTACAGTGAAAAGTGTAACTCCAAATGATAACGATAATAATGTTGCTCTTAATACTGAAATTAAAGTAACATTTGACGAAAAAATGGACCAGGATACTCTAGATGACGGCAGTCTTAATATCTTCAACTTGGATGGTGGAATAGATCCCAGACGTTAACGCAAACCCCAGCAGTCTAAGTCAGTAACTTATACACTGGATAGAGATCTGGAACCAGGGACTAGATATGAAGCCGAGCTTGACTTTGACATTCAAGACGAAGATGGTAACTATTTGGATTGTACTGACTCAAATGATGTGGATTCAAGTTGTAGATGGCAATTTGAGACCACAGGTAGCTCTGACGCTAACATTGAACTTAGCCCAACCTCTGGACCTGTCGGTAGTCCGGTACACGTTACAGGTACTGGATTTGATCCGAATTCTAATGTTATCATAACTTTTGGCATATTCAGTGCGGCAAGTTCAACTAATAATAACGGAGAGTTTTCTGCTGACTTTGATGTACCTATTTCAACAGTCGGACCTCATACAGTTACTGCTAGTGACGGATCTAATTCAGATTCAGCAACATTTACAGTGACGACTTCCACGAGATCCTGTCATTTCTATTAACCCAGACTCCGGACCTGTTGGTACTTCAGTAGATATTACAGGCATTAATTTTGATCCGAATTCTGAAGTTACCATAACTTTTGGTGGAACTGAAATACCTGAAAGCCCAGTGACAACTGACAGCAGTGGGGGATTCTCCGTCGACTTTACAGTACCTACTTCACCAACCGGAGCTCGTATTGTTTCAGCTACCGACGGCGTTAATTCAGATTCAACAACATTTACAGTGAATTCATCTCCCCTTACCGCCATTACACTTAACCCAACCTCAGGACCTGTCGGTACATCGGTAACTGTTACAGGTACTGGATTTGATCCTAGTTCTGCCGTTACCATAAGTTTGACGGAGACCCTGTGGCTACAATCCCTACTCCAGTGACAACTGGTACCAATGGAGGATTTTCTGCTACCTTTACAGTACCTGCGTCATCAGAATGGATCTAAGACTGTTGCAGCTACTCAAGGAGCTAAATCAGCTTCAAAACCCTTTACAGTGACGTCTGCCACTTCTACCGGCCATTACACTTAACCCAACATCTGGACCTGTTGGTACTTCGGTAACTGTTACAGGTACTGGATTTGATCCTAGCTCTGTCGTTAGCATATCTTTGACGGAAACTCTGTGACTACAAACCCTACTACAGTGACACCTACACCAATGGAGGATTTACTGCTACTTTTACGGTACCTGCATCATCGGACTGGATCTAAGACTGTCGTAGCTACCCAGGGAGATACTTCAGTTTCAAAACCATTTACAGTAACGTCTGCCACTTCACCGGCCATTACTCTTAATCCAACATCAGGACCTGTCGGTACTTCGGTAATTGTTACAGGTACTGGATTTGATCCGAGCTCAGTAGTTAGCATATACTTTGATGGTGACAGTTTGACTACAAACCCCTGCTACAGTGACACCTAATAGCAACGGAGAATTTTCTGCTACTTTTACAGTACCTGTCATCATCTACTGGATCTAAGGATGTCGTAGACTTCCCAAGGTGATACTTCGGTTTCAAAACCATTTACAGTTTCGGAGCCATCAACTTTATCATTCTCGGCTGATGCTGATGAGTCCAACCTTTCGAACTCTCAAACTACGAATAACGAGGTAAATGCAAGTACCTTACCGGCAACTACCGGAGCAGAAAATAAAACCTCTGATACCAAGTCAGTTGTTACTTCATAGACAACAAAGAGAGTGATTCCGAAAAGAGTGCGAAACAAGATCGTAAAGCATCAAGGCACTCTTTGAAAAGTATTTGCAGTCTGGTGATATGGGGCCAGAACAAGAAGATGACTCTGAAATAAATAATCGTCCAGTTGCCAAAAGCGATGAAGCAGCAACAGTTCAAAATGTTCCTGTTAGCATTGATATTTTAGCAAACGATGAAGATGCTGATGGTAAAGACGAATTAAAGATAGTTGCTGTCAGTCCTCCTAATCAGGGTAAAGTTGATCTTAAGTCCGATGATAGCATTACCTATGTGCCTGAGAAGGAATGGGCAGGAAAAGAAGTATTTGATTATACGATTAGTGATGGCAACGGAGGTGTAGCAACGGCCTCTATTGCAGTGACTGTGGGAGAGGCAGAAAACAATATTCCCAAGGTTGAAAGTGAAACCATCTCTGTAAATGAAAACAGTCCAGAAAGAATCAAGTTGAAGGCAACAGATGCAGATGATGGCGATCGTTTAATGTTCAAAATTGTAAAGGAGCCCTCTCATGGCAAAATAGCTGAATTCAAAGAGTCAGTAGGAACATTGATCTATCTTCCTGATAAGAATTATCAAGGCAACGATGGCTTTGAGTTTATAGTGACTGATGGCAAGTCTGAAAGTAAGGAAGGCCAAATAACGATCGAGATTAAACCTGGCAAAGACTTGGTTCAAGATTCACAGGCTCAGGATCAAAAGCAACAGCAAGAGCAGGAAGAGCAGACTGAACAGCCTAAACAATCTGATGACAAGCAAAGTAACGATGACAATAATAGCGGTGATAATACCAATGATGACAATCCGAGTCTGAAGATGAGGATAAGGAAGAGCAGTCAGAGGATCAGAACCAGCAAGACGAACCAAATGATGAAGAAAAAGCAGAACCTCCTAAAGAAGACGAAAACAGTGATTCAGATACTAACGAAGACTTCAGATTCCTAAATCTATTCGAGCATTGTTTCCTGGTCAATCTAATATTTTTGCCCTGCGGTTTTGAATATTAGTACATAATTAAATTATCTATGATCTCTATGTCATCCGGATACTCTCCTCGAAGTGCTAATCTTGAGTCGGCCTATGTCAAAAGCTTTACCGCCGTATTTGAGACAGGGCCAAAGATTCTGACAAGCTCGATCTGCATGCAATTGAAAGAGGAAAGTCCATAAAGGTTGTTCGACCGAAGGCAAGGATCATTTCCTTAAAATGAATTTCTCACCAAGGCCAAGATCCGCCACCTAAGTGAGATCACCTTTAATCGGCGAAAATTAGCGACAAAAGTAAGATGATAATTATTAACGCGTCTAGGGATTCCTATCAATTTGAAATCATGCTGGATTAATCGATGAGAAGACTTGGAATCCGGGAGCGAGATTAGTCAAAGTAATATGTACGGGATTAGAGCATTTTAAAAATTAAAAACGAGCAATCTTAGTGCTACTGTCTAGGTAGCAGTAAATTCACTCGTACCAGGCTAAATCCTTCTCGTCATCCACAAAGATTTATAGAAGTGCAACACTAGAGTGTCGCACTAGTGTGGACATAAAAAAGCGCAGATCGAGGTTGAAATACATGTGCCCTATCTGCAATAGATCTGTACTCCCGGCGCTACGTATTTCAAAGACATTTTCTAAACCTGCACGGAACTAATCTGCCAAATATGACAAAGAGACAGAAGCCAGAACGGCGTCAGGAAACGCTCTCCCTTCAACAAATGCTACCGTTTATGTTCATGCAAAAACTTCACGATTCGGAGCCGGAAGTGGTGCGGGATGAGAAATTTTTAAAGGCCACGTTAAGTGCGGGAGTTGAAGCGGCAAGACCAGTTTATTCTGCTTGGGAGAGGCTTTTGAAATATTTCATACCTTTCCCGAAGGCTTTGATTTCAGGCTTTTCGTGTCATGTGTGTCCCAGATGCGAAACAGCCGAACCACTAACCCCCATTAAAGATCTCGGAATTGACCTTACTGCAGAGGGAAGACATCAATGCCAATCGTTCTTTAAAGCCCTAAACAATACGTCTTCTATGACAGAGACCCAGAAGTCTAACCTAGACCAATTAACGTCAGGCGCACTTCAGGCATTAGCATGGAATATAAACAAATGGATTCCGGGCCAAAAAATAATTAGAGCGATTCTAATTAAGGTAGCCAGAAAAGAGGATGATAGCATTACCAAAAAAAGAATAGAGAAACAATTTGATATTCCGAAAAAGTATCACCTCGAACAAGTTGATGATTTCAATAGGTCTCCATGGCTAAAGAGGCTTATGCGAATTAGAAGAGTAGAGCCTGACCTCCAAGAGTCGCAAGACTTTTGCGCATATTGCTGGGTACTTATGCTATTTTTCGAATTCCGGATAATGGTTTTGTTTATTATTACAGAACATTTCTGGCCTCCGCAGAACCTTTAACGTCGTTAAAAATTTAGTATATTCACTAAGATTCTTAAAAAGAGCAAAACCGGGACGCTGTTTTTAGAGCAGCATAAGAAATCCCCCTACAGTACTCGTTTGTTCGGCCATAGGAAGAAAACTAGACGACTCAAATTATTAGTTTGCGAGATTATCAAAGTTTGGGGTGTGCAATATGGTTAATCCTCCATTATTAACCTCTCTTCTGAAATTGTCCAAGTTTCGGGTCGAAAAGATCAACAACAGCAAGAGCAGTAGAAATGTAAGCCCAAACAATCCAAAGATAGCAAATAAAGATTGCAGGAAGAGCATAGGATTCTAGGGCTTTTTGAACGCCTCTACGACGTGTAGCCATAGTTGAAGGAGG
This sequence comes from uncultured Nitrososphaeraceae archaeon, assembly GCA_963788355.1. GTDB lineage: Archaea > Thermoproteota > Nitrososphaeria > Nitrososphaerales > Nitrososphaeraceae > TA-21. The sequence goes on along the minus strand of CAWBGD010000008.1, from coordinate 68,944 downwards.
TTTGAAAGTGCTTATGATTCTGCGATGACCGTGGCTCCTGTTCTCCCACGGTGATCTCCTGAGACCCTAAAATGGCTGGCGCCTATCATGGAGATGATGGAGTCCAGTATCCAATAATGGCAGGGGGCCGGTAAAATCAGGAAAAGACATCAATCATTGTTGAGAATTGAGTTGGTTGGTTTGCAAACATCACTAGCCCAGAGAACTCACATCTCAATGCGAGTATGAATTGTATGGTCACCTTTGGCATAGCGTGGTCTGAGAATTTCGTCAAAAACTAAAATTTGGACGAGACGACCTAGGTTACTAGTGTCTGGAACACTCTCGTTCCTGAAATAGAGATAATTCAGATGTCAAGAAAAGGCTTATAGTTAGAAACCAGGTATGATAGTGGAAAACTCTTTCCGCCAACTATCTTTAATTTGGTTATCATCTCTGTCTTCTTTATTTCTATTATATTATACGAGTTTTGGAAGAACCCTCTAAACCTAGAAGAACTAGCGGTACCCGCATACGCAATCTGAAGGGAACCCAGATTCCATACCCATGGCCTGTGTTTATGGCCACATAGTACAAGATCCACCTTTGATTCTAGACACACTCTTAAAGCATCGCCTGCATCCAAGATTATGATCTTATCAGTTCCGGTATCTGGGATTCCGATTAGGTGGTGATGCATTGCTACAATTAATTTCTTTTCTCGCAGGTTAAACTTTTCAACTGCTTTCCGCATCCATGAAAGTCTGCCTATAACCTACCTCCCCTTCATCCCTGTCTGGCCTGGCAGTACCAAGCGTTATGATTACTACGTCATCCATGTCATAAATTTGGGTACTTGGGAAAAATTTCTTGAATATTAGATATCCGGTGTGTCTGTAGTCGTGATTCCCTGGTACTACCACTAAATTCCTGCACTCGAATCGTTCCAATTCCTTTCTTGCGAGCTCAAATTGCGGAAGGATTCCCTCGTCTGTGAGATCTCCCGTCACTATGATACCATCAGGTTTGATACCTGTTCACCTCATGTACTATCTTTTCAAATACGGACTGGTCGTACAGGCTGCCTATATGGATATCAGAAATCTGAACTAAAAGGGTCAAATCAACAAGACTTTACTCCTGCTGTTTATTAAGAATGCATTCTTAAGTCTGAAAACAAGGAAAGGCAAATAACGATTGAAATCAAACCTGGCAAAGATTTGGCTGAAGGTGAACAAGCTTCGGATCAAAAGTAACAACAAGAACAACAGCAGAAGCAGAAGGAACAACCCGAGCAAACAAATGAAAAGCAGAATGAAAAGAACGGTGATCAGGGTGACAATGCAAAAGAAACTGATAACGGGCAATCTTCGACTCACACGATGATAAAGGAGATTAGTCGGAAGAACAGCAACAAGAGGAACCAAAAGGAGAGGAAAAGTCTGAAACTCCCACAGAAGATGAGAAAAGTAATGAAAGCTAAAGTTCAGACGATAATAATAGACTTTAGTACTTTATTAGACTCTGCCTCTAGATCTAGCTCAGACTCTAGAGAATAATCATCTTGTCCCATTGATTTCCTACAGACTGCACACAAACAGACAGAATTCAAATGTATGAGAAGATGCAAATCTTCCAAATACAAATTATCTATTAGAACTCCCATCAACTCTTGCCCACAATAACGGCACTTAGGCCTTTTGTACATCCATGGTAAGTATATTTCTTGGTTTCCATATATTTAGCCATCGTTCCTTCGGCAAATTTCCTTTTGATCTCTTCTATCTCTTTCTGTAGAATCTCTAGGAGGGGAAAATTCGTTAAGAGATTACTAGGTGCCCCAGATACGATTGATTCAATTTCATCTTCATTACGTCCAACTAGTGAAAGAAGTTCTTTTTGCAATTCAAGTAAAGATCGCTATAGGTGAGGACCTTAAAAATAAATTAGTTGCATACAATTTCTATCTAAATGAGTTCAACATCGGAAGACCATTCTATTCCTTTGATTATCAAAATGTTCATTTTCTTGCGATGGCCACTGGAAAGAATAAAATAATTCCTTATAACACAACCTCCGCACAATACCAATTTGTAAAGGATGACCTAGAAGCAGCCCATAACAGCAAGAATATTGACTGGATAATAGTCTACCAGTTTAGACCATTCTATTCCTCCTTATCCACCCATCCTAGTTTCGATGAACTTCACGAGGCCTATCATCCATTATTTCACAGGCTCTGTAATGACTTAGTAACCATCTGTCACAACTTTGGACGAGCCGGGTGAAGCGCCAGGAGTGGTAAAGATTTGTTGTGGAATGGAATTCACTATAATTGTAACACGTTACCTAAAATTAGGTCAGTACCACAGAATTTATCTTGGATTACTCTCTCGTTTCTTATAATACCAATAGAGTGTAATTCCTATTGGTCCAAGAGCACTAAGAGCATATACAGTATTAATGCCATTTACATCGTTAGATTTTATTACAAGTCTTTCTCGTGATATTTCTTCTAGGTATAGTGGTTCTCTTGGTGGCTTTGTGAAATCGAATGCTTGAATTATATTTATTATTATTATTATTCGTTTTATTATCTGTGTCAGGATGAGGTTTAATACCAAACGAAAATCTAATGAACTTTAAAACTGATGAAATATCATAAGTCTGATTATCGATATAACCCTTCTTGGCATATGGAGATATGATAATGGCTGGCACTCTAAACCCATTGAGCTCCTTAGTAATATTGTTAATAGGTGGTTTTACATGATCAAACCATCCTCCAGCTTCATTGTGTGTTATAATCACGACAGAATTATTCCAGTAGTGACTCCTCATCAATGAGTAGACTAGAGTAGTTACAAATTCATGAGCTGCATGAACATTTGAGGAAGGACTATCATTAGATTTGGTAAAGTACAGGTAACCTACCGCTGGTAGCCTGTTATTGTTAACATCGTGATAATAGTTGGCTAAATCGTCGATATGGGAAGCCAATGATTGGTTGGTGCTAAAGCGAGGAATAGCTGGAATTGGAATATTTTTAGACAACCTTTTCGTTTCCTCACTACTCACATTAGCCATGTCAATGAGGTTTTCGATATATACCTTCCAAGGAATTTTGTTTGTTTCCAATTCATCGAATATAGTATTATTTATATCTAGTCCTTGATCTGGAACCTCTTGCAGATTGAGTGAAGCATTTGCACCTATAGCGTAAAGACTATTTACCAAATCTGACCTCATTGAGGGGCCAAAAAATCTCTGAGCCAAGACATATTCAGATGCAAACTTCCAGTAATATGGGATATCTCTACCATCATAGTATCCCATTACGTTACTTCCATTGCTAATGTCTTCTTTGTTAGCATAAACAAAACCATTCATACTACCGTTATTATATGATAGGCGATATGTTGGCGGATCATCTTTTGGTCTATAATTATCTATATTTCCCAGGTGAAATGGTTCAATGTATGCAGAATTATTAAGATCGAAAGGAGCTAAGGGCACCTTAACACTAGTAGGAAAACCGTCCGCATTAGGAAATGTTCCAAAGTAGTTATCAAAACTGTGTCTACCCTGGATTATGATAATAATATGTTTGACAGGTATGTTTTTTACTCGGTCTTCCACTTGAGTAAGAGAATTTGCCGCTGTACCACTATTGCCAGATAAATTAATTTGGTCTAGTAACATGAATAATATTGTGAGTAATAACAATAGAGATAATGTTCGGGTCATTTATCTGAGTTACACAAGTAGTTATGGCAGCTACTAATAGAATTATCGTCTTGCCCTTTCCCATTCCGATAAGGTATATTATGAACTAAGGTTTACAGTAAGAGGATTCATGAGAAGAAGGCGAAAATGTAAGGGAACCATTAAGGAATCATATACTTTCTGGCTTGTCTAGTTAATTATGTGTATGGAAAATAGCAGAAAATCTTAACTTAATTGATAAACATTTACCATTGGTATAGCTACATCTTTGCTATCTTCGATATTGTGCTTAAATGCCGTATGGACTGGTTCTGGATTGAAAAATTCTAAATATTTTCTCAGTTCCACAGATATGGGAGTTCTACTACTAGAAAGATCTAGGTCTTCAACAATTATGGTTACGTTTTTGTTTAAAATTAGTAGTGCAGGATTATCTGCCTGTACGTATGCAGGATTTCGATTAATCTCGATTGAATAGACATCATGATTAGAATAAAATCTAATCATGTTGGCAAATTTGCTGTCAGCAGTCAGAATACCAGCATCCACAGGTGTATTATTCTTGATCCAAAGTGCGACTTCTCTATGCCAAGGTGTTCCTAAGTTATCTGATATCTTTAAATCTTCAATTGGAAATGCTTTACTGAGGAAAAAATTATTGGACAAAATTATTAACGGAACTATTACGAGGTATGCCAGCTTATGTAAATGCCAACGTCTTACCGAATCGGTAACTAGAAATGCACAACCTAGAATTACTGCCGGTGGAACTAAGGTTATCATAAACCTATCACCTTTCGATGGTAACAATTGATAGAACAAGAATAAAGTACCCAAGGTTAGTGCGAGTAGAATAATTTGATCTCTGTATTCCCTAGTTTTTGTGTTCCTTGACTCTCTCCATATTAAGAAGAATGAAATTATACATAGTATCGATAATACATAACCAAAAGCTTCATTTATCAAAATACTGGAATATCGTGGAGAAAATGTGGTTGCTTCCCTGGATAGTTGGAATGTTGCATAGTAATAGAATGCATTTACAAAATCATATCTTGTTAATACAAGCAAAACGAATGGGACAATACCAAAGCCAAAACCTGAGAGAAAAACAAGAAGGCTGTTTAGTTTTAGACTACGTGTTATGAGAGTATATGCTACGAAAATAGGTAACATGATTATTCCTACTTCCTTGGAAATAAAGCATAGACCACAACTGACCCCAGTCCAATAGGAGTAAATAATGTCTCCTGTTCTCTTATATTTAGCAATGAAATATAGAAATAGGATTACAAAGAAAGATAATGCAACATCGAGGAGAACTTGCCTACTAAAAACTATATGAAAAGGTAATAATGCTAGGACAAGACAAGAAATCAATCCTACCTGTCTGTCAAAGAGTTCCTTAGCAACTAGGTAAGTTACAAAGACGGTAAGTGTGCCAAATATGACAGGGACCATCCTTGCAACCGTGTCATGGATTCCAAAAAGCGCAAAAGCTATAGACACTAAGGATTGTAATAGAAGAGGATGGGCACGAAAAACTGCAAATTGCCTTAAGAAATCTTCTTCCCCTAATAAGCTCGCTGCTTGGCCACTGTATATAGATTCGTCTCCATTGAATCCGTTCCATCCAAGATCCCAAGATCTCACTAAAAATGCTAGAGCGATTATGAAGATCAAAGGGAGGTGATCTTTTTTCACAACCTTTTTACTAACTAAAACGAGCAGTGAGTTTGAAATCAACGTAAGTTTTACATATTCCATAGATATATGCATACTGAAAATCGTAGAAAATCAATTGAAATTATGAACAAACTTCTTGTCCTGACCTTCGAAATTTCACAAGCAAGTTCATTTGTTTGCATACTGGTATGAACTTGATTTTAGATCCTTTTTGCTTATTCGCGCGATTGTGAAACGAAAATTGCGATTTTATGTATCCTCAACAGAACCAAATGATAAAGTCAAGTCACCTTGAATAAATAGATGTGCAAATAATATAACCATAGCCGTATACCAATTAGCTTAACATGAATTAGAAAATTCAAGTCAAATGAAATTGAAATGAAATTGAAATCGCAAGAGCAGGATAACGTACAATTTGTATTTGAAAGTAATTTATATCCATTGATTTTTATTCAATAGCAAACGGGGAATGATCCAATCTCAAGATCAAAAACATTGACATATATCAGAAAAATATCCACAAAATGTTTTATTGCTGAGCATCTTACCTAGCAACAGAAATTGTGATTCCAAGACATGCTCAAACAGCAAATTAGTCTATCTAAACAGGAATACCTGTTCCTAATTCTTATAGTCTTTTCTGCATCCATGATACGACTATGGGACTTGGCCGACGTTGGATTTAATAATGATGAGGCTATATACAGCGGTCAAGCAGCAACTTTAGCAGGATACGATGAATTTAGCAAGTTTTTCTCAATTCATAGGGCCCATCCTCTCCTTTTACAATTTATCATATCAGTATTATTTGCTAATTTTGGAATAAGCGATACTATCGCAAGGATAGTTCCAGCTATGTTCGGTGTTATTACAGTCATTCTTACCTACTTCATCGGTAAAATGTTGTATGATAGAAAGGTTGCATTGGTAGCTGCTTTAGTGATTACGATAATTCCTTATCACATAATAGTTTCAAGGGAGGTACTAATAGATGTTGCATTATCTTTTTTCTATACGCTAACCCTTTTTTTTCTGGTATGCTATATGAAAAATACCAAAGGTGTTCACTGGTTATATTTTATAGGTGCTTCATCAGGTTTAGCCTTTTTGTCAAAAGAAATTGGAATTTTTGCGCTAATTTCTTCCGTTATATGTCTATTCTTTATTAAAGGTCTCACATCAAAGAATCTTGTTATTGTTGTCTCCTCATTTCTCCTGGCATCATCCCCCTATTGGATACCCATTTTGACAATCGAAGAGGCGCAAAATGCTTTTTTATCTTATTGGCAGTGGCAGACAGGAAGAGAAGCAAATCAACCAGATAACTTTTACCTTACACTATTATCTAAAGACGCTCTAGGATATACACTGACAGTCCTTTGCATAGCATCAGTCGTTTCCGCATTAATTACCAAGAATATAAAAAGGCCTGCCGTATTTTTACTTTTGATATGGATAGCTGTTCCGCTATTGATCTTCCAACTTCTCCCTATAAAAGGATTCCATTTTATGGTTTCGTTAATTCCGGCCTTTACACTCTTAGGAGTATCATTTTTGTTTAGTGATTGGATGAAAAAGGTACCATACTACAGAATCATTCCAATAATAATCATTCCATTGATATTCCTTTCCTCAGGCCCAGTGCTAGCTTATTGGTTTGGAGTTCCTTTTCCCCCCATTGTAGGTTCGGGAGGAGAACCGTACGCAAGGGAAGGCGCAATATGGATTAGGGATAACCTCTCCAATGAAGCAGTAATATTAACACTGGATACACCCATGGCAAATATCATAAAGTATTATGCTAATAATGAGGTTTTTTCATTGCACTCAAATAAGAATCCTGCATACACTAAAATAGAAAATCCAGATCTGTCTATTTTGAACGGCCAGATCGATTATTTAGTGTATGAATCGTACCGTGTTGAACGATCCGCATATCTGAAAGAAGAAGCAGAAGAGATGAATGATGTAAGAATGAAATATAATGCGGTACCTATTCATACAGAATATAAAACTCATATTGGGAATAAAGGACAAAATTTGACAAGTGCATTGATCATTTATTCTTTGGACAGAATTCAAGGATAGTGGCAAGGCAAGACAACAACAAATGTTCAATAAAACAATGGACAATTTTTGCTGCACTTTAATTATTGGCATTTTTGCCTTTTTTATTCTTTCATGGCTCTTACCTGAATATTCTACGATGAAAGCCTTTGGACTAGTATCTAATTCTGATACAAAATCCAACACCCCTATAAATCATGTAATAGTCATATCCCAAGGTAAAAGAAGTTTTGATAATTACTTTGGAACATATCCTGGCGCTAATGGTTTTCCAAAGAATCTGACAGTTCCTTTAAACCCTTTTATCCCACCCTCTTTAGAATTTACCGTAGCGACTTGGTTCAATACAAACAAGACTTTACCAGCTTACGGATTCTTGGTAAATAAGGGAGGATTTGGAACTGACGCTCAAGGAAAAAATATGAATTATGGTATATGGATGAACAAAAGCGGCAACATAATAGCTGGATTTGAAAGTAAGAATGGTACAGATTACACTGTTGGCTCAACCGATAAATACAATGATGGTAAATGGCATCAGGTTGTAGTTACTTATGATGGTAATTATGTCCTTACACTATTCATAGATGGTAATCAGACTGCAAGCAACCAGACTAGTAGAGAAACTCCCGATACTACTGGAACCCAACCAATTAGAATAGGATCTAACTCCTTGAATCCGGGGAATTTTTTTACAGGCTTTATAGATGAAGTAAGAATTTGGAATAAACCACTAGGGTATTCAGAGGTATTAAATGGATATAACAACAATACTTATAACACAGACAAGCAATTTGTTCATTTATCATTCGATGATACTAGCGAATATAAATCAGGTAACGTTACTATATACAAGCCTCATCAACTAAATGGTATCTATTTGAATGGTTCTTCATATCAAGACGTGAAAATTAACTTATCACAATACACCAGTTATATAAAACCATATCATCTTGAAAATACCAAGACCGAAATTCCCTATCATGGCTCAAATGCATACCAGATTTCGTATAATAATGGCCTAATGAATGGATTTTCGTCTGCCCAGGTTTTGAACGGACAGGATGGCAAGCTTGTTATGGGTTATTATGATGACGAGGAACTACCTTACTATTGGAAATTCGCATCAGAATTCGTTCTGGCGGACAACTTTTTTGCTCCGACTATGCAAACTGGCTTGACTAACCATCAATATCTTTACACAGGAACGTCTGAAGATTATCAAAAAAATATTTCATTTCCTAATTCGATTAATCTTAACAGAACCATCTTTGATGAACTTGAGGAGAGTGGACGTTCATGGAGGGTTTATGTGGAGGACTATGATCCTGCATTGAACTATACCAATGAGGATGTAAAAAGTCGGTTTGTTAATCTTCTCACTACAATACCTAGATTCGTAGACAATAAAAGTTTAAATTCCAATATAGTTGATTTAGTTGAATACTTCCGCGATCTTAGGAAGGATGATTTTCCGGCTGTCGCGTATATAGTAGCACCTTCATCTGAGGAGAGTTCACCCAGAGATGTTTCTAACGGACAAGACTTTGTAGCCTCGCTTGTCCTTGCTCTAATGAAGAGCAAACATTGGAAAGATTCGACATTTATTATAACTTATCGTGAATCTGGAGGATGGTACGACCACGTACCACCTCCCATAATCGATAGTGAAGCCCATGGATTTAGAATACCAACTTTGATAATATCACCATTCTCAAAAAAAGGATATGTAGACAATACTTTCTACGATGCTGCGTCGATTCTAAAATTCATAGAATATAATTATGGGCTTTCCCCTCTTGCTAAAAATGATGCGAATACAAATAACATATTGAATGCATTCGATTTCACTAGGCCACCAAGAGAACCTTTAACATTGAATTCTTTCACTATTCAACATGTAAACCAAGAAAGCAAAAAAAATATAGACAAGAGCGATAACGTGATTAAGGTATATTTTGTCTATTTCATCATTATATCTTCAATACCTGCCATTGGATTAATTATTTGGCGGTCGGCATACAGAAGATAAACTAATTCAGATTTCATAAGCGACAATAGATTGTGATTTGGTAACTCCTTTTATGAGATACAAAAAAAATAGATGAATTATTCGTCAGCAAAAGCATATTACAATAAATATATGAAACAGATACAAGGGATATCTTGATGAGATTTGAAAATGTATTGTTTCTTACAATAATTACACTAGTTACGTTAACACTAACAATTGTACCACATGTAATGACTTCAGCAAAGGGAAGCGATTCTGACTTTGCATATGCCTTTAATGATATGAGTTCAGGCGACTTCAATTTTGCTGCTGTGGGTGACTGGGGATGCACATCCAATACAAAAAATATGGTAAATAATATAATTGATAAGGATCCTGAGTTAGTTCTTGGGTTGGGTGATTATGCATATAGGCAAAATGCAGAGTGCTGGTTTCAATTAGTAGATCCTATAGATCACAAAATGAAGATAGTAATAGGAAATCATGATGCTAGAGCTATTATCAATAAAACATCTCTTCCGTCACCTACAAGATTACAGCAATACATGGACCACTTTAACCTTAGCAGGCAATACTACTCTTTTGACCATCAGAATGTTCACTTTATTGCTATGTCCAATGAAGTTCCGTTTGAACTAGGTTCTAAACAATATAATTTTGTGGCAAGTGACTTGAAAGAAACAGTATCGGAGCCAAATATAAAATGGATTATTGTTTTTCACCACAAACTTGAATATACTTCGCCTATTTCATCTGTTTCTGCCATAGCAAAGTTTAGGGACACCTATCATCCACTATTTGAAAAATATAGTGTTGACCTTGTGATACAAGCTCACAGTCATACCTATCAAAGATCTTATCCAATCAAATATAACCCTGGAAATTCGTCTAGTCCGCTCATAATGGATAAGAATACTACAAATTATAACGATCCTAACCGGCAAATATTTATAACAGTTGGAACTGGAGGTGCTTCAACAATCGACAATTTCACAGGACCGGCAGCGGAATATATGGCTGTTCAATTTAAGGCATTTGGGTTTCTCAATTTAGGTATTCTTCATAATGGCTCTACGTTAGTTGGAGAATTTCAAGATAATGACGGGTACTATAAAAGATCGTTTCACTATCACGAAATCAAACAATATAGAAAACAAATTGCTTTCACCCTCTTTCCAAGAACCAAGAATAAAGAGTGAAAATTATAATACATTTAAGATAGAATCAATATTCAAGGGACTTAGATTACCAACCGATATGGCATTTCTTGGGCCAAAAGATATCTTAGTATTGGAAAAGAACAATGGAATGGTCAAGAGGATTGTGAATGGTCAGATCTTAGAAAAACCTTTGATAGATGTAAGCGTTGCAAACAAAGTTGAAAGAGGACTCTTAGGAAGTGCAATTATAAAAGCTATGGACGGTACCACATATGTTTTCTTATATTATACTGAAAGTGAAGATGAGGGTAACGATATGTGTCCAAAATCGGATTATTGTATTGCCGGGACAGAACCACTTGGTAATCGTCTATATAGATACGGGCTGGCTGAGAACGGGACCAAACTGATCAATCCAAAATTACTTTTAGATTTACCAGCAACTCCTGGACCCGGACATAATGGTGGCAAAATGATTATTGCTCCTGATAAAAACATATTCCTAGTTATTGGTGACCTTATGGGCCATGAGACTGAAGCTGAAAACTATGAAAATGGTCAAAAACCTGATCTGACAGGAGGCGTGCTGCGTGTTGACCAGGAAGGCCGTCCGTTAGATGAGGGATATTTAGGAACTGAGTATCCGTTAAATTTATACTATGCCTATGGAATACGTAATAGTTTTGGAGTAGATCGCGATCCGAGAACAGGTAACTTATGGAATACCGAAAATGGTCCTGACTTTGGAGACGAAATTAACCTAGTCAAGCCAGGTTTCAATAGTGGATGGAAGGATATACAAGGAATATGGAAACATAAAAATGGAAAGCCACAAAATGGTTCGTTAACTACTGATAATTTGGTAGACTTTGATGGAAAAGGAGAGTACAGCGATCCTGAATTTACTTTTTTTAATACAGTAGGTGTGACTGCAATAAAATTTTTCAATTCAGATAAAATGGGAATCGAATATAAAGATGATCTCTTCGTTGGTGATATGAATAATGGAAAGATTTATCATTTTGATTTAAACGAAGATAGAACAAGTTTAGTACTTGATGGACAACTCGTTGACAAGATAGCCAATTCTCCTAACGAACTAGAGGAAGTTACGTTTGCAGAAGGATTTTCTGGAATTACTGATCTAGAAGTTGGACCCGATGGATATCTCTATGTCCTTTCATATGGCAAAGGGACAATTTATAGAATAAGTCCTACATAAAGATACGACGGTTTGGGACTCGAATCCTTCTATCATGGTCATGGAGTCATCCGATACTGTTGAAATCATGACTTTGATACTACTTTTAGAGTATCACTTATCTAAGATGCGGTTTCTGATTTTCAAATTTTATTTTTCCGCATATCGGAATCAATAATTATTGTTAATTCGGACTTTCACAATACCTTAAATACTGCATTAAGTTCAGTAAAATTATGATTTTTGAAAACATGTGGCTAGTACATGTCGCTAGAAGCATGGTGTATGAACTAGCCAATTTTATTGCTATTAGGGGCACAAATAAGATTATGCAATTAGTTGCTTTGACTTGTACACAATTACAGTCTCTTAAGAATTCAGATCCAAGTATTGTCAAAAGTGCTACAAAGCATGAATAGCAGTTTTTTCATTAAGTGTTTTGCACAGTCTGACAAGTAGGTTAAAATAGAATTTGTATCTTGCTATTGCGTGGCGTTTTCTTTATTTGGGACTTGCGGTCGGCCTATTTGCATTTGCTTTCTATGCCGGAATTGCGATCCAGTTAAGTCAAGAACGATCTGAAAATATAAAGCGCGAGTTGGGAGAAAGAAATCAAAATCTTGATGGTTTTGGAATTTTCGCGAATAATGTTATCCCTGCTCTCGAAATGTTCATTCCAGCTGCAGGAGTAGGTATAGGGACTTATGCAGCATTTTCCACTGGACAGGCTCTCAATGCTTTCACAATGGACAACCCTGCGTTCGATAACGTCTCTGCTTTTAGCTTATTACTGTCTCCTTTTGCGCTTCTTGAGATTCTTGCGTATGCATTGGGCATGTCAAGAAGTGCCATACTTGCTTATTTCCTCTTAACAAAGCGGAAATCATTGACGCAACGGGGTAATTTTAGACATTACATTATTCCAACAATTATAGAAATAAGTATAGTTATTCTTATTCTCTTCATAGGATCTGTAATAGAGTGGCAGGTTTTGTCACAACGCAATACAGCAGCCACATAAGCAAGCTAAACGCGGGGCTTATTGTTACTACAGCAATTTTTGTTTTGAACACTTAATGTCCTGACCTGTAAGCCATGAAATATTCGATATGTCTTTTTCATAAAAAATTTGCAAATTATTGCATTGCAATTAATTTGCTTAATGGGTGATTAGTAACAGCGTAGAAGTGAATGATGAGCCAAGAGGTTATCGCTCTTTTGGATGCAAACGAAACATCCTGGCCCACCATTAGATATGTGTAGATACTCGAAGGGGCTATACTATTAAAAGGTTCTAATCAAATCCTCAGTCAAAGAGTATATTGCTGCCAGCCTCAGCTCTTTGAAAATGATAACTAAGTTCTAGTACTTTGCTAGTGGTCAGATTGGTAACACAGTTAATAACTTTCGAATAATAATTATTTCATGTCAGCAAGACTGTTTTCCGTTGTAACCTTGATATTGATATTGCTATCTACCACAATAGTAGTGGCGGTACAATATCATTCTATTTCATCCGTGTTAGCAGCCGATTTGACTGGAACAGAGCGTCCTAATACTATTTACGGGACTATGGGTGATGATGATATTGTTGGACATGGTGGAAAAGACAGTCTCTATGGCAACGGAGGAAGAGACGTGATACACGGAAACGACGGTGATGATAACATTGATGGCGAACTTGGAAAGGATACTGTAGAAGGTAATGATGGTAATGATATAGTACAAGGTGGTTCTGGAGCAGATAAGATAAACGGTGGAAAAGGGAATGATACTCTGATGGCTTCATTTGCTCTTGGTGCCGTTTCATTTAGAGATTACGCTGTTGACATAATTACATGTGGATCTGGCTTTGACACGGCATACTATAATCCAGTGGACGGAGATACAATATCTCCAGACTGTGAGTCACTTATTGTCGAAACCTCTGCTCAGTAATCGTCCTCAGATCTATGACAATATAATGTCATCAATAATTTAATTATTTTTGAAATGATTTAGCCAGCTCTATCAATGCACCAAGGGAAATATCTGTCGTGACTGGATAATTACTAAGTATGCGACTAAGTTATTCTGCCTAGTAGCAATTATGATATCACGTGCCTTCGCCACAGTAATCTGACGCAGTAACGAATAGTTATTAAGGCGGCGAAGTAAGGCGGGAGGAAAATCTAAGAGCAAACTGGACCTATTCTGCTCATTGCATTTATCTACAATACATTTCCTTCAGCTCCAATACAATTCACTTCGAACTGCATGACAATTATCACTTCACCCTCAAGTCGCATTTATTTCATCTTATTTCATCTTATTTTTATTTCGGCATAATCATTTCATAATTTCATTCTAAACCCATCTATCGATTCTAAACCGATTTATACTTGTAAAGATAATTGATTGCATGCCTGTATTTCTGGACGTACATAAGGTGCCATTTGGAGAAGAACACTTGAAAGAATTATGTCAATCGCCTCGAGATGAATTTGGTGTTAGTCATGTTAATCTACTTTATAACAGAGAAGCAAACGTGTGTTTTTGCCTGCTCGATGCTCCTAACAGGGAAGCTGTCGAAAAACACCATGAAAAAGCTAATGTCAAGTGTGAGTGGATAACTGAGGTAAAATTGGCAAGCGATTTTAGAACTATACAGGAAGCCACCTGAAAACAGGGATAGACTAGGTTTCAGAGCCTTCTTGTTCTTGATTTTCCTCGAATGACCACTTGCGCACGTACTTTTCCTGAGGAAGTTCACCATCCTTGAACAGATGGAAGTAAGTGTTCCTTACCTTCTTGTGGTAATCTAATTCACCTTGAATTTTTTTTGTTTCCATTACAACGCTCTGAACAAGTTCTGTAATCTTATCAGGATTGATTTCTTGGCGAGCAGTTATTTCTACAAACTGATTCAGACATGATTGACTACAAAACATGATTGGTGTATTTTCAGAACCTTCCGTATTCACCTGACATTTATTCTGGCAGGCCGTATTTCTGCATTGCACCCAGTTTGAGCTCATACTTGTTTTCATCCCTATACGGTTGCCCTAAATAGTCACCAAATAGTTGTTGGCTAGCCAGTTATTTAAATTCTATCGAATGAGGAGGAGGTCCCGTAAATTTCGGCTCTGACGTTTTGTTTTCGGCCCCAGCTTTACTTTCGAAAAGATGCAAATGATCAGGGAAAAAGTATGTCGATTAGAGATCATTTTCAGATATAAACCACTAACACAGTTACTAATGATGTTATATTATTTCTATGTACCTTGAAGCGTAGTGAGCATTATTTGCAATACAACTAGTAAGAGAATCCCTGAATACAGAACCGATTCCCTATTTATCATCTCTTTATTACTTCGAGTATTTTTGAGGTGGTCTCATATAACGAAATTGCCTCTTCTTCATATGCTTGAATAACAAACTGCGTTCCTGCACTAAACGTTATTTCTACATAGTAGTACGGCAAGCCCCCCGAGGATACAGGAAACTCTGATGTTTTAGTAATACGCCCTCCATCTCGTATTAATGCAAGTAATTTTCCTATCGTACTTTCATTATTACTTGAGACTAATAGCCATCTCTCCTTCGGATGTAATAAAACCTTTCAAAATCTGAAATCCCACGAAGTATTAACTCAAAGTAAGAGCAAACCGACGGCACTTATTCAGCGACCATTCCCTTTTTTTGTATTCTTTAACTAACCAAGTTACCAAAGAATTTTAAGTTACTGGCGAGAAATAAGAGGGTCGAATATCTGACTAGATTGGATGAAAATAAGATACGGAAGTCTTACCCAGACGATCCCTTTTGAAATCAGTTCAGTTGAGTTGGATATTCGACAGTTATTATTTTCTAGAATTTGCGTGACCATTACTTTTTCACTAGGATCATTTGCTCTTGGAGTTTTCGAACTTCGGTGTATAGATGCAATGCTTCCTCACCTCTTGCTTCAATCACGTAATAGCTTCCATCGTGGAATTTGACCTCTACATAATAGTATCCCAACCCTTCTTCAGTTGTTATGACGTTGTCAGCCGTTCTGCTTATGGTCCCGCCATATTCTCGAGCCGTAAGGAGTTGCTTAAGAGCATCAGAGCTGCTCGCTATATGCCGTTGGTTTTCTCTCCTCCTGGAACAAGAAACAACTCAAGACTCAGTTTCTTTATCTGATTTAACTTCATATGATAATATCCACTATCGTAGATTATAACATCTAGTCAGCTGTGCATATGATAAATAGACGGAGTTTATTATTTATCATAACCCACTACTCTTGAGGAGGTCTTACTTTGGGGATAGGATTTATCTCATGACATCCCTGCAGTCATGAAGATTATTATGGATCTGAACGGCATGAAATATTCGCTTGATTCCAGTCTAATTGAATTTGTGTTCTCAGAAACTATTAAGCTGTGCACCATGCTCCAACGGGCAATGCCTACGAATAATTTCACAAGTTCTAATTCGTGATCATTTAAAGAAAAGCTCTTGTCAATTTCACGCTAGAATGATCACAAGTGAATATTATAACTCACAAAATGATTTGATTACATTGTCTGCCGAAACAAGTCACTCACTCACTCACTCAGTCAATAACAAATAAGGCAATGTAAGTTGTGGGTTCATAGCTAGCCATTTTGGCTATCATGCATTAGTAACATAATCGTAATCATAGATATTTGAGGTATGGAATTAATGCGAACAATGAATCAAATACGAATTGGAATTTTGAGAACAGCATGGCAAGGGTGGTGCAAGCATCTTAGTCACCGCACTGAACTATGGCAATTTACGTACAACGACATGTAGATCCGAAGATAGTTAGGTTAATAATAAGCCCCATAACTTGCTTCATTGCTAGTGACTCATCAAAAAAGAAGGCAACGCTCATGACGATATTGTGTTTAAAATACTTAGCAATTTCGTTCTCCTCTATGCTGCTTGCCAATTTTGGACAGCTGCCTTACTTGAATTATCAAGAATACTTTGCGCAAGGCTCCGCAGAGAAATTGGATTTTACCGAGCCCATTAACCTAAGCAACAATATCAAAGACTCAGTCTACGCTCAGATTGCTTCACATGGAAAAAACGTATACGTAGTATGGGAGGAAAACGATCCAGATTCACAAGACAAGCAAGGTTTTAGCCAGTACGATAACAAGCGAAATTATGATATTTTAATGAAGAAAAGTACCGATGGAGGACTAACTTTTGGAAAGGAGATTAATCTGAGTAATAACCGGGGGTTCTCTGAACATCCCCAAATAGCCATTTCTGAAGATAGTGTTCACGTAGCATGGATAGACAATAGTTTGTCGACAACCAAAGATATATTGTATAGAAAAAGTTCGGACGGGGGTGCTACGTTTAGTGATATAGTTAATTTGAGCAATAGCCGCAACAAGGGAGATTCGGATAATCTGGAAATAGCCGCGGCTGGAAACAATGTTTATGCAGTATGGCAGGAAACAGGCTCGGAAATTATAAACTACAACGAGCTTAGGAATATAACCTCTGATAATAACAATGCTAACAGCCTCATTACAGTAGGCAAAAGAAATAGCAGCATTCTAGTCAAGGCTAGCACAGACGGCGGAAACACTTTCGCCAATCCAATTATGCTAAGCAACAATACCTTCAAGTCATATCCCAAAATTGCGGCCAACGAAAATAGCAGTTATGTCGTATGGAATGTTGGAATAGTTGGCGACCTTGATGAGAGTGAGATGGGCAACGGACTATATTTCAGAAAGAGCCTAGACAATGGAAATACGTTCGGAGATACATCTCGTCTTGACAACGGCTCAGATTTGATTGGTGAAGCGCAAATTGCCGCAAGAGGGAATAAAGTGTATGTGGTTTGGGGCGGCAACCCTGATGATAAGGTCGCAGGTGACCTATTATTTACAAAGAGCGACGATTCAGGATCCAGTTTTTCCATACCCATGGCCATTACAGAAGGCAATACGCTAAATGTTGAGGTAGCAACGCAAAGTGATAATACGGTGTACGTTGCCTGGCAGGCTATCGTTTCAGAACATAATGAAGAAATTCTTATCACGAAGAGCTCAGACGGTGGGGCTACTTTTTCTGATGAATCTGTAAACATTAGCAGGAATCCTGGAATATCGGAATGTACGTCAATATCTGTATCAGATGATGGGACCCTGTACATGGCCTGGGAAGACGGCACATTTGGAAATCATGAAATATTATTTGCAAAAAGCACTTGATTAGAATCGAGTTTTCTTAATCTGTCGCTGGCAGAACTTAAAATCGTTGAGCGTGTCACACTTACCTGCGTTCAATGCACTATGACATATCAGAAATGGGTCCTGCTTTAATGGCCACGAATAGAATGGCCCTGAAGCGAGGAGAAGTTAACGCCTCAAAATGCCAAGTATTCGACGCTGCGCTTCGTTCTACTTATGACCAGAGTGCAGAATTGCCCCTTCACCTTTAACTGATGTCGCGATATTAACGGCATCGTCTATTGTTGATACTAGGATTATACCGTCGCCTTCACGGCCTTCTTCGTCGGATCTCAGCCGCCAAGAGGATGGCCTGGACAGTTTCATCTAGCATATTGTCAGGAACAACGATCTCTAGTTTTATCTTTGGAATGAAATCGTAGGCTATCTTTTGTCCTCTCCATTGCAAATGCAATTCTCTCTGCTTACTCCAACCAGTAGCATCTGTAACTGTCATGCCTCCAACGCCAATAGCCACGAGGCGATCTTTTACGTCCAGCATTTTTTCAGGTCTGATAACAGCTTCAATTTTCTTCATGGTCATTCACTCCAAGTACGATGACATGTATCTAGGCAAAAGTCAATCAGAAGAGCACTAGTAGCCAACTGACCACTATCACCTGACATAGGAGCGCTCCGCATGTTCTGATATGTCCAGTCCAACATCCTCTTCAATGTCCTTGACACGTAGGCCCATGACTTTATCTATAATTTTCATTATGACAAATGTACCGAGAAAAGAAAGTGCCACGGCAACAGCTACGCCAATTGCCTGAATACCTATTTGCATGGTATTGCCTCCGAATAAAAGACTGCTTGGGCCAGCAGGGTTAATTGCTGTCGTAGCCAGAATTCCAACAGCCAGAGTGCCTACAATGCCAGAGACTCCATGAACAGAGCTTACATCGAGCACGTCATCAATCTTTTTGCGTTCCTTTATCAACTTGATACCAAGAAATGAAGCAATTCCTATCACAATTCCCAACACTAATGCACTCTGAACCGTAATGAATCCAGAAGCAGCTGTGACACCTGCCAACCCTGCTATGGCTCCGTTTATTCCTGCTATAACGGAGGGCTTGCCACCAGTTTTCCAGGACATTAATATCCAGACAATTGAAGACGAAGCAGAAGCCATGTGTGTCGCAAGAAGTGTGTTAAAGCTCAAGGCGCCAGCAGAGTATGCCGCTCCTGCGTTGAATCCATACCAGCCTACCCACAGAAGGGAGGCTCCTACTACGGCAAGCGGTACGTTGTGAGGCAAAGTTATGTTAGGACCAAAGTACTTGCGCCGTCCTAATACCAGGGCCGCGGCAAGCGAGCCCATGCCTGCAGAAACATGAACCACAATGCCTCCACCAAAATCGTAAAATCCTATTTGAGAAAGCCATCCTCCTCCCCAAACCCAGTGGGCAAGAGGACAGTATACTAACAAACTCCATGCTATAATAAAGACACAAAACGACGACCACTTCATTTTCTCAGCAAATGCACCTGTGATTAAAAGTGGAGTTATTACAGCAACCATCATGTTAAAGGCTACAAATCCAATCGCTGGAACCTTAGGGGCATATTTGATGGTCCCATCCACCGGCACATTATTCAAAGTCAGGAAATCAAGATTTCCTATAATATTACCATAGGAAGGACCAAAACATAATGTAAACCCTATTATGATCCAAAGCATACTAAGAATTCCTAATCCTGAAAAAGTCTGAATTAGTACCGATATCGAGTTTTTACTTCTAATTAAACCAGCTTCAAAAAATCCTAACGCAGGTGTCATCATCATTACCAAGCCAGTTGAAATCAAGAGCCATGCCGTATCTCCAGAATCTATTGCCATTCATACAACAGCAAAGACAGTTGTATTTAAAGATCTAGAGCATTTGATTATTTTTCATAACAATATCCAGCAATCAGGCTTTGAGTTAATATATGCAGATACTGAGGCTCTGTTTTTCACCGTATTCCTATTTACGGAAGTACATCTAAACTACTCGATTTTAATAGTCTAATTCAATTTGAACTGACAAATCACTGTCCGACCAGCATAACGCTTAAAACCTAATCTAAATTTATTTTTGCTAAATGATAACCGGAATCACTAACGGCAATTACAACAGGGCCATCATATTTATGACCCGATTGGTTAACGTAGCAGTTGTCATCATTGCCTCCCCCAATTTTGTATGGATCTCTTCCGCCTGTTCCTACGGTTACAACAAGTATATCCGGAGAATCTGGTCTGCAAACTTGGTAATTATGATTATGGCCTTGCAATAGCAAATCAAACTTTGGATATACTTCTTTCCACTTTTCATATTGTGATCTATATCCCTCGGTTTCAGATTCTGGATGATGTGCCCCGTCATTGGTAATAGCCACCTTATGATGATGCAGGATTATATGCAATATTTCTGAGTCTTGCTGGCAGTCTCTAAGGAAGGGTTCAATTTGGGATTTCTGGCTCGAAATTGATGTTTCGGTGTTAATGCCGACCAAACATGCATTTTTATGCCTTACAAGTGTGGGAAAGGATTCGAAATTGCCGTATTGATCGAGCACTTTTGAACATGAATCATGATTTCCGCAGTCGGCTAAAAGCGGAACGTTAGGTTGCTTGAACATCCCGATGACCTGGCGTTCCTTACCATAGTAGTCTCCGAGTAGGATAGTCAAATCTGCTTCTTGCGCCTTCGTAATGGCTGCCACATCTCGGCCTCTG
Organism: uncultured Nitrososphaeraceae archaeon; assembly: GCA_963788355.1. Taxonomy (GTDB): domain Archaea; phylum Thermoproteota; class Nitrososphaeria; order Nitrososphaerales; family Nitrososphaeraceae; genus TA-21. The sequence goes on along the minus strand of CAWBGD010000008.1, from coordinate 48,132 downwards.
GAATCAAATTCTACATCACCGACTGTTTTCAATTTCCACTCAGGGAGGCTCGAATAGGCATGATCACTTGTAATCATCGATGTTGCACAAAAGATCGTTAGAAAAATTAATACGACTAGCAAGACTTCTGCCTGCAATTTATTTGACAATCCAAATATGGACCCCCTTGGCTATAAATACTCCCCGTACAAGCTATTAGAAGAGAAGGATTAAACCAAGGTTTCTCATATGTGCAGACTCATCCAAAAACTTTCATAATGAAATCTATCTAAGTGATATGCAGCAAAAAAGGCAACCCAAATTCCATAAATCATAAAACATAATGATGTAGCAACAACCTCGTGCTTGAAGAAAAAGCGCAAAGTACCATAGAAGCAAAAGCTCCCTTACATCTTTGGTCTATAACGCTACCCCTTCGGGCCATATGGAAGTGAATCGCTTTGTTTTCTAGCTTGGGTCAGGGTACATACATGTATAGTTTTATCCATATTCCAGTCCTGTACACAAATGGACACAAATGGCACGGAGCCTAGTTATTTGCTTGGTTGGTAAGCTGGTGGATGATTAACAATTAATGAGACAAAATAGAAAATGGACAGTAATTAAACTACCATCCAAGAAAATACCTGAAATCAAATACTATAGTTGTAAAATACCCCGTGTTAGAATGGTGAATGTTGAAGGTAGGCCGCGCTGCCCATTTTGTGGTCCTACCTTTAGAGGTGGAGAAAAGGAAAATACTTTTAGAATCAGTGGTATCATTTAATTAGAAAAGGTATTACATTGTTTATTTGTCTGGTCGGGATTTCCATTCGCCCTGTTCCACAATGGTTTCTTTGCGCGCTCGCCTGATGTCCTCTGCTCCTTTCTCCTGGTTTTTGTATTTTGTTGCCCACCTTTCCCCTTCTTCTTTCTTAGAATCTATTAAACGCCATATAATGTCCTCATAAGTTTCTCCCTTAGTTCCGATTTCCTTCAATTTGGTTGTCAACTTCTTGGATACTTTCAGAGTAGTGAAATCAGCCGTCATGTTAATACTATAGTTACCGTTCTTTATATAGACTCATACCTAATGATATACAATACATAATGTTATTGGTTAATGCTTCAGTTTAGATTATCTTACTAGAACAAAGTAGAAACAACTCGGGTTTTGAACGCAGCGTTTTAACTTTCAAATAATTTGTTAACCTCTGTACATTGAGGAATCTGATAGGGGTTCCTTTTTCATCACTGGGCCTTGGGTTCGTTCGCACTCCCAAGGTTCAGTTTTACGTGGCTCTATATTTTGTGAATCGGTAATTATAAAAATAATCTTTTTTCTTATGCGCTGTGTATCTTAACCTCTTGTTGCAACAAGGACATGATATATTTTCTTAATCATTCCTGAGCAACTTGATAAGTTGGTTATTTAACTCAGAATCGCATACGCAAAAGAATAGACAAAAGAATAGACAAAGAAAAAAGAAATCCGGCAATAGCCATTGATAAGTATAGCATGCTGCTAAATTGACAAGCACACCACTAATTCTTTGCTATATATTCCGTGAAGATCGATACTATTCGTTAATAACTTTCCAAGTAGGGTGTATTTCATGCCATCCTTTTGGCTTGTCTGTAACCCATGCTCCCCTTACATGTAAAATACAATACCACCAGCAGTCAAAAAAAGGGACATAAATCGAAAAGGCTTGTGATACAGGCCGCTATGTAACTTCTATCTTGGGAGGCCTGAAGCGCGTGCTAAAAGACAATAAACATTCAATGTTGACGTTCGCTAAAGACTGTACAATAATATTCTATCCATACATTCAGATTTAGATTTCACCCACTAATCTTCCTTCTTGTTTCTTGGAGATCTTTTTTTCAAACCTTAGTTATACTCTATTCAATGACTATGACTCTAGGTTGATCCCTAGAAATCCAATCATATTCACTATTCTTTTCATGGTCATGATGATTATTGGATTTAATGTGATTACAACAACATTGAAAACCGCATTTGCGAGTTGGAAGTTTGTAGCAGTAGGCGATATAGAATGTAAAAGTGCCAAGAAGGTTGCAGGTGCTATTAAAAAATATTCTAATCCAGTTATCGTATTATTGTTAGGTGATCTAGGATATGGTAAGTCTAGTAAATGCATTAAAGACGCCTTCCCTAATGGTTTGCCGACTGTAGGAAATCATGATAAATCAAAAGATATTCTCAAAGTATTTAAAATGAAGAAAGCGGTTTATTCTTATACTGTAAATGAAGTTACATTTCTATCATTAAATTCAGATACTAAAGTAAGTAAACAGATTAATTCGGTAAAGAATCTAGTAGCACAGGCTAAAACACCTTTCATAGTCCCGTTCTCTCATTATCCTTGTATAACCAATCCTTCTGCACAACATGGAGAATGGAAGGATTGTAAGTCTAAATTAGTACCTATTTTCGAACAATCAGGTAAGACTAAACTTTATGTAAATGGAGCTAATCATGGATATCAACAATGCTATTATCATCAAGATATTGCATTCATAACATCTGGTGCAGGCGGTCGTAAACCATATTCATGGGGTAATCAAATGGATGACGGATGTAAGAATAATATTTCCGGTATTCCAGGATATCTAGAAGTTACAGTATGGGATAGTCATTCTATGAGTGGAAGGTTTATCGATCTGAAAGGAATGACAGATGAGGATACCGATTTTACTATTAGTACTTCTCCTTTTATTAGTCACTAAGAATAGCGTTATTATCTGAACACCTGTCACTTGCTAAGTCACCAGTCCAGTCACGGCATCCCACCTATCGATATCAAAGCCATGGACTGCTACCATATGGTTACTGATATCGTCAACAGGTAAACCCCTACATATTGAGCCAGACGGGAAGGAAGGATATTACTACTAGCGATTGGTTTCAGATCATTCTTCTGAAGTGTCTTTATCTGTGACCTTAGAGATTTGCCACATTCCCTACACTGTTTACATAGGGAAGTATTATACATGCACTTACAATTATCACATACTACATGCTCATTCAAGGATACCTCCCACTCTTGAGATTGAACTTTACAGTGTAAAGATGTATTAGTATTCTTTGTATATAGTCTACACTCATGCAAATAGATCAAACTGGACTTGCCCTAAAAAAAGCTAAATTTTTAGCTTTTTCAGAAGAGAGAGAGATGAAGAAAACGAACCAGTTGGTTCACAGCAATTGGGGGAGTGTGTAGAAACTCATCCAAAACTGAGGAATCACCTTTCCAGGCAAAGGTAAAGATAAACCGTGCCATTGATGAACTATGGGAGCTACTGACAGGACTCAAAAACATCCCGCATATGGAATCCGCAGGGAAGGTTGCGATAATTGAAGGCTTTGACTGTGCTATAGCTCCTTGGAGGGCGCAGTAGGCCTCTTTAGCCTGGACAAGTTCACGAACGTGCGGTGTTTGATACACCGACTCCATCAACCGACTCCATCAACCGACTCATCAACAGACTCATCAACCGACTCATCAACCGACTCATCAACAGACTCATCAACCGACTCATCAACCGACTCATTAAGAGATTGGTCATTCAAATTACCCAGCAACTGAGGAAGAATATTTTCACAATCTGCACTTGCAGTATCATTATCTTCAGGATTTATGTACGCAGTATCATTGCCAAGTCCACACATTAGTGAATCGCTTACATAATCTCTCATTGATGATGAATTAACAGAGTAACTTGCGATAAGGATATCATCACCGTCGCCAGCCAATATGTTATCTGCATCTTGTCCACCAATAATAAGATCATTTCCATCATTACCATTCAATATATCGTTCCCCTGTTCACCCTCTATTATGTCGTCTCCATCGTCACCATTTATTGTATCTGAACCTGCCAATCCGAGTAATCTATCATTCCCTTCTTTACCCACAATAGTATCCGATTCCATCGTACCGAAAAGATAGTTCTTGAAATTATTCCCTATGACCGATCCTCCATACGTGAGATTCGACATAAAAAGAAAGTAAGAAAATGAGGATAAGAATACGATTGCTAAAGCTACTTGAAACGAGCCTCGTCGTAAGAATAATCGCCTAGCAATCCCATTATGCTCATACATTCATATACAGAAAGACCTGTTAACCCAAATAATATAATAGATTCCTTTAAATATTCTAAGGGAAAATTCGCGATTGTTCATGACTATGAATTAAACTGATGAAAGGGCTTTGCATTTGATATCAAACATAGCTTACTAGGTATGCTCTCTAACTCTTCTGTTAGGCATCATGTTAAATCAAGTCAATCAGAAAGATAAGTACTATTAGTAGTGTTAGCCGAAGATCCTATTCTAACCACATGTCTCTATGAATAAAACCCCCTGACTTTCTGTCATACTGACTTATCATTCCATATCCACTTTTTCCGCCAGAGAATTCATACGAAAAATAAATTACAACGTAAAGCTCAGAATTACCTTGTTCGGCTTTCTCCATCAAGGCAGATTCGATGAAAATCCAATACCTCTTCTCCATATTAGGGAGCAGGGGACCAAGATTAAATTTATCGACATTCCCTGATTTCAATACATCCCTAGTTGGTAATACATTGTTGTACGTAGACATTGCCGTTACTGACGTTGCTGGTACTTCACCAAAATTTTTTATCGATATAGAAAACTGTCTCTTGTTGTCTTCACTGTCATCACGGACATGTTGAATATTTCCTGACGGGCCTATCCATGGCCTGAATCTTACTTGAGTTTGTAATTTGCTCACCTTGGCCAATTCTGCAAAGTCCTTTACAGTCTTCCATAACAGAATCACAATGATTATCTCGGCGATGCCTGCCATAAATGCGACGTACTTTTCAAGCGCTTCAATGGAGAAATTACCAGTTTGATGTTCGGTCGCAGCAGCACTAGCAGTCTGGTTTGGTTCTATTGCATCTATTAACAATATACCGGAAAATTTGTACGCTGTTGGAACAATGGCGACAATCGCAGCTAGAAGAACAAGTATAAGCAATTTTCCAATCTTTAGATTTCTTTCTGTGATCCGCATCTATATCAATTTGCATATTATCGATAATATTAAAAATGCTTCGACTAACATAGTAAATAGAGTTGGAATTTTATTTTGAAAGATGCCTTTGCAATAAACTAAAATAGTTGAGATAGATATTTTTTTCCAATAAGGAATATGCTTATTACTTCGTTCTATTACTTTCTTATTAATGAACTCTATCTCAAGAAATAGACTAATACTAGGTGTAGCCGCCATGTTAGTGATCGCAAGTCCTATGGCCGCGTGGGCAGCGTCAGGATTTTTAACAATCAGAGACGCAGCAGTCGCAACGTCTGGTGATCACGTAAGCAAAGCAGTTTTGGCAACTAGAGGATCGATTCCTAAGGATGGTAGCGGTGAAGCATTCGGATATGGTATTTTAACTACGGCGGGAATAATCGTAACCACTACACACAAAGGTGTACTTGATAGTGAACTGCAATCTGGGGCCAACGACCCAATATTTCACAACCATTATGTAATCTTAGGACCCAATCCTTCAAAATGCGGAAATAATCCTTCAGTAATAGACATAACATTTGATTCCCCAGGCAAACTCATTGTCGGAAGTACAAACGTAGACTCTATCGGACCTGCCGAGATCATCTGAGGGTATTAGACAGAATAGCAATGTCCAAGATGTCGTCTCGTTCAAACTGGATCCAAAATTCAGCGGAAATAATCTTGAAGCTGTTTGTGTAACTGACATCACGCCTGCCCAGAAAAAAGTAGTCAAGTAGATCCTTCACTTTTCTTTATTTTATTTTATTTTTATTGAAGGGCTACAGTTTCCCACGATTTATTCAGTCACATGACGATTCTAAGTTACAGAACACGTGTTTAACTAGCTATATTATGAGATCTGCTAAGGACACCTATTATCCCAACAATCTATTTCATTTTATCTGGAGCGAATCTGTCCCTAATTTCTTCATCTGATGGGATCGGACCAAATTTCTTCTCAAAGTTTGTAATATGCTCAAGCAAGGACTTGTGTATTTTCTTAGCCACATAAGGGTCCATGAAAAGTCTACATTCAAGGATCCGCTTAGTTCTTACTCTAGCTCCTGATTTTGGTTCGCGCATTGCTTCAGCAACGTCCAATTCCTCAGAATATATGATCAGCTGAATATTCATCGGCTGGTGACTTGCAACAGCTCCACTTACACTTATTGTCCTGTAATTTGGGTGTTCTACAACTTCAGTCATATTCCTAATTTGCCTACAAGCTATAAAATCTAAGTGCTTCCGGCTACTGTGTGAGTGAGTGAATTGTTATGATGGTTTAGTTCTAGGCACTCATACAAAACGGGAATACGGTGTTCAATTTTCCACAATTATTTTTCCAGTCATTGAATAGTAGCTAGAGTCGTAGAACGTAAATTCGCCGTTTGTTTCAAACATATACGAAGCAATCTCGTTAAATCGGATGTCCGGTTCCTGATAAATAATCTTACCTAATACTTTATCCACCAGGACAATTCCATGAGATCCGCTTGGATCCTGATTAATCCAGACAACTTTATCGCCATTTTTTATTTCGAGCTCTTGGTAAGAAAATCCACTATCGACGGAAGAAACGGTCCTTATATCTCGGTTAGCGGGTGCAGTCATAGTAATAGTATGTACATTGTTACTACTGTCATCTACCATTAGAGACTTTAGTACTACGGATCCTTTCAGCTGTACTGGACTATTGGTGCTGCTAGAGTTGCTGGTCGTATTTGAGTAACCATTTACATCTTGGGTTATCAGTGGAGACCTTTTTAACTCTGAGTTTAATACTAAGGTGCAGTCAGGATCTTGCAGGTCCTTCAGTCCGTCTCTATCATCATCCTTTCCATCATTACAATTATCTTCCCTTAGTAAAGTTACGTGGGCACCAATGGGTAGAATTTCTGTTGTAATTCCAATTAATGCAGTTTCTACTGAAGCACTTGTACCTCTCTTATCGAAGGAAGTACTTGTCATTTCATCAAGAGTACATGTTGTACATGTCGTATCAGTATCACATTGTAAATTGTCTCCAACATTAGTATTGCCCTCGTTATTATTGTTACACTGTTTCTGAGTTGAAGAAAATGGAGTCTCCATTGCAATCTGGGTCTACAATATCACAGTTAGGTTCACCTCTCCCTTGACACGCAGTGTCAGTTGGATCGCATGTGGGTTCATTGCAGCTTTGATCTAGGGGGTCACATTGAGCAGGATTATCAGAACATGTTGAACTTTGAGCATCGCAAGATGATCTTGATTCAATTGGACTGTTAGAGCATACAGAAACTTCTGCATTGCAGCCTGACGAATCATGATTTGGTGTTGGACTATCTTCAGGTGAGTTAAGACCCTTAGGTGATTCGCCTCTAGGACTTGTATTATCGTTACTGTCCGGGTTAGGAGAGCTTGCATCAGAATCACTCCACCCACTACTAGATTTATTATATGGTTGTTCTGCAAATCCGGCCAGGGCTGGATTCAAGCTAGCAATCATAATCAACGCGAATACACTCATGAATATAGCTGGGGAGTAGCGAAACATCTAGCTCACATCTGTTACTTTCTTTGTGAACTTCATTAATTTGAGGTATTGCATCAGATTCCTATTTTTATTACGAAAATTTTAACAGAACTAATTCAGAAAAGATTTTTAGCTTAAGATCTTCTGATCTACTTGATTATCGGAATATTAATTGATTACCATATTTGGATTGGCGATCAGTACAACGTCCAGTTTTGAGTAGATTCTGAAAATACGGAAAATCTAATGTAAACTAATCATTGAGTCAATCATGCCCAGATAATGCCATTTTACAAAAGTGTTAAAAAATTTCTGACAAGGGCTTTTATTAGCCAATATCGCTTTCAAGCTACAAGATGGACTAGGGCTCTATAACCCACATTATTCGTGTCCTGGTCCATCATCCATCCTAATTAAAAATATTACAATCAAGACAGGCTAGAGGGTGAAAGTCACCGAATACCTAATTGTAGGGTCCAGAGTCTATGCATGCGTATCCCATTTCCGACTTGAAAAGTATTTCCATGAGATGACTTGCAGGTTCATTACGCTTCAAGTACAATTTACTAATCTTCATTCGAGATTCGAGACTAATTCTCTAGGATGCGTTTATTGGTCACTACATTCTCATTGCTAAAATGTGCGCTTGGCACTATAGTAGAAATGTCTTTGATTATCCTTATTCATGTCTTGACTCATAAGATTTCATGTCAAACAAATAACCTTAAGCATGCAGCGAACTGTCACATAACATAGTACAGGTATTATAGACCCCGATCGAATCGTAGGCAGACTTAAATCCTATTACTTTCAATAGGATCAATGTCAGTTAAATTTACCCGTATGTTCCATAAGAAGATGGTCTGTGATTGTAACTACCTCTAGGATCGAAGTGCTGATTCATGAGAATGAAAGCACCCTTATAGATACGAAAAACTTCTTGCTGTGTGGTTCATGTTTTTGGTGTGCTTCATGTTTGGATGGAAACACAACAATGCTACATTGTCCTTCGTGTGGTAATGATGAAATGCAATCAATGCCTGTTTCGGATTACGAGTCATACAAGTTAGATCATGGTTACATAGATAAGATGGTCTCGGAACTGTGGACAAACAAAGGAGGTGATAGAATTCCGTGAATATCGCTAGTACTGAAGCAGATTATGATATAGAAGCCAAAACTTGTGGATGTAAAGATAAAAACAGAAAGGTAACATATTCGTTCGTTGACTCGTATCATAGCCTTTGCAGAGATAAAAAGGATATAATATTGTCAGAGATACAAGCCTGTGAAAGATTGCTGAAATACACAAGAGATGAAAATGACAAGACCATTCTTGAAAAAGAAATAGCAGAATTAAAACTGGCGCTTGATATGCTGCAGTAGAAACAGAACCTGCAGGAAAAAGAAATATTAGACTAGCCCTAAGCTATCTCTTGAATCTATTCGCTGGACACCATACGTGAGATCTGGTGTAACCATTTAAGACCAAGCAGGCAGACTATGTGAATTAGGTAACTATTGCCCGGAATTAAGTGTCTTGACACAGGTGTCACAGTATCTTTCTATAACTGTAGCCCCCTGCACGTCAAAAACTGCTATTTGTGTAGATATGTTGCCACAACTCACACAGACTTTGTTTTTATCTTTTTCATTTGTGACTTCTTCTAAAGAGCGTAGGGATCTCAATTTCTTTTATTCACCAATCTAATAACCATATAATATATCGAGATGGTAACATTTAGACTTATCTGCTTTCATTTATATAGGTACACGAGTAAAACCCCTGTTTTAGGGTAGTTTTTCAGCCATATTCCCCGATTTCCATTTCCACCGGTGGCAAAATGATAGTTCCTCCTTAATGGAAAAAGGTACCTTCCCTCAGTCATTCGAGTAGATGATGATCTACATCGGCTTGAGCACCATTAATCAAGTCCAACAATGGTCCCTTAACCTCTTTAACTGTTTTTGGATACAGATTCATTGTCTCTCTTCGTCCTTTCTTCTTCTTAAGTGAGGTGATGATATTTATTTTCCACTTTCCATCATTTGTATTTGGAAAATCAGACCTGAAATGAGCGCCTCTACTCTCTTCGCGCATTAGGGCACTTCTAATTATTGCCTCACATGCGACTAGTGCAAATTTTACCTCGAAAGTCTTGACAATATTTTCGTTTATGCTGAATCTTTTCGCAATATTATGCTTGGAATAAAATTTCTTTTTTAGAGCCAAAATTCTTTTCAGCCCCTTCCGTAATTTCTTACCCTCTCTTATTATTCCCACATTGTCTCGCATTGACTCTTGTATTTCATCGCGAAACTTGATTGCATTCCTAACTGCAAACATTTTATTGATAACCAGTTCTGTTAACTCTCCATTTGCGTCTGGGGGCATTAAAATGGATAACGATGATGATGGTGGTGGTGGTTGCCTAGATACGACCGATTCCTTTTTGGTTTTTCTTTCTTTTTCCTTCTTCTTAATTGACAAGGCCTGTAGAGCTGCTTGCCTTCCTGCAATTTTTCCGAAAACTAATGTTCCAAGCAAACTATTTCCACCTAATCGGTTAGCCCCATGAACCTGGCCTGATACTTCTCCAACTGCGAACAGGCCGCTAACTTTTGTCCTACATTTGTCGTCTACTTTTACACCTCCCATCGAGTAATGTGCAGTAGGTGCCACTTCCATTTTCTCCTTCGATATATCGATTTTGGCAATTTGCTTAAACTGATCATACATGGAGGGAAGTCTTTCCAAAATTGTTTTTTTAGGCACGTGGGTAATGTCTAGCCAAACTCCACCGTGCTTAGTTCCTCTTCCAGAGATTATTTCATTATAATTCGCACGAGCTACGATGTCACGTGGTCCCAGCTCCATCCTTTGAGGATAGTAATTTTTCATGAACCTTTCTCCTTTAGAATTAAGTAGGATTCCACCCTCGCCACGTATGGCTTCGGTCGCCAGAGTACCCAATGCTTTTTTTGGCCAAACCATTCCAGTAGGATGAAATTGAACCATCTCCATATCCACCAGATCAGCTCCAGCCTCATATGCGAGAGCTGTGCCTTCACCATAGTTTTCAAATATTCTAGAACTACTTGGCGTATAGACTCTAGAATATCCGCCAGCAGCAAGAATTATGGATTTACTCTGGAACAATACAATGTTTCTTTTTTTAGTATCTATACCAAGTGCACCTATAACATTTCCATCTTCTTTCTTTTTACCACTTCCTTCCTTTCTTAAATCACCGCGATTCAACAATTTTGAAATATATATACTATCGATAATCTTGATTTTCCTCTGATGAACTTGGTCCATTAATACTCGTATTATTTCCTTTCCCGTCCAATCCCCGTAGAAGCAGGTCCTTCTGTATGTATGAGCCCCAAAAAATCGCTGTGTTAGTCTCCCATCTGGTTCTCTATGAAACCGTGCACCCCATTTTACTAGCTCTTCTATAACATCAGGTGCATTCTTGCATAAGACTTTTACTTTTTCATAATCAGCCAGAAAACCTCCTTCACGAAGTGTGTCGACAGCATGTATTAACCAGTTATCTTGAGGATCCATTGTCCCAAGTGCCGCGTTGATGCCCCCTCTAGCAAGTACCGTGTGAGGGTCTCCTTTTCTATTCTTGCTAATAATAATAACATGTGCACCAGCATCATGAGCTTCAATTGCAGCTCGAAGACCTGCAGAGCCAGCTCCTATAATAAGGACATCGCAAGGGTAATGAAGAGACGTTGGTGGCATCTTTATTCTATTTCTAGACTTTGAATTAAAGGTTTTCAAATAAAGATTTGACCACATTTGTTCGCTTGGAAATTCGTATATTCTATGATGACATATGGTAAAGGTGTGACCAATATTTGAAAACGTAGTCAATTTATTTTAAAACTTAGTATACCTATATCATGGAAAATGCGTATAATAATATGATTGTTGACTCGCAACGATCTCCTAAGAGAATAAAAGTAAATGATGTTGGAGGTACAGAACCTGATACCAATTAACGAGGATCTAATAAGTAGCGCAGTAGAGAAAGTAAGCAAAAGTGTAGTAAATATCGCCAGTGTCAGGATGATGCACGACCAGCTGTTTCGAATATTTCCAATTCAAGGTGTGGGTTCTGGAGTAGTAATCGATAATGATGGTCATGTGCTTACTAATAATCACGTAATAGAAAATGCACAACAACTGAAAATTACAACTACAGATGGAAGGACGGAAAATGGTAAAGTCATAGGAACTGATGAGCTTACTGACTTGGCTGTCGTAAAGACAAGTTCGATAGAGAAATTTGAACACGCTCAGCTAGGTGATTCGGATAATTTGAGGATCGGCCAGATAGTCCTTGCAATAGGCAATCCGTTTGGGTTGTCTGGTGGACCAACAGTGACTTCTGGGATTGTGAGTTCACTGAAAAGAAGTATACAGTTTGATACAGGCATGCTTGAAGTAATTCAAACTGATGCTGCAATAAATCCGGGAAATTCAGGCGGACCTTTGATAAATACCAATGGTGAAGTGATAGCGATTAATACTGCCAAGATGCCCTATGGACAAGGAATCGGATTTGCTATTCCTATCAACATATCTAAGTCTATCCTTGAAGACCTTATCGAAAATGGTAAAGTTACAAGACCTTGGATGGGCGTTGCTACTATTAAATTAGATCGACAGATCGCACGGTACTATAGATTGCCGATAACGGAGGGAGCGCTGGTGGTTAGTGTCGAAAGAGATAGTCCAGCTGAATACGCAGGCATCAGAAGAGGCGACATAATTGAAGAAGTAGACAGTACCAAAATATCAGATCCATCCGAACTTTTATCTCAAATAATAAGAAAAAAGACAAATGACCATCTTAAGATTACCATTAACAGATACGGGCGACAGTTTGAAATATTTATTCAGATCCAAGCTCGTCCCTAGTGTCGCCTGACTTGTTTTCTTCGCTTGATTAAATTTAATTGACCAAGACAAGTCGGACACGACAACACGACTGAAGATCCCCCTTTAAGATCACTCTCTGTTACTAGTTGGCTAACTTTATATTTTTTCAATGATTGTTTTCAGTCTCTTCAAGTCCGTTTTTATTTGCTCCTCATCTTTCTCAAAATCTCTGTCAGACATTCCCGGCCTCTGATAGAGAGTGAAGACTAGTTCGCTGCCATCTCCGTTTGATATTACACGCATTGGGTTATAGAAAGTCTCACCAGATGGCAAAGTGACATCATGGTCGAGGATTCCGAACCTATTTTTGTCTGCAAACTTGATCTTGACAATTCCCATAGGAGATTCGGCGACCCAGTCTCCGTTGACATTTTTTATCGAGCCACTCAGACCGCCTGCCCATAAGGGGAGATTTTGGGGGTTGGATACGAAGTCATATACTTTGTCAGCGGAACGGCTGATAGAGATGTCGACGTGTCTGGATTTGAAAGTCATCTGTGAACCCATCCATTGTCGTCCATGTCATGAAAAATGACATCATCTAGTATTAAGCTTTAGAGAAACAATGTTCTTACCTGATAAAAAAGCTGATGTGAATCAACCGCTTGTAATATTATTATTGTTTTTTATGCTTCTTGAGAATTTCTCTTATTCTTTCACGCTCTTCATCGGAAGGCTTTACGACAGTTGTGTTCATCATAAAATATCTTCCATTGTGATATGCTAAGGGTGGTTTTTCAGGACTATTGGAACCTTCAACGACTTCGCCTACGAATGCAGTATGATCGCCAAGTACAATTTCTTTTTGTAATTTGCATTCAAAGTTTGCTGCTGCTCCCTTTATCATGAGGGTCGCAATACTCTTTGCACTATAAAATTCAAAGCCAAGCTCTTTTAACGCACCAATCTTGTCATATTCTTTACCAGAGTAACCACCTGCTATGCTTGACATTATTGACTGATCCGTGCTACATAGATTCACACCGAACTCATTTGTTTGTTTTATATTCTTGTGAGTTGCTTTGTCTGGATGTATGCAAACGGCGATCAAGCCAGGACGATAGGATACGTGGTGTGTCCATTCGCATGCCATTACATCTGTTCCAAAAGGACCATCGCTGGTAATCAATCCCACATTAGTTATGAACTTGCTTGATTTTTCATCACCCCAAGGTAAATCCATAATCTTCCTTATCGAATATCGTTATAGGATTAATATATATGACGCATCGGGCCCTAAATATTTAAATACGAAGGATTAGTATACTAATGATTAGGCTATTTAAGATGGAACCTTACGATTATCAGAACAGTATGGGCTTTATAATCAACAGTACGGCCAAAATGTTTGTCAAGGCCTTGGATTCTGAGTTACGCAAAAGCATAGGGGTGACCTTCAGTCAATGGAAAATCCTCGTAATGCTGTCCATCAAAGATGGCACAACGCAAAAGGAAATCGCTAACGGGCTGGGATTGGAGGGAGCTACTCTTATACCAATTCTTGATAAAATGGAAAAGGATGGCTTGGTCGTTAGGAAAGTGGATCTTGCAGACAGGCGGAATAATAGAATTTATCGCACGGATAAGGCAGAAAACCTGTGGCCAGCAATGGTCGATTGTGCTTTAAAAATGAGGGAAATATCTGTCAGAGATATTCCATCAACTCATGTTACCATTACCCGAGACTCGCTACAAAAAATCTATAGGAATTTAGAAACCCATGTTAATGTCACCGACGAGTCCTCTACACCTGCTGCGGCGTCAATTATACCTCCAAATAAAATAACGAGTACGAATGCCCCGAATCAGGAGAATTAGCATAATGAATCGCACACGCAACAACAACAACAATAATGACGGGAAAACAGATAGCAAGGGTCGCACTATTTCTGCTCCCGATGATTTGGCTCCTCCCTCATCTACAAAAATATCAGCTGAGGCGTGGAAAATTACTGCAATTTTAAGCTGTGTTGCTACAATGGTAATGTATGCCGAAACAATGCTGATACCAGCTATTCCTGATTTGATCAAGGACTTTGGAGTATCCTATAGTATGTCATCTTGGATACTTGCTGCGTATTTACTCACAGGTGCGGTTATGACTCCAATCATAGGTAAATTGTCAGACTATTACGGCCGCAAGAAAGTATTGCTTATTGTAATGGTCATCTATATGGTGGGCGTTTCCGCTGCAGGATTTGCGACAGATATAGTTTTCATGTTGGCGGCTAGAGCAATACAAGGCATAGGTTTATCGATGTTCCCAATTGCATTTGGTATAGTACGAGACCAATTCCCAAGAGAGAAGATATCCATAGGTCAAGGGATAATTACTTCAATGTTTGCATCCGGGGCCGTAATAGGTCTTTTAGTAGGAGGGTTCATTATTCAAAATTATGGTTGGCAAACCACCTTCTTTACAATAATACCTATTGCCGTTTCTCTGCTATTCATTATTCGGCGCTATATAATTGTGGATGAGCAAAGCTACGGTTACCAACGACATGTAGGAGAAGAAAAACATTCTAAAAAGCAAAATATACCTAATATTGATATCAAGGGGGCATTAACCTTAGCTGCTGCAGTTACATCATTTCTCTTAGTTTTGACATATATGGAGACAGGTACTAGCACTGAAAGTTTAACATACACTCTAGTAGCCGTAGCAACAATTTCGTTCACCTTATTCATAATTATAGAAAGACGAGTATCGCACCCATTAGTAGATCTCAAGATAGTAATGAATAAGGCAATTTTGCCTGCAAGTTTGATCATCATGATTATTGGCTTATTAATGTTCATGGTTTTCCAAACTA
Source organism: uncultured Nitrososphaeraceae archaeon (assembly GCA_963788355.1). Classification (GTDB taxonomy): domain Archaea; phylum Thermoproteota; class Nitrososphaeria; order Nitrososphaerales; family Nitrososphaeraceae; genus TA-21. The sequence goes on along the minus strand of CAWBGD010000008.1, from coordinate 32,781 downwards.
TCCCAATTTTGGTGAGAAACCCACAACCTCTTGGTTTTGGGGAGGACGCCATAGCAACTGGAAACGTGCAGCTACCCTTTGCATTGGTGCTTTTGATTTTTGGGGCTTCTTCAGGCTTTATAATATCAAAATTAGGTACGCTCAAACCAATAATTGCTGGCTCTGTAATCACAGCGGCCAGTTTCTTTAGTTTACTGATATTTCATTCAAGTGAATTGGGGATATCTGCAAGTCTAGCGTTTCTATCAGTAGGACTATCTTTGACAAGTGTGGGAGCGATGAACGTAATTATACTTACTACACCAAAACAGGCTATCGGAGCTACGTTGGGTACAACGCTACTTATGAGAGTAATAGGAAGCTCAATTGGTCCTGCGCTTGCAGGTATGTACATGCAAACAAATCAATCTGTATTGGGTATTAGTGGGATAGCCCAATCATTTCCATCATTGGCGTCATACAACATGATATTTCTTACCGCGGGGGTGTTGGCTAGTGTATCGATAGTGTTAGCAATATTGCTAAGACATAGAGTCATGAAAATGTCAATACCAAACCTTATCTAAAGAAGAATCAACTAAATAAAAATCAGAACTGCCTTGCGATATTCAAATGCCAATATTATAGAAACACAAACAAATACTATTACTTGTCTAATCGGGATATTTTGATCCCTGAGGTTGTAGTTAATACATTCTAGTCACGAGTGCACACGACAGACGTAGAACAAAACTGTGTTAGATTAACAACCCTTGACTCTAGGTGATCTCAGTCCGGGTACCGTCTGATTCGTATCTATAGACTTTACCTTGCTCTTCGTCGATTGTTTTCTTGTGTGATCCGTCACAAAAGGGCTGATTCTTGCTCAATCCACACATACATATCCATTTACTTTCATTTCCTACCTTTACCTCTACTGGTCCTCTATCTTCCTTTCTAACTAACCTAGCCATTTAATTCATTACCAGATTGGGGTAATATATGTCAAGGTTTTGAATTCAATTTCATAACATTCAAAAATTCAACAGGAATAAGACGAATCTACTGGTGCAAGTTCCACAATTGAGCCTTGATTCCATTTATATTTAGAGTCCATTAGCTTAGAGATTCTTTCAGCTAACTTAGATTCCTTTAAGGGATTAACTATTCGAGCAGTACCCTCAGACATTTTATTTGATACCTGGAATTTAATCGTGGGATTATGCTTGATATTTTGTACCCAATGTGCACGTTCTTCACGTTCCGATACTATGTAGTATTTCTTGTTGGTTTCAACAAACCAAATCTCTATTTTATGGATTTTACCTGACTTCCATCCTGTGGTATTCAAATACAGAAACTGTGTTGAGTTCAATTGAGATTCTAAAGACGTTAATAGTACTTTATCCTATTGTATCAGCATTTGAATTCAGGGTCTAACTTTTTCTCAGTTACTTGCTTGTCGTGAAAATCACAAATCATTCGGAATACTTCTCCTTCTTTTTCATACATGCATGTGGCAATGTTCTCGCATCCACAAATTTCGCAAGTGTTAGTCATGACTGATTTCTTTCTTTATTTTTTCGAGATCCCATTAATAAGTTAATATGAACCAGTCCCCAAACGATAGTACTATGCATCAATTGCTGGAACTCAATGGATAGATTCTGGCCAGCATCACCGTCGCCACTATTCTAGTTAGACTTCACAGCTGGTGCATCCGCTGACCTCATCCTTGTCAGCTCTGCTATTTTCCTCTTGTCCTTCTTCAAGCGTTTGAATCTCATTGTCAATGCTATTATTATCTTTTCTTTGAATCACCACATTTTCAGAAGAGGAATCGCACAGATTCATCTAGACACCTGGTATTAAAGCTAATGTTGCCAAGTCCAATAACACTAAATAACTAAACATTTATGGCGATTATTACCACTGTTTAGATACTTTAATGTTTAATACGCGCTAAATACTAATTGATAGTATCAGAGCCGATTTAAGTTTGAGAAATGTAATTATTGCCATACCTGCAAAGTAACAACTAATATACCAATAACTGAATTAATTATGGTCAATCTTTTTATCATTGCTTAAATAATTCAATCGCCAAGATATTAAAATATATAAATGGTGTAGTAACTAAGTTACCTTAAGGATAATAGTAATAGATCCTTCTCGTAAAGTTAATGATCGTAGAGTTAAAAAAAATGCTCTTGTTGATCCCAACAATCGTTGCAGTGCTCTTTTCAGCCTCAATAGCCATGACTACAACATCTGTCTACTCTCAGGGAACTGAGGGAGATACTCAAGAAGAAACTGGAACTGAAGGAACCGAAGAAACTGAGGCAACGGAGGGAGATACTCAAGAAGAAACTGGAACTGAAGGAACCGAAGAAACGGAGGGAGATACTCAAGAAGAAACAGATGCTGATGGACAGGTCCTTACGGCGGAACTTTCTGGTGAAAATGAAGTACCAGCTACTGAATCTAACTCAACAGGTGTAGCCGACTTTCAGTTAAGTACGGGTGATGATGAACAAGAGGTAGGATATTCGGTCAATTTGACAGGATTCGACGATATAGGAGCAGCTCATATACATAGTGGAAGCGAAGGAGATAACGGTCCCATTGTAGTTACTTTATCGAATGGAGCAGAAGCAGAGGATGACTCAGATGAAATACAATTGAACGGAGATATAACAGCAGCTGACTTGGAGGGACCACTGGAAGATTCGGAGATGACAGATCTAGTTGATTTGTTAAACAATGGTAGTGCATATGTCAATGTGCATACAGAAATATATCCAGACGGAGCAATTCGTGGTCAAATTGGTTCTAGTTCCGGTTAAAGCCCAGCGTGAAAGGAACCCTAGCGTTCCATAGATAAATATCCTCTTTTTTTATTTTTCAATACTACATTACCAAACTGTAGATGCTTTATTGTATTTTCCAATATCCCTATTTATAGAGAACATTTCATCAAAACTTTAATCGTTCCTATCGTAATAATCAATTTGCTAAAGATCTCCGTTCTGTTTTTTACTCTACTGCAACTCTAACCGATGGATTGTTGTCAAAATTAAAGGGAATACATGTCCTGGTGGGCCCGATGTAAAATAAGTGGTAGCCCACCAGCATCATCACAATGCAACTTTTTGTTATGATTAATTTGGTAGCTGTGTCACATAAGAGAACTCAAATTATTAAAAGACTTTGTATTTTTGTCCTATGACAAAATATCCATTATAGTAAAGATAGAATTAACAGAGATAAAGTAAAAGAAAAAAAAAGAAAAAAGGGGATTTGAATTGTTCTTTGTTTGTCTATTTTGTTCTAGGAGTTGTCGTTAATGCAGCTGTCTGTCTCGAAACAAACAGTATCCGCCAAAGCCACCGTCGCCACCGCTACCAGCTTCTTCTCCAATTGAAGCTTTCTTTGTTTCTTAACAGTTTTCTTCGTTTTTACTCTTCTTATGCGCATCGACTGAATGATCAAAGCCAGCGGGAGTGTTAATTCTCCTGCTACCAAGATCACAGCTACAGTCATCATGATAAGGTAGTTTGTGTTTGAATTCAACGTTAATCTTCTAGTGAATAGTTTTATTTACACCTCCCCGAAAAATGTGATATAACTGAGCTAGTTTTAGAATCGTACAATTGAATAAGTTAACCCAATAAATTAGACTCTTATTTTAATGGGCCAGAACAGCATGATGAACGCCTAGTTCTGACCCTTGGAACTGTATGAGTGTACCCTGAACCGTACTATAAAAGGAATTATTTGATGACCTGAGACAGTATGTACTACGGTCCTGTTCCACCTTTTTGGAAAAGTTCTTACTTTGTACACGCCCAAGTTTTTACAGTACTTCAAATGAGCTGGGACTATACGCAAAGAGTGAGGGTGTCAAAAGACGACGCCCCAGCCGGGGCCGCCCCATATAACTAAGGTAAAGCTGCCCTTTGTCAATCTAACCAATACTAATCCACGCCTATTAGGAATATTCAAACTTTGGATGATGGGCCAGATGGAGTAGAATGGAGTGAATAATGGCCTGGCCCACCCATGATTGAGTACTAAACTCAGCGTATAATACTATTAATCAATTCAGTTTGTTTGTTATGTCAAATGGGTCAATTATGGATGATGGACCAAAAAAATGCAACTGCTACGGTTGAGAAGCATGCTTACTAGACTGCCATAAGCGCCCGAGAAATGTAGTTGTTTTCAGCCTACAATTCAGTTACCTGTAAGTTTCAGCACATCCAATAGTCTTGCTATATCTTTACTGACTATTGTTAATGATTTAACTTCTTTGCTACTGCATCCACCGTGTATGCGACAGTAAACTTTGTACCATCTAATGTATGAAAGGATAACTCACTTGCAGCAAAATTTATGCTACCGGATGGTAATGGTGTTCCACTGGCTGATTTCAGCAAAGTAAATGCTATAGTCTTGTCTTTACCAAATGGCGTTAGTACAGGACTACCGTGTGCAGCGTCTGCTCCGGTTACACTGGAATTGTAATAGTGCCACATTTCTATCTCTATTGGTTTACTTGATGCCCATGTGACTGTCCCAACCCACACTTTATCGTCCATTCTTGGCGGTAATACTGTTACTACCTGATGGGTTTGATGAATAGGTAGTTTACCTGCGTTTGATACTGCAGTTTTTTGGGCCGTAAATGTTTCTTCATTTGCTGCCGATAATGCACTAGATTCCTGAGAAAGTAATGATATTGCAGTCGTTATTGCTAATATTCCAGACACAAGAATTACTGTCATGGTAACTCCAAATATTGAATTCCTCATGTAAATCTAGCCTCCTATTGTTCCGTTAGCGGCTAGTTTCACCAATGCTCCAAATGTTGCTCCGTTATCATTACTTATTCTCATAACTGGAGTATCACTTGTGTCGTTTGATTCCCACCATGTAATAACAACACTATCTGCGTCTGAGTCTATTTCTACTCTTGTAGAATTTGCATCGGTTGTATTACTCAAGTTTATCTCATCACCGAATGTTTGTCCCTTATCAGTAGATGCTCTAAAGATTACTTCATCGTTTCCAGTTTGATTAGTCCACCACGCTACGTAAACATTGTCACCAGTGATGGCAGGGGGTGCTTTTTTAAGATCGCTACTAGAATCCCGACCCGAGTTTCCGCCTCCACATGCCTTGAGTGCATTTGCCGATTGTATTAATCCTGGAGTTATAATAATTGCTGTCGCTCCCAGAGTTATAGTTACCATAACTCCTATTATGAGTATTCCGTGTATCATGAGAAAATGTAAAAGAGAGGTGATATAAAAGTAGGAGGAACTCCAAATTTGCCAAAAACAGTCAATAACTATTCTTGTATCTCTTCAATGATAATAACTAGGCGGCGGGGGACCACATTGATCTTTATCTGACCTCGAGGTCGTTAGACGATGTTCTGTTTTGATCTGTACTCGACCTGGCATTTGTTTTTCAATATCCTGATCCAGAGGTAGATTATGTGCCTATTACAATCACTGAAGTTCCATTTGTCAAAGTATCAAAAGCAGGAGAAAATTTCTTGCCTATTTCATATAGTTCGTTTATTTGTTCCTTAGATGCAGTATCACTATTGATTTTCATGTTGACTCTAAATTGCTGTGCATCTGGTCTTGAATCACTGGAAAGTCCGCTAAAACCACGTATATCAATATCCCCTTCGACATTAACATTGATACTATCCAATCTTATACCCCTGGATAAAGCATGTGCTACAATGGTTTGAGTCAAACATGCTGCCAAACTACCCATGCAATTTTCGCAGACTGTTGGACCTTGCCCTTCTCCTGAAAGTTGCTCTGGAAAGTCATATACCATTTCATATTCCCTATTTCTATGGATGGTTTGATCGCCCATACGAAAATCCTTACTGCTAGATCTCACACTAAAACCACCATTCCAAGTCGATTTTACAAAAAATGTTACTTTTGCCATTTCTGGCTGATCCTTTATCGAATTGAATGCCGAATTTAGTGCTTTAGTATTAACTCCATTGAATTTATTGTCGATATTATTCACAGAGCATAGAGAATATGACTGAATAATAAATTTTTAATACTCATAGAAGTGTTGATCCGCATTATTCATTTTTATTTTTTTATCCTTCACCTAATTATGACCTATATTGCCCTCACATTTACAATAGTAATAAAAGCAAGTTAGATTTATTTAGATCATAAGCCTCAGGTGGACCAACCTGTATGCAACGAAGTCATAAGATCTTGATCATTGGGACTGCGATACTGGCAGTAGGGATAATTCTAATTATACTTACGTTCACCATATTGAATCAATCATCATTCTCAATAAATACCAGCTATGACACAATTGCCCCTGGCAGTTCAATACTTAAGACAGTTGATAATTCAGCAGGAACAAATATGGCTATCTCTGCAAATTATCAACCATCAGATGTACCTTTAAATGTCCAAATCATACAAGAGCAGGATTTAACAAAGATACTGGACGTTAATTTTACAAACAAGTTATTTACTAATTTTGTGCCTAAACAAGATGGAGTCAACAACGTTCTAATTACAAACCTAGGCTCAGAACAAATAAGTGGAAATACCGCATTCGGAAACAATGAGTTTTTCGATAGTGTTGGCCAACCCAAAGTCACACTTGGTGCCACAGCAATAGCTGGACCATTCATATCCTTTATTGGTATCGTTGTTCTGATTGTCGGAGGGATTTTCTATTTCATTGACAGAAGAAGAATTAGAAAATTAAAGGATCAGAAATAAAATTACTAGATCCATTTTCTTGCTACTGTCATTACATTCACCTTATTATTGCCCGCCTTTTAAGAGATCTAGAATCTTATTTTTATTGTCTAACGCGATAGCATAACTAGGATCTATTGCTAAAGCTTTGTCGAGGTATTGAATACCTTCATAATACTTTCCTAAATTGGCCAGAGCTGCGCCTTTACCATTTAGCGACGGAACATGATCAGGGTTAACGGCCAAAGCTTTATCAAAATACGTTATAGCTTCACTATTATTTCCCAAAGTCATAAGAAGTACACCCTTATCATTTAGCACAGCAGGAAAGTTAGGATCTATTGCCAACGCTTTATCATAGATATGAAATGGCTTCCATGTCTCTTCCCAAGGAATATAGAGATTCACCTTTGTTCTTTAAGGTAACCGTGTTATTCGGTTCTATTTCAAGTATCTTGTCGTAGAGTGCAATAGACTCATTATCCCGTCCAAGCTCATGAAGAGCCAGAGCCTTATTCTCAATCGTAGAAGTGTCATTAGGCTCTAGTGCTAAGGCTTTATCATAGAATGGTATCGATTCATTGTATCTCCCAAGAGAATAAAGGGCAAGAGCTTTGTTATTTAGGGCATCATCGCTACTGGGGTTTAACTCAATGGCCTTTTCGTAGTATGGTATTGAATCTGAAATGTTCCCTAAAGAATATAGCGCATAACCCTTGTTATTTAGCGCAAAATCGTTACTAGCGTTTACTTCCAAGGCCTTATCATAGTTCGCAAAGGCATCTGAATAGTTCCCTAAAAAGAAAAGTGCAAATCCTTTATTATTCAGTGTAAGGCTATGATTTGGCTCTATAGCCAAGGCCTTATCAAAATAGGAAATTGCCTCATTGTAGCTTCCCTCTTGCAGAAGGTTTAAACCTTTTCTGTTCAAGTCAAGGATGGCTTGCTTAGTCTCATTAGTTATTCCATATGCACCTTGTGGAATAACATTGTCGGAAGATAATAAGAGAGTAAGGAGTGAAGTTATTATAATTCCTACACTAAACTCAACTAACAATGACTTTTTCTTATGAGTGAATATTGATAAAATATTTGATCCTTCTTGTTTATTTGTTCTTATTGTTTATTCGCCACCATTACCATGCACCCCTATCAATTGCATCGATTAAAAGGATTTCTTATAAGCCGCCTTTGTGTGCCAATTTTTTCACTTTCTTTATAACGTGGTTCTACCTACACTGCCATGCAATTGTAGTAATATTGAAACTTCCAACTCCCCCAACAAACGTTAAACGCACAGTGCCTGTTCCCTGTCTATCTTTTTAGCTCGCAAGATTTCGCTTAAGAACTAATCGTTTTCATTTCGATTCGTTTAACTGGTCTGCAACCTTCATGAAGTGAGATAAATTTCGCATTAATTCACTCCAAGCATTTTCACCCATTTGTTGCTTTACCTTGCGTTGAACCTGATTCCAGAGAGGAACAGCCTTGGCTAAGGAGTTACGGCCCTTAGTAGTAATTGTCACTATCCTTGTTCGAAGGTCCTTACCTGATGATATCTTGATTAATCCCTGTCTCTCTAAAACAGATAAATTTCTAGTTAGAGTCGTTCTGTCCATACCCAGCTCTTCGGCCAAATCTGATATTTTTGAATCCGAATTAGAAATGAGATGTAAAACACCAAGCTGCGTGGATAAAAGTCCACTATATTTAGTCGCATTGTCATAAAGGAGCGTTACTGCCCTGGCTGCCTTCCGTAACTCGCCACACGTACACGAACCTGCCGCCACTTCATCCTCCAATATAGTATCAGTATTTTGTGTCTTCAATATTAATTAGGTTGATATACACTTATTACCAATAAAAAGGTTTTCAAAGACATTATTGTAATTTGAATTATCACTAAATACGTGTAGTTACACTTATAAATGTGTATATACACCTACTGACGTTATGCTCGAAAGAGAGGGCCCGAATACAGTAGCAAATGCTAGCCGTCATGCTTGGATTACACTTGGAATCCTTAGTAGTACACTCTTGGTGGTATTCTTCTCTGAGACCATGCTTTTGCCAGCCATCCCAGAGATAATGCAGGAATTTAGTATACCTTACGGAACGGCCGCCTGGATATTTAGCGCATACCTGATTGTAGCTGCTGTAATGACTCCAATTGCAGGCAAAATGTCCGATATTTATGGTAAAAAGAAAGTATTGCTTATATTACTGAGTATATACGTGGCGGGCATTGCGGCTGGAGGGTTTTCAGATAACATTTCATTCTTACTTGCTAGCCGGATAATCCAAGGTGTGGGATTGGCTGCAGTTCCAGCGGCATTCAGTTTACTGAGGGATACTTTTCCGCCAGCCAAACTTGCAACAGCCGTAGGAGTCTTTGGATCAGCTTATTCTGCTGGTTCGGTTGTAGGACTCTTGGCTGGGGCGACCATCATTCAGAACTTGGGTTGGCATTTCACTTTCTTCACTATAGTGCCATTTGCGGCGGCTGTGACAATCATGATTGCCAAATTCGTGAAAGAAAACAAAGGAACCGAAACAGTCCCAGTCCCAGTATACACCAGTACTCAGAAAAGTAACGCAAAGGCAAAACGAACGTCAGCTGTAATAGATTTAAAGGGGGCACTGGCGCTTTCAATTACAATAATTGCATTTCTTTTGGCGCTAACACTTGTAGAGACTGGAATAAATTCTGATAATTTGCCGCAGATTGAAGCTGCCTTCATAGTTTCTGCAATATCATTGGTCAGCTTTGTAATAATTGAGAGAAGAGTTACATCTCCATTGGTTGACCTAAGGCTACTAAAGGACAAAATTCTCCTACCTTCATACATCATATTGATGGCCACCGGAATTACCATGTTTATGCAATACCCTGCTATAGTGCAGCTAGTTAGGAGTCCTATGCCACTGGGATTCGGAGGCGATGCAGTGGATGCTGCGAATGTGCAACTGCCATTTATGATTATGTTCTTGATCTTTGCTAGTGTCACCCCTCTAATAGTAAATCGAATAGGTAAACTAAATCCCATCATCATAGGCTCAATAATTAGTCTGGCTGGGTCTATTGGGTTATTGGTGTTTCATTCAACAGAAATCGCAGTTGCTACTAGCTTGGCTATCGTTGCATCAGGCCTTTCATTGACAATTACTGCTACATGGAACATTGTGGTTTCATCGTCGCCGAAATTATTCATTGGCATTTCAGTAGGAGTGGGTGCTCTTTTGCTATTTCTTGGGATGGCAATTGGCCCAGCACTAACAGGTGTGTACTTGGAGAGTCATGAGACAATTGAAGGAGTTCCGGGGTCATATCCATCTTTGGGCTCTTATAACTGGGTGTACCTTACCTCAGGATTACTATCAGCCCTTTCACTTGCGTTTGTGTTGATGCTCAAGAAAGGGGATGCGAAAAAGGAAATCGAAATTGTAACGCCAAGATAGTTACCTTGATTGCATGCTATGATGTTACCAGGCGTACGGCCGCCCATTGCTTATGTAAATCAATTAGAAGATAAAGAAGCTTCACATGGTCATTGGGAATCAAGTGGAATATTGGAAGTTTCCAAAGACTTCGGAGAGGGAGCATGGCTAGTACATTTTAAGCACATACTATAGATGAAGGAGGTCAATAGTCCCTAGAAGCTAAACGCAAAGTGATTTGATTCTTTTTACTAGGTATCGTATCAACTTTGATACTTCCATAATACTAAGTAACAGGATCATTGTAATACAAGCTCATTTTCTGAATTAATTGATTGAAACTGCCTACAAGCCATTCTGTAATGATCAATGTTTTTAACTGAAAAATGAATTATTCTCTTTTGTTTGCGGTTAATTCGTTACAGTGGGATTATAGATCCGTCTGTTGTACAAATAATGGCTTGTTGTTGTTTTTGAGTTAGTATTGGATGCTTGCAAAAATCTAATAGGAATGATGTTGGCTCTTATGGTTCCTTAACTTTTTGTAACTTTGAAATCTTTCGTAGCATTTTTCACATTTCCATTGGTACTTTCTTGCTTCTGCATAGCTACTGTAAGAAGCGTCAGTACTTTCGTATAATCCAGTTATGTAATTGAAAACTGGCATGCAGGCTTTCATTTGATATTTCTTTGTTCTGTGCAATAATTCATATGACACATAACATACATTAAAGGTCAGTGTACCAGGATCTATATAGAGATTATGATAATATGTAGTAGTATTGTAAAAAGTACTTGGTATTAGGAACTAGGAACGAATTGAACATCATGTCATAATTCGATCCCATATGTGAAAAGCAGGCAATCAAGAACTAAGCTGTAAAAAGAGAGCTGCCTTTATCATTTTCTATATATGGATTAGGTCCCAATAATCAGAACAAGCTCCAAAATCCAACCCGCTAAACCCTAATAAGACTTTATGGATTAATAGATAACTATGAGAAAGTTAATTGCTCGCTTTGCAAACGTCAGTAGACGGCTTCATTGAAGGACCCAATGGAGAACTAGATTGGGCGATGGCCGATGATGACGAGACATGGAGAGAAATGAATGACACTCTTGACTCTGTGGATACCATTATCCTCGGCCGCCGGATGTATCCGGCATACGAGCAAACCTGGCTTGAACTCCTGAAAAATCCGACAGGGACTAAAAATGAAAATGCCTATGCACAGAGAGCTGATAAGATACCTCATATCGTACTTTCAAAGACGCTAGACAAAGTGGCATGGAACACAACACGCATCGTTCGGGACGTCGAAGAAATCCAAAAAATGAACGAAAAGCCAGGCAAGGACATGCTGGCCTTTGGGGGCGCCAACTTGGTATCCAATCTAATGAATATGGATCTGATCGACGAATTACGTCTGATGGTCAATCCGCTTATTTTGGGTGCCGGTAAGGCGCTGTTTAAAGACGTACCGAAGCGGCATGATTTGAGACTTCTGCGGGTTAAGCAACTAAAATCAGGCAAGATAGGCCTAACATATAGCACCCGGTCCTAAATTCCATAATAATGCAATAATGCTGATTTAATCTCCTGCAATTTATGCCCCAATTGGTTTTTGATGTCTCCATATTGATATTGTTAAACTCCCATCGTCAAAAAGCGTTTCCCCTTTACCCTCAAAAGTTTCATCTAAATCAAATGCACAAATGCCTTTAGGAGAAATCGAATTCTAATATTGCAACAAGAGCAAGTTTTGTTACTGAAGTTAAATATTCTATATCAAGCGTTGTTGGAACATCAGATATCTTATGATAGTTAGGATTGTAATGAGAACTTCCGTCATGCAACCCTATTACAGTACTGCCTACGGCCTCAAATGGAATAAGGTCTGTTTTTCCAAATGGACTCAATGAAGCTTCTAAATTTGTATATTCTGAGGCTAACTCTTTAATAAGCTCAGCAACCTTTTTTGAATACATATCATTTGTTTTAATTTTATTTCCTAGATCATATTCAATATCCACTGTTCTAATTTCAGGGGAACGATAACCGATCATATCCAAGTTCATCACTAAATCTGGTTCTGTACCATTAGTCTGTAGATGCTTTACGTAGGCTTTGGATCCCCATTGCCCTTGTTCCTCACCAGAAAATAAGACAAATTGTATTACTTTGTTTTCCAAATTAATCTGAGATAGAATTCTTGCAAGCTCAAGGACTGCAGCCACACCACTTGCATTATCATCAGCACCTGGGGCTCTCGCATTGGTCTGATTAATATATTGCGCTCGGCTATCGTAATGAGCTGATATAATGATGAGCTGATCGTTATTCTTTTTGTGTGCTGATTCCAGATTACAAATGATATTTTTCAAGTCGTAATCTGTTTCCTGATCTGTTCGAGTAAAATTGTGAAGGTAAACCTCACCCCTGCATACACTTTGAAGTTCACTCTTAAGCCAATTTGCGACATTATCGATATATTCTGATTTGGTATGCCGAGTATGAAATGATGATAGAGTATCTATCCAATGCATGAGCTTTGTAGAATTAATTTGATTTGCCGCTAAATGTTCAATAGACTTTTCAGCGACAGACTCCGGATTTCTAAGCTCAACCTGAGCATTACTGCACATGGTAACTGCAATTGTGCATGTCATATTATCTTGTCTGTCAGTTTCAATTGCATTTGTAGGTATAACTAAGGTGATTGACACTAAGTTTAACAAACTAACAATGATCGTAATTAAGACAAAGGCTACAGCTTTAACCAATGTAATAAATTTACTTCTAGTTTGTATTTTATGTCAACCGACCTCGGTAATTTAATCGAACTCATATCGACAAGAAGTTAAAGTGTTTGTAGAATATCAGATCTACCGTTTCAGCTATCAAAATATAAGCGCTTTCGGCGCATTTGAGTGATGTATTATCAGTATTATTCATGAGATGGACAGCCTAATTGGTCTGAATAAGTATATGTTCGTTTGTCAAACTTTATTTGATGATGCTGAATCCGTCTAATCCTTCATTGTTTCTATTTTCATAAAAGGTGGATGTAAGATTAGTTCCATTATTTGAAATACTGACTTCGACGAAGCCATGCCGCTGAAACTGTTCTGCGATATATAAGTGACGTCCTTTGAGTTCATGTAGGTCTTGTCCTCCAGTTCCTACGGTCATAAATATTGGGCCTTCCAGAGCACTTCTATATAGCTGCGTATTGTTGTCACCAATAATAGGATCGGAATCATTGCCTTCGTTGAACTTTAGAGGATAGGTTCGCTGGTAATTGTGGTTATGTCCTTGAAGAACAATATCTACCCCATATTGGTCGAAAAGCGGATGATAGGTTTCTCGGAGGTCGTCTTCTCCAGGATGCATTGAAGGGGAAGAATAAAGTGGTCTGAAGCCGTAAACTATAATCCAGTCAATGCTCTTATTATTATGAGCATTTTCGAGGTCCTTTTTTACAAACTTATACTGTTCTGACAAGTTACTGTATGATGTTACTCCTTCTTTTGCTGTCGCTAATGCCAAGAAGTGAACATTTTGGTAATCAAACGAATAGTATGGTTTAGTCAGGTTAAAGTGCTTCAAATATGCGTTAAATCTGCTCAAATTGGGTCCAAAATCATGATCACCAAGTACAATTCGTATTTTCCCTGTCTCGTCCAACGGAGCCATGACTTCAAACCAACAATTCACATTCTTTTCGTAAGAGAGGTCTCCTAACGGTAACACTAAGCGTGGATTCTTCTTGACCATTTTATCTATCGTTCTTTCTGCTTCCCTACTGCATCCAAAATCACCAGCAGCTACAAAACTAAAATTTGGTAATCCTGGATTTCGCACCTCAGAACTTGTTAAGGCTGCTGGTATATTTGAAAAAATAATGATGACAAGAATTTGAATCATGAGTGAAAGAATTTTCATCTATTATTAATCTAGTTGTGATTCTTGATTGGTACTAAAATACTTTATACTTGTATTCATGTTAGATTGGTTTAACCCAAAACTAACCATAGATGCTCGTTCCTGTTATGTGATATGAGAAATACCCTTGTGGTGAAAAATCTGTGCAATTACTTCAAAATCGGAGCTGTTACAAAAGAGGACAATTGTAACCTACCTATGTGCTGACAACAGTCAGTAATCACAGATTAATGTCTTGTAAATAGAACATGACACTAACCATGTTCCTCTGTAAATGTGCATTAAAAAGGTCTCAATTATGTATATTGAAATTATCAACTATAGTTCCATTGTTGGAGATAAACTTGTTGTTTAGTTTCATACTATTGTCTTCGACCTCTATTTTCAAGAATCCAAAACCTCGGTATTGCTTTGCAATGTAAGGTGCTTTACCTTCAAAGTTGTTCAACTCTCCGCCTCCTGTCCCAACTGTCGCAAAGATTATTCCGTGAGGACTGGAGGTACTGTAGTTATAGTTGTTTTCGTTTTCGTCAACTATGATAGGGTTGCTAGATTTATTTTTATTATACAATACTGGATAGCTCCTCTCATAGTTGTGGTCATGCGCTTGCAAGACAAGATCCACTCCATACATATCAAAAAAAGGATGGTATACATCCCTTAGCATTTCCCTTGGACTACATCCCTTACAGTCAGTTGGAGATGTATACGCAGGTTGGTGGAATGAAACTATTATCCAATTTATATCCGGATTTGTTGATGCATTTTCTAAATCTTCTCTAACAAATTCATACTGTTCCGAATTGACTTCATAAGGTATTTCAGTGGACATGATTAGAAAATGTATACCTTTGCGGTTAAAGGAATAAAATTCGCTCGTCATATTGAAGTGTTCCTTATAAGAGTTCATTCTGCGATCATTGTCATGATCTCCCCTTACTATGGCAGTAATGTTATCAATTGGAGAAATAATGTCAAACCAGCAGTCTGCATTCCTTTGGTATGATAGGTCCCCTAAAGCAAGAACTAATGATGGTTTGTTTTTGAGAATGTTCTTGACAGTATCCTGAGTGTCAGTATTGCAAGCCCAATCTCCGACTGCTGCAATGTTGAATTGAGGTGAATTTGTACCGCTCTCACCTCGATAAAGTTGAGGAACAAGAAAACTCATAGCCAGCATTGAAACTAGTATAATAGTTCTGATAATCAGTTTAGATCACTACAAGATCTAGATTCAATCGTTATATAGCACTTGTTAACTAGCTAGACTCCCATATAGAAATGTAACAAAGTCTTCTGGCTTTATGAAGGTATAATCATGATAGATTTCATCATATTTTGATGTTGGTTTAGATGCAATTATTTCTTGTAAAGATTTTCCTTCACTTTTCATTTGATTTACTTGATCTCGTATATCTTTTAGCATTATTGTGAAATCATTAACTTTTGTCTTATTGGATATTTCAGTATGACGAGAAACTACTTTTGTTTCGTCATTAATTGCCTTGCTCTATTTTTTCTATTCTAATAATTGACTTTATTGATCTTAGACTCACAACTTGCATTTGCCCATCTTGTATTGTTGTATTTAGACTAAAATCACCAAAGTAATGCCAAGTATGATCGTTAAAATTATCTTCTTATTGATGTATTTGAGAGACAGCTTGGTGCATTTTTGGATATCTCTTCGACTCGGTTCTTTAGTACGTTTTCAGGAACAAATCCTACAATTTCGCCAACTTCTTTTCCTTCGCAAAAGAATTTTATGACTGGTATCCCTCGTATTCCATATCTCGAGGCAATATCTGCTTCGGCTTGTACATTGACCTTCACGAATTTGATGTCTTGATAGTCTGTAGCTGCTGATTCAAAAATTGGTTTAAGTCGTACGCAATATGGGCACCACTCCGCCCAAAAATCTGCGGCCACAAGTTTTTTGCCCGATATCAAAGAATCCCATTCTGATGTTCTAACATCTATTGACATGGTTTATAGTGATATTACCTCTCTTAAAAGAAATTCCTTTAATCTATTGAACTTGCCGTTAACCAATAGGATCATTCCCTTCAGGGGACTCATCTGAACTGCCCGTAGCGATCAATTGCCATACTTTCAAAGTGATTCTTATCAATTACCCTTTGTTTGCCATTTGGGATTATTACATTCGAATTCGTCTAAAGTATTTCCAGTTGGCCAGCATTGAAAGGTAGATGTTTAGGCAGATCAAGAGATCCATGGGTAAAGTATGCCAATTCCCTCGAGATCAACTTATATGCTAACAGAGTTAGTATATTCCATGCAAAGGAATGAGCCCAGAGTAGATATTACTGATGACCGCCCGTCCAATACGGCAAATCTTGAGTCACCAGATTTATCGGCAGGCATTACCACAATTACAAGAGAAAACATATCTGAACTTTTCGGTCGCAGGAATCTTGCCTTTGTAGCTACGTTATCAAAAGACGGCTCTCCTCATGTTACTCCAGTTTGGGCAGATATGGAAGGTGATCTAATTTTAATAAATACCTCTGAGGCTTCGGCAAAAACTAAGCATGTGTTGAAAGACCCTCGTGTTGGAATCTCTTTAGTTGAACAGTTTAATCCATATAATATGGTAACGATTAAAGGAACCGTCGTAGAAATAACCAGTGAAGGAGCTGACGAGCACCTTCATAAACTTGCTAAAAGATATCTTGGCATAGGTAAATATTATTACAGGAAACCAAAGGACAAGAGGGTGATTATAAAAATCAAACCCGATAAGGTTATGGGTTTATCAGGTCATCCTGCTTTCTATTTTCTGGCATATCTTCCTCGAGATGAAAAATAATAAGAGAATGAGATGAGTAGTCAGGTAGGGAAAATCAATACTATTCAACACTTTCATAATATTAGCATAATTACTTTAAATTTTCAAGTTAGCAACCTCGAGGTTCATAAAATTAGCAACTCTAAAATTGTAGCTGGCGTCTCATGAGTAAGAAGGTTGATGCTGTTTAATAATTAACCTCCAGTCTAAATGAATGAATGTAGACTATAAGGCAACATTATTAATTATCAGACAAATATGATGCACTTCATGAACACTGAGCCCAATTCTGACTCATTGATTTCTGAATTGGAATCATTAGGCATATGTGCATCTAAACTAAATGAACTAAATGATGTTTATGAAGTCGAAAATTTGGTAGAACTTCTCAAGCAGACATTTATTCAAGACTACAAATCCTATTGCGAATATGGCATAAATCCTAATTCTGCCGGATAGGACTAATATCGTATCCACTATATCTCGTATAAAATATGCACTAAGAAATTTCAAATATAATAGAAATTCCAGAATATACTCTAGCGCCTAGTACATCATGGAACGAAAAATTCAAAGACAATTAAAGATTCAGTGATATCAAATGATTAAAGTCTAGCTCAGCTGAAGAGTAATTAATGATGCTGATATAAATTATTCTCTTGCTATGAGTACCAATTTACAGGAACCATCTATCTGTCTCGTTCAAAGTAAATTTCTGGTAATTAGATATGGTAGTTCATACCGACTAAGTTAGAGATTACTACCGTGCTTAAATATTTGACTTGTATATTTAATGCATTAGATGCAAGTGGGAATTGATAGTTTCGCAGCAGCCCACGATGATGCCAGCCTCTCAGTTAGCCCGTCCGAGCGTTTGCGGAAATTGGTCGAACAAATTGAACTCGCCGATCAAATTGGATTGGATGTATTTGGAGTAGGCGAACATCACCGTCGGGAGTTCTTAGATTCGGCTCCTACTGTTATCCTGGGAGCTGCAGCCGCGCGAACTAAACGTATACGCCTAACCAGCGCCGTAACGGTCCTGAGCGCCGCCGACCCAGTACGGGTATTTCAAGAATTCGCAACCCTTGATCTTCTTTCGCAGGGTCGGGCAGAGATGGTTGTGGGCCGTGGCTCGTTCATAGAGGCATTTCCTCTGTTCGGCCTGCGATTGGAGGACTACGACTCGCTTTTCGCAGAGAAGCTTGATTTGCTGCTGAAAATTCGTGACAATGAGCACATCCAATGGACAGGACGACATCGACCTACCCTAAATGGACAGGGAGTCTACCCGAGACCCTTACAGAATCCTTTACCGATATGGATTGGTGTTGGTGGGACTCCACAATCATTCATACGTGCTGGTTTGCTTGGACTCCCTTTGATGGTCGCAATCATTGGTGGTGAAACGCACAGGTTCAAGCCATTTATTGATCTCTACAGGGAGGCTGGGAAGCGAGCCGGCCACTTACCCGATCAATTGAAAGTAGGTATACATTCGCTGGGATATGTTGCAAAGACGACGCAAGAAGCAGCCGATGACTTTTTTCCAGGCTACGCACATACCATGACTGAGATTGGCAAGGAGCGCGGATGGACTAAGACGACACGTATGGATTTTGACGCCCAGCGGGGTCCACGAGGCGCACTGCTCATCGGCGATCCGGATGAGGTAGTCGAGAAGATCGTTCGGCACAGCAAAGTGCTTGGCGGTATCTCTCGGATCACCTTTATGATGAACCCCTCTTCATTACCTCATGAGAAGCTCATGCAAGCCACAAAATTAATAGGCACGCGCATCGCGCCTACACTTCGCAAAGAACTAGGTAAAAACGAAGCATGTTGAAGTGAATTGAGAAACGCGATTATCGCAGCAGCAGATAGTATTATGAGGTAATTAAAAATAGGGAATAATCGAGGGCATAGTTTTACTTTGCGTAATGCAAGAGTTGTTTTGATATTTCGATAGTTTTATCTAGGTTTTCATACATCGGCGAGAAAAAGAAACCAAGTATAATATGGTCTATTCCCATGTCTCTAATTTCAGTTATATCAGCACCTATTTGTTCTATGGTTCCAGTCATAGGGAACCTTTGGCCACCACCCCCTGAATCACCTGAATCAGCTATATTAGGATAGGTTAATAGAATAACCTTGAAAGAATTTGGATCTTTATTTGCCTTATTAGCAATCTCTTTCATTGTATTTACCGTATTTCGAAGTTGATCCAGGGGGCCGAATACTATACCTAACCAACCGTTAGTATCATAATTTACAATTCTAGAAAGTGTTTTTGGACTAAAGCCTCCTAAGTAAATGGGGATATGAGGTTTCTGGATTGGTTTTGGTCCTATTTTCGATGGAGGGATATTATAGTATTCACCCTTAAATTCTACAACGTCGTCAGTCCATATTCTTTTTAGAATTTGAATAATTTCATCTTCTCTTTTGCCTCTACCCTTATACGGTATGTTAGAAGTTTGATACTCATCTTTAGACCAGCCAATGCCAAGACCGCATATGGCTCTTCCTTTTGATAAGACGTCCAGGGTGGCAAATCGCCTACCAAGCACAACGGGATTATGGAATGGCGAGTCGATAACTGACGTCCCTAGTGATATTTTTTCGGTATTTGCAGCAACAAAGGATAAGGTCTCTAAGGGATCAAGTACATTCTGATAATCAAGGGGAAGGCTGCCGTCGGGGGTCGCAGGATACGGTGTCTGTGGATTAATGGGCCAGAGAAGTCGCTCCAATACCCAAACTGAGTCAATGCCAGATTCTTCAGCATCTTTAGCATATCGAATCAAGTTTTCACTTGTGGCTTGCTTTCCAAGCTGAGGCAACGTAATACCAAATTTCATTGTAAGTATAAGCACTATATGGTATTAAAGGACTGGGTTACACTACAGACTTACACAGCTCATCCTATCCGTTTCATCCTTGAACCACAGTTTGGACACTCTCTATCATTATGCTTCGTGCCGCAGTTCATACAATAGTAATTCACTGGCTTAAATCCAAACATGGAAGAAGATTGAGGACTAAAGAAATTCCGGAATTTAATTCCTCCTTCTTTCCTTTGGCGAATATATCCTCTGCCAATCTGGATCAGTATGAAAACTAGCAGAAAGATAACTAATGATAACGGAAACGAGAATACTAATGAAATAGCGAGGCTAATTCCAACGTAAATCCCTAACCACATTAACAGATGTACGAGGTAAGACCTCTTATCTCCAAATGGGCTTGACATTCTCTCCGCGTTAAGATTACAAAGAACTAGGACTTAAGCATAACAAAAAAGGGCAATAGGGTAATTGATGCTGCTCGCCCCTCCCTCCCTGTGGGCCAAAACAATCTAAAAGATAAGGCTCATGTAATTGATATAGCCATTCATTACTTTTGGATGCCTGAACACGTTGTCTGGCTGAAATTGATCCTTTACCAGTGTATGGTATGACTAGAACGTAAAGCGTACTTCTTTTTATTTCAACATATTTTGTATCTGAAGCACTTTATCTCATGATCGTTTACCATACCTATTGCTTGCATAAAGGCGTAGCAGATGGTGGAGCCAACAAATTTGAAGCCACGCTTGACCAAATCTTTGCTCATGGCATCGGACTCCTCAGTGCTGGCTGGAATAGATCTAATTGAAGTTACCATGTGATTGATGGGCTTGCAATTTACAAACTTCCAGACGTAGGCATCAAAGGTACCGAATTCTTTTTTGATTTCTAAAAACGATTTGGCATTTTGGATTGTGGCTACAATCTTTAGGCGATTTCGGATTATTCCCGAATCGGCAAGAAGCCGCTCTACATCCCTTGTCCCATATCTAGCAATTTTCTCAACTTGGAATGCGTCAAGCGCCTTGCGATAATTCTCACGCTTATTCAAAACTGTCTGCCATGCGAGGCCTGCTTGGGCTCCCTCCAGAATAAGGAATTCAAAGAGTTTTCGGTCATCATGCACTGGCACACCCCACTCCTTATCATGATACACAATCATTAGGGGATTTTCTCCTGTCCAACTGCACCGTCGTCTTTTCTCGTCCAATACAATTTCAATGGACAAGTTGCAACCTTTAAAGCTTCTATGTACTATTATCATAAGCAATTAAGTACACATCTTTGATACACAAGTCATAGCATTTCTTCAAAGAAAGAAAATAATCTTGAGCGTAAGAGGAATCTTATGGTTCCTAACTTTGAAGATAGTTTGGGAATTCTTAAATCAAGTCTCATGTATCGGAGAAGTAGGGATAAATTAATTTGCCCCTAGTCCCGCACTCGTCATCTCTTATGCTCATTATTGCAATCGTTTTGAGCGTACCGGCTAGCTACGGGGTGTCCGCACAACCCAACTCAGATGAGAACAAGCATTCGTATTCAGTACCATCATCATGGGGGAGCGCAGGAACCGCAGACGGTCAACTCCTAGAGCCTGCAGATTTGTCTATTGACGCTAGTAGCAGTACTATCTTTATCGCAGATAAAGATAACAACAGGGTTCAGAAGTTTGACTTTGATGGGCACCTCTTACAAAATTGGGGTACATTTGGAACTGCTGAAGGACAATTTAATGCAACTGGCGATGTTTTTGTTGATACAATGAATAAGTATACTTTTGTAGCAGATATTGGTAACAATAGGATTCAGAAATTTGACCTAAATGGTACATTCCTTTCGACCTGGGGGTCTGCTGGCAGAGGCTACGGCCAATTTGACCAACCAGGTGATATTGCGACAGATCCAAATAAAGGACTATTATTTGTCACAGATGTAGGAAACCACAGAATTCAAAAATTTGATTTGAATGGAACATTTATTTCAGCCTGGGGAGCACTTGGGAGCGGTGACGGGCAACTAAACCGTCCAGCAGGAATTACTTATGATAAAGTAAATAACCTAGTGTATGTTGCAGACACAAATAATAATAGAATTCAAAAATTCAATGAAAACGGAACCTTTGTTGGTAAATGGGGCTCTTTTGGTGCTCAAGACGGAAGCTTCGATAATCCCGCAAGCGTCGCAATAGACCCTATTACTGGTAATATCTTCGTAGCAGATACAGGTAATAAGAGAATCCAAGAACTAGACGAAAATGGAAACTTTATTTCCGTATGGGGCAATGAGGGAAATGCAGCAGGTCAATTCGAACAGCCAGTAGGTGTTGCTATAACAAGGACTGGAATAATATACATACTAGACAAATATAATACGAAAATACAGGCTTTTTCGTTGTCTAATCAAACAATAAAGTCTATAAGTCAGGATGAGTCAAATAATGACAATGATGGTAGTACTGGTAACAACGACGATACTAATAGTAATGATAACCGGAACTCAAGAGAGTCCGCTACATTTCTAGTCAAAGTTAAATTAGACAACGTCGATAGAAACCCTGGAGACTATAAGGTAAGCGTGACAGTTCAGGGAAATTCAAAGCTCCATAAATCAGAAAATGTTGACACGGGTAGTCAAAGATGTCCAAATGATATTGATAGCCAATGTTATACTCCAGTAGGTCCGTTTAATTTTCCTGGTAATCAAGTCCCCGTAGGTTCCAAGGTACAAGTATGTGTCCGCGAGCCGATCTCAGATGAGGAGAATTGTAATTCTGGTAAGAATACTTCAAAAAAGGATCCAGAAACTATAGCAGTTGATGTTCCTGATATTCCTGTACAGCAGGACGAGCAAGGAGGTGAAAATGGTGATAGTAGTGATAATGGCAACGGTAGTAATGATGAACGTGATTATATTAACTGCAATATTGAAGATTGTTCTGATGGCTCATACAGCTGTCCCGATGATATAGAGTCAAAGTGTTACAAGATAGACAATGAATGACTGCATAAGGTAGAATTTACTTCTAATGGGCTTGCCTGGAAACTGTCTTAACCTCTCATTCTTCAATGAGCTGATTCTTGCAATTGCTTTCAAGTTCCTAGAAGCTTCTATCAAACTTATTCTATAATCTAATTACCGGCTGATAATTAAATATGCGTCATTGTACTAACCAAATATTCAGTTAGTAACGGAATGGTTACTTACCAATTAATATAGTTACCTTCTTTAACCTAGTATAGAAATGACTAATTTCAAATATAAACAGGCCTTTTCTAGCTTTTCTGTAGACAATTTAGAAAAAGCAAAAGAATTCTACGGCAAGACATTGGGAATTGATGTTTCAGAAACAAATGAAGGATTGAATTTGTGCCTAGTGGGAGGTAACGAAATTTTCATATATCCCAAAACGAATCATACTCCTGCAACCTTTACTATTCTTAATTTTTCTGTTGATGATGTTGAGCAGACAGTAGACGATCTAACCGGTAAGGGAGTTAAATTTCAAATCTACAGTGAAGGTGAATTAAAGACCGATGAAAAGGGAATTTTCAGAGGTGGACCTACGATTGCATGGTTTAAAGACCCTGCTGGAAATTTTCTATCCGTACTACAAGAGAAGTGATCTTTAGTAGCTACGAAATTGAAGAATCATGAACTAGGCAATATTACAAAAGCAAGCTATACTACAATAAAATTCCTAGCATTTGCCATTTGTGTTTACTCTGCGGCTTCTTTGGGATTTAGTTCTTCAAATGTAGTAGCCCAGGTTGATACGGGTCAACAAATAGACTACGCCCATTATAAAACACCAGTTAATGGATTCCTGATGCACTATGTAATTGGTGGGAAAGGAGATCCAATTGTTTTGTTGCACGGTTGGCCAGAAACTTGGTATGAATGGCGCCACGTTATCCCTGAATTAATTGCCAATAACTTTACAGTAATAGCTCCAGATATGAGAGGATTGGGAGATTCAGAAAAGCCACAAACAGGTTATGACACGAGAACCCTTGCTGATGACATTTATCAACTGGTAAAGAAATTAGGCTATACAAAGATCTATATTGTAGCTCATGATTGGGGAGGACCAGTTGCTTATTCCTATGCCGCAGCTCATCCTGAGGATGTGAAAAAAATGATCATACTGGACACTTTATTGCCTGGATTTGGATGGGAAGAAGCTGGAAGCTTTTCGCCGAATGGAATATGGCACTTTTCATTTCATGCAGTGCGGGATCTTCCAGAGAAATTAATTGAGGGACAGGAAGATGTGTACCTTAACTGGTTCTATGATTGGACTTATAACCAAACTGCAGTAACTTCAGAAGCCAGAGAAGAGTACATTAAACAGTATTCTAAACCTGGTGCGCTACGTGCAGGTTTTGAATATTATAGAGCTGTTTTTGAAGATGCAGAACAAAACAAAGAATATGCGAAAGAAAAGCTAAATATTCCCATATTGGCAATTGGTGGAGAGGCGAGCTGTAGGTAATTTTACTATGGCCTCATTTCAGAATGTTGCAACCAATGTTACGGGAATAACCTTGCCTAACACAGGACATTTCATACCCGAGGAAAGACCAAATATTGTGGTAAAGCAAATTCTTGACTTTTTCAAATGAGTAAAGTAATTGTTAGGATAACAGACAGACGTTTGGGATAGGGCGCTTTAGTCAAGATTTAATTTTGTTTTATTATATGATAATCTGAATCCCTGACTGTAATCAATCACCGCAGACCCATCATATTTGTGCCCTGACTGCTTCACACTGCAAGCATCACTTAGGTTCTTTGTAGAATCTTAGTAGAATTAATGGAAAAAACGAAATATAGAATCAGATAAAGATTACTTGAAGAGTAACCGATTAGCTCGATCAGTTATCAAGATCGTATTATTTAAGATATGAGCCAATTTTCACTGACGAGAAACGAAATCTACAATAAATATCAGTATATCTCAATTTCGATGTTTGACAAGAGTTGCAAAAAATGAGCCTGATGTATCGGTATGGGATCAAAATTGCATAAGTACGTAGAAATATGTTTCCTCCCAATGACCAAACAAGTCATCTCGGGAAACTTCCCAAATAATTATGATCTCTTGAAGAGGACACAGAGGTATAACATCAATGTTAAGAAGTAAATCAATGATGAATATTGTAGTGGCAGTTATTCTAGCACCATTACTTTTGCAAGTTGCAAGTTGCTATGGCTGGCAGTTTGCTGCAGTCGGCGATATAGAGTGTAACGATACAGGAAAGAATGTTGCAGATGCAATGATGGCTACTAATTCAGAGGTCAATATTCTGTTGGGTGATATAGGATATGGTGAAGAAAAGTGTATATTTGACTATTTCAACGGATCAGGAGACAAAATTCTTGCTGCTTGTGGAAATCATGATGATTGTGGGGAACTCGAAAAGTTGTCTGGACACCCAAGTACATTTGGATTTGTTCATGAGAATGTGGCATTCCAGATAGTCGATACTGAGACTTCAATATCATCGCAAGAGAAAGAGGTTGAGAATAACTTTAGAGAGTGGGAAGCTGCTCCAAACATTGGCGCTATAGTGGTGGCGCAGCATAACCCTGCTGTAACTAATCCTTCTGCTCATCATCCAGAAAGTGAGATTGATGGATTCAGAGATTTTTATGTGGATTTGAAAGATAAATATCCAAAATTTACATTGCTCTTGCAAGGACACAATCATGGATATCAAATTTGTGAGCCTGATAGTCCTGATATAACAGTAGTAACGGATGGAACTGGCGGACGGGAGTCCTATTCTTGGGGTTCCTCAGTGGATGATAATTGTGATATAAGTCTAAGTGGTTCCAAATACAACGGATTCTCACTATTCGAAGTCACTGATACGGAAATTTCAGGTAGGCACTTTAGTATAGAAAGCCAGGAATATTCAGAGGGCTTTTGACAATACTGAAAAGACAAGACGACGACGATATGCAATTCCATCAGATTAGTTCATGCAGTAGGAATCTGTCATCGCCATGATTATGAATAAAATTTAAGCTGCTAACCTGTCAATTACATCTAATGAATTAACAACAAGATATTATTTTTCCTCTTTCAATGATTTAGAAATAGTGAAATGATCCTTATCGGCGCCTTGCCTATTCTCATAAAAGATGCCAACCATGGTTGTACCATTATTAACTATATCTAAATTGAGAAAACCAAACCTCTGAAACTGTGTGACGACGTAAGGTGCTTGCCCAGTAAAATTGTGAAGATCGGCACCACCCGTACCTGCAACTACGAATATGCTGCCCTTAGGATCAGAATATTCCCCTTCATCTCTTGAGCTTATTATGGGATTTGAAGGTTCATCGTCATTGTATGAAATCGGAAAAGACCTCTGATAGTTGTGACTATGTGCTTGCAATACGAGATCGACGTGGTATTTGTCATATATTGGATGATATGTGTCCCTCAAATTTTCATTTGCCTCATGGAACGTAGGAGAAGAGTACATCAATTCGTACATGAATACCACAATCCACTGGATCGATGCATTGTTTGATGCAGCCTCTAAATCAGATTCGACAAATTTGTATTGTTCTGAATCTTTGTCGAATGGAATTTCTGCGGACATGGCCAAGAAGTGAATGTTTTCATAATTGAAAGAATAGTATTGATTTACAAGATCGAATTTATCTACGTACTGTTTAAATCTCGAACTATTTTTGAAATGATATTCATGATCCCCAATGGCGATTTTAGTTTTGTTTAAAAGCGGACCCATCATATCAAGCCAACAGTCAGCACTTTTCTGATAAGAAAGATCTCCCAACGCTAACACAAGGTCAGGTGTCTTATTTCGTATATTCATGACTGTTCTCTGAGCCTTTTCATCACATCCCCAGTCTCCGGCAGCGACAAAACTGAAATCTGATTTAGTTACCCCTAGTTGTTGTGCATTAATGTTACTGTTACTACTATTCAAACCTATAAGCAAAAACGAAATGAGGATAAATGATTTTGTACAGGAAAAATAACCGTTCAAAATCATTCTATTGAACTGTTGTTGATACCTACTTAAGGTATATGTTGATTTTCAAGATATAGAATCAACTATCCTGTTTAAATATCAAGATCTTGCTATCAAGTTTGGCATATAAGCACTATTTCGAACAGACAAGTGTAGTCAGGCATCAAAAGTCATTCACTATCTGTGATAGGAGGTGCTTATTTCCTATCCGACGAAGAACGTGCCCTTACTAAGAACATGTCGGGTAGGATCTCCTATCCAGAATGTTGTTTACGTGGATGAGATGATATTTATTCCCGTTAATGTTAATTCCAGAAACTAGGCTATATTTTTGGTGGAAGTATGAATCAGGGTACTAATACCTTTTAGGTTTCTCTAATTTTCTATAGTAACATATTCTTAATTTTAACATAATTGGGCATTCATATGCAAGGAGTATAACGATCACAATAGCTGAAAGGGGATCTCATAGTCAAAAGGGAAACTCGTGGATCTAATATAACCTCTGCGACTAGGCTTATTTTTTCTTAGCTCGTTACCCGAGTTGTTAATTACAAAATGTTGAGACACAACTTTAGCAAGTCAATTCCTTCAGTATTGATTTCTTCCATGATTCTCATGGTCATACTTCCACAACATGAACTAATCTTGGTAGCGAAAGCAGATCAAAATGGCTCTGATTTTAATTTCGTAGCTGCGGGCGACTTTGGGTGTAATGCTGACTCGGAGAAAATCTTCAATATGATGAAAGAAATGGAACCTGAGTTGTATTTGATGTTAGGTGATCTTACCCATGAACCCACTCTAGACTGTTAGTATAACATGGTAAGATCAGCGGGATCTGCCGTAAAGGTGACAGTCGGAAATCACGATGTAGAGGACTCAGGGATACAAGAGTTGATGAAAAATTTTAACATGGCCAAACGGTACTATTCTTTTGATTATCATAACGCTCATTTGCTTTCACTTTCAAGTGAGCTAGGCTCTGGTGAGGATCAAGGTCAGTTCGAGTTCGCAAGGGCGGACCTTGCCAAGGCAAAGTCAAATACAAATACTGATTGGATAATCGTTTATTTCCACAGGCCTCTTTATTCTGGGAGTGGCTCAAAGAATGATGGAATGCGAGACATGCATCATCCGTTATTTCAAAAGTACAACGTTGATCTTGTGTTGGCCGGTCACGCACACAATTATCAGCGAACTTATCCATTGAATTACAATGAGGACAGACCGGGAAGACCTTTAATATTGGACCATCAACAGTCCCAGTACACTAATCAATCAGGAACAGTATTTGCAATTGTTGGCACGGGAGGAATGTCAATTCATGGCGCTGATAAAAAACCGTACTTGGCAAGTATGTATGAAGGTTCTGGGTGCCTTAATGTGGAAATAAACGACAAATCGTTGAACGCAGAATTCTATACTGACAATGGTAAAACTATAGATCACTTTACTATTGTCAAAAATCTAAAAGTTGATTCAGGAGATGTCTTTCACCATATCGGATATGATAATTCTCTAGAGTAAGTCACAACCCCAATCTCCTTCGGCGACAAAATTAAAGTCAGGAATAATATCAGATTCATTTTCGGAAGCACTCTCTATTGTTGGCAGAAGCTGTACCAGGATGGAGGACAGTAACAGAAATGATAAAGTATGAATCATGTTAAAGGAGCTTTTTTCAATCAGACCCAAATATCACCTACCTATCGCATAATAGGACTTATCAAAGCAATAGCAAGAATGTTTGAGCATGTAAGTAAGTATCAACCATTTCATTTTTTGCAGATATTTACTTAAACAATAATTTGTTTCTACGATATGAGAATCAGCTATGCAGAATAAATATCAGCTAGCCCTAACTAGAATTACTAACAACAGCTTACAAAAAAAGTCTGTGGTATAGGCAACGGCATCTAAAACACTCATGTATCTGCAACAGGCGTGTACATGTAAATGACTCCAACAGTCATTTCAAAACCCTTCCTACCCGGCTCGAACGTGCCCAAGTACTACATCAAGCCGGGTAGGATCTTGATACAGTTCAAGTTACCATTCGGATTCAAAAAAAGTTTCATTATAAAGAGCCTGGTCACTCATAACATATTTTGAACTGATGAAAAATTTCAGTATTTCACAAATACATGTATTATGAACTTTATTGAAATATCTCAAAGTACGCCTACTTGGTAACATGGTATCTTGAAAACAATGTTGCTATTTGATTAGTATTAGAGTTTTATAATTCTCTAATTCGAGAATCAGGCTAATCCTTAAATTGGGCCGGAATATTTAGGCTCCTAACCATGATGAGATTCAATTCAAGTAACAATAAATACTATGGCTCTATCTTGATAAGTGGCGCTCTCTTTGCACTTTTAATCTTGCAGCCAACATCGTTCAATATTGCATCATCCCAATCAAATGACAAAGCGGTAGATTTTGTGGCAAATATAGAACAGATGAAAGGTCATCTTGAACAGGCTGTAGCGAACAAAGAAAATGGAAATAATACTTTAACTCTGGCTCATGTTCTTCACCCTATAGAAGAATTATATGACTTGATAGAAGGAGACCTTGCTAGTGCCGATAGTAATCTTAATACTACATTAGCCACATCTTTGGATGAATTATCCAAGAATGTTGAAAAATTAGATTCATCCCAATTCGTAGGTGAGACAAATAAACTCAATGAGATGCTAGACAACGCAATCAAGCTCATTGCGCCAGATGATAACAGTACTCTAAACATAATGGTCATCACTAACTTGCTCGATACTGCAAATGCAGAATACGAGGAGGGCGTAGCAGATGGGGCAATAAAAGAAATTGTTGAATATCAAGATGCAAGTGCGTTTATTTCAAGAGCAGGATCCGTACTTAACAAGACAACCTCCGTGCTTAATGAATCAATGAATAATTCAGCGGATCAAGTCATGAGTTTGTTCTCTCCTCTGAAGGCGAAGGTAGAGGCCAAAGCTGATCCAACAGAAATTGAAACATCAATAAATGATATTAAGCAAAAGATGTCTGGCATAATCGGAATTTCTGCTATCCAGTTAGGAGGAGCTACCGAAGACACTGGCAACAAGTCTATAGAACTAATCAACAACATACGAGACCTTTTAACCCAAGTGATCGAGAACCACGAGAAACAAAATTACACTGAAGCAGAAGAATTGGCTACAAAGGCGTATCTAGATAATTTCGAATTCATTGAATCGGATCTTGCAAAACAAGACCAAAAATTAATGGAAGATACAGAAGGGTTACTTCGTGAGCAGCTTAGACAAATGATAAAAGACAAAAAAACCACAGCCGAGGTTCAAGCACTGGTAGACCAAATTAAGGTGAATTTAGATAGTGCTGAAAAGCTATTGTCATAGGCTATACGTACTCCATCGAATTAGGTAGTCTCCATTTCTTTCCTTCTTTCTTTCCTTCTTTCTTCTGCCTTCAATTTGAATTTGTTCCTGTAACCGAATAAAGTAACGTTAGTCCCGATGAGTAGTTTTTGCAATGCAACGAGGACACAGTGTAGTATAATCGAAGATATTTTCTAAAGTGCTATCTATGAAACCTAGCAGTACTCCACATGAATTGCAATGAATCTCAGCCCAGCCAACGTGTTCGCCTGATATCAAAGTATTGTAATATTGTGCATTTTCACACCCACAGACATTGTCTTCCTCTTGATCGCTTTTGAACACGCAACTAGGCTTGTGCAGAACTATGGCATGGTTGCAATTTTTACATCGTAGGTCAAGGGAATTTTGAAGTGCATTGATCATCTTAATTCAATGGAAATGATTATCTCACAGTTTAATCTTTCCTAATCTAAGACTAATACATTGATTCTTTCCTCCACTATCGTGAAAGGGCAACCGTAACCGCCAAAGAACAAAGGTTTCTTACATGACTTAAGGGGGGAGCCTTAGGAATTTAGAATAATCACCTTACTCATGAGTCAATACTATAATTTTACGGCTATAAGTCCTAAATATCAGTTCAAGTGGAATATAAACTAGTTTAGAGACTAGCCATGAAATAAGGAGACAAAGTTATCAACCAATTTAGCTTGCATCGTGCTCCTAGTCGTTGCTATTATCAAGCTCACCATCATCGCCGCTGCCTATTTTCCTCGTTGTCCTTAGACTTGTCAGATTTCTCCTCGTCACTCTTATTGTCAGCATCTTGCGACTTACTCTTATCTTCTGGTTTTTCACTTTCATCTTGCTTTGCATTGTCGTCATTGCTCTTTTCGCTTTTTTGATCATGGCCATCTGACTTCTTGGAACTTTGAGAATTGTCTTGATCCCCATCTGCTTTGTCAGCAGAGGACTTTCGGTCATCATCTGCTGATTGTCTTGCTTTCTCGTCATCAACTTTACTGTCTTGTGAGCCATCCTGTCTTACACTCACGCTTACAGTGTCTTTGTCAGTACTATCATCGTCAGTAACGGTAAGCGAGAATTGCAATTCCAATTGACTCCTCCCTAAAGGAACATTGGGGGTCTCAAAGGAAACAACCGCGTCGCCATCATGAGCTAATTTTACCTTAGGGCCCTGAACTTGTTTCCACGAGTAGCTCATTTTGTCCCCATCCTTATCCTTACTATTGGTTCCATCTAAGACTACTCTGCTTCCTTCCTTTACTCCAACCTTACGACCTGCATTCGCATTTGGCTTTGAATTCTTCTCTTGATCAGAGTTTGAATTTTCAGAAGTTGCGCCAGACGATTCTTTTCTTGATTGCGTATCTTGTTGCTTTACAATATTATCTCTGTCTAGTTTTTCTTCTTGTGATTCAACTGATTTATCAGAAGTTTTCGTTTGGGCAATGTCGTGACCTTCAATCCCATTATCGACTTCAATCTCCGTATTTGATTCAGTGGGTTTAACTGATATCTTCGTATCTCTCTTCATTATCCAATGCTATACTACTTGACGCCTGGGTTTCTGTCACAGATGTCTCACTTTTATCATCCATACTTTCTTGTGCCCTCGCAAGCTCACTCTGAACTTGTTCCACCAGGTCCTGTCTTATGTGCTCTTTTGCGAGATTAAGTTCAATTTTAGGATCTAATGGTACCGTAGTATCTGGTAAGGTAGTTGTTTGTTCAGAAACTTTTGATTCTACTTCATTATTACTACTGGTAATAGAGACCGTATCATCTTCAGTGGTAACATTTGCTGACGAGTTCGAATCTGTATTGAAAATTGGAGTATCATCCTTATTGCTCCTCCTATGCAATGCTTGTTCAGCCTCAATTGCTGCTTTCCCGTATCGTTGGTTAGACTGTATCTCTAGTATTCGTCTGATCATAACGTTGACCTAATTCGGTAGCGACTCCTGTGCTACCAGAGACATTATCTCTGTGTGATTCTTGATTGTTTGTACCATTTTGATTTTGGGAATGCAAATCAGATAGTCTATTGTTTTTAAGATTTTCAATCGCGACACTGAGAATTGTGTTAGCGTCAGGACCACTTATTGTATTATTACTACTATCATTACTATTTATGGTATCATTATTGTTGTTGAGTACTACTGTATTTTCATTTCTAGTCTCAGAGCTGTTAGACTCAACATTAGTATCAGGCTGAACTAGAGTATCATTATTATTAGTAGTACCAGTATTATTATGTTCATGACCTAATGGAATTTCCGTAGCATTTGTTACAGGAATAGTAGCATTAGTGCTGGTGACATTAGTGTTTGTAGTATTAGTAGTAGTCACATTTGAATTAGGAACTAATGGTGGCATTTGGCCATTGGTTGGATTAACTGTAACTTCTACAGTGGCTGAGGCTGTCGCGTTGCTTCCATCAGATACTGTATATGAGAACGAGTCAACACCACTAAAATTACTAGCCGGAGTGTAGGTTATAGTTCCATCCAAATTATTTACAATGCTAGATTGATTCGATAGGGTAGTCTCTGATGTATCCGAAATTTCCGTCACTTCTAAAG
>CAWBGD010000007.1:0-24085 GCA_963788355.1 uncultured Nitrososphaeraceae archaeon | reverse complement strand
TGATTATGTTTTCGTAATAATTATTATGGCATTCTCTTAAGGTACTAGATCATGTAATAATTGCCATGAATCCACTAACGATAAAAATAAAATAAGGATATGACATCAAAATTTTATTGTATGAACAACCTTGATCTTTCTAAGGAATGCAAGAACAAGAACCACCTTGATTGTGATGATTGTATGTGCAAATGTCACATACCAGGTACAATGGAGAACTTGGCTAGAAGAATCGCAAAATTGGAAAAGCAAGTGCCAGGATTAGGGGAGACTTTATGAAATTTGTATCGGAACGTCAATTTGTCATGGATGCTGAATTGGACCTTGCCTCTGCCACCTAGAATGGCAATTACCACTAAACTCGTCAATGAATTATCATCTTTGATAGTTTTTGCAAATGATGTAGAGTTCACTACTTTGCTGCCTACTGGCCTTTGGTTTTGCAGTCAACGTTTTTGCAAACAATTTTGAAGCCTCATCTTTAAAATCGCTTATCATTTCACCTTCGAAAAGTTTGAAAATTGCATTTGCGCCCAACATGAGAATCTTAGAGGCCAATCGAAGAGCGTTGACAGAAATTGAAATTTGCCTCGCTTGATCATATTCCCATATTCCACTAACCTTAGGTGATAGGTCAGATAGGACTAAATCGAAATGTGATCCCG
Organism: uncultured Nitrososphaeraceae archaeon; assembly: GCA_963788355.1. Taxonomy (GTDB): domain Archaea; phylum Thermoproteota; class Nitrososphaeria; order Nitrososphaerales; family Nitrososphaeraceae; genus TA-21. The sequence goes on along the minus strand of CAWBGD010000007.1, from coordinate 23,420 downwards.
CCATGTTTAAGAGAATTTCAGGCAATCTGGGATCTTGAACATCCTCCCTCACAATGGTAATATTTTTCAATGGTTCAGTAGGATTAATGTCTACACCAATAATCCTATCACTTCTTCTGGCATATTCATCTACTACTTGTAGCCAGCCACCAGGGGAGCATCCAAGATCTACAACCACCCTAGCATTTGTTAAAAAATCATATTTTTCATTCAACTGGATTAATTTAAATGCAGACCTGCTTCTATATCCCATTTGCCTTGCCAACATCCTATATTGATCTCTTTTAGCATCAGTATATCTCAAGTTGTAGAATCTGAATTTGATCTTCATGCATCAGTATATATTAGTTCACGTGATAACTACGGCTAATAAGCGCTAGGCATTTAACAATATATAAATAAGATCAAGGAGGAATAACGTTGTTATGCCGATTAGGACCGGTGCAGAATATATTGAGAGTTTGAGAGGCCGTAATCTGAAGGTTTATCTTTTTGGCGAATTAGTCGATGAGCCGGTAGACCATCCAATGATAAGACCGTCGATCAACGCTGTAGCTGAAACATACGATCTAGCAGTGCAAGAACCTGAAATAGCATCTGTTTCATCAAATATAACTGGCATGCAAATAAACAGATTCTTGCACATCGCTGAAAGCGCTGAAGATCTTGTCGGCCAGAATAGAATGCAGAGAAAGCTGGGTCAGTTAACTGGGACATGTTTCCAGAGATGTGTTGGCATGGATGCCTTGAACTCACTGTATTCTACCACTCACGAAATGGATCTCAAATATGGTACCAGTTATCATAATAAATTCAAGGACTTCGTGAGAATTGTTCAGTCAGAGAACCTCGTAATTGGTGGAGCAATGACCGACGTTAAGGGAGATAGGAGTCTTACACCTTCGCAACAGGAAGACCCAGACATGTTTGTGCATATCATCCAACGAGATGAGTCCGGAGTATACATATCCGGAGCAAAAGCACACCAAACTGGGTGTATCAATTCACATTGGATCATTGTGATGCCGACAATGCGTTTACGGGAGGAAGACAAGAATTATGCAATAGTTGGAGCAGTTCCAGCTGACGCGAAAGGCATCACTTACATATACGGCAGACAATCATGCGATACTCGGAGTACAGAGGGTGGTGATTTAGACGCAGGCAATTCCAAGTATTCTGGGCAAGAAGCAATGATTATTTTTGAAAATGTGTTTATCCCAAATGAGTATCTCTTTATGGATGGAGAATACGACTTTGCGTCAATGTTAGTTGAGAGATTTACTTGTTACCATAGAAGAAGCTTATGTTTGCAAAACAGGCTTGGGAGACGTTCTAATAGGTGCTGCAGCAGCTATAGCTGATTATAACGGTGTTTCAAATGCATCCCATATCAAGGACAAGTTGGTAGAGATGACTCATCTTAATGAAACAATTTTTGCAGCGGGCATTGCCTCATCGCATCAGGCGCATAAAACCTTGGCGGGAAATTATCAGAACGACGACATGTTAGCCAATGTGTGTAAACATAACGTGACAAGGTTTCCTTATGAAATAGGACGATTGGCTCAGGATATTGCAGGTGGATTAATGGTAACTATGCCCTCTGAAAAGGACTTTAGAAGCCCACACACGGGTCCTTTACTAGATAAGTATCTTAAGGGACGCAAAGGGGTCTCTACAGAAAATAGAATGCGGATCCTTAGACTAATAGAGAATATGACCTTGGGAAGGAATGCAGTTGGTTATTTGACAGAGTCAATGCACGGAGCTGGTTCACCTCAGGCACAAAGAATTCAGATAGCTGAGGCAAATGGAGCTTGGATACAAGAAGAGACTTGCAAAATATTTAGCTGGAGTAGACGAGGGTGAATCATCTCAGCCTGAACTGGAGCAGTCTGACTATTTCGATAAAATATTTGGACTGAAATAGCTGAATTCTGATAATTCGAAAATGTTATAGTCAAACGTATTTGGTAACTCGATAGGCCAGTAAATGTTCAAAATAATCTTGCATCACTTCTTTGCTCCTAATGTTCTATTCTTTAACCTCATATGCTTACCGTGACACTTTCTACATCTAGTTGCAAGAATGGGATTCTTCCCACCACAATTGAAGCATATCTTGAAAAATAATATCCGCTGCTGGGCGATTTGCTTTTTTACAGCATCGGTTATGGGCATACGTAACTCACCGAACGATGCTAAATTTTTATGTTTGCCTTAATATCAACCGGGAATTCAGAGGAAAATTTCTTAAATCTAACAATTACCTTTTTCTATGGCTTCTAGACAGGGATACAAAGCATCACGTATATAATATGTGAATTGGGAAAGATCGAATTGCAATGAATCCTGATAAATTCAAAAAATTGATACAGGTTTGGCCAGATTTTCCAAAGAATGGAGTAATGTTCAGAGATATTTCCCCTTTATTGAGAGATTCAGAGGCGCTTATTTTTATTCCACGAGTGCTTTGTGAATCCATAAAGAACGTTAAGTTCGACGTTGTAGTAGGAATAGAATCACGGGGATTTGTCGTCGGGTCATTAATTGCCATGCAATTGAAGAAGGGACTAGTGTTAATTAGGAAAGCGGGAAAATTGCCTGGTCCAACAATTTCTCAATCTTACGAAGTTGAGTATGGGTTAGCCGAAATGGAGATTCAAAAAGATAGTATACTACCTGGACAAGAAGTTGTCATAGCCGATGACGTTATCGCTAGCGGAGGAACAGCTATTGCAGCGGCTAAATTAGTCGAGGGATTAGGCGGTATCATAGTTGGCTTTGTATTCATGATCAATCTCGAAAATCTGGGGGGTGCGTCCAAGTTAACGGATAAGGGTTTTAAAGTAGAATACATTTTTGAATATGAGTAAATAATGAAAGAGCTTTCTGCAGAAATAGGAATAATTGGTGGAACTGGCATATCTTACCATGAACTTTTTTCCTCTTCAGAAAGGAGAAAAGTCCATACTCCTTATGGAAGCACATCAGATGATCTCGTTATTGGGGAACACAAAGGTAAATCGATTGCATTTATTTCACGACATGGTGGATCACATACCATTCCTCCTCACTTGGTGAATAACCGAGCCAATATTTGGGCCCTAAAGTCACTTGGTGTTTCAAGAATTCTTGCCCCTTCGGCTGTAGGAAGTTTGAAAGATAACATCCGCCCTGGAGACATTGTCATTTCTAATCAATTCATAGATTTTACCAAAAAAAGGGATTATACGTTTTATGATGGAAGACAGGTATGTCACATTTCATCAGCAGATCCTTTCTGCTCTGAACTTATGCAAGTTGCAAATAGCGCAGCGAATAATACGGGATGTAGAGCCCACGTAAATTCAACCTATATATGCATAGAGGGACCAAGATTTTCTACAAGGGCAGAATCCAAATATTTTAGGGAAAATTTATCTGCAGATGTTATAGGCATGACTGTAGTTCCGGAATGCATGCTAGCTGAGGGAGATGGAGATTTGCTACGTTTCTATTGCGACGGTCACTGATTACGATGTTTGGTCAAGAGATCCAGTTTCTTCAGAGAAGATAATTATGGTGGTGAAAGAAAATATCAAGAAGATATCAAAATTGCTTTCAAAAATGATTCCCGAAATACCCAAACTAAGAAACACTTGCATTTGTCCTACCGCACTTGATGGATCATTTGTATAATCACATGTAATTTCATCTGTTACTATTCTATATTATCTAAAGTAAATCATAATGGGTCTTTTCCAGGGAACCTAGACTCGCCTGGTAAGATTATATCTCCTTGGATAAGCTTTTGTTGTATCTCTAATTGAACCCATTCTGGGTCGTAGCCCTTTCTTCTAAGGGATTCTAAGGTACTCTTGGATAACTTAAGATGTATGTTATGGCCCCCGATCCTCCCAAAAGCTAAGGCAGAAAATGGAAACCTCATGTCATCAATTACAAAATGCCCAATAAGCTTACTTGCGATTTCACCACCACGTGAATTGATAACATATACCAAGAGTTGGCATACGTTACCCTGTTCATCAAACTTTTTATTCATTTCTGAATCATTTCTTTCACAATTTCCACCGTTTTATTCACGTTTTGAAATACTAAAAAGCTCCACCATTCATCATCAACTACATGATAATTGGCGGCCCTCACATTGATCCTTGTTTCATTATCAGAATCGAGAAAATTAAATTCTCCGTCTTTGATAATCTTGATCAGTTTCCATCGATCTTTACCTGCCCTCTTTCTACTGACTGCTACAGCCCATTGTTCTCCATAGCCTAGTTTTGGCATTCCTATATAATCTGCAATCCCAAGTATACCTAGCCTCTTCTCTTCGCAAAATAGTTCTTTTGTTAAGACACTTCTCCATATATCTACGGCGCCAATTGTTTTTCCATCTTCATTAATATTGACAACACCAAAGTACACGACCTTATCATGTGATTCCCTGTCGTTTTCCAATCGACTATACCTAGTCCAATTACCTTATTTAGGTCTTGCAAATTCATAGTAGTTTTCAAGCAGGGTACCAAGAGCATCAATCTTACTATTCATTTTGACTTCAATTCCCAAGCCTCTGACAGTTCATCCTATGGCAATTAGCGACAGAGAATCGAGGATGAAAGGACTGAAATTCCGTGCCGGGTAATTCAAAAATCATGCCGCGATCAATTAAACTATATAGCGCCAATGTTACAAAGGATTTGTCAAGATCAAGCTCTGAACATATTCGTGGGATATCGCTTCTTCCTTTCTCCGTCAAGCGCAAAAAAATGCGAGCTTCATTTCGCGATAATTTAAGCAGGTAGACCAGAGTATTGACCAGCTTAACTTTTTCTTGTTCTATCATATTGCGGGAGTTTCCTCATCACCTGTAGTCCACTTTATGTCTAATCCCTGCACGAGAACTTGAGATTTAATTGGGATTTGTAAACATCTAGAACTGGAAAGATTATGTCCTTGGTAAAAATCATAGCCTAAGCATATCTGAATATTTTGAATATCTTTCAAGTATCTTTTTCCTATTGAGTTTAAGAAGCTTGTTTACTCCGAAATCTTCTATTGCGAAAGATCCCATGATGTTCCCGTGCATGACCGCCATCTTTAGTATCCTCGCAGTTCTCTTTCTGGTCCTTGCCAGATATCCAATAAAGGCACCTGCGAAAGAATCACCAGCGCCAGTTGGATCCTTTATTATTTCGGTTGGGAAGCCAGCAATTGGATAAATTTCACTTTCGTGAAAAAGTACAGCCCCGTTCTCACCTTTCTTAATTACAACGAATTCAGGACCGAAGGAAACGAGAATCTTACCGCATTTCAGAAGATTATTATCATTACATAGTAGTCGGGCCTCTTGTTCATTTATTATGACACCGTCAGTCTTCTTCATCATATCTATGACATGTTGCTTTTTATTTACAATCCAATAGTCAATTGTATCACAAATTGTAAGCTTCGGAGCAGAAAAAAGGTCCAAAATCTCCATATTTTGAACGGGATCATTGTTGGCGAGGTAAATAAATTCAGAATCAATATATTTATCAGGAATTCGCGGTTGAAAACCCAAAACAGCATTGAGTTCGGTAGCATTGGTAGTCCTGTGAATCAAATCATAATCAAAGGAAGAATCATAGTGAAATGATTTAGCGTCAGTTCTACTTATGATTCCCAAAGTATCCAATCTTTTACTTAGCAATTTTTTATAGGGAGGTGGAAAATCATTTCCTATCACCCCTACTATGCGAGTTCTTACATAATAGCTTGCAGATAACGCAGCAAATGTAGCTGCTCCTCCAAGTATTCTTTCTACAGTTGCACCTGGAGTTCTAGTTGTGTCAAGTGCAATGGTACCAAATACAGTTAACATTCTGTAAACCTAAGTCCCATAATGCAATCTATTCATTAGTATTCTTGTTTTAATATAGATAACCATTTGTGAAATGAATCAATATTTTGATATCATAATCTTTCTATGTTGCTAAATAAAACATTTGAGAGAGATCCTTCAGTTGTTGCAATTACTTCATTAAAAAATTTGTGTCTAGTATGTAGTTGAATGTATTATGAGAATCTAAAATCCTTGAAATTACAGTTATCACCAACTCGTCAGTTTAAGTCAAAATTAGAAAGGAGTAGAGGCTAGACATCTTTTAACATGATGATTATTTCTACATGCAAGTTATTCAGAATTTGCACGCCACATTCGCTTCCAATGAACCCAACAAAAAATACACATGATATATTGATTTGCTGGTATCACTTCTTTGGTTGTTCTATTTCTCATGAACTATTAAATTAATTTTTCTGGAACCTATGGTGTTTTCCACGATAATCTCATATTTTATTTAAATAATGAGTCTTATCATCTTCACTACTTGTAGGAGATGGAATTTCAAAAAAATTCTTCAAAATTTGTCATTGGCATTTCAGGTGCATCTGGGGTTATTTACGGAATTAGAACTCTTGAGATTCTTAGATTGTTAGGAATTGAAACACATGTAATCGTAAGTCAATGGGGGTTAAAGAATATCGAAATAGAGACAGGTAAAAAACTTGATTATATCAGTTCACTTTGCACTAAATTTTATTCAAACGATAGTTTAGCTGCTCCGGTATCAAGCGGTTCATTTCTTCACTCGGGAATGATAATAGTACCATGTAGTATGAAAACCTTAGCCAGCATATGTAATGGACAGGACGACACACTTATTTCCAGAGCTGCAGGAGTTACCTTGAAAGAATCTAGGCGTCTAGTAGTTGTACCGAGAGAAACGCCATTATCAAAAATCCACTTGACTAATATGCTCAAACTGGCGGAAGCCGGGGCGGTGATCCTTCCTGCTATGCCAGGTTTCTATCAGAAACCAACCTCAATAGGCGATATAATTGACCATCTGGTCGGCAAAATTCTAGATCAATTTGGTATTGACCATGACCTTTCAGTTAGGTGGGGTAATGCTCAATAGCGATAGTTTGTAAACTTCCATTCTTTAGTCTGCGCAAAGTTTCTTCGGGCTAGAATGTTGAAGTTACCCTGAAATCAAATATGATCTTGGCGAGTGCGAAGATACTACATTTGCAGAATTTGCAAATACAAGAACTAATACAGTCTAGACTGACCTTATTATTTGTCCTTTTGAATAATGTCCGGAATAGATGAGCAAAAAAAGAAATTCGTGCGGAATTTCCCATTCATATAACTTCGATACCGATTTAGAATAGTCAATTACGCTAGATAGATGTTACTCCTTGAATTAGGTATTGATCATTGCAGTACACCTAGTTAAGGCGACTTCTCAATCCATCCACAATTGCAACTTCTCAAGCTTTGATTTCCTTTTCGCATTTTGTAGCATCTGATAAACGAATTTGTGGGATCTGCCTCTCAGGAGCAAAAGCACAGCATCATTGGCAAGGATTGTTTCATCATACGTTCCGAGAAAGCTCACAGTGTGTCCATAAACAGAAATTAGACTACCAGTTAACTCTTCGATAGTTTTTCTAGATCTGCCACCTGAGCCAATGATTCGGCCACGGAAACGGCAAACAGTATTTCTTGATTTGCCGACTGAATCATAGAGATCGGTGATCAGGAGGGATATTTCATCATTCAAGAGCTTGAACGCATTAGTGGGAGAAAATCCGTGAGAAATTGCGTCAATTATTTCAATTGCTCTTAATGCACGGTCATCGAAACCTATACTAGACTTCGGCATTATTTGGACCTGTCCGGTCTTTCCTTCAATTCGCAGGGTAACGTTGCATTTCGCTTCTACCTCTTTCTTTACTGAACCATTTGGTCCGATCAAAATAGCTATCCTATCGTCGGGGACCTTTACCACTTTATCAATAATCGACATATTATGAATTTAGAAAGTGGGGCTGCACTAATAACATATTAACTCTATTTATCAAGCGGGTATAAATTCGTGAGGGACCTTCGGAAAGTGTTGTTTCCGTATGGCCTCGAATATCTAAATGATGGACCAGGACGACCAGGATGCTAGAGTAGACAAAAGCCCTGGCCATCATACAATTGATTAGACTTTTTTCGTGGCGATGTAAGATAATATACGAATTGGTAATTATTAAAAATTCTGCGTTAAATTAATAATTTTTTAGAAGTAAAATAAACTTAAAAGATATTCTCACGATAATATATTGCACGAATTAAAAACTCATGCAAAGCGTTATCGACATTAAGGTGCTTATCTGTCTGACTCAAGACAGATGGATGAGCACCAATTTCCTTTATTAAGTCTGCGCGAGCAAGCAAAAAATATCATAAAACCTGTTCTCTTTCGTATAATTTCTTTATGCAATCTTCACAGTATCTCTCAATTTGGGTTGCACCCCCATCTTTTACAGGATATGTGACTTCTAGTGTAGGAATACCTCCACAACTCCAACACCCTGAATGTCCTGTCATCTCTTTGATAATTCGCTTCTTTACACCTTCTGTAACGTTAGAACTCATTACTTTTTGAAGTGCTTCTAATTTATCTGGTTCAATGTAGAGTTGGTGAACCGTTGCATCTTGTCTTATTCGGAGGTGCATCGCTATGTTATCTTATCTTACGCGATGAGCGAGTCCAAACATTTCAAACAGGTTCTTATTAGTTGAACTAATGGCAGGAGCACTACTACCACCCAAAGGTGCATTTGCTTTTACCATTTTACTTGAAACAATTTCTCTGCTTCCTTGCCCATCTTTACTATTTCCTGCGCTGCAGGTGTTTTGATTTGTCTAAAGTATTCGCTGATCGCTCTATGTAGAATACTTAATTCCTTATCTGATACTTGGACCATTAGGAATATGTCCCTGTCTTTGGCGGTGTTTGAGTTGTTGCCGCTGTTGTTATCCCTGGGGGTGGTGCTGATAGAATCCCTGCCTCATAGGCTTCCATCCTATACTGTGCTTTAATTTCGGCGCTCATGTATTCTGCTGTATAGAGATATTCAAATGGTTTTAGAAACAACTTGAAGGTGTCATTGACATTAGGTTCTCTTGCAACGTGCCTTGGAGTGCCGCTCTGTTCTTCTTTGACCACCCAATTAATATCGTCGTTCTCTCTCTTGTCAAACAATGACTTCAGATTCTTTTCATTAAACTCCAGAGTATAGATCTCTTCGCGCTAGGAACATGTATCCAAGAACCTAACCCACCAACCAAGCCAGACAAATGTTTTGGAAGGTAGATACCTGACTTGATGACAAATAATGTACTTTAAATTATAAGAAGATTAACAATATGGCTTATAGGTCCAATTGGTAGCCTCGGGACATTCGCGCCTACGGATTTGGATGTTTGGTCCAATTGTGAACTTCTAGCGATGCTATACTAGCAAATTCCAATTCACATTTATCACAATGATATTGAGATACAATCACTCATCTAATAATTAATACTCATTATAGTTAAAAAGGACTTTAGTCCAAGGCACGTGAAACCATTTAATATTTTTATGATTATTATACTTACGAACCTGAAAGGGTTCAATTGGGCATTAGGTCAGAGGTTCAGTTTGAACGACACCTCTGGCCTTAACTTATCCTTGCTCGCTTTTGTTTAGGCTTCGAATGGTAATCCTGGCGTATTACTTTTTCATGTCTGCAACACAGTCATTGCAACGCCAAGCAATTCTGCCTCTATAATCATAAGAACGAATCAATCTAGTCTTGGACATACTGATAGGCATTTTCTTTGGCAATATTCGCATGTCTGAACATCTAATAGATTACCGAAATTATCGGTACAAACAAGCACTTCTTCAAATTCAAAACCTAAATCAAAATCAAAGGTCATAATGATGTATACCTACTTCTATTATTGTTCGGTCTACGCCTAGGATTATCGGGTACGCCAATACCTGTCTACTTCTGACTCCCGTTCTGGCTCTTGTACCGGCTCTTCTTGAATAGGCTGCTCCTTCGGTGGAGTATCATTATCGTTAGTATTAGCATTAGTCCAAGTCACTGACTCTATTTCTATTTCTCTTTGTTTCTCTTCTTGAACACTTGCATTCAATGTCTCTTTGTCTGCTTCGACTTGTCTTTCTTTAATCATCTTAAACTTTCGCTCTTCTGCTTCTCTTTTAACCTCTATTTCTCTACGTTTCTCTTCGTCTATGCCCACATACGCTCTCTTGTTCCTATGAAGGTCTTCGTCCGCCTTGACAGTTTCTTCCAATACATATCTTGTTGAATCGTAATATCCTGATACGTATGGTTGTATGCTTATGATAGATTCTAGTATCTTGACTTTCTTGCTAGGGTCTTCTTCCAAATGATAATTATCCCACATCAACTTCTCTGCTAATTCCATTCTGTCTATCCTTTCCAAATGTTGTTCCTTGTAGGCTACTTTAGCAATATGGTGCATACGTTCAAGAGCCATGTTTTCAATTTTCTTTTTCTGTCTGAAATATTTGGCTCTAGACATTTCATGGCCAGCATCTTTCAAATATTGTAAAGCCTGGGTAACGTGAAGTCTCATAGTCGCAGTCTCTACAATGGCTTGTTGAGTCTCAGTTAGTATGCTCAACATGATACTAAAAGTCTCATTTTGCTATTTAAGGCGTCTCACTTTCTTATTGTTGCGCGGTAATTCTGCTATGAACCGTTCCATTGTTTCTTCAAACAACAGGCTTGTATCAATTATAGGTTCACCAAAAGGTACTTTTGAATAATTCGTTTAGATCCATGTTCACATTAATATCGAGCATTATTAGCCGACTCCCGCTGGTGAAGTAATGAATAAACTATGTTCTCTTTGTTTATGGGAATCCAGCGTTTCTCTAGATTTAAATGTTTTATTACAAATCTAAGCATGTGAAGGGTTTATTTGGCTTATTCTCAGGCCGCCTGCTTCTGGCATTTACCTAAATAAGGAAGCAGCCTAGCCTTTAGTAATTCGGCAATTGACACTTTCTCGGTTATAAAATTTAAAAAAAATAAATTTTAATATGAATGGTTCATAGGTTTGTCAATATAATTACGGACTATTAATTTGGTTTAGACGTTACTATATATGGTCAATTCGGCTATTTGCGCTAGGACATTCGGTAGTAGATTGGGATTACTTTGGGTTATCGTTACTTTCACGTATCGGGCCTGTTGTATGCTAAAAGGGTATGGCTCAGGCGTAGCAGTCGTACCTATCCTTGTACCTTAATATACTTGTGTGAAGTTATTGTTATCATTGGAGATATCCAATATTAAATTTGTAGGGTGTGTTCTGGTCTGCCCAAGTGATGTCCACCCTACATACAGGCTTTAAGCAGTCAAATCCAACAGTTATGAAGGGATTGGGTATAACGGTTGACATCCATTTTGTGGCAGAATTGTCATCTATTGCGTTAGGTACTGCAAATGTAGGTTGATTCGCACTAGACGTAGAAGGTCTCACTATGAGTTTGTTATTACATGCAGGTGGAGGCGGTGGAGTTGTTCCTTGAGCAGGTACAAATTTAATTCCCATTGCATAAGTAGTTAACAAACCTTGAACCCAATGCCTATGTTGAGTAGCCTGTCCCTTTAATAATTGGTCTGGTCCGGTCGGATCAGGCTGAGACTCTATGATAGGCTCCAAACTCCAGAGATACATGGGCCCAAGATTCCCTGTTTCTACGTCTCGACCCAAGCCCCAAAAATGAGCCACGGCTCCGCCGCCACATAAAACATAGCCCGGATATGGTCTGCGGGTACTGAATAGGAGAAGTGGATGCTGGTAAATTTTCAAAACTCGCGAATGAAGCGAGGACATTCCAATCTTTGCGATGAGTCTGATTTGATTGTGTCGGATCGGGAAGCGAAATCGTGGATTTAATACCTATTGCAAAGACTTTAAGTGCCCTTGGAGTAATTATATCCTCATCTTGGCATCGTGCCCTCCATGAAAAAGTCGAATCCGGAAAAGAGGCCGTTGCCATATTTCCCCAAACATTAGGATGTTCAGGATGATCCGAGTACTTCAAATCCTCCACCCAATAGCAAAAATTTGCTATCTTCAACATAGCAATTGACGTCAGAATGAGCAACAGGTTGTCCAGTATTTGTAAACAACTCAAGATTCGACACCAATTCCGTTTTATTCAAACCTTCAACTTTCATTCCGATTGCAAATCCTTCCAATTGAACTGGATCGGGCTCTTGGTGATCAGTAGAGGCCACTCTCCAGCCCTTCCAGTCCTCTTTACCGTCAGCCCCCAAAGAGGGAGCAGACATGGTTAATAAATTACCAAATCTGTGAAATGCTATTGATCCCGTTGCTCCTCCTCCGATGCAAACCCAATTATCGTCACCGGGAAGTGTCTTCAAGTTTACCTGAAACTTTGGATGTGCTTCCGCAACCGGCAATTTAAATTTCCAAATTCCTACAGTTATCTTTCCAGAAATATCCTTAACCTCTACGACCTGTTTAACTCCTTCTGCCTCCATGATAGCGCTCATAACAATCTCCTCTCACACTTCCGGACCATGATTCTTTCCATATGCTATTTTTCCTTAAATTGGTGATAATAAGAATTATGGACAAAATTTCAGAATTTTCATATATTTTGAAATCCATCCAGAAACCAGACTATCTTGGTCTCAGTCTTGTTGCTTGTAGTGTTGAAACAGAATCGACATAATTACTGAATGAAATACGACAGGCTTGCTTGCATCATACAAGCCTAGTTATAAAATCTTACGTAGGAGAACATTTGGTCAAACATCTTTCTGTCTTTCACATTCAATAATGATCTAAAATCTCGCCATTTTGCTCGCTCCATCTCAGCGGCGATTCTAAACGACGGGATTGTTCTACCCATTTACATTTTGTAATGGACTTTTTACTTTAAGGTGGTAGGACTAAAGGGAGAGGGAGTCAGGTTGGATATAGAGCCGCTGACCGGTCTATAGCCACGTCGTGGACCTTTATGGTTTGTTATAACTTCATAAATTTTTTTAGATTTCTCGAATATGGAATCGAAGTCCTCTTTATTAAATGGGGTTCGCCATTCCCTCCTGTCCTTGGTAAAATATAGCACTTTATTTTTCCATATCAGATGGACACAAGATTTCGCAGACTCTGTATATATTAGCCCTGATTTTGATATTTGAGGACCGGAAATACCGTTACCTTCCATATTAGTAATCATCTGCTCAATATGTGTAAAGAAATCTCGGGCGTGGCGAAATTTACTTGCGGCATCATAAAGATCTCTAATGGGTTTCTCTAACTCTAGCAAGCCTTTATTTTTGAGAAATGCGCGTGATATATTGTAAATATCTCCTATAAGTGACAAGGTAGATCTTAGCGTGACATGATCCTTAGCGTCAAGTAGGATCCCGATAGTAAGTGTATTATCTTTGGTTATTTCTGGTCCCGTTGCACCAGGTACCGCACGCAGTGGAAGATTCCTTGTTACAAGGTAAAGCGCGTCTATAGTATCAAACAAGAGAGGGAGCAGTTTTGGAACTAAATAATTAGCACCTCTTTCCTTGTTTTCACGCCACCAGTGAATCGATGCCAAGTATGCATCTTGGTTCATTTCTGTTTTCTACGTCTTGGAGTATCCCAAAAAGGACTTCTACATTTAGGACAGGTTAAAGGCTTTTCATCTTTAAGTCGTGGACACCAGACGTGCCCGCATCTATCACATTTGAAAGCCTTGACATTTTCAGAACCCACATACTAACATCCTCATGCTTATTTATTAAGTATTACACTACCGCAATATCTTTATATATATTACATTGTATGTATTACATATAAGAAAAATGAGTCAATCATACAAAAAATCTTGCATGTTTTGCAACAGAGAAATAGTGATGAGTGAAAAGTCAGGGAAGTCTTGCTCGTTCTTCTCTACGTCGCATAGTTTTAGTGGAGCCAGTGCACCTATACGCATACTGGTCGTACACATGGTAAGTACCGCGACTTTGGAGCGTAAATCGCATACTTCGTAAATGGCGCTTATTTCAGCCGTTGTATAACCTCTATCAGTGGTACTTTTTTGTATATTCGCCTAGGAACTTTGATATCTTTACATTGTTGGTTCGCACGTCATTCATGGCTAGAACATGCTTTAACGCAGAGAAATTAATATTAATGAAACTGCTAGACGAGTCGTCATTTTGTAGTTTCAATAGATAATCGATAATCATATTCTCGATATCTTGAACTGGTAATGATAACAACTCCTCTAAGTTGTCAATGTGGTTTGTAGTCATGAACCGTATCAGTGCCTTTCTATATGCACCTTTGGTTTGTTCACTCTTTAGTGAGTTGATAAAATTCAGGTATGGTCTTCCCTGTAATGTTGGAGCCGGAGCCTGTAAAGACATGAATTAGCCATATAGGCCGATGTTAAAAAGGCTATTTATCTGTGCACTAATAACATATTCCGAGTGATGTTGAATACATCAGTTATAGGTAACGTAATGACTGAATCTAATCATGGTGAATGTAAGTATCGGTAAATCTAAATAGCATTAGAAAAGGAATGCCTGAGAAAATCTTAACACTGGAGGGATTTGCTAGTTTTCTGCTAATCGCCTTATTGACAATCCTTTTGCCTGCAAGGTTTGCGATCACACATTTTCTCAATAATGATTCAGCCTCTTTATCCTGTACCAATCTTTCCTGCCAATATGCCTTTGTCATGTTAATTGTTAAGCCATTACCCTCTAGGATCCTTCCGACTAATTCGACATCACAAACACTTATCATTAGAGAGTCACCATATTTCGTTGACCTGACCGCGTAGGTTTCCACGTTATGTTCTGAGGCGCTTTTCGTTTGGATCGTCACCAGAAGTGCTTACGCGATAATCATAAAAAAAACTTTCTGATATAGAGCTAGTATATTGTCTAATTGACCTATCGGCAATCAAAATACAGGGTAAATGCTTCACCATACTTTTAGATTTCGCATCTCACCTATCAAAAAAGCAACTTAAATAGCACTGTACTCACTATTAGACTATAACGGGTTGTCTAAAGGTGTTAGATATTTCAATCGCAGTACTGGGGTTGATAATTTTCCTCAAGGCAATTCCTATCACAGAGTACTCGTTGTCTGTATAGATAGGGACAACGATATAGGATCCAAAGCTGGAGTCCAGACGCCAGTATTGGGAAGGGATAACTGTATTGATGCAGGAACCAGGCTTGCTATTGAAGATCCCGAGGACGCAGATGCTAATGCAGTTTTTGGTGCTGTTAAATTGTACGAAGAACTAATAACAAAAGGTTACGAAACGGAAGTTGCAATAGTTGGAGGTAGGTTTAACAGAGGCATTGAAGGAGATCAAAAAATTATCCTTGAAATTCGTGAAATTCTGGGGCAATTCAAGGCTGATGGCGTCGTAATTGTCTCGGACGGGGAAGACGATGAAACAGTTGTTCCGATAGTACAGACTGTCATTCCGGTCATTTCTATCCAAAGAATAATAATAAAGCATAGTAGAAGCGTGGAATATTCCTATGCGGTATTAGGTCGTTATGTCAAGATGCTAGTATATGACAGCAGATATTCAAAATTCTTTTTGGGTGTTCCTGGTGCATTATTAATTACCAGTGGCTTGGCTACTGTATTTGGGTTTACCCGCGAAGCGCTTGCCATATTGCTGAGTATTCTTGGCATTGCTTTTGTAATACGTGCATTTGACATTGACAAAGCTATAGGATCATTGAGCAAGCCCACACCTTCTAGCTTCATTCGTATTTTTTCAACGTTTGCAGGAGTCATGATAATTCTAGTAGCAATCTTCAATGGATTATCGAGCGTACCTCAATCATTAGTCGATTCGGATGCAGGTGTTACACAACTTATAACTAATAGGATGATTGTCGGAAGCTTCGTTCACGGTACAATTACTCTACTTTGGATAGGTATAGCAACAATACTAGGGGGATTATTACTTAGCAATTGGTTTAAAGGTAGCATTAGAATCATGTCAGACATACTAAGATTGGTCGTATTAGGGCTTATTTATATTCCAGTAGTTCAATTTACTTCAGTCCTTACAGAAGGAGCTAATCCATTTAATTTGATTTCCTCCTTACTCATTGGATTGGCTATTACCCTTGTTGCAGCTACATTCTTATTCCAATATTTCCGAAACAAGAAAGGCGGAGAAGAACTAACACATTAAGCGATGTAGTTGGATAGGCAGTAGAGTTGTAATCTAAATCGTTCATTAATTAGTTATGGCCAAGATAGTTAATTTAAAGAAACATTGGTTTTACCACCTATATGAACGAAAGCTAGAATCACAAATAAAGAAGGAACCGTTACCAAATCACATTGCGATAATTTTAGATGGAAATAGACGATGGGCGAAATATCGTTTTTGGGGTAACAAGGAAGGACATGACGTAGGGGCAGATAAGGCAGAAGAACTTTTGAATTGGATTCACGACCTCAGAATACAAATAACGACTTTATTTGTATTATCGACGGAAAACCTGAATCGACGAGATCATGAAATAGACAATATTTACTTTTTGCTTGAACAGAAACTGGAAAAGCTGTACAGAGATCCTCGAATTCACGAACGGAGAATGAAAATCAAAGGAATCGGAAGCACAGAAATTTTACCCGAATCCCTTAAACATGTAATATCAAAATTAGAAGATTCAACCGAACATTATGACTCGATGTTTCTCAATATAGCTGTTGCGTACGGAGGTCAGCAGGAGTTGGTAGACGCAATAAGGAAAATTTCAAGTATGGTGAAGATGGGCACCATCAATATTCGATGATATAGATGAACAACTAATCGAATCTTGTTTATATACTTCTCATCTACCGCAGTCTGAGCCGGACCTTATCTTGAGGACATCAGGTGAGAAAAGATTATCAGGATTTTTGTTGTGGCAAAGTGCATACAGCGAACTAGTATTCATGGATGTATTCTGGCCAGAATTTAGAAAAATCGATCTAATGCGAGCAATCAGGACGTATCAAAGCCGTATTAGGCGACATGGAAAATAGAGGCCCGGCAGAATGATTTCTAATAAAGGTTATACGATCTAAAAAATAATATTTTTTAATGAATATGCAACTGCATATAGTAAGTTGATACGTCACGAAGACTATGATGATAAAATCAAGAAATGGTTCTGCTCAGATTGGCTCTTAAGATCAGATTGGCTCGACATTCACGGATACGAACCTAAGAAATTATCTGAGAATGCTCTTGAGGAACATGAATCTGATGATAAATAACTGAGACAAGGGTGTTAAGAAGTGACTTTGTTTGATGAATTATCTGCCGGAATAATATTGACCACGATGGGGTACAAGAGTATTGGCAATAAAGTTCTACTGTTGCGACACGCAGCGGGTCATTGGGATTTTCCTAAAGGGAATATTGAATTTGGAGAAACGGAAGTACAGGCCGCTTCGCGCGAATTGAGAGAAGAAACGGGCATAGGTCGTTTTAGATTACTCCCAAATTTCAAGCATACAATAACATACTACTACAGACGTAACCAGAGAACCATATTCAAAAAGGTGACTCTGTTTCTGGGCACGACGACTGAAAGGAACATAATTCTCTCTGACGAACATGTGGATTTCTCCTGGAAATACTTGGACCAGTCGTTAGACCTTCTTAAATATAAAAATAGCCGAATATCATTAGAATACGTTATAAAATTCATAAAGAACAAGTTCATAGGGAATATTTATTACTAATCTCTTTTAAAATCTCTAAAAGTGCTCTTGGATTGGATGAATTAAGTATGGACCGACCAACGAACACATATTTTGAACCATTCTCCATGGCTTTTTCAATAACTCCTCCTTGAAACCCGATACCCGGGTGAATAAATTGGAAGAAACGATCTTCCAGAGATTGACTTTATAATGGGAATTCGATTGGCACCCACGATTATGCCATCCACATTGCTATCCAGCGAATACTTCAAAAATATATCGTAAAGAGAACTAACCTTCGCTTTCACGTTATCATTACTCAACATCACCTTAAGCCCGTACGTTTGTCTTGAATGCGGACTACTCATATAAACGACAGATAGTACTCCCATGTTCAACGCATGGGCAAAGTCTACCAGAGATGTGAGACTATTCTTACCCATAATGGGATTAGCGATTAAACAGTCAAAACCACATGACTGTAAGCGTTCGACAGCAACCGAATTTGTATTTGGTATATCATTCAACTTGATGTCTGCTATTGATTGAAGGTTGTGCGTATGGACTAATTCATTAAAACATCTTACTTCTTGAGGAGAATAAGATAACAGAAGGTGAAAATTAATTTTGACGGCACAAATGTAGGATGCAAATTGGTCAACTATTTTGATAATTACTTTGGGGTTATGCGGCTGATCTACTGACATGTCTAACGCTAAGATTATTCTACTGTTGTTCTTCTTGGCACTTCGTTTAATGCGGTCTCCATATGACGCCTTGGTAGAACTAATCATAGATTTTTACCAAAGGGTTTGGAACTGCGAGTTTCACCAATTTGATGTATATGTATCCATGTTCGTCTAAATTGTCGGACAAACAAGCCACCATGTTTTTTTGGCTAGCATATTTCACAAAGCAATTGAGTGGCTGATCTGTTCCAGTTATATAATAGTAATATGAAATATTGTCTGAATCACCCAAAGTCACCGGGGTGCCTATTACATACGTGCTCTGTAATTTGTATACGAACAGTGGCAGGGGCGCTTCATCATAAATCATCTTATAAGAAGCGATCTTTGCCAAACTAGTCAAATCCTTTAATTTTATCGGTACATATCCTGCATTTTTTGATATTTTTGACGTACGAGAAAAGGCCTTAGGGAATTTTTCTATAGAAATGACTGGCGAGTACACATAGACTGGGTTGGATACAGAGTTCACGATCGTCACTTCTTCAATCCCACCGGAATGCCTATACGCCAGAAACTGACCTTCATTTGGATACCTTACGTAATATATGACAGGTACATTGTTTAGGAAATCAATTTGGGTAGCCAAAACATGGTCCTCTCCTTTTTTAAATGAAAAGGTAAGAAGCGGAGCACGTTCAAACGCACAAACTAATCTTCCAAAATCTTTGATAGTTGAAACTTCTAAATAAAACGGCGGTTTCGATTGCAACAGCTATCGTGACTATCGAGATTATTAAAATGCTACGCCATTATCTGGCTGGAATCGTTCTAACAGCTAAGAAAGTATTTGAAGTTTTTAATGCTTCATTCTGCGATTTGAAATGAATGAGTAACTAAGTTAAGGGTATGAAATGTAAGGATCGATACAACGGTCTACTTTAAGTCCAAACCATGTTGACATTATGGCTAGTCAACCTTAACAATACACTGTGTAAATCTCGCACGACAATTAAATTCACCGCAAATCTATTACGTCATAAACTTCTTGTCCTGTCCCTATTAGGACAACTGGGACTCCAGTCTCCTCTTCTACGTTGAGAATGAATTTCTTCGCATCCGCAGTAAGCTTGGAAAAGTCTCTTATCCCCGCACATGAAGGAAACAGCACATCCATTTTAGTAATGGCAAGCTGAGTCGCACTATTCAGCATGACCGCCCTTTTTGCTAGATCCATATTGAATGACGATGATCTCCTAAGCCTACCTGTTACACTTCCATATTCTGTCCATCCCTTGAGAAGAGCTTCTTGGGAAGTTACTTCGTTGGGCAGAGGACCACTGCCGACTCGAGTCACGTAAGATTTGAAGACCACTAGGACATTGTCAACTTTCTTAGGCCCGATCCCAATATCAGAGCAAATACCAGAAGCAGTAACATCCTTGGAAGTAACAAACGGATAGATTCCATGGTACAGAGAGAGGTAAGTTCCTTGGGTACCTTCGACGAGAACCGGACTGCCTTCCTCTATGGTCTCATTGACCGTCTTGCTTACATCGTCTAAATATTGAGTAAGCATTGGCATGTCCTTAGCCAACTTCAAAGTACGAAGAGCCCTGTCAGCGTTTGCTGGACCGGTTCCTGTCCCTGTGGTCCCTACAGTTTTTTTAAGATGACCTGATCCGACGTCTAATTCAATATGACGCTCTTCAACAATTCCGCAATGTCTATCAACAAATGTTCGATTACAAGTAGAATATTTTTCAATCTCACTGGTCAAAATATTTGGTGTTAACAATACCCCTGGGCCAATTAGTAATCTAGTTGAATCATTAAGAATAGCACTTGGAAGCATGCGGACTTTATACTCATTATTTTCGTGAACAAAAGTGTGGCCTGCATTTGCACCTACTCCACCTCTTACGGCTATTTTTGGAGAGTCCCTTAACGACATATATGCCAAAATCTTGCCCTTCCCTTCGTCACCATAAAAGCCTCCTACTACTACGGTGCAAGGCATGTGTATGGTCTTATTCAGATCAAATATAAAGGATAAGGATATTTCTTGAATATACCTCGTTATTCCATCATGACTTCATAAAGATTGTCGCGTCAGGCTCTAGATTCTATTTCAATTATAAAACATTAAAAATTTCCAAATTCATGTGAAGATATAACTTGCAAACAATAAAAGCCAAAAAAACATGTATTAACCCACATGAGCCTATGACATAAATGACATGGCAGCAGACGGGGAAGATATCGAAAGATTATTACTGATAATGGCGAACTTGCCCGAATTTCTTAGACTATCATTTGCGAGACGAAAGGTATCAGAGCTATCTTCTATGAGTGAGTTAGACAGGAGGATAACTATAAAATTTGCAATTCAATGCTTGTCGGAATTGGAACCAAATACTGTTACGAGACTAATTACTTCGTGGATCAAGGCAATGTGCGAAATAGAACCTACTATGTTGGTAGAATTAATGGAAAGCTATAGTGCGGTTTTATCAGACGACGCGAATTTCGTTAGTGTGTATCCGGAGAAACTAGTCACTGCATACCGTTTATTATCTAAAGAATGTCAGGATGGAATCATTATAGGATTAAAAGAGGCCGTTTTGCTAAGCCCCGATGCTGCCAAATTGATGAAAATGCTTCCAAAGAGTCTAAAGACAATTATGGAATATGAAAATTCATAACCTATTTTGAATCAGGATTTTTAGTAATTTCTTGGCCTTTTTCCAGCCCAAAAAACACTCTCTCATATCTTTTTAGTGTTCTTCTATGTTCTATAAGGGACATGTCTAAGCGCATTTCATTAATCACGATCACTGCATAGTCCGTCCATTCTTTCCAACATGAATTACAAGACGGATATTTAGCCGCCTGGGTATCGTCAACTAGGGTTTCATCAAATTTTACTCCGCATTTGGCGCAAGTCTTCATACTTAATCCATTAATAGAAACGTTATTTTATTGTTTTACTAAAATAATCTGAAAAACAAATACCTTAGCTCTTTCTCTTGAATGTGTGATTGCGCATAATATGTTGTCGCATTTGTTCCATTCCATCCATCTTCAAATTGCACTGCTTGCATTCATATTTTTTTTCTTCATGTTCGAGCTCGCAATGATGCATTAACTCCTCAACTTTTCTAAATATTTTTCCACACTTTTCACACACATTTTCTTTCATTCGTTTAGTTCTGAAAAGTTTCAATATCCACAACTACGCAAATATAGTGACAAGAGCCGCTTATTTTAGAGTTAACGCAATTTAATCCAGCACATTATGAATCACCTACAATTTATTTATATTAGATATGCATTTTTGATTAGTGCCTCGCAATGACTAATTGTCTTAGAAGAGCCTTCTATCATGGCGAGACTTCAACTGTTGCAAGAAAATTACTGGGAAAAAAGTTAGTACGAGTTATGCCGACACCACGGGCTCCTCAACAACTTGTAGGCATAATAACTGAAACTGAATCTTATGGAGGTAGTGAAGATCCTGCGAGCCATGCCTACAATGGCCGTAAGCCTAGGAGTTCAATCATGTTTGGAGTGAAGGGTGTATGCTACGTATATTTTGTATATGGCATGTATCATTGTACTAATGTTGTTGCGTACTCGAGAAAGAATGATGCAGGAGCGGTTCTAATACGGTCAATATTTCCAATTGAAGGCATAAAATCCATGATGAAAAATAGAAAAATCAATAAATTTAGAAATTTGGCTAACGGCCCTGGCAAACTGTCAATGGCCCTCCTTATCGATAGATCTCTAAATGGGGTGGATCTAACCGATTGTAATTCGTTTTTGTGTATACAAGAGGGCATAGAATCCTCTAGAGTGCAATGTACCCCAAGAATCGGTGTATCTCTGGGAAAAGAGTTGAATTGGCGGTTTGTATTACTAGATGATGTTACTACATCTTTAGACCTAACTAAATAGATTCATAAAAATAGACCTCATTGAAACCCCGTAGATATTGAACCAGTGGGTTCTTACAACTAATTTGTGTTAACATCTTAAGGGTGTCGTATGATCGAATTGGCTTATATTCAGGATGGGAAAGCTCAATAGTAAGATTAAGGCATCAACAAGGTTACTACGTGAAGCTAGGCAGTGAGGTTTTAGTAACTTTTGAAATTATGCCACTGAATGCGAAATTTGCGATAAGGAACCATCCCCACAGATACACCTGACCCGCATGTTCACATGGACCTTTTGTAGCGTTCGGGTTATCCGGCAGTGGCTGCTGATCGTTCTTTACATTATCTTCACTACACATTATCCACGGAATGTATAACGGAGAGAATGCCACGATTTGACCAAATATTGCTGGAAAAACAAGTATCCATAACATGAATGACGGAACCATGTAAATTAACATGGGTCTCATTTGTTGTTGTTGAAGTTCCATACTCATTTTATTTACATATGCTTGCTTTTTTCGTAGCTCTTCAATTCTAGGCTTGTCCTGTTTCTTGACAGCAGCCATGTATTGCTTTCTCCATTCAGTTGTTTCTTTCATTATTGAATTCATCTTTGCTATGTCTGTGGTCTTTTTCCGCAGCATTGAAAATCCGAAATTTAGTCCTATTGCAATTAGGGCGGCCACAATCATTGCGGTAAAAATGTCGCCAAAGATGGGGTGTGAAGTGTACTGTGGTGTAAATCCGATCTGTTTGAGAACTATGTCAGCATCTATCATATTTTGATGCACTTGGTATAAATAAACTCAACAACTAATTTAGGAACGCTTAGGGATACACTATTTATAAATATTTCACGCTATTGACTCTTGAATAGTAGCTGTATTTGAATATCGAGCTAGAAGTATGTTGAACTAAAATGGATATCATTCCATGATTGTCGGTTCACTTTATCCGCCGATATCCTGGAATTAGTGCAAAACATCAAACTTAGGTTACCCCCACCCAACAATCCATGCTGTATAATACCATATTGAACCGACATTGGCTAGCGTATGGATTTGTCTTCCATGTATGTTTCTGAATTCTGTATCCTAATCACTGCGACTTAACTTATTCCGTACTATCATACAC
>CAWBGD010000006.1:0-85121 GCA_963788355.1 uncultured Nitrososphaeraceae archaeon | reverse complement strand
TTATTATGGTCATATAACGACGTTATCATATATATATTTCTTCAAAAGTTGTTGCAAGAATGCTTTTGAAGGTATTATGAATCATAATATGGATTGAATGAATAGAGCAATAGTGTTCTTGCCATCAATATGGCAGGTACAAGTTTCTCACTCCTTACCCATTGTGCACTCATTACAAAGTATATTTTTCATGAAACGTTCAAGAACACCTCTTGGCTAATAAATGGAATCTAAAATTGAATTAACTTGGAAATAACTGTCAGTTTTAGCAGATTTGATAATGGAAGGATTAAATAGTGAAAATATGATTTCAAATAGACGAACTAGTGGGTAACCAAGTGATAGTAGATCTTAACCTAGATTCGAAAAAAGTTTTGGTAATAGGCGGTGGCAAAGAGGGAATGCGGAAAGTTCGTGGTATGTTGGGACAGGGATGTGAGATAGTAGTAATAGACAAATATTTGAGCAAGGACCTCATCTCACTTGAAGAAGATGGAATGATCAAGACCATCAGGCATAAGTTAACTGATCTATCCTTTCTTGATGGTTTCAAGGACATATTCATTCTAATGGCCGCTACTGACAATAAACTTCTTAATCGAAAAATTATTGAAAAAGGTGTAGCAATGGGCGCGTTAGTATACGCTGCTGACGATCCAATGGTTAGTAACTTTTCCTACGCTTCGTTAACGACTATAGAAGGAGTCATGCAGATTGCGATTTCTACATACGGGAAAAGCCCGCTTATGGCCCGTAAAATAAGGATGCGAATAGAAAGGATTTTGCGAAGAATTATAAAAACTACCGATTTGGACAATATTGTTTTGCAGGACTTTGCTCGGCATTTAGCAAAGGAAAAGATCGC
The DNA here is from genome assembly GCA_963788355.1 of uncultured Nitrososphaeraceae archaeon. Taxonomy (GTDB): domain Archaea; phylum Thermoproteota; class Nitrososphaeria; order Nitrososphaerales; family Nitrososphaeraceae; genus TA-21. Next base: position 84,256 of record CAWBGD010000006.1, on the reverse strand, counting down.
CTCTAGCAAAGAACGAAAACAGTTTCTTTATTCCATAATGAAGAATACGGAGATCAAGAATGCGATAGCCGTAGGCAACCTTGAAGTTGCGAAAGAAACTACGAAAAGGCTAATAAAAGATTGGTTGGAGATTGAGAATGAATGAAGGAAGAATTTGATCTGGTAAAAATACTAAATCTCAGAGTTACTTTCAAGAACGCACCAGTTCAGATACTAGAAAAATTTACCTTCAAGGATATTCAAGAGTCATATAAGCAGTTCTTGGAAATTCCATGGGTGCAGGAATGCGTTTTGCTCCAAACATGCAATAGAGTTGAAGTATTCCTAGTACTTTCAAGTCATCATACAAAGGAGATGATCGATGAATGGGTCAAAATGATGAACGAGTGTGATTCGCATGCGAAATATATTGAATCTAGCGAAGATAGGATGGCTGTGAAACACCTTATGAGTTTGACTTCAGGATTGGAGTCAATGGTCGTAGGCGAAGATCAAATATTAGGTCAAGTTAGACGGGCTCACGAATACGCCCGCGCTCAGGAATACTCTGGTTCCAATCTTTCATTACTCTTTGAACGAGCAATAAAAATTGGAACAAAGATCAGAAATGAAAGTGGATTGAATAGAGGAAGTGTTTCCGTTGGCTCTGTTGCAGTCAACTTGGCGGAAGACTATCTGGATGATCTGCATACAAAAAGTGTTCTCCTTATAGGAACTGGTGAAGGTGCCAGCCTAATTGCGAAGTCCTTAAACAAGAGACATGTTGATTTCTTGGTGGCAAGTAGAACATACGACCGTGCAAGAGTCTTCTCACGATCAGTAGGTGGTAAGCCAATTGACTTTGAATCTGCTTTATCATCTTTTCATCAGATTGACCTAATTTTCGTCTCTACTACTGCACCTTATTTACTTATAACCTTTGCAAGAGTACAGGCTGCGATGACAAGTAGAACCAATGGCATGATGATATTTGATCTTTCGAATCCAAGAACTGTAGAGGACACAGTTGCCTCATTGCCAGGGGTAAAGCTAGTTAATATGGACCAAATTGCAGAAATAGTCGATAGGAACCTCATGCAAAGACAAACTGGGATTAGAAGCGCAGAAGGCATGTTGGATGATGAAATTGATTTCATTGATAATCTATTCAGGAAGAAGCGGGTAGAACCTTTTGTAGTAGAGATTTTTAAAAGAGTCGAGGAAGTTAGAGAAAGAGAATTATCTAAGGCTATTAAGTTGATGTCTGCCAAGTCAGGAACAAAAGAATACAAGATATTGGAACAACTTTCATTTGCCATTGTAGAAGGTATTTTGTCAACTCCAATGAACAATTTTAGGAGGGAAGTGACGAGTTACGAAAAAAATCAGGAGATAGTAAAGATCATCTCAAGGATATTTAATTATGAGCAGAAATGAGAAATTTCTGTATAGATATATGGACTAATAATAGAAACTTTGTGTTTAATTTGAGCATAAGTTTAGTTCTTTGTAAGCAGGGTTAGCCATATCTAAACTTCATCAATTCACCAAAGTTAGAGCCAACGAAAGAGCAGTAAAAAAGATGTTACTTAATTTTATATTGCTTTACCAAAATAAAGAACAATATGTATTACTTTCACTAGGCCAAAAATTGAGCAGAGTCTACTGGTATCCAGTCAAAGGCCATAGACTGACTGTATTTTTCGGCGCTTGCCTGGTCTCCCATTAGTTCTAGCGCTAGGGCCTTGTTCCTAATAATTATGATATTTTTGGTTCAATTCTTAGTGCTTTGTCAAAAAAATAACTGTCTGTTTGTAGTTACCTTTTTCAACTTGGATTGTTTCTTTTTCCACTATGGCTCCTGAAATATATGGGGTATATTTTCAGGATTTCGTCATAACACCAATCTACTTCATCCAATTCTGGTAGACTCATGTGGGCAAGGGCATTATCATAAAAAGTTTCAATGTTAAAGGGACGAAATTTCAACGATTATTCATAATCTGATATTGCTTCTCTAAACATATTCTGCTGTCTGAAGGCATGTCAACTTGTATACCTCAAAGATAGGATTTCAAGGATTCAACATTTTAGCCCTCTTATAACTTTCTGGCGCCTCTTGTATCTTCCGAAAAAGTCACTGCGCAATAAAGCAACATCTCCACCAGATATTTTAGTATCGGAAATGATATGATCACAATCAAATACCCGACGTCAAAAAATCGATTGTCTGTTAGTTTGTTACGATCGATTTCACAAAAGTCGCTATTTTCCGCCACGGCAGATCTGCTCTTGATAATCACAGATGGTTGACTGTGAGATAGTTGCATGCATCAGTCAATAATTTATCTTTGTTCTACTCTCTACAACTTAATAAGGAATTGTCTAGGATAGATCTTTAAATGTCTAAAGTAGATGAAGACATAGACAAGCAAGAGAGCAACATTCCACCAAAAAAGAAAAAGACCAAGGAAGACAAGGAGTTTGATGAAGCAGAAGTAGAATCAACTGGTGGAGGTTTTGATGCAGGTGGAGGCTAGAGCCAAATCCAATATCGCTAGTGATAAAAAGCAGAAACAAAGGTTTATCTCGGCTCCTTATGATTTTCCTTGTGTGCTGATATTTGAAACGAAGTGAAAATTTCTGTAGCCGTAAATTTCCTGAAGTTAGACTTAGAAGGCTGAGGAGGACAGCCTCTATTCGAGACCTTTTTCAGGAAACCCGCTTATCTGTAAACGATTTAGTTTGCCCTCTCTTCGTAGAAGACGGAATTAGAGAGGCCTACGAAATAGAATCTATGCCAGGAATATTTCGTTTACCGCTTAACAAATTGGCGCAAAGTGTGGAAGAACTTTCAGGCCTTGGAATTAAGGCCTTTATTATTTTCGGAATACCTTCAAAAAAGGACGAAAGCGCCAGGTCAGCGTATAGTCGTAATGGTATAGTACAGCGTTCGATAGAATTACTCAGGAATCAATTTGCCGACAAGATTGTTCTAATTAGTGATGTTTGTCTTTGTCATTATACACAACACGGCCATTGTGGAATCATTGAACAAACTCACATAGATAATGATAAGACCTTGCAAGCCTTATCACGGATAGCACTTAGTCATGCTGAATCAGGGGTAGATTTTGTCGCGCCTTCTGCAATGATGGATGGTCAAGTATGCACAATCCGTAAAGCTCTAGATGCTTCGAAATTTACCGATGTCGGAATTATTGCATATTCGGCTAAGATTTCATCCAACCTTTATGCACCTTTCAGACATGCTGCAAAATCCAGACCAATATATGGTGACAGAAAATCCTATCAAATGGCTTATGCTAACGCTGAAGAAGCTATGAGAGAAATAAATCTAGATATTGATGAAGGAGCCGACGCAATAATGATAAAACCAGCAATTCCTTATCTTGATCTTATCCACAGAGCTAAGGCATCGACTCTAGTACCAATTTGTGCATTTAGTGTTTCTGGTGAATATAGCATGATTAAGGCTGGGGCCTTGGAAGGCCACATCGATGAAAATGAAACTGTCACTGAATTTATTACATGTATCAAAAGGGCCGGGGCAGACATAATTATAACCTATCACGCAAGAAAAATGGCTGAATTGTTGTTAGGTTGAGATACGAATATAACAGTTTATTGAGATAAATCGAATGCCGTTGTCAAAGTCATTATTTGATAGTTCGAAGTTAGTAATTCCAGGGGGTGTCAATAGTCCCGTCCGCTACTATCCGCCTTACCCAGTTTTTATTTCATCAGCTAAGGGATCCAAAATTGTGACTGCTGATCATATGACTCTCACCGACTATTGCATGGGTTATGGGGCCGTAATTATGGGTCATGCAAATTCTGAAATCATTGAACCCGTTAAGGCTCAGCTAGAAAGGGGGAACCTCTATTGTATGCCGACAGAACAAGAATTAGAATTGGCTGAACTTTTGTCCGATCTGGTACCAAATGCGGAACGAGTAAGGATGATGAACACGGGTACAGAAGCTACTTTGCATGCGATAAGACTTGCTAGAGCGATGACACAAAATAGAAGGATAGTAAAATTTGATGGATGTTACCATGGTTCCTACGACGATGTTCTTACAAGTGCTGGGTCGGGAGTCGCAGAATTACCAAGTGTGGACGGTCAAGGAGAGACAAGAAAATCTTCGAATGAGACTTTGCTTCTTCAATTCAACGACGTTGAATCTGTTGAGAAAATGGTAAAGAATTATAACGATATTGCTTGCGTAATTGTAGAACCAGTTCCAGCAAACATGGGTCTAATAATTCCCAAACAAGAATTTTTGAGTAAACTTAGAAGAATTACGGCTGAAAATAATATTGTTCTAATTTTTGACGAGGTTGTAACAGGGTTTAGATTGAGTTTAGGCGGGGCTTCAGAATACTTAGGTATAACATCGGATCTTTCTACATTTGGAAAAGCAATTGGCAACGGATTTCCTCTTTCAGCGGTGACGGGGAGAAAAGAAATCATGGAACAATTCTCTCCGTCTGGAAATGTATATCAAGGAAGTACATATGCTGGAAACCCAGTTTCCGTGTGTGCCGGTTTGGCCACTGTTCGTGCGCTCGAAAGGGAAAGAAGTGTAATCTATCCAAAAATGTCAAGAATGTGTGATTCGATCGTAAATGGTATTACCGATGAAATAGATCATATGAGCTTTGCTTGTTGTGTTAACCACATAGGCTCCATGTTCCAAATTTTCTTTACTGACCGGAAGGTTCAAAATGCATATGATGTCAGGACTAGTAACAGAAGGTATTACAAGAAATTGTTTGACAATTTAATGAAGTTGAGAGTTTTTGTTCCTCCCTCTCAGTTTGAAACATGTTTTCTATCGGCTGCGCATACAGAGGAAGACGTAGATCTGACAATTGAAGCATTTGTCAATGCGCTTACAGAAGTGACATAGCATTGACCATGAAATATGTAGCAGCCTCTCGTGGCAGCAAATTAGCGCTCAGACAGACGGAACTCGTATTAGATGAACTAACAAGACTCCGTCCAACCGATCAATTTGAGATTATCTCGATCAAGACAAAGGGTGATGTTGATCCCCGTCCTCTGTTCTCAATGGATAGGAAAGGATTATTCGAGAAAGAGGTAAATGACTCAGTTTTGAATAGGCATGCTGATTTTGGTGTGCACAGCCTTAAAGATATTCCCACGGTTCTTCATCCCGATCTGTTCATTGCTCGCGGTACCAAAAAGGGCTAAACCAAATGACGTAATGGTAAGCAAAAAAAAAGTAAAGTTGGCTACATTGACTAAAGGATCAAAGGTTGGCACCAGTAGCTTGCGAAGGGCGATCCAAATCTTGCAGAGGAATCCAAGTCTAGATGTAGTTCCTATTCGTGGTAACGTCGAGACTAGAATCAATAAATCGCTCACTGGTATTTTTGATGCTGTTGTTTTGGCTGAAGCTGGTCTAATTCGACTTGGAATGCAAGATGTCATAGTCGAAAGACTCGATGTGAGGAATTTCTTGCCTGCCCCCGGGCAAGGGGCGATGGCCGTAATCTGTAGGAGAGATAATCTAAAAATGGTGACCCTACTTCAAAAAATTGAACATGAACCGTCTCGCAGATGTATCGAAGCGGAGCGAGCTTTGATGAGGGGAATCAATGCTGGGTGCAGATTTCCTGTTGGCGCATTAGCAGAACACAGTAATCACTCTAAATCAATTCAGTTAAGCGTAAAAGCGATGTCGACAGACAGGAAAAAATCAATTAAGGTGAAACTCACAGGAAAGGCTTCCAACCCAACGCAAATAGGGTACGAGGCTTCAAGATGGCTAATTCAAAATGGTATAGAAGATATTGCGAGTGGTTGGAGAGACGCACTAAATTCATGGAACATAATCTGATACCACGTGGAAAGGTGTATATTTGCGGGGCAGGACCCGGAGAACCAGAACTATTGACAGTAAAGGCCAAGAGGTTACTTAAAACCTGTGATGTTATTCTATATGATAGGTTGGTAACAAAAGAGATCCTTGAATTGGTACCTGATAGATCTCGTAAAATTTACGTGGGTCGAAAATCCGGAGATCCGACTGTGAATCAGAAAGAGACAAATCACCTTATGCTGTATTTCGCAAGAGCTGGCAAGAAAATATTGAGATTGAAGGGTGGCGATCCATTCATTTTCGGTAGGGGGGGTGAAGAGGTTGAATTTTTATCTTCTTATGGAATAGAATGTGAAGTAGTACCTGGTATCTCGTCATTTTCTGCTGCTGCAGTTTATGCTAGAATACCCTTAACCCATAGAAAAATTTCTTCTTCTTTTGCTTTAGCGACGGGGCATGAGGATTCCAACAAAGGTGGCGGCACTGTTAAGTGGAAAAAACTAGCAAAAAGTGTTGATACTATAGTTGTCCTGATGGGAATTGAGCGTATAGAGAAAATAAGCAACGAACTGATTTCTGGCGGTTTGGCATCCAATACAAACGTTGGGATAATTGAAAACGCAACCACTAGTAAACAGAGAGTCATTTTTGGAAAATTAGGTAACATTGCATCGAAAGTTAAGAAATATTCTGTTCAACCTCCATCAATAATCATAATCGGAAAAGTTGTAAATGTACTTAGAAATAAGGATTGAATTTTAAGGTCTGTAATTTGATCAAGAATTTGAATTTTCTATTGACTTGTAAGGTAACTGTGTCCATTAATTAAACATACTAGATAATTTTTATTTGGGGAAGAGAATTCGTTGATTGTTGCAAACATGTTAAAGAATAAAACTTTTGCAATCACTAGGGATATTGATCATAATGCAGAGTTTATCCGGTTGGTAAAGCAATTCGGAGGAAATCCATTTTCACTTCCTACGATTAAGCTAATCCCACGCAATCAACAGTGTATATTCCAATTCCTAAGAAAAATTAGGAAAACAGAATTTGATTACATTGTTTTCATGAGTCCAAACGCGGTTGATATATTGCTATCGCTGGCTGAGAAAACAAATGAGAGAGAAAGTGTATTGAAGGAATTGAAAAAAAAGAAGATAATCTCATTAGGGCCCGCTGTAATGAATCATTTAAGGATCAACGGCATTAGCACTAATATCATGCCTGAAAGATACTCTTCAGAGGGACTATTGAACCACATCAAGCAAATGGAACTGAAGAGAGGAACGAAACTTCTAATACCACGAAGCTCCGCGTCTTCATCGCTCATGAATGAATCTCTTTCTCTACTCGGACTTGAGGTAGATGAATTCTATCTTTACAGTCCAGAAATTAATAGAAGTAGCAATGTATGGAGCGAGTTTGCTCATCTTCTTAAGAATGGTAAAATACATTCACTAATATTTACTAGTCCTTCTTCTGTTAATGCATTTTGCCACATCATGCAAGAGACTCTACCCGAATTTATGTATTATTGCGAAAGAATTCATGCGTTAGTGAGTATGGGTCCTCTCACTACTAACGAGTCTAGGTCCAGGGGTTTTTCTTCTCATCAAGCAAAGGAACACACAATTGAGGGGGCCTTCAAAGTAGCGATGGGGATAGTGGGGAGGCTTGGTGAAACAGAATAGTTTGTTGTACTGAAATAAGGAGAAACATGTCACCTTTCAACATCTGTTCAAATATCTTATTTAGTGATTGTTTTATTTCCGCGCATTTTATGAAATTCAAAGACTAATTAAGTAGTCAGTTGGTAATTATAATAAACAGGATTGAGTAGTAATAGTGCTGATTCTTCATTGCTAGATCTTAATGTTCTAGAGGAGATAGGGCCAGCGACTAGAATTTGTCTGCAAAAAGCTGGATTCAGATCGCTAAAGGATTTGGTCATTAGAGGAGCCACAGATATTGCTAGTGCTACCGGAATTAGTATTGAAAAATGCGCTACCATGTGCAATAATGCAAGAATGATATTAGAAGATCTTGGAATTTATGATAAGCCATTTGTTCCGGCTACTGTTATCTATGAGAGGAGAAAGTCAGAAAGTCGTATTTCTTCGGGATCAAAAAATCTGGATAATTTGTTAGGGGGAGGAATTGAAACTAGATCAATTACAGAACTTTACGGTGAATTTGGAAGTGGTAAGACGCAGATATGTCATACTCTTTGTGTGACAGTCCAGAAAAATGCACAGTTATCCAGACTTACAGGAAATGCTCTTTATATAGACACAGAAAATACTTTTAGACCAGAGAGGATTGTATCAATTGCCAATGCAAGAAACTTGAATCCCGAACCTATACTAGAAAACATTATCGTTGCAAAAGCATATAATAGTTCTCATCAAGAAGTCATAATTGAAGAAGCTGCAAATGTAATTCAGCTTCATGGGATCCGCCTACTTGTAGTTGACTCCGCTGTTTCACACTATAGAGCTGAATTCTTGGGAAGGGCGTTACTTTCAGAAAGACAACAGAAGATGAACCGGTTTCTACACATCTTGCTAAGAATAGCAGAAACCTGCTCTGTCGCAGTTGTAATTACCAATCAAATCCAATCTTCGCCAGATTCACTATTTGGTGATCCTTTTAGACCTACCGGTGGCAATATAATGGGACATACAACCACTTATCGAATTTATTTAAAAAAGGCAGGAAAAAACAGAATAGCGAGAATGGCTGATAGTCCATATCATGCTGAAAGAGAAATCTTATTCACATTAAACGAAGAAGGTATAGGGGATCCGTTACAGTAATGCTTGAATACTGATTAACAATCTCAAAACTAAGATAATTACGAATTCACTGATAAAATATAGTGCGCATCCGTTCAATTATTGCCTCAAAAAGGAAGTTTCATTCTAATTGACGATAAACTTTTCCTATTCACGCTCAAATCGGATGATCACAAAAACATAACTAGATAATATCAATAGTAATAGTGGCACTTAGATAATATTAAATTAAGGAAGACATAGCCAATAAGACATGCCCAGGTCACATGGACCAAGAAGGAAATCAAGACAATTATTGAAAAAAAATAAAACATCGAAGGGTGTCACATTCTTACTAAGGAATTACAAAATTGGCGATAAGGTTGTAATTGATGTGGATCCTAGGGAGCACAATACTCTCCCACATAGGCGCTATCAAGGTCGCGTAGGGGTTATACAAGATATTGGAAGAAGGACCATAAAAGTCGGAATAGCAATATCACAGAAACAAAAAATTTTGCAGACAAAGTTTAATCATGTGAAACCGTTTCATTCAATTCATGGAGAAAAGAATGATAGTTGACTGAAATAAATAAGAAAGAAATGATTACTTTATCTGAGGTTAAAGAGATCCTCGAAAAGAGGAATGCCGAAGAAATGGACCAGATTCAGCGCTGGACGTTTGACTATGTAACAAAATTCTCAAAATCAAAGCCTGAAGTTGCCAAGAAGTTGATAAGCGATTTGGTTAAAGAATGTGATTTTACTGAAGAAGAAGCCGTAGAGCTGGCTAATATTATGCCAAAATCACTCGAGGAACTTAGAACATTTACATTTGGATGGAAGAAATTAATCCTTACATCCACTCTAGAGAAAGCATTATCGAAGCTTTCGACAAACGGATGAAAGTTAAATACAGAGCTATATTATAATGCAATCGTAATTGGGATCTCTTCCTCATAGTATAGAAAATGATAGGCTGGACACTAACAATCCAAGTAATGCCGGACACAGAAGATATGAGGAATACGCATATGTCTTGGACTACAATCTTCGAAGCAAATCAATTACAGTTAGGGGACGCGAAGGTCTTATTTTGCAGGCGATCGGTGAAGGGCGACTTACATTATTGGAGCTGTTAGGGGTCCAAAATGCCAGTTTTGAGATTGGCGAACGTGTATTTATCGGACGTGAGGGACGTAATAAAATTCTAAGTGTTTTGGGGAAATTAGAATATGGGGCAATATCTGCTTCTGCAAAAAACGATCTACCCAACATAGTAGATAAGATAGTCTTATCAAGTGAACAGAGGTTCGTATCGTATATCAATAATTCACCGCCAGTTACTCCCCGGATACATTCACTTGAGCTAATTCCTGGTATTGGAAAGACCTACATGAGGAGTATTATAAAGGAAAGGGAGAGGAAAAAATTTGAATCATTTTCTGAAGTCCAGGCTAGAATTGGCATCAAGGATATCCACAAACTAATCTCAAAGAGGATAGTAGAAGAAATATCTGGCGAAGTTAGGATGAACTTGTTTGTCGGAAAATGAGTATAAAACTTCTCGGAAAAGACGGATTGAATTTGGTCAGCATCATCTTGTAGATGCAAGAATAGTGTTATTGTTGGTCCAATGCCTCGCACCTAAGTCAAGTGAGGTTATTTTGGAGATAGGTAGTGGGAAGGGAATTATCACGAGACTCGTCTCGCAATGTTCTCGGTATATATATTCGTATGAAGTGGACCCCGACCTTTATGAATCCGCGCGTATTAATTGTCTCGATAGACCCAACGTTCAGCTGTACAATTCAGACGCTTTGAAAATCAAGCCACCAAAATTCGATGTATTCATTTCAAACATTCCTTATTCAAGAAGCAGAGAAATAATCACTTGGCTATGTTGTCAAAACTTTCAGCGAGGGGTAATTATGGTACAAGATGAATTCTCATCCAAGATGCTTTCTCAACCGGGCGAAAAAAACTATACTGCTATTTCTGTAATTTCTCAATACTGCTTGGCCCTCGAAATATTGGCCAGGGTTCCTCCTGAAGCCTTTTCTCCTCCACCACGGGTTACTTCTGCATTACTTCGCTTGATTCGTAAACATAATACGATTGATCTGACGGAAATAAAAAAAATCCATTTACTCTTTTCAAAGGGAAAAAGTTATTCTTTACGTGCATGGAATCGGAGAAATAATAATTTGGAAACACGGAAAATTAGAAACCTATTGCCGGAGGAAATTGTCGATCTCGTAAGAAAGATATGAAGACGAGAAACTGCAATTCTAGAGTCAACATTCATTATTGCGTCTTCTCGCATTGTCTGATATGTCGTTTAACCTGCCCTACCAGCAGAAGTATTTTCAATCAATTTCTTGATATATTCTGATACTTTGTACATCCCAGCAGAAGATAGTTACCTTTTGGCAGAAACTGCTAAAAAATACTATGGTAAAAGCGCTCTGGAGGTAGGAATAGGATCTGGAATAGTAACACAAAGTTTATGCAGGAATTTTGATCTAGTAGTTGGAACTGATCTGCATCTGAGGTCAATCAAATATGCCAAATACCATGTTCCCAGGAATACACTTATGATTTGTTGCAATATGAGTGACCCATTAAGATCTAGGTTTGATCTTATTGTATGTAATCCTCCTTACCTGTCAAATTTTTCTGCAGATTTCGGATGCGATATTGCCACGGATGGAGGACCAACAGCAATTGAATGGTCAATTTATTTTTTGGAGAGGTCTGTTTCTATTTTGGAAAATGCAGGACACATCTTGATCCTGTTCTCCTCGTTATACGATATGTCAAAACTTGACATTTTTCTTCGATTATTACAATTGAAGAGGAGAAAGATAAGTCAAAGAAAAATTTTCTACGAAGTGTTACAGGTGTTCGAGTTATCAAAAGAATGATCTAATACGGATGAAATTCGAAGTCGAAGAATAATTTAGAAAAGTATTGCCTGCACTCAAAGTGAATTATTTCCTCAATAATGTCCTTGCTTTCTTAGCAATTTGCGATGCAGTCTTGCTAAGAGTAGCCGTCCCTCCTAAGTCGTAAGTAACAAATTTTCCCTCATTTATTACATGTTCTGTAGCCGAAAAAAGTGCATTGGAAATGTCAATTTCTCCCAAGTACTTTACCATCAAAGCCGCAGATAATATGGTAGCTACAGGATTAACTTTATCCAAGCCCGCATATTTTGGAGAACTCCCATGAGCTGGTTCGAACATTGCGTAATTATCACCGTAGTTTCCAGAATATACATTTCCGATTGATCCCAAATGTCCTGAAGCACATTCGGAAATAATATCCATGAAAAGGTTAGTACCTGAGTAATACACTATTGTTAAACCTCTCCGGATTTTTAACCAGCTGTTGGGTCATGTTGTCAACATAATACTCTTCCACCATTACATTTGGAAATTTTTGCTTAATTTTTTCTACAGACTGCCAAAAAATTCCGTCGGTTTCTTTCAAGATGTTTCTTTTTGTAATAACATTAATCTTATTGAATCTCCTTTCTTCAGCTAATTTAAATCCATGAGTTACGACCCTCTCACACGATTTTCTCGTTATCTTTCTAATAGCAATAGCAGAGTCTTCACTAGTTCTAAATTCAATACCGGAATATAATCCTTCAGTGGCCTCACGAACGCAAACAAAATCTAAATGTCGTGGTGACCTCTTGTAAGTCCTTATGGGCCTAACGTTTGCAAAGAGTTCAAATCGTTGTCTAATACTTACCGCAACACTTTTTGGAGCAGATGGTATAGGAACTGTTGTCGTAGGGCCTTTGAAACAAGCATCTGATTCTTTCAAAAGTTTCCAAACTTCTTCAGAGATGTAAGAATTTCCACCAAACTTCTTCCACCACTCAGAACCGGCTTCGCAAACTGATAATTGTATCTGAGAATTACATTCAGTAAGTACCATTATCATTGCCTCTACAAGTTCTGGACCGGTTCCATCACCCTTTATCACGGCTGCATTCTTAATCAATCCAATTCAAAATCAAGATTTATAATTTATATCTATCTTGAATGAATACTAATCTTGGCCAAAAATGTATCGGTAAAGGGAGGGGATTGGGTGAGGTTCGTAATGGGAGTATAACCTGCCGTAGAAAAGTAGGAATAATTGACATTGTACTCGCTTAGCGTAAGATTTTCAAAGATAGGCTTGCCTGTAGAGTTATCGACGACCGTGATTGTCTTGTTATCTGGCGAGTAAATTTTCATAAAATCATCCATTGTAAGTCTAATGGGCCTTACAAACTGAATATGTATCATATCTCCTATTTCATCAGTATGCATTACATGTAAACACTCCTTACCTTGTTTCTCCTGTAAGCCAACATTCCCTGGCAGGAGTTTTCTTTTTCCATCGACATCGATCTCAATCCTTGAATGGACATTAAAAGTATCAACATCATGAGCCTTCAGACAAACATTGATTGGCGATGGTGCTGGTAGAAAATGCATGATGGCGAAACCTCCAAGCGTTGCAATTCCCACAATTATTGGAGGTATCATAATATGAGTCCTTGTCATCTTTCGGCGTGGTTTATCTTCCTTCACTTTTCGTTTTGGCGTGATGAGTTCACCATTGGACGGAATCCGCTGATAACATTCAGCTATTGCATTAATATACCATTTGAATGAGAATTTGATTAATTGCCATTCTTGGTGCAAATATCAGATATTCCATATCGGGAGCCTTTATGACCAATCTGGCCTTGATAAGTAACTCAAAGAGGTAAATATGCTAGGACCTGAAGGTATTATCATAACTGGAGATACCAAGGATGAAGGTATATTGCCTCAGTCTAAGCACACAATTATAGAATTAACACTCCAGTTGCCAACAATTAATAGTAATATCTGGTAATCATGACAATAGTCATACCGGTTATTTGCTGTTCAAGAAATTCTTTGAAATAAATCTACGAAATGGATGACATAATACTTGGAACGCTTGGCACAGTAAGACCTGAAGGATGATGGAGAGGTGGGATTTCGATTATTATCATGGATGGACAAAACTGGAGAAATATTAAAGGGGAGCGGAAGAAATCCCGATTGTTACGTATCATTACTTAATTGGAATACCTAATACTGGAACAGATAAATTAATCATACTGGATGCAGGTGATACCCTTAGGGCATGTATAGCATCGGGAATGAATCTCGGTACTAGACACAAACACAGGCCCTGGCTATGGAAGCTAGGTGATTTGCAGATCGCTTATGCAGGCACAGAAAGTTCGTCTAGGTTCAGAGGATCTTTAAAAATTCTTACAATATCGTTAAAATAAGAAAAAGAGAAATGAACCAGACTCTAAAACTATTTAGTCTCCCTCTATCCGATCTTGTTTTGAGCTATCGACCATTTATTAATCCTTAGCAAGATCACATTGATCCTTTCAACTTTTGAAACCCATTTGATGCGAAATAATAACATTTTTATCGTTATTAATAGCACTGAATTTATAACACTACTTGTTTGAGGTTTTTATAGATGGGGCTAGTAGGGGTAACCCGGGCTTGGCAGGAATAGGAATTGTACTTTATAGCGGAAATAAGAGGATACTCAGCTATCGAGAATTTATAGGACAAAAAACAAACAATCAGGCTGAATATCATTCCTTAAAGCGGGCATTGCAGATAGCAACTCTTATTTGCACTCGCATAAGTGTTCTCTCTGATAGTAACCTGTTAATAAACCAAAGACTAAAAAAATACAAGATAAGAAATATGCACCTCAAGACTCTCTCGAGAGAAGTTACAAATCTTGAAAATTTGTTTGAGGAGATTAAATACAGACATATTTCAAGAGAAGAAAATATGCAAGCAGACCGAGAGGCTAACTATGCTATTGACGATTATATTAAATATCAAAAGCCTGATAATCTATTGGGCAGCGGTGACGATTCAGAGTTAGACCAATACGAAAATTTTTGAAAATGAGGAAAAGGCATTAGACTGAGCTGCCAATTTTTTTACTACTATTCGTTTTTTATGATATCTAAACTGCATACTTCACAACTTCTCGATATGAATCCTCAGAATAGGTGGAAACATTGACTCGATAAGTAATTTATGAATTGTAAGGCGAAGATTTTGGTAGCATCAGAAGCATCATTAAATGAATGAAGTATGTGAAAAGATATGCTAAAATGCTAACATGTTTTGAATTCTCTAGAGTAATGCGGGTACTTATATCTATTTAGTTCATTCTAGTATCTCATTTAGATCAATTTAGGTTTTTTTCGAGTTAAATTCAGTAATTTTCGGGTAACCGTAGGAAGGATTATTCAATTCATGTCGACAGGCTTTGGGCGGGCCGTCGAGTCTTTAAATTTGTGAATTCGTCTGCAAAAATGGCTGCGACAAGATGAACATTATGGGACAAGGTTTATCTAATGTTTTTTTCGATAGTGTTGTTAACTTGTTGGACGAACGGGGATCACGTTTGCCTGGTGCTATTAAGGATATAGCTATTGTTGTAACAGGCGTAGTAATTGTCTGGGGCGTCCTGCACTTTATTTTTCCCACAGGGAATCCATTTTACATAGTATCTAGCGGAAGTATGATTCCGACTCTAAACGTAAATGATATATTGGTAGTTGGAGATGCTGGTTCATTTGGCGACTTACAAGTCGGAGATGTAATAGTATTTCATAGACCCGCTGGAGAAGATAGAGTAATAGTTCATAGGGTTTCAGAAATTCAAATAGATTCAAGGGGCCAGAGAGTAATAACTACAAAAGGTGATGCTAATCCTGCCGCTATTCCGGGAACGGATTTTCCCATTCGAGAACCTAATTTTATTGGGAAGGTAAAATTTGTAATTCCTGCATTGGGTATGATTCCCAAAATTCTTAGCCCACCTGTAAATTATGTGATTATCGGGATAATTATTGCTACTTTATTTGTTACAAAACTAAGGCGGAGTTCCAAGGGGAAGCAAGAAAAAAGAGACAAGAATTTTGAGCCTAAAAATAAAGACTAATTATTAATGAAAACGAGACAATTACCTTAAGAAATGAAGCCTTTTCACCCTTATGATGATATTTACTATCCGTTTATGAGGCACATTATTTTGGTTACTAAATTAATTGAAACGGATTTACCTTTACTAAGGCAATATGTTTATCAATATATGGTACTAGAAGGATAGAGGGATTCTCTTGGGAATTCCTGAAAAAATCAAGGCTATTGAGGAAGAAATTCATAAGACTCAAATCAATAAGGCTACTGAATTTCATATTGGAGTCCTGAAAGCGAAAATAGCGCGACTAAGACGAGAGATGGACGAGGACAAGCACGGAAGAACTATTGCTTCAGGAAGAGATAATGTTGGGTTTGATATCAGGAAGTCAGGTGATGCTTCTGTTGTACTAGTTGGATTACCAAGTGTTGGAAAATCCACAATTCTTAATTCTTTAACAAATGCAAATTCTGAGGTAGCGTCATATCAATTCACAACATTGACAGCTGTACCGGGGATGATGGATATTTTTGGTGCCAAGATACAAGTTATAGATCTCCCAGGGATAGTAGAGGGTGCTTCAAAAGGTAAAGGTATGGGGAGAAGAGTTCTATCCGTAGCCAGGAATGCTGACTTGATACTAACTGTCTTAGACGTGTTCCAGTTAAACCATCTCAAAATTCTTGAGAAGGAGCTCGGACAAGTAGGAATTAGAATTAACCAGAACAAACCAGATGTAACTATTGAGAAGACTCGTTCTGGAGGACTTTTTGTCCAGACACAGAAGCCGTTAAGAATGTCCTTAAATTTGGCAAAGGAAATTCTCCGAATCCACGGATTGCATAATGGTAGAATCATGATTAGAGAACCAGAACTAAGCGATGAGCAATTAATAGACGTCATGCTGGGCAATACTCTCTACATTCCATCAATATTAGTGGTTAACAAAATTGATTTGGTCGGTAAGAACTATGTGAATGAGATGCTTTCGAAAATGCCAAATGGAAGCGTTCCCATTTCAGCAGATAAAAAAATCAACATCGATTTGCTGAAACGACTGATCTTTAAGAAATTGGATTTTATTAAAATTTTTCTAAAACCACGAGGAGGCCAGATCGATTATCGAGAACCATTGATAGTCAAGAGAGGAAGTACCGTAAGAGATGTTTGTAACAAGATACATAGAAATTTTGCGAAGGATTTTAGATTTGCATATGTGATCGGCCAAAGTGCGAAGTTTAGTGGGCAAAGGGTCGCATTGGACCATAAACTGCTTGACAGGGATATCCTAACCATCGTCAAGAATTAGTCGTTCAATTTGTCAGTTGAACTACTTATATGTACTCTCAATCTTTGTGGAAAGCTTAAAATCTATCCTGAATTAACGCTTAGATGTTAGTGAACTATATTTAATGAAGTATCCTAAAGTTGTGCTGAGCGCGGATAGAACTCTGATGTCCCCATACAGGGGGATATCTTTAGCATCGTTCTTTGGGTGCGCTCCTGCAGTTGATCCGAATAGATCACACAATTCAATTCTGTATAAGGTGTTGCAAAATCAGGTCACTCCTCGAGTATTATTTGATTTCATTTGTAATCCAATATCGCATACTGCTGGCCGAGCAGACTATGCTCCTTATGGATTAAGGAAGGTTGAAGCTTCCCTGATACGAGATGGCTACAGTAGAGAAGATGTTGTAGTAGCGCACCCTGATCACATAGAGCGATTTATTGGCCCAGGTACCGAGGTGGTAGGGACTTACGAGATGGATCCTTTGGGTATGGGTCCTGTTACTATGACTTTTACTTACGGTCGAAAACAAATATCCTATGATGAGTTCTACAATAGGGAATTACACTTGAAAATAAATAGGGCAAAAGAGAAGACTGGAAGTAAAGCAAAAGTCATAGCAGGCGCCTCGGGAACTTGGCAATATAATTATGATCCAGCAAAAATCGAAGAATACGGATTGTATGGGATAGTGGAAGGCGATCTTGGAGGTATAGGACCAGAGATTGACGGCGCAGGGTCCAAATTTTTTGATGCCGTAGCCAACGGCGATCTAGAGATTGCAAACCCATTTAAGAAAAGCCCTTTCAAGGTGGAGATAAAGGAGTTTATCAGGGGTAATCAGACGTATCATGGAAGATTCATACATTATTGGGATGAACCATCTGTTGACGAAATCCCAGATATAGTAAACCCAAGTATGCACGGAATGGTAGAAGTAATGAGAGGTTGTGGAAGAGGCTGCAAGTTTTGCGACGTTACTTTGAGACCTTTGAGATATTATCCAGTAGATAAAGTTGTAAAAGAGATCGAAATAAATATGAAGTATGGTGGACTCAAGAATGCTTGGGTACATAGTGACGACATATTTGTTTACGGGTTGAATCCAAGAACAACCAAGAATATGCAGCCAAACCGGGAGGCTATAGAAGAACTATTTGCAGGTATAATGTCTACAGGGATTGAGCATACAAATCCCACACACGGAACCCTAGCGGGGGCAATTGCTGATGAAAGATTAATCCCGAATTTATCAAAAATTATCAAAGCTTCTGCTGACAACCATATAGGGATACAATGTGGATTCGAAACAGGCAGCATAAGACTGATCGGAAAATATGCAGATCGAAAACTTGCTCCCTTTAAACCTTCTGAGTGGCATTGGGTTGTCAAAACTGCAGTAAAGACCTTAAACGAAAACTATTGGGTGCCTGCCTTTACTTTGATAATGGGTTTAGATAACGATGAAACGGCTGATGATAGTTGGGAAACCATACAGCTGATTCACGATCTAGAAATTGAACAGCCTGATTCTAAATTCACAACGACTCCTTTAACATTTGTACCTATCGGTTTATTAGAAAAGTCAGATTTCTTCGATATTGGTAACACAATGGACGCTGCTAAATTGGGTGTCATGTACAAGACATGGCAGCATAATCTTAAGTACGGCATTCAGAAATTTATGCACAAAGTTGGCAGAGATAATCCGGTAAAGAACTTGTTTTTCGCAGGACTAGCAAGAGTCTCTAGGTGGAGTGCCATTGGGGGCAATGGAGCGATTTGCAAGAAAAAAAGGCCCTGAACATGAAAAGGTAATCGAAAAAATTAAGGCTACTTATTGGTAATTTTAGTCTTAACTAAGAATTTGCGGTAATCGTCTTTATGGCATGATTATCAATTAATCCGGGAACAAAAGATCAATCATTTATCCTAACAGATGGTCTCCTTCGAACATAGTAAAGTTTGGTAAATATATTGGCATGGCCTAAGGAATGACTTAAGGCTTAACTGGGCAATTCAATGAAGCGTTTCTTTGAAATAGAATCTCTTGGAATATTCTTGTCATCTTATGCGTTGGTTGATGTTCAATCACATCCACAATGTCTTGAGGTATATCTATGTCTCTTTCTAAATTTTCAGACTCTATCGTAATCATATGAGCCCTAGAGTTACCTGCTAAAGACAAGTGACTATAATAGCTATTGTTATCATACGAAGTTTCAAACATTGATAGCGGATTTCGTAGTAGGAAATTTGTGCCATCTCTTCTTTTCGATGGGCAAATTGCAACAGCACTAGGAAATTTAGTCGATTCATAGTAGATCAATCTAATTTCGTCTTCACTCAAGAAACACAAATCGGTTGGTATTATGATATTGGATTGAATTCCATTCTCAAGACATAATCGATCAGCAGCACTAACAGCGGAATTAACTCCAGTCTCTACCTCGCACAGATAATCAGCTCCAAATGCTTCAGCAAGTCGGCCAACGAATTCATCATATGATACAACAATGATTTGCGTTAGAAATTCAAGCTTGCAAAGTACGCCTAAGGTATATTTCATCATTAACTGAGAAATTGCTTCCCTTTGCACATCAGTTAAGAAAGGTGAGAGTCTAGACTTACTCGCATGAAAACTCTTGACAGGCACAACCGCAGCTATTTTCAATGCATGTTCATTCATTTTCTTAAATCGTTTTTACGAAGTGACCCAAGCACAAAACGCGCAAGATTATGTTCTTCATAACGGTTACGCATAAGAATGTTAGTTTTGCTAACACTAATGCCCATTTTCTTAACTTCGTTGATGGTTTCTGGTTCCTCGTTGGAAGACACCACAAGCTCGGGATTGAATTTGTGATAAAGAGACGCGATTCCTAAAACAGAACAATCAATTCCAAATGCTTTGAGATATTTGGCAGCTGGTCCACTTATGGGAGACGATCCGATGATCGGAGATATGGCGATTACTTTTCCACCATATCGAATCAATTGAGACTCAACCAATTTATGAGATACTATTGGCCATATACTTGAAATCGGATTCCCAGGTGCAATAATGATCATTTGCGAATTTCTTATAGCTCTGAGAGCCGATGAATTTACTTTTGCTCGCATTAGACCTCTGTATCGTATTCCCTTTACATGAAGTGACCCATGATTTTTGACCCAAAATTCTTGAATATGCATTTCTCCATCATCGGTTGCTATTAAAGTCTCAACGTGGTCATCTGTAACAGGGATAATCCTGGGTTGTATGCTGTATCTTCTTCGCATCCAGTTGGTTATTGTAGATAAGGGACGGCCCTTTTTCATCATATTCGTACGAACAATGTGAGTAGCTAAATCTTTGTCACCTAACTGGAACCAAATTTCTTGGCCCAAAACCTTAAGGTGATTGAGAAAGGAAAAAGATTCACCTTTGATTCCCCATCCTCGCTTCAAGTCTAAATTATTTGATAGTCCGTAAATCATTGTATCAATGTCTGGACAAATGTATAGTCCCATTAGCCAAAAATTGTCTGCAACATTTGAAATCACATTAAGGTCAGGGACCAGTTTCGCTAATGCACGGACAAGTTTCACTGAACCCGTACCTCCGGCAATAACAGTTATCATACTACTTTCGATTCCAAGGGATCAACGTATTCCTTATTGCTTGCAAAGTTTCTGTTAAAAGGATGATGCTCAGTACCATGTATTTGATTCACGAGCAATAAAGATGAAAACAGATAAAGAATATAAACAGGATACTTCAGTTTGTCTTCGTGGGTTATAGACAAGTAATTGTGCCTACGCTATTTGGATTATTTTTCATTTCATCGATTGCGTTAGAGGCTTACGCGTTAGAGCTAACTACGGTTGTAATACCATCTGCGAACGAAGCGCAAGCTCAATTTACAGGAGACAGAATTTTGACTATGACTTACGATCCTGACAGTTCTCTATCTAAGAACCTTACAGATATTCATGAAAATGTAAATTTTAAGGCCAATATGTCTACTCCTGGAATGCGTGAACTCATTTCTACAGTTAATCAGGCTATATTGACAGGAAAACAAAGTCCAGCTCAAATTAACAATGCTACCCTTGACTACAATGCACGGATTGATGGGTCCCCAGGACAACTGAAAGTAAGCTACCTAGTTAGGCTTAAACCCTTACTGGATGGTGTGACCTTACCCAGTCAAAATACTACAATAAATATCGTGGACTTAGATTGGAGGTCGTTCGTCGTACAGCAACCATTGAATCTTACGGTAGATGGAATAGGACAAATAAATGTAAACTATCCAATAGGACTTTTTGAAAATAAGCTACCAAGCATCGCTTCCGAGATAAAGGATTCAGAACTCGGTAAACTTCTAATGGAACCACTGTTCAATTTTGAACTGATCGGACAGTCTTTAGATACGTGGCACTTCTTGTTTGACCCTACTGGAAGCCAAGCCGGTATGTTAGGCAGTGGGTTTGAGGAGATTGGGGGTGCTAAGGTTGTATCAATCTATTCACTCGGCGAGAGTAGTTTTAGAGAGGGGACCTTCACAGACATTGAACAAGACGCCAAAGCGACGATTGAAGATACAAATGTTAATGCCCATGTATTTACAAGTAAGCCTAGCGCTCAAATTCAAATAGCGGGTTTTGCACAGGTTCGGTCAACTCCAAGTGGGGAGTTTGTAACTGTTACCGAAGATGCACCGCAAGGGACAAGCACTGCGACTGGCGGTTTTCCAATTCAGGTCTTACTTGTTCTAGGTGGAATGATGGCTGCTGTGGCTGTTTTCGTTTTATTGAAAGCACGAAAGTAAATTTGTTTTTTTGTAAATTTATTTTTATAAATTTATTGTTATCAGATGGATAGTGATTGCTTAATTAATGTATTAACTAATAAAGTAATTAATTAAAACATTGACCCAATAAGCCTTTCCTCCCTAATATACTGTCCAATATCAGCCACATTAGTAACAGTCACTTTGCCTTTCGTAGTTATGGATGTAGAACCATGGCGAGTTAGTCCCAATCCTATCGCCTCGCGATGCATATTCAAAATAATGACAACCTCGTTTTCTTTACGTACAGAATATTCTACGATGGAATCGCCAAAGATATCTCTCCCGTAAATAACCAATGACTCAGCTTTACGATTTACCTTCACAAACGGAAATTTTGTCGCTTCCTTAGCAATTATTTGAGCCATTCCTATAGAAGGAGACAGATATTTTCCCAATGTTCCAATATATAGACCGGAGTATATAGGAGATCGATTGATATCGCATACATCAGTGGCTAGCAAAAATATCTGCCTTTTACCGTCTCCATGAGTTCTAATTGCAAGTAACTTATTCTTAAAATATTCAAATACACCCCATTTTGAAAAGGATCGTCTAAGGATCGTAAGTTCAAGGTCAGTAGGTTTCCTATAACTATCCAAAGTCTATCTTTAATTTGGCAATGTAAAACCCCAAAGTTCCATGAATATGCGGATATAATCTTTTTGTAGCGTTTAGGGTAGAATCGAGAGAATAATCGGAGAATGACGTAAGACCATCATCTCCAAAATCAATGGGTTCAATACGTATGCCTTCTCTAGAATTGATTAAGGAATTAACAACAAGTTCATTTTCTTCGGGTGCAAATGTGCAAGTAGAATATATTACGATACCACCAGGCCTGGTAACTCTTATAGCGGTATCTAGAAGAATTAGTTGTCTTTGAGCGCATCTGTCTATTAATCCCGGCGAGTGACGATTTTTTATGGACCTATCCCGTGGTATGACTCCTTCACAACTGCACGGAGCATCAAGCAAGACGCGATCAAATTTGACGCCGAATTTAGTAACGTCAATTGCATTCATGTTATAAAGATGGGTATTTTGAATTCCACATCTCATCAAATTAAAATAAGTACTCCTTATCCGGCGTCTACTTGTATCGACAGCAATTAGCGCACCCGCATTATTCATTTTTTGTGCTATGTATGTAGTCTTGCCACCTGGCGCACATGTCATATCAAGAACCGATTTTGAGTCTGAGGCATCCAATTCTCTTACCGCTAGACAGGAGCTCAGATCCTGAATGTAAAAATAGCCTAGAAGATGCTCTACTGTTGAACCAAGTGAAAATGGTTCCCGAGTTATTTCTAAGACATCGGATAGAATACTTTTTCTGACCTCAAATCCAATGCACTTCAATCGTTCCATGATTTCACCAACGGTCGCCTTCAAAGTGTTTATCCTAATGTATTTTCTAGGAGGTGATTCTAGATATTGGAACAATTTTGAAGCATTTGGAATAATGTTAATAAATCTAGAAACGATCCAGAGGGGATAATGGTATTTTTGTGCCATCTCGACAGATCTAGGCGTATCTTGAAATAACACTGGCAATAATACTAAAATGATAGAATCCTACATTTTAACGTAATATTTTCAATCTCGAATTGTTTCGACTACGTAATTAGATATGTGTGCTAGCCGTAACCCTCCTTCTGTTTTAAACGGGATTCCGCTAAGCGGCCAACCCGGGCACGTGCAGGAAGGTTTAGCCCTGTTCGGCCTTGCTCCACTCGGGTCGCCTGTTTCATTCCAGTATCAGTATCTTCAGGCTATTTGCCATCATTATCATATTTGACTGACTGGATTTCATTTCTGTTTCGTCGCCAGCTGTCTCCAGCTAATTATCACTAATTCGAGTGCCTGCTATGAGGGAGGAGTTTCCTCTCGTTAGAGTAACCCGTCCACTAACTCACAGCTATTAACATATTGCGCCACCTAAATAAGCTTACTAATTCAGAGTGAACCTTTGCAATCGCCTATTTGAGATAAGGTATCAACTAACTTTTGAATTCGCTCTCAAGGATCTGACGTTTTTTATGAATTCTAAAAATTGAGTCAGTCCGGTTGTAGGCATCATTCAATGGTCTTTTAAACAATAAAGATTGGAGTAGAAGATGATTTTCTGGAATGACCATCCCGGTTTGATCATCGGAGTACAAAATCTTAATTGTATCCCCTTGCCTCCTGACTGTATCGGAATGAATATGAACCATATTGGTATCACCATGTTCAAAACCAAGGCTCAGTGCCTTCATACGGATATCTCCCGTTCCAGTTACATTACCAAGTATAGCTACTCCAAATTCATTTCTATAAATATTTAGAAATGAGTCTATATTTGGCGCGGAATTTTTGAATCTTACTGTCATTTGGTGTACATGCATCATTCTTGACGGAACCTTGTATGCTTCTATGTACAAATTAACTGTAGGAATGAATGATTTAACATCGTCTTGATGATGAGGATTTTTATCCCACTCAATCGAATCTCTTACCGTCTTCTTATCTTCCAAGTCTGCCCACCGTCTTATTAGAGTAATGTCGAATCGTTCGATTTCATCTGCGTACCTTTCAATCATCGGTTGTACTATCCGTCCTATACCAGACACATTACAGCTGCCTTGTATCACATATTTACTTCCAAACATCTTGTCATTATTTACTCTGGAATTATGTATGGTATCCGCAACTTTTTTTCCGCCTGTTCTATCTTCTCCACCTTGAAATATGGCTGGTTTACCTAATGGCTCATAAATTTCAGTCTTATTGGAAAATCCTAGACCATCCTTAGATGCATCAATAACTATATCACTCTGAGCCACAGCATCCCGAATACTCCCAGCAGCTGGAATTCCGGCTTCTTTGAATTTCAAAATCATATTATCAGGAACGTACAGTGGAAAATTCTTCGCAATAGCGTCTTTAACTTGTTCGTCTATCGAATATTTTCCAACACCTAGAAATTGGATCTCTTTGTCTTGAGCAAAAGCACTTGCAAGCCTACGTCCTATGTTCCCATACCCATTGACAAATATCTTGACCATATCTTGTTAGCCTAAGAAAGAATTCATGGATTATTTTATTGTATAGTAGGCTCTAGCTACTGGTAACTGGAGTCTGAAATGAAATACCTAGCTATAAATAAAAGAAAGGAGTATAATCAGGTGCGTATATAATATAGGGTTGGCTTGTGGAATATCTTGAAACGGATTCTTGTGATTGATAATTATGACTCATTCGTTTATAACCTTGCGCAACTTCTTGGTCAAATGGATACAATTCCTACAGTTCATAGAAACAACAAGATTACCATAGATGAAATAGAAAAAATGTCGCCATCAGGTATCGTAATTTCTCCCGGCCCAGGACATCCTGCTGACAAGAAGTCGTTCGGAATTTGTAACGAAATAATAACATACTTCGGACCTAAAATTCCAATACTTGGGGTTTGTTTAGGCAACCAAGGCATAGCCTATTCGTATGGTGGAAAGGTTGTAAACGCCAGATATGTGAGGCATGGAAAGACAAGTTCTATAAGGCATTTTGGAGGTTCGTTATTTTCTAACCTGAGAAATCCTTTCATTGCTACAAGGTATCACTCTCTTGTGGCTGACCCCGATAGCGTACCTTCGTGTCTAGAAATTACTGCAAGATCCATTGATGATGGTGAAATAATGGGGTTAGAGCACAAGCGATATCCTATTCACGGTGTTCAATTCCATCCAGAGTCTGTACTCACTAAGGATGGATCAAAGATCCTTCTCAATTTTGTTCATCTACTTAAAAGATGAACAATGTCGGAGCAGAACGTTGTAAAAAATGCAACTCGAAACCTCATTAGCAAAGGAGAATCGACCGATGATGATATTGAATTGGCTATCAGATGCATACTTTCTGCCGAAGTACCCGATAGCACTATAGCGGCTTTTTTGACTGCGCTAACCATGAATGGGGCCAGAGCCAACTATGTAAGAATTGCGAGGAACATATTAAGAGAGGAATCTATTTCATTTTCACTGACAGGCTATCATGCAATAGATAATTGTGGAACAGGTGGATCTAGCATCAAGACTTTCAATATTAGTACTGCGGCGGCTATAATTGCGGCTTCTGCGGATTGCGTGGTGGCGAAACATGGTAACAAGTCAGCAAGCGGCATATGTGGGAGTGCTGATTTTTTTGAGCAGATTGGATTCGACTTGAATAGACCTACAGAAGATATAGTCGACTCTATCAAGAGAATCGGACTATGCTTTCTCTTTGCGCAAAAGTTCCATCCCAAACTAAAGAGAATATCCTCAATAAGAAACCAGATTGGATTTAAGACAATATTTAATATACTGGGCCCTCTTACGAGCCCTTGCAATAACCTAGCAGGTCAAGTTATAGGCGTTCCTGATAGTGCATTGATTGAAATTATGCAGTCGGCCGTGAGTGACTTAGATATCGATAATGTTATTATGGTTCAATCCGAAGATGGAATTGGCGAACTCTCTAATACTTCTGTAAACAGGATTGTAAAAATTAAGAAATCAAATGTTGAACAATACCGATTTACCCCTAAGGAGATAAAGATGCCAGTTGCAAGCTTACAAGATATTATTACCTCATCAATGGAAGATTCGGTAAGATCTACAATGCAGGTAATATATGGCGTCGCCCCTAGAGCAAAGGAGGATATTGTCTTATTAAACTCTGCAATTGCTCTTCTGGTAGGGAAGAAAGTCGATTCCATCGGTGAAGGTGTTGATGTGGTCAGGCACACATTGAGGTCTGATGCCCCAAGAATCAAGTTAAGAAGTTTGATAGAACTTTGTGGTAATCCTGACATACTTTCGAAGGTTGAAAAAAAATTTAGATTAGATATTTGAGACATTTTCTCTTTGACCATAGGATAGCGTTATTTACAAAATAGGTGATATTGAGGTTTGGGACTAACTAACTAAAAAAAATTATTGATGTAAATAAACGGTTTCTAGAACGAATAGCATTTTTTACTATTATCTTTTCTTCGCAGATTTCTTCGCAGATTTCTTCGCAGATTTCTTCGCAGATTTCTTCGCAGATTTCTTCGCAGATTTAGCGGAGATTTTACTTGGTCCTCCACCTATCTTGAACATTTTTGTACCACAAACACTACACGTTCCTTCTGTTGCAGGCCTACCGTTTTTCATTATTATTTGTCTTTCTCCGTCCATTTTTCTTTTCGCCTTACATTTAACACAGTAACCTTCAGTCGCCAATACCATGATTCAAACTGTGCTTGCATATAAGAATAGCTCTTACCTATTCAATTCGGATTTCAGAAAATGAAAATATTTCTTTGTTAATTCGTACATCCTCATGATGATTACGTTGTATCGAATATGCGGACTTTTTTAGACCTTCATTTGTTCGACCGTTAGTTGGGATCGTGGGGGCTAAATTTTTATTTTGTGTCAGTAATTCCCTTTAATAGTCGACATTTCTGATGTCTAGCGAAATTAATAGTCCCAACAATGGAAATGGGTGGACCAATCTATTAACCAGTAAACGCAGTTTATCGAAACAACTTAGGGAACTCACTACTCAAGTGATAAAGGTTGATAGCACTATTTCGGAATTAGGTCTTGGAATAAAAGCAGAAAAAGCAAGAGTCAGAGACTTCGTAAATAGGATAAATACTCTCAGAGAAAATATCGCGAACTCTAATAGGGAACTCTTTCTGACAAGTGAAAGAATCAGTCAATCAAAGGGGTTTCTGAGCCTTATGCAAAATAGATTGCCAAAAGAAGACGCGGACACTCTGCAAGCCGATCTCAACTCTTTGAGGACTGAACTTGATGATAATGCTATGAAATCGGCAATCAAGAGAAATGATGCGTTAGAACGCTATAAAAGAACCACAATGGCTTTGGAGGCTATCAAAGCCGTGACAACGGTTAATGAACAATGTTTAGCTCTGAGAGATCTATCTAAGAATTTGACCGATACGATAGCAAAGGCTAATTATGAGATTTCCCAGTTAGAATGCAACATAGGCCAGAGTAATAATGCTATTGACCGACTTATCTCATCTAAAGCTGCGATTAAGGAAAAAAGAGAATCGATGATGTTGCAGTATAACCAAGTTCTGACCCATCTAGAAAGTGTAAACAGAAAATTAGATTCTATCGCCAAGGCAGGAAGAAAACTGAATATTCCATCTAGCTATTTGTCACAGGGTAAAAATTACGATCTTATCAGCGAGTTCAAACAAGGTGCGCAAAAGAAGCTGAAGGCCGGTGAGAAATTGACCTTGGATGAGCTTAGGATGGTTTTTCAAGAAGAAGAGTAGCTTTTCCCTTTTTCCATTGGGAAATCAACTTCTAACTATTTCTAGAGATTAGTAGTCCCTACTGTCCAATAAGGCCGGAATTACATCAATTATTCGAACAGGAAAATACAAGTACTTAGATCAATACTGGCTTTAGAAAACGATTGTATAGACTATTGAACTACTGTCATCGTAGAATCCTAATTCAGAATTTTTCGCCCAAAAATTAGATAAGTCGTGTGACCTATCATTCGCATTGAAGGGCGAGTCTTTCCTTCTCTAGCCTCAATAGTCCTAGTAAGAATCTCAATTGCCTCGATGTCTACGAATCCGGCCGTTTTCATCTTTATGGCAGTTTTTTCAATCTGATTGATCGTAGGACAGATCGCAACCAAAGACCCACTCGGTCGAATGGTGTTTCTTACAATATCAAGCACATTCCACGGATCACTCAAGTCGATAACTGCTACATCAGCATCACGTACGTGGAGTCCCTCGTGCAAATCATGAGCGTACATCGTAACGTATGCTAGCAGTCCTGCCTTTTCCAGATTTCTTTTGGCAATTTTCATAAATTCTTCGTTTACATCAAAAGTAAAGATATGACCGTCAGGTTTTACAATGCTAGCGAAAAAAGTAGTCAGGGCCGCACTTCCAGTCCCTATTTCTACTATTTTAGAGCCATTCTTAAGTCCAGTCCTTGCAGCAATGTAACCCAAGTCTTTGGGATAGATGATTTGTGTCTTTCTCTCTGATTTCAAAATGAAGTCATAAATTGTTGGTTCAAGAATGTAAACTGCTTTATTTTTGTTTGTGATGTATTCGGACCCAAATTCTAAGCCAATTATATCTGAGAAATTTATTATGCCAATATGGGTGTGTAATTTCTGCAGACTAGTCGCTTTAGTTAGCCAAGTTTTTCCATTCTGATAGAATATGAGTACGTGCTGACCTTCTGCAATTGTCATGTACTCTCCGAATCATAAACACGATAAAAATCTTACAATCAAATATTCGTCAAACCAAGGATAAATTGACGTCTTTCGATTCATTAATAAAAACATAATTCAATAGATAGGAGTATGCGAATTGCCTCTCTATATTCTGGTGGAAAGGATAGCACTTTTTCAATTTACAAATTAAGAGAAATGGGACACGATGTAGTTTGCTTATTAACAATCATACCTCAGAGCGAGAATAGTATGCTTTTTCATTTTCCTAATATCACTGTTACGTCTTACTTAGCACATGCTTTGCAAATCCCTTGTAGTCAGTTTGAATCAGCCGATCCCTCTTTAGAAATGGAGAAGAAGGGTACTCAAATCTGCTTTAGATTATGCCATTTCGAATTATCTTATCGAGGGCATAGTTCACGGAGGAATTTCGAGTGTTTTCCAAAAAAACGCGTTTGAGGAAGTCTGTAACCAAGAAAAACTCACTTTATTTTCACCGATATGGGGTGTCGATCCAACTAAGTATATGAATGAGCTGCTTGATTCTAACTTTGAGATTATGATCACTGGTGTTGCTTGCCAAGGTATGGACTCCAAATGGCTTGGAAGAGTATTGGATCCCAACGCATGGCGGGAATTGAGAGAAATTTCTAGCAAGTACGGAGTCAATTTGAATTTTGAAGGTGGGGAAGCAGAAACATTGGTGACGGACTGTCCAATCTACAAAAAGATATTGAAAATAAAGCAGGGAGCTGTAGTTTGGTCGGGCGATCGGGGAATATTTGAAATACGGGAAGTCGAATTAACACCTAAGTAGATGCTGGAAAATTTACGCTCTGGACTGAGGAATGCAATCAAAAAAATAGTTGGTGCTTCTGACGTTAATGAAGAGATAATTGAAGAATTACGCAAGGATGTACAAAGGGCTCTATTACAGTCTGATGTAGATGTACGGCTAGTAATAGACATAACTAAACGGATTAAGGATCGTGCGTTGAATGAACCGCCACCAAAGGGACTTTCTCGGAAAGATCATATTGTTTCAATCCTATATACAGAACTTGCTAGATTACTTGGATATGATGACCAGGATGGAAAAGCACTTGCAAGACCTGACGGGTTAGGACGTGATTTTTTACCCATAACAAGCGGGAGAGCGAATATTTTTTTGATGGTGGGGATTCAAGGGAGTGGAAAGACCACGGTGACTTCTAAATTGTCCAGATGGTTAACAAAGCAGGGCTATCAAGTGGGAGTAATTGGTGCTGATACATGGAGACCAGGTGCCCTTACTCAACTCAAAATGAATTGTGCAAAAACGAACGTAGAAGTTTTTGGAAATGAATCGGTAAAGGATGCTTCAGAATTAGTAACGAATGGTTTACTCTATTTCAAAAATTCTGGAGTAGACATTATTATAATCGACACAGCCGGTAGACACAAGGACGAATCTGGCCTTTTGACAGAGATGGCTAGCATGCACAAAATTTCAAATCCCGATTTGGTCTTATTGGTTATAGATGGAACTATCGGCCAACAAGCATATCACCAAGCCAAAGCATTTCATGAAAATTCACCAATTGGTGGCATTGTAATTACTAAGCTCGATGGAACTGCAAAAGGAGGTGGCGCCCTTGCAGCTTCATCAGCTACAGGTGCACGAGTATTCTTTGTTGGTACGGGTGAAAGAATAGATGACCTTGAGCAGTTCAGTCCTTCCAGATTCGTTGGTAGGTTATTGGGGATGGGCGATATTAAGGCTCTATTGGACATGGCTAGGGAATTGGAAATGAATGCCGATGAAAACCAATCAAAGAGAGTAATGAGTGGTAAGATGTCAATTGAAGATTTCTACGCTCAAATGGAAAATGTGGGAAAAATGGGATTTAGAAATATTATGGAAAGTCTTCCAGGACTGTCAAATTTGGTAAAAGATGATCAACTGGATGTACTCCAAGATAAAATGGAAAAATGGAGATTTATAATTCAATCAATGACGAAAGAAGAGAAAAATAATCCCGATCGCATTAATGATTCTAGAAGAAAGAGGATTGCTAGAGGCTCCGGCGTTATGGAGCATGATGTAAAAGATCTGATAAAGAATTTCAACAATTCGAAGTCAATGATGAAGCAGGCGAAGGGTAGACAAATGCATGGGATGCTCCGAAAGTTAGGGCTTGGTTAGTATTGGCACCAACTTTAAGTAGACGACGACTTATAGCTAATTTTCAAATTTGTGACAACTGTTTTTCATCTCAAATAGGAATTTCAAATCCAACTCAAGAAGCATCAACTGAATGTTACATCTGTGGGGGGTTGTGGAATAAGATGGATTCTATCGCAAGGGCAGTACAATTTAGCTCCAAAATGCATGATTTTCGCACCTTTATGATTGGGCTTGTACTACCTTGGCAAATATGTGACAAAGAGGATCAAATGAGATCTTTTTGCAAGATTCGCGGTAGAGAGAGCATCAAGACTGCACTGATAAGAGTGATCAGGCAAAGATTTGCAGAACTTAGCGGTAAACGATTAGAAATAAGCAACCCTGACGTAGTAATTATTATCACCGTACAAGATAAAAATTATGTAGACTTTAAGATAACTGTTAGATCTAGATCCCTTACTCTCGCAGGCGTCTACATGAAGAAGTCGAGAGATTTTCCACTTTACGCAAGCCGATTTTCAAGTGCTCCAAAAAAGAGACTATCTTCATTAGAAGAGATCTTGAGGAGAGAATTGATCTGCGCAACTGATGCGGAAGCCGTTTCTTTCTCTTGGTTAGGGAGGGAAGACAGGGATAGTTTAGTTCTAGGAGGGGGCAGACCATTTTTCGCTACTCTAAAGAATCCTAAGAGAAGATACCTAGAACACAATCTACGATTTCAAATTGGAAAAATTTCTGTAACTGTGAATAAACACCCGACAAACATTCCAAGACAGCTACCAACATTCATAAATAAAATACGTGCAGTTGTATCATGCGAAGATAAGGAACAATTTTCTTCCTTAGATTTGAGAGTCTTGAACAGCGAGCGCATACTTTGTGTCGGGTTTGCTAACAAGAAATCTTTAGCGATCAAGTTAATATATTCAATGCGCGCGAGAGCTGTCAGCGTAAGAAAGTTTATTCTCACGATAGTTTGCGATGGAGGTCTACCTATTAAACGATTCATAGATGGTTATGGTAGAACGAGTCCTAATGTGACGGGCCTCTTAAAAAAGAAATGCAAATGTCTCATTTTCGATGTAATGGATCTGCGTGTTCAAGATCGCTTTTCAAGTGTATAACACTTAAATTAATTACTTGAAATAGAATTTATAACTGAAGGTTAACATATACTTTCTGATTGTGCTCGTGTTGACAGTTTAATTCTTCCAACAATTTCGATAGGCGCATTTTGGACAAGATGGTTGAACAAATTGTTACCTATTTGGTTTTTTTGAGCTTTTCATTATGGCTAAATTCGGTGAATCCGCATTTACCGCAAGTACTTCTGTCCGAATGCTGCCCCATATACACTCCATTTCCGCATCTAGGACAGTCTCTTTTTTTTCGGATTAAACTGTCACCATTAATTTCAAAATATTTGCCAATTTGGTCTTGACTAGTTTTTTTCTTATCCACCATTTTTAAACTAATCCTCCAACTCTATCTACCACCATATTAATTGACTCCTTGATCGCGAGCCAATTTATTTACCGGGCTTAGATTTTTCGATCGCTGTCTGTTTAGCTTTGATTCTCGCAGCTTTCTCGTCATCAATTATTTTCTTTCGTTCCAATTTTGGCAGAATACGCAAGTTCCTAAATCTAGGTACCGTGTATCTAATCACTTCGTCACTTTCATAAACGTGAAAGCTTGCGTCAATGTCAGTATTACCTTGAGTGCAACTCATTCTTATCGGTATAATCTTCTTGACGTCTGTGCCATATTTCTTCGCGAAGATTTCGATAGCATTAGTTTTCTTCAAATTTCCTGCAGCATTTCTTAAAATTACTCTAATTTCTTTACGATTCATCAATTGGTTGTCATATTCTTTTAGTACAATAGTTTCAGTATCCAAGGAAAAATAATTCGTGTGGCGTAGTCATATAAGCATTTCTTCAGCTTTGCATGCAATCGCAGAAAATTGAATTAGGATATTCAAACTTTATGCTAATTTTTCGACAGGTCATCCAAATTAAGCTTGACATCGTAGCAACGATCACACAAGAACTGGCAATAATTATATTAAAACACGGGCCCGACGGGCTTCGATCCCGCGAAAACTAGCTCCGGAGGCTTATGCTCATTAGCCTTTAGCACCCAATCCTGACTAGGCGACGGGCCCGAGCTCTTTAAAATGTATCCAAATAATAAGTAAGTATCTATAATTCTTTTTTAGTTCACCATTAGGAGATTTTGAAATTTCAATTTGCAGTTTAAGATTAAATATTTCTGAATGTCATGAATGGAATTGGATTCATACTTCAGCAATGTGAGGAACATAAAGAATTAAAGGAAAGTCCGATATCACAATTTCTCTGTTAGAGGAGTGGTTTTTAATTAGTTATCATGATTCCAGTAACGTAAAGGCTTTTGCGGTGGATATAGATGGTACCTTGACTGAAAACGGTGAAGGAATGATTCACTTGCCGTCCGTGTCAAGGCTTAGGTTTCTGGAAAGGTCCGGGTACAAAATACTTTTTGTAACAGGTCGCTCAGCTGCAGAAGCGTATATTCTCTCAGCATTCTGTGGAACGACTAGGATTTCCGTCGGAGAAAATGGTGGGGTTGTTGCGACAGGCCCAGATGAATTCACAGTTTTGGGTGACAAAAATTCGTGCTTGAAGGGATACGATCTCTTAAAGGAGCACATAAGTGGGGTTCAAATCAAACCAGTCTTCCGTCGCCTCTCTGAAATCGTACTTGCTAGAACATTTGATTTCCAACTTGGAAAATCACTATTGGCAAAAAGCGGACTCGATCTTTATCTTTCGGATAGTAATTACGCGTATCACATCAATCAATTAGGAATAGATAAAGCAAAAGGATTAGCTGTTGCGTTAGAACTGCTGAATATTCAACCTACCGAGGTAGTAGCCATTGGTGATAGTCAAACGGACATACCTTTATTCAATATGTGTGGTTTGAGCATTGCACTTGGACATTCAGACCGTTCAGTTAAGACGAATGCTACATATGTAGTACAAGGAAATTCAGGTATTGGACTATCGAATGCTATTGAATATGTTTCCCTGCATTACCTGAGAGGACTACTATGACTTTTAAATTATTCAGAAATGAAATTGATGAACTTGTAAAAAATACTCTCGATAAAATCGGCAATCGAGAGCAAAAGTATGATCTACTCGAACCGCCAAATCAAGAGATCGGGGATATGAGTTGCAATGTTGCTTTCCTATTGAGTAAGGAACTGAAGAAATCGCCTCGTGAGATAGCTTCAGAATTAGTAAAAAAGTGGATCCGTCCGGATATTGAAAACAAAAAATTTACTTTTGTAGACTCTGTGGAAGCACATCCTACGGGATACATTAACTTCAAGCTAAATTTCCTAGTTTTGGGAGCTGCGACCTTCAGAGGCATATTGAAAGAGCAGCGATACGGATTCGAAGACCTTGGTAAAAGAAGAAAGGTAATGTTAGAACATACAAGTGTAAATCCCAATAAGGCCCTCCATATTGGCCACCTTAGAAATGTGGTATTGGGTGATGTTCTGTACAGATTGTTTAAGGAAACGAATCATGATGTATCTGTCATGAACTATATCGATGACTCAGGGCTTCAAGTTGCCGACGTCATAGTTGGATTTCTATATGCAAAGATCCCCTTGGAATCAGAGAGTTCAGGAAAATTTGATAAATACTGTGGAGACGAAATTTACGTCAAGGTTAACAAGCTTTACGAGAATAATCCACGACTTTTAGAAAAGAGGAAAGATGTATTGAGTCAGCTAGAATCAAATCATCCAGAAATATCTTCGCTTGCCTCAAAAATAACAATCAAAGTTTTGAAAGGGCAGTTGACAACGTGTTGGAGGATGCGAGCTCACTATGATCTTCTGGTGTTTGAATCCCATATTCTTCATTCGGGGTTATGG
Source organism: uncultured Nitrososphaeraceae archaeon (assembly GCA_963788355.1). Taxonomy (GTDB): domain Archaea; phylum Thermoproteota; class Nitrososphaeria; order Nitrososphaerales; family Nitrososphaeraceae; genus TA-21. The sequence continues at coordinate 49,132 of CAWBGD010000006.1, read as the reverse complement.
GATTGCGTGTTCGCGATACTTAGAGCGAATAAAATTATACAATTTAGAACGGAGGGAAAGAACAAAGGTTGTTGGGTTTATGTCACTTTACACGAATTAGACGAAAAGGTCATAGTAAAGAGCGACGGGACCACCACCTATATCGCAAGGGACATTACCTTTGCCGCACTCAAGTCAGGCACAGTAGATGATCCATTTGCTTACCGGATCTTTGCATTACAGTGGGATAAAACAGATCTGTGGACATCTGCTGTGAATCACGACAATATTGGCACCGATAGAAACTCTTCTCGTCAACTCGATTCAGGGAAAAATCAATCGCACTATAAACGATTTTTTCCAGGAGAGATCTCAATCACACTTATCGACGACAGACAAAAAAGGCTTCAGGATATTATACGAGAAATAATAGGAATGATTAGTAAGAATTCATTTGAATATTTTGGCTTAAGTTATGGCCCTGTTACCTTAACTTCACAAACTGCAAGGCAATTGGGCCTGCAACTAGATGAAAAATTGAATACTGTACATATGTCAGGAAGACTAGGATTTTCAGTCGATGCTGATTTTGTCCTTGATCGACTGCGCGCCAGGGCAAGACAAGAGGCAAAAGAAAGAAATCAGTCTGTAACTGACAGTGATCTTGACCGCATAGCAGAAGAGCTAGCAATCTCGTCAATAAGATATTTCCTAATTAAGTCAGATGTTGAAAAAATTATAAAGTTTGACTTGGAGGACTCTCTGAATTTGACAGGGGATTCCGGTCCATATATACAGTATACTCATGCACGCCTGTGTAGTCTACTGGAGAAGTCAGGAAAGAAACCTTGCAAGGAATTAGGATTAGTCGATAATTTGGAGGAATTTGTAATGCTACTTAACCTAGATTTGGAACGCGATATTGTAAAGCTTCTTTCAAAATTTGGAATCATCATAGAAGAATCTGTAAAGAATTACGAACCCAAAGTTCTTGCACGATATATTTACAGATTGGCTAACGTCTTTAATGCTTACTATGAAAAAGTCCCAATAGCATTAGAGCGTGACATGAAGGTAGCCTTTGCAAGAATAATGTTATCTAAAGCGGTCAAAGCTATTCTCGATAATGGGATGAGAACTCTTGGGATGTCCCCTTTAGAAAGAATGTGATGTAATTCTTAATTTACAAATTTATCTCTAATTTACAAAATTACGAACAATGGAGAATTTATTCTAAATCTGGAGGTAGAATGGGCAGACTAGGAGATGACGTCGATTTGATCGATGATACAAGTGCTAACTATGGGATTATAAATTCTGAGCTCGTCGCACATCTTTGTAATCTCTTTACTTGCTGTTTTTTTTGATTTTGACTCTATAGTGATTTTAAGACACTTTCCTGTCCTGACCGATTGGATCAACGAATAGCCGCCCTTCAGAACAAGATCCCGATATATCGTTTGACCTTCTGGATCGTCTATTTCGTCTCTATTCTCTATAACTATAGTAACGAGATATTTGGTCACATAGAAGGCTTGTATTTCCGTCATTTATGCTTTGGCTACTACTGTAATCTCTTACGAGAAAGTAATTACCTGAATAAACCGCTGGGACCAGCCGGTATATAATGACCAGATTTGTATGTTACCTCTCAAGAGGATCATCAAGATCGCTAACATGGATCTGTCTGACAGTAGAAGAATTTCATTTAACTCCAATATTTGGGGTAAGCGTACCAGTGTTTCAGAAAACTTAAACCCTTTATGAGGGATCACTAATCCATCAGGGGCACATAATTTGAATGAGTGCAAGCCTGCAGAAAATCTTCGCAGTAATAGAGTTTTGGGCAAATAAATTTTTGAGCAATGATGTTAACGAAAGTTTTAATTACCTCAATGAAAATTTTCTTCGACACGAAAATAATGTGGTCATGTAGCTCAGCCTGGTTAGAGCGAGGGTTTTGTAAACCCTAGGGCGTGGGTCCAAATCCCACCATGACCTGTGAATATACAAAACTATTGATTGAATGTGATTAACCTAGTAGGACTTACAGATTTTGAACTTCGATACACTCTTGCAATAGTGTGATATCATAGAATGATTATATCCACTATCTCGATCTACAAACGTTTTTTTAGGTATTATACATGATTCATAGTGAACTAGCAAATGCCTGAAGTACAGCAAATTAAGGTAAACAATCGCGTTTACAAAGTGGCAATGAATGAACAGACAAGAATGTATGCAATGAAGCTGCGTAGGCTCTATACACAAGGTTATACTGATGTAGATAGTTTCGACGAAGTTAGTTCTGAAATCTCTTCCACGTTGAATAATTTGCTGAAGTTCGCCCTTTCGCCAGAAGTACTAGAAGAAGACATGGATGGTGCAGTCAAGCAGGTACTAAACATGTTTGAAAAAAACCAAAGAAAATAATAGATCTTTTAGATTTCAATCGGCTTAGGATACCGTGGATTCTGGATCAGAGGAAAAAAATTGCTTAGTCACTCAACCTGTTTAGGGTTAGAAATTTGTGGAAGTAGCATTGACTGACGTTGCTGTTCCTACAATTCGAAGGTTTTGGTGTTACCATCGACTCTGTTAGGAGAGTTACATTAAGTGTTTTATGATGACAAATTGAATTACATTGGAGTTAGATGACATATGTCTTTTAATACTAAGTGGATTAGGCCTCAGGCAGAGAGTGTTGGAGTAAAGATTTTGGAGAATATAAAGCCTCAACCCCCTTTAAAGCCAAGGATCGAAGAAGCGCAAAAGAAACTACAATTACAGATTACCAAGCTGGACAATATATCAATTAAGATGGACAGCAAAGATCAATTAATTTTCAAGCGAGTAGTTCAAGCAGTACAAAACCACGAAATACAATATGCTAAGGTTCTTTCTGCAGAATTGGCGCAAATTCGTAAGATGAGCAAGATGGTTAATTCTGCAAAGTTAGCTTTGGAACAGATCCATTTACGACTTAACACAATAACAGAGCTGAGGCGATGTCGTAGTTACATTGAGCCCTGCAATGTCCGTCATTAAAGGTATTCAAAATGGCTTAACATCAATGATGCCCGAAGCGGATCATTCGCTTTCACAAATTTCCGATCTTCTTGGTGGCATATTGGCAGACTCAGCCCAGATACCTGCTGCAGAGATCAACAATAGTAAGGCGATGACTGAAGATTCAATAAAGATCATTGAAGAAGCTACTGCCATAGTCGAACAAAGCATGAAAGAAAAGTTTCCTGATCTTCCCGCCATCGAACTGGATGGGAAAGATCCTGAAGCAACATTATATTAGCCAATAATATGATCTATCGTTGTCATAGCCAAGACCTGTACTACACCAAAGTCAAGCCGTCCGTCTGACTTCCTTCTTTATCCTACATATGGTTGCATAACTATATCCCTTTTCTCTATATGTTCTGATCATAGATTTCCAATTCGCAAGCCTCCACTTTGCCTGGTCCTTAGTTAGCATTTTAGTTTCCCTTTTCACTTTACTTTTTCTTCCCAGTAACAGAGATCCTCTATCCTTAGCAAGCTGTCTTTTATAGGCAAACTTGAGACCAGCTATCAACGATTCTATACTCAATTCAGCAAGATAACGCTCTATCTCTCTAATCTGAAGTTCGGTTGCTCTCACCTTCAGAACATTTTCACGACGCATGATTGAAAAATGCAGCAATCAGAAATATATATTTCTAAATTCGAATTATGATAGAACAGATGACACTTGATGAACCCACAATTGCAAGAGTTAACATTGGTCTAGGTGCAAATATATACTCTAGAGATTCAGGCATAATTAATAACGAAGACTCATCCTTGATAAGATAAATCGATGCAAGTGGGCAGATTCAATTCCCGATCTAATTATTATACGCAAACAAGAATATCTTAACTTGTAATACTTTTCTCCTAACCTTTTCAATAATTCGGACTACGTTCATCAACTGTTTCAATGTATGCGATGATGTCAAAGATAGTCTCAATATTGATGAGCCTTTTTTTACACTAGGAAACCTCATAGGATAAGTGAAAACCCCGTTAGCGAGGGTCATATCTGCAAATTTTGAAGCCACTTTTTCGTGGCCCATTCTCATAGGAATAATCTGACTTTGTGATTCGCCGATATCAATTGTACGCTCGTTTAGCCATCCCTTGAAAGCTCGCACGTTTGCAAAGAGTTTTTTTTGTAAATTTCCATTTTTTGCGAGGTTTATAGCCTTGATTGATGCAAGACAGAGATGAGCAGGAAGAGCTGAAGTAAACATAAACTGTCTGGATTTATTAATCAAAAATTCCCTAATTTCATTAGAAGTTGCAACGTAACCGCCGAAACATCCTAGACCTTTGCTTAGGCTACTGACATGTAAATCCACCTTATCGTCGACTTTCAAAAGCGATGGTATACCTTCTCCTCGAGCTCCGAAAATAAAGTCCCCATGGGCATCGTCTATGACTGTCAAAGCCCTGTGCTCTTTTGAAATCTTACATATCGCTGAGAGATCTGCAATATCTCCGGTAATGCTGAAGACTCCTTCTGTAACTACTATTGCTCTAGAGGCTTTCTCTTTATTCATCATTTCACACAATTGAGCGGAGTCATTATGCTTAAAAATGCAAATCTTTGCCCCGCTTAATCGACAGCCGTCTATAATGCTAGCATGGTTTAATTCATCGCTAAAAATAACTGTGTCCCTATTCGCAAGCGCAGTTAATGCTCCTAACACAGCGGTATAACCAGTTGGATAAACTAATGATGATTCTGTATTCCTATGCCGAGCTAGCATCAACTCTAGTTCTACAATATCATCGCTATTTCCAGCTACTAGTCTTGAACTGCAGGGAGATATGTTTTTCATGGAGTGCATCACCTCGCTGATTATTAAAGGATTGTAAGATAAACCAAGGTAATCATTTGAACAGAGATTTAATGCCCTTTTGCCATCTACAATTACGTAAGCATTGTTGTTCTGAACTTTTCGTAGCTTTCGATAAATATTCCCAAATTTCAGCGCCCGAATTTCGCTTTCAACGAAGCTGAGATTGGATTCCAATTTCCTCGATCATTCTTAGGTCTCTCCTAATTTCATTACCCCCAGTGGTGAGATAACCTCCAGAAATTATACCATTTGCACCAGCATTTAACGCCATTCTACCATCATCGTTAAAGTACATTTCTCTACCACCAGCAATTTTTAAAATAGTTTTTGGCAATATGAAACGGAACACAGCAATAGTCCTGATTACTTCCTCAGATGTTATTGTTTTTGTTAATGCCAATGGCGTACCCTCCTGTGGTATCAAAATATTTATCGGAACCTCATCTGGATTTAGTTTAGCAATCGAAAATGCAAGTTCGAGTCTCTGATTTTTACTTTCCCCCATACCTATAATGCCTCCACAACAAAGCTCTAGGCCAGCTGTATTAACTATCCTTGCCGTGTCCAGTCTGTCATCAAAATCGTGAGTTCTACAGATTTGAGAAAAGAAACTTCTAGACGCTTCGAGATTGTGATTATACCGTTTTACTCCGACAGATTTTAATTTTCTTGCTCTTTCCAGAGTCATGAATCCCAATGAAACATTAACATCAATGCTAACCTCCTTCTTTAGTTTGATAATTGTATCACAGATCTGTTGAAATTCTTTTTCAGGAGGTGTTCTGTACGCACATACCAAACAGAAACTTGATGCACCGGTTCTTTGTGCCTCCTTCGCACGTTTGATTATTTCTTCGTCGGTCAATAAAGGATATTTAGTAATTGCAGAGCCATAAAATGATGACTGTGAACAGAATGAACAATCTTCTGGGCAGTTCCCTGACTTTGCATTGAGCAGTATCTCAACATCAATGTTGTCTGCACTAAACTTTCTTGTAATTGCATTAGCTCCAGAGGCTAAGGCAATTATATTTCTTGTTTTGATAAGTCTTTGGGCTTCAAGAAAAGTTATACTATGGCCATTCATAACTCTTATTGAACATGAATGAATAAAGTCGAGATCTCGCATGGACTAATTTCCATTTACCTCTACTTATTCTTTGATACCCTGACATTAAGCCATTTGCTATAGGAACGCTAGATTATAATATGTCATCTTCGAGTGTGATTTATCTATCAATAGTTTCAGCTGATTTAGCCGCATATACCTAACTGTATCTGATCAATGTTTGGTTTTACCGATTGTGCGAAATTCGGCGTAGTTCTTATCCTAAAGGATCGTCCAAAAAACGACCCTTTAATGGACCGTTATTATAGTAATACCATTTTTTTACCAATGCAAGTGGTATAAAATATGTCTAGATATTGCAACTCCCTTTTTAGGCGGTTAATTTTTTTTAACTACACTACAATTATGTATTAATCGCAATAATTCTAACTGAATGCTATACGCCTTCGGCTATTTGCGAGTCAGTACGGAAGAACAGACAGTATTAAACCAAAGAATAGCTATCAGACAATGGGCCGACAATAATAATTACGAAATTCTAGATTTTTTCGAAGATGCTTCAATCAGTGGAAAAGTAGCAGCTATTAGGAGACCTGGATTTAAACAAATGCTGGATTTTGTAAAGGAACTTGACTGTAGATGCAGTTATAGTATACGAGCTGTCCCGAGTTGGTAGAACTTTTTGGGAAACTTTAGATGCCGTTAAGACCGTAGAGCAATTTGCTCCGCTCATTTCGTGCTCACCTAAAGAATCCTTTCTTCAGACAACCGATACAAGTATAAGGAAACTTATGATAGGAATACTTACTTGGGTAGCCGAAAGGGAAAGGGAGATTTTGATTCAACGTACTAAGGATGGGATGGTAAGGGCAAAGCAATTTGGGAAAAAAATTGGTAGACCCAAGAAGACGCTCGATAAGGACGAACTTATAGTATTTCTTTCGCAAGGTGTCCCTAAGCATGTAATAGCCCAAAATCTTGGGATGTCTAAGGCTACCTTATATAAAGAAATAAAGCGACTAACTGTAGGATCATGAATTTGTTAAACCCTTACGTATAAAATTGATAATCCGCACCTGAACATCAACAATTTTTTCCAATTCTACTTTCCCAACTGCTAAAGGAGGAATAAAAGGAATTAAATTTCCCAATGATCTATGATAAACTCCGAATTTTAGGGATTCTTCTGCTATGAATTGACTAATAGGTTTGCAGCCAACCTGAGTAATTGGTCTTCCTGTACTGCTGTTTGTAAGTTCTACCGCACCTAGTAAACCCTTGCATCTTACATCTGAAACAATATCTAATTCTGTTAGGGGCTCTAGCAATTTCACCAGATAATGGGAATTCTCTTTTATCTTTTCTATCAAGTTAAATCGTCGATATAAATCTAGATTTGAAAGAGCACATGCACAGCCGAGGGCATTACCAGTGAAAGTGTGGCCATGAAATAAATGCTTATTATCATGATATTTACCAAGAAATGCATTGAAAATTTGCTGGGTCGTTAATGTTACCGCCAAGGGGAAATAGCCTGCAGTAAGGGACTTGGCGTAACAAACTATATCTGGTTCTGATTTTTGTGAAACATATTCACAAATATTGCCTAAACGGCCTAGACCTGTTGCAATTTCATCTAAGATTAGCAGAACTTCATATTTTTTACAAAGTTCACTTATTCCCTTTTGGAAGCCAGAAGGATATATTCTAACTCCACCAGCAACTTGTGCACCGCTTTCCATAATGAATGCTGCAGAGGTACGTGAATTTTTCCGAAGTGTCTTTTCTATAATCTCTAAACATTCCTGAGTAGACAATTCTTCATTATTGTTTTTCCTATACTTCTGGTGTCTAATAGTTGGAGAAGGTAAGTATGTTATTCCTTTTAGTAAAATAGATCTATATGGTGAAAAAAAACGATGTAAATATCCGACAGACATGCATCCAATCGTATCCCCATGATAACCGTGCTTCAGCGATATGATCTTTCTTTTCTGCGGTTTCCCCACATTCCTCCAGTATTGAATTGCCATCTTCAGAGAAACTTCAACCGCAGTTGATCCATTATCCGTAAAGAATACCTTACTCATACCGCGTGTTATCTTTATCATTCTTTGAGCAAGTCTAACCGACGGGATACTCGCTAGTCCAAAAATAGATGAATGTGGGATTAAATCAAGTTGTTTTTTCATAGCATTGACTATCTGCTTTTTTTCGTGACCCCATACGTTGCACCACATATTACTAATTGAATCGAGAATTCTGTTTCCACTTTCATCAACTAAACAAAAATTCTTCGATGATTTGACTACTCTAATATCCATATTAAACCAATCATTCATTTGTGTATATGGATGCCATACGAATCTTTTATCAATCACTACGTTATCCAATCTGATAATAAATAATTTAGTGAGATTATTAGTTTACTAGATTCGGACGTGGTATGGTTTCTGCATCTTGTAATATTGATACAAATTGTTTGTGGGATGGGGCGTGATTAAGGTTGGTTATTGGGACGGCGTTACTATTAAGTTTGTAAATATATTGCAAAATTCGAATTCTGCAATAACATCTTTAGTATATAAATTTGTATGATATCACAACATTTATTTTAGATCCTAAATTCTGTTATACTGTGCCGCTGTAGCTCAGCATGGTAGAGCAAATTCATAGCTCAAGGCATGAAGCTTAACTGGCTGTTAACCAGTGGGTAATCAGTTCGAGTCTGATCAGCGGCGCTTTTTTACTTCACGAGTAATTGGCGCATCTACTCATATTACTCTATATCTTGATTCCGCATGTATCTTGTCCATAGAACAGGTGTACAAAATTATGAATTCCGTGCAAGGATATCGAATTTTTGAGAAGTCCTTGATATTCATTCAAGAATTATACTCAAGAAATCCGGAAGTTAGCAAGAAGAATTTGATCCATGTCAAGTTATCCAATCTTAATGCCAGTACACCCAACTTGCATTTATTGCATAATTCGAATTTTGCAATATGTATAAACTATAATCGTATACCTGCCTCTATACATAAATCATTCACAAATTCTTATTTAAAATCGTTAAACGTCTAATCTATAAGATAATTTTATGATATCTTCGGCCATCCGAAGGACACATCTGATCAAAAAGTTAGTATGTCCAAAGCGATGGCATCAGCGAGCAAATCCAGATGACGTGAAGCAACAATATAGCCGTTCTTGATTTCACCCCTCGAAATCCATCTATTCGATGAAGAGAAAAGTCTTTCCTTCATAATCCTTTTTTCTATTGCATCTATGTCCAACTCTTTTTCCTGAATTTCTTCAGTTTCAATAGTTCTCGTGGTCAAAAGAATTTTTCGAACAAGGACTCGATTTCCGAATCGCTGTGAAAAATCTCTAGCCATGTCGTCTATTTCCAAAAGTTTTACTTTTAAGTGAATCTTATTTAGAGCATCCCTACTTGTTAAAAGTCTATCATCAACAAATCTTTCGTAAGCCAACAGATAATGTTTTCATGTCTCGGTATAAAGTGTTGTCATGAAATAAAGCCAAATTCATTCATAACTGCTAAAATAATATGTTAAAAAAATCTAATTCACGTCTTTGACCAGACAAATATTCAAAGTTCTTCTTCCACCTTAAACTCATAAAAGGGTTCTTTGTCCTTTCTCAATCCACATCGCTGTAAGATGACACTATTTCCTTTAGAAACCTGAGAGCCTGTCACCGACCCTATAAGTCTTATTCCAGACATTTCTATCAAGGCAAAAACATTGCCATTAAGCATTCCATTTTCATACGACCTGGATAATTCTAAAATCTTACCTTTCTCGCATGTCGTTCGAAAAGATATGTCATTAGAAAAACATGTGGAGCAGAAACTTTTTGGCGGCCAAATTCTGTATTGGCAATTATTACAAATCGGAATCCTTAGCTCACCCTTATTAAGATAATAAAAAAAATCCCTGATCAATCAGCTTTTCAAAACTAGTACCGCTGCCGAAGACCCTGCTGCCAGCCAAATTGTGCACCACGCCGACATCTCCACAATTTTTGATTTGTCTTTTTCCAGCCATTCCACTAAGTTGTTCTGCAACTTCTGCTACTTGAGCAACGCCTGTAGCACCAATGGGGTGACCCGAACCCAACAGTCCACCACGCGGATTGATAGAAATTTCGTCCTGAAACACAAATTTTCCTCCTTCCCCTTTTCTAGCCAGGGATAAATCTTCATAGGTCATAATCTCCATAATCGTGAAAGCGTCGTGAAGTTCAACAATATTTATCTCATTTGGCTTTACATTTGCCATCTGATATGCCTTCTTCAGCTGCAATTTTAGCAGAGTTTATTGAACACAGGTCTTCTCCTGTTCGCGCAAAACTAGCTGATTCTGCATGTATACCAATCCCTTTGATCCATACCGGATTATCTGTAAATTTTTTTACGTTCTCCTCATTTGTCATAAGAACAGCAGCAGCTCCCTCGCAAACATATGAGCAATCCAACATTTTAATTGGTTCAACTATCTTTTTTGACTCCAAGACATCATGGATTGTAATTTTCCTTGTAAAAATCGCATTAGGGTTTTTCATCGCTTTTTCTCTATTTTTTACTGCAACCATTGCCATTTGTTCTTCAGTAGTATGATATTTGCGCATGTGGGCTTTAGCAAATAAAGCCGCCCAGTGCACAGGAAAAGGGAATTGCCCTCTAGTAATATCCCATTTCAATCTTTTGCCATCAGTATCTCTACGATCGGCACCTACAACGAGAACCGTATCACATAATCCTGCCTTGATGAACGAATAGCCTGAAATTATGGCATTAGTACCTGAATTGCAGAGATTTTCAATCGTTTGTGAAACTGTAGATCCAATACCCAGGTATTCACAAAGAATAGTGGAACCGTATTGCAAATTGGAAGTGGTTGAAAAAAGGATGCAATTGATCTCGTCTCGGAAATGAGGAGACTCTTTAAAGATACTCAAACATGGCTCACAAGCAATCTCTAGTAGTGAAGTTCGGGGATCTTTCCTAAATTTTCCACTTTTGCTAGAGACAATAGCTATTTCAGACAAGTGTGGCCAACAACAATGATTGTTTGATTGAATCCTCAGAATCTCGGACAGGGTTTACCTGTAGTATTGGGAGGGAAATACCTGTCCTAACAATCGTCTCTTAGGGATTTTAGGCAGTCTTCCGTATTGCCAAAAATTGTAAGGGAACGTAACATTTTATCAGGAATACAATCAGCTGCCTTGTCCAGCCCTTCCTTAGCATAGACCTCTTTTACAAGCATAACTTCTTTATTAAAACCGGTGTCAGAAAGGAATTTTCTGTAATATTCTCCAACTGATATATAAAATGCTAGTGTTTTTGATGCCCTCAATCTTGCCAGTTCAGGATTCTGATCAGAAATAGCAGTAATGAAGACACAGCATATTTCAAAATTTCTATCAGATCTCTGAATTAGGGACTTGATCATTTTGACTACTTCTCTAATCTCTTCTAAAGGACGAAGATACAGAATGACACCATCCGAAATATTTGTAGCAAGTTTGATCATTCTCTTGTTTACTGCGCCAAAAAATATGGGTATATTTTTTCCTACGGAGCGATACATTATGCTGAAATCTCTAATATTGTAGAACACTCCCTCGTAATTTACTTTTTGACCAGTAAGTATCCATCTAAAACACTCGGTGAATTCCTCAAGCCTCCTAAGAGGATGAAGAAATTCTATTCCATGCCAGTTTTCAGCCAGTGCAGGAGTGCCAGCCCCAAGACCGATAATTATACGTCCTGGTGCCAAATCATCAAGTGTAAAAGCAGCCATCGCAGTGGTTGCGGGGGACCTCGCGTAAATATTTACTACTGACGTTCCAAGTTTTATTCTATTTGTCACTTGGGAAATCGTTCCAAGCATCGTAAAAGCTTCCCTGCCCCATGATTCGGGGATCCAAATAGAATCTGCTTGTAACACACCGTCTGACAATCTTGCAAACCTTACTACCTCCTTGGTAGAAAAAAGACTACTAGGGTTGTAACCAATTCTCATCTTCTTATTTGACATTTGGAAATTAGTCTAATAAGTTATCGTCAAATTCTTCAGTGGCTTCTTCGACATCTTTATGTGAATCAATTGAACGCCAGTAGTTTTTTGGATATTTCAGTGCTTTTAACTTCCGTTCCTTGGCTAAATAAGGCAAAGTCAAAACTTCGAAATTGCCTACATGGGGTAGGTATTCAAAAACATGTGGTGAAAAGTAATAGATCCCAGCATTTATCCACTTATCCTGAATTGACGGTTTTTCTATAAATTGTGAGACGACGTTACCATCAGTTTCAACTATTCCGAACGTACTTCTCAAATTGACTAGAGCAATTGCATTGGTCCCTACACCAGTAAGCTCGAGTGGATTAATATTGGTTAGAATATCACCGTTAATTACAAAGAAACCTTCATTTTTAGAGTTAATTGCTAGGCTATTCTCGGCATTCTTCAAAGCTCCTCCTGTGCCAAGCGGTTCTTCTTCTGCTATATACTTTATACTTACGTCATATTGTTTTCCGTCCTTCAGATGAGTTATAATCCTTTCCTTAAGATGACCAACGCAAACAACAACTTCCCTTACATTCAATCTTGAAAGCCATCTAATCTGTCTTTCAATAATGGGTACCTTCTGAATCTCAATCATTGCCTTAGGACGGTCATCAGTTAACGGTCTCAGTCTCTTTCCCATTCCACCAGCTAGGATTACGGCCTTCAATACCTAGGGGTTTGATAAATTTATATAAAAATTATCCGAATATCCTGGATACGAAATATTCCGCACGCAATATTATTAACTAAATATATATTATCGTGTAGATATCGCAAGCCACTTAATATGTGAAGAAGCAATTACTATAAGAAAATTATTTTCCGCGAGAATAAATATATAACCCATCAAGGAACACCCTTCGATCCTTGTTCTTCATCCTAGTTGACGATTCTATATTGGCTGCCGTTTGAGAAACTTCTTCTAAGTTCGGTCCAGTTACTACTACCTCGTCGCCTTGAACATTCACTTTAGTAGATTCGCCACGGATTTGTGATATCCTTGGTGAACGCTCGCCAAAAAAGTTTTCAACATGAACTAAATTGTCTTTAACTTTCACTGTTATAGGGAAATGAGCATAAACTATCTTCAACTTATACTCGTATCCATTCTGCACTCCCTTGATCATGTTTCGGATGATGCTTTTTGCGGTGTTTGCAATAGCAAGATCTCTCTTCCGGTTACCATACGGTTTGACAGTAACAGTATCCCCTTCCACTGATAAATTTGCAGGGAGTCTTGCAAAATCCTTAGCGATATCGCCTAGTTTTCCCTTTACCGACACAACCTTGTTTAATTCTGTGATTGTTACACCGTCTGGTACTTGCAAGTCTGAATGTCGCCTTCAGCGTTCCGTTATCATTAGTAGACATAGCCTACCAAAACACCTCCGAAACCTTGTTCCTGTGCTTCATGATGAGTCATTATACCCTTACTAGTTGAAACCAAAAGTACGCCCATGTTATAGGCAGGTAAAAATTGTCTTTCCCAATTGAGGTATCTCTCCACTTTTTACACTAAATCTTGGCGTAATGATCCCACATTTGTTTATTTTTGCTAGTAGCTGAATTCTAAATTTACCTTGTCTGTTATCATCTACCTGCTCGAATTCGCCGATATACCTTGCCTTCTGCATTGCACGAAGAATCTCGCTAGCGAATCTAGAAGATGGACTAACAATACATTCTTTCTTCCTCCTAGACTCGTTGTTATAAATTGTGGTGAAAAGATTTGATAAGGTATTAAGTGCGGGCATCGCTTATCAAATAACTCCTTTCAGATAATTATTCATATTTTTGAAACCCCAGCTTTTCCGCAACTTCTCTGAAACATTGACGACATAACATCAAATGATAAGCTTGGATAAGACCAGAATAACAGCCGCATCTTCTGCACCATCGCGTACCCTTTCCGTGTGCAAGTTGCTTTCTCCCAGTAACGCTGTATTCTCTAGGCTTTGGCATTAAGATACGTCAACTCCGAAATTTGATTTAAAGAACTCTGCCGATTCATCCTTCGTAATTCTGTGATTTTTACCTATTTTCTTGGGATTCCTTTTCTTTGAAATACGATAACCCGGACGAGTCAATGAAACGCACACATCCATACCGAAAATTCCGATCTCTGGATTATACTTGGTGCCCGGAATATCTATGTGCTCATGAATTCCTAATGAAATATTGCCAAAAGGATCTAATGATGACAGTTTAAGCATGTTGTTCTTAGATTCTAAGACACGCTTGAGAAATTCAATTGCTCTTTGCCTTCTCAGAGTAACTATGGCTCCTATTGGTTCTCCCTTGTGAATGCCAAAATCCCTTACGTTTTCCTTAGCGCCACGAGCAGCAGCTTTCACACCTGTCAATTCTTCCAGGGCCCTTTTTGCTCGCTCAACCGGTTCGCCCGATTTGCCGACTCCGATATTCACAACTACTTTATCTATACCTATACGCTTCATAACCTTGGAATCATTATCTTTAGGACGTGATGGCCCCATTGATCATTTTATCATTCTCACTAGAATCAGTTAATTGTGACATAATTTATTTACTCACCTGAATTAATGCTGAATTTGACTTACCAATAGTCATAACTAAGCTGACAGGCAATTCCACAGTTCTTTCTCCTAGAGTAATCAATACTCGTCTCGGTAACGAAAATAATCCATTCCTTATCTCTTCTATCTTTCCAGCGTAACCTGAGTTCTCACCCTTTGTAACCATTGCGAAGGACCCGTTTTCTAATGGGACGTGATCCCTTATTTTCAATTCCGGTATTTCAATCAAACAAGTATCTCCAATCTTATAATTATCACCAATCAACATGGTCTTCCCATCATGGAAACCATATTGAGTTCTTCGTCCTGACAGAGTTGTTTTTGAAGTAATCTTAACCAATTTCAAATTTTTTTCTTCATTATTTATTAGAATTGGAGATAACTGCTTTCCACTAGTTGGAACAAGGCGATACGATAGTTTCGAAGGCACAATCTCTATAACATCCATTAGACCTACCGCCCTATGAGGATCCCGTACTGTTTTCCCATCAATCGTTAACAGACCCCTACTGACAACTTTTTCAACTTCTCGAAAATTCTCTGCCAAATTTAGTAAATCACGTAGAACTATCGCCAATGGATATGCGGACGTCTTAGCATGAGGGCCGGGTCTGATTGTAACGGCAAATCTTTTCTGTTTTCTCCTTATGTCCCAAAAAGCTGGTGCCCGTTGTCTCTTTAACTTAGTACCTCCACCTTTCCTAGCCAAGTCGATTATGCCTTCCTCCTCTTGTCTAGAGTCCTTTTTTTAATCTTTTTGTTTGGATTCAGTTCCTTGTCTTGTTTCTTATAACTTTGATCCTTATCTACTGTATCTGCTTTTTTTGGGATTTCACTAATATTTATCTGGCTGTCTACCTTTGTTGATTTTGTATCAGGTATCTTCAACCTGAGTTTATCATCCAACTTTAATGATACTATCTGTACGTTTGAGGCATGAATTGGAACTTTTACGTTGCCACCACGAATCTTTTCACGCTGAACACCTTCAATGGAGAGTGTCCCTGATTTGGTATTTACTTTTTCGATTTTGCCTTCTATCCCTGAATATTCGCCTCTTAACACCTTAATGGTATCTCCTTTTATTGGTCTCAAACTTCGCATACCATATTGCTCCCGTAAACCTGTAGCTGACATTGGAACTCACAAAGGTGTTTCTCAGCCGTCTTGCAAACTTCAACATTATATCACTTTCAACTCCATTATCATCATATTTACTACGCCAATCCTCAAACGATTAATGATGCCAGGTTGGCTATTCGAGGCCATTTTTCTGCAGCCTCGGCTGCAACCGGTCCCTTAATGTCGGTACCCTTTATCTCACCTTCTGGCGTAACAAGGACCGCAGCATTATCTTCAAAACTTATGCGCGATCCATTCAATCTCCTTATTGGATACTTCTGCCTAACAATAACTGCTCCAAATAACTGCTTACGGAGCTCAGAGGCTCCCTTCTTAACTGTTACCGTGACAAAATCACCAACTGCGAGCAGCAGGCTGCCTCGAATGTCTTCCCTTATATCTAGTTACTTGTGCAATTTTCAGTATTTTGGCACCGGTATTGTCAGCACAAATGAGAGTTGCAGTTGTTGGTAACGCTCGTGTTATGTAAGGCCTGAATTCCTCAACACCCTTGGAGGAAACAGCTCTGCTTTTAGATGCCACTTCTACCAGTCACCTCAACAATTACAAAAGAAATAGTTTTGGATATAGGTCTACACTCGGCAATTTTGACTTCATCACCATCTTGAACATCAATACAAGTAGGAGAAAAAGCATGAACTTTGGAACTGCTTCTCTCATACCTTTTGTATTTTCTGATTGGTCTAGGAAACTCGCGTGAAACGACTATCATTTTATTTGCCTTGCAACTAACTGCAGTCCCGGTAAGCAATTTGCCCCTCACTGGAAGAGTTCCGTGAAAGGGACATAATTCCTCATCACAAATCTTCTTCGGTGGCGCAACTGTTATTCCAATATTTCTTGTCATTACAAATCAATCCATCATTTAAACACACGATCTTCTGCGTTTCCTAACAAGGTAGAGCCCTTTATAAAGCAAACGCCATCTTCAACCTCCACTCTAAGAGACCTTATTGAGCTCTTGGGAAAAATCTTAATTTTCTCCCTTTGTCCAATAACAAACGAATTCTTAGTCTCCAATAATATCTTACCGCGATGAGTCATTCGATCATGTATTGACCCGGATTCAACAAAGACATCCATACCCGTAAATTCATGATTAACTAAATTCTGTTTTGTTATCATAATTGCCTATATCTTTCTCTTACCAACGAGCATCACTACTATAGCAATTTGATTCAAATACCGGTCATAATTCATTTCATTGTATCTTTTTTTCATTCATTATGGTTTGTATGCGTGCTATGTCTCTTCTAATCCATTTAATCTTGCCTGTTTCCTTCTTAAGTGTTCCTTTTGCACTTTCAGATTTTAATTTAGAAAGGTCACCTTTCAGCTCTACAAGTTTGGACTTTAGATCATCATCATTGAATTCCCTTAAAGTTTTGAGTTTCATCCTGGCCATAAGTAATTCATGAAGCCTCCGGGGTTCTTTCCTCTGCTGAAGGAGAGGTCACCTTTTCTGAGGAAATCTTCCTATCTGTCTCATTTTTATTTTCGACTGCAACAGGTATAGTAGAAGGCGAAGATTCTACACCATCAATCGATGGTCCGGTAGAGGGATTTTGATTTGCCTTAGAAATCGCTTCATTCATACCAGAGTTGTCTTGCCCATCTGATTTTGTGAGAGATTTATTTTCAACCAGTTCTTCTTCTATTAGTTGAAAATCCATAGGCAAGTCTTCTTTCATCGCGATTTTTAATCTTATGCCCATCAAACCCATCTTAGTTAGCACCTCTGAATTACTCACCTTAACGACCTTTTCAGCAATATCGCCGCTTTTTGGAATGACACCATTAGTGTGTTTCTCAAAATGGGCACGTTCGCTCCTAAGTTTTCCTGCAATAGCAACTTCGACTCCAAGAGCGCCAGCTTCCATTATCGTATTAATTGTCCACAGTGCTGCTCGTCTAAATGCGGTTCCTCTCTCTATCAGCTGTGCTATTCTATTAGCCATAATTTTTGGATTTAGCTCTGGTTTTGTTACCTCCATCACCGATACTTGAGGATTGCTTAATCCAAATTGCTGTTCCAGCCTTAGAGTCAAATCCTTTATGCCCGATCCCTTTCTTCCTATAGCAAGTCCAGGTCTAGTTACAAACAAAGTAATTTTAGTTCCAATTGGGGTTTTCTGGATTTCAGATCCACCGTAACCTGCGTCCTTCAAGGTCGCATTAAGATATTCATCTAATTCCATCATTCTATAATTGTTTTTCATAACATTCTTTATTGCACTCATTCTAATTATCCAGACCTCCTCTTATTCAATTGCAAATTCCCTTGTTACTCCGACGTTTGTCCTTCTTTAGCCACAATCTCTATGTGGACTAAAGTGTCAATCTTAGGACTAGAGTCGGCCCATTGCCCTGGGGGTAAATCGTTCCAGCTTTTGTTCCTTTGTGTATTACGCAAGAAACTATTGCCAACCTGTCGAGATCCATCCCCTTATATTCTGCGTTTGATTCTAGATTGTCCAAGAGTCTCAAGAATTCATTCGAAGCTTTTTTTGGAAATCTACCAGCGGAAAAGCCATCCCGAATATTAGACCTATGAGCCACTTCGTTGTTATACCTTCTGAAAGGGACCGCAATCTTATGGTCTACTACCTCTTCTAAAAAATTTCGAGCTTTTTCTACGGTCAAGCCCTTTACTGCAAGGGCTATTTCCCTTGCATGCTTATGGGATATGTCACTTTCTCTTATTGACGCTCGAACATGTCTAGACTTGTCAAAATTTTGGAAAGCATAGGAGTAGTTTGGCATAGTAATCTCACTTCAAGGGAACATAGAGACTGGAACGAGAAGCTCCTACGCCGGGAGCACCGTGCTGAACTCTCTTATTTGTTATTGAATATTCTCCTAAGTAATGTCCAATCATCTCTGGCTTTATATTTACGGGCGTGAAATCTTTTCCATTATGCACATTAATTGTAAGATCAATCATATCTGGAAGAATTATCATATCTCTAACGTGAGTCTTTATCGAGTTCTTCAATTTCCCTTCACGAGCCAATTTCATATCTTCCCGTAATTTTCTCTTTTCATCATTCATGTACTTCCCAACTCTTTTATCAAGTGATCGCCTTTGACGCGAATTCATTAAAGGCAAAAGTGACTCTATGGACATAGTTTTCATCTTTTCAACGGAATAACCCTTAAATTTGAACTCCCTTACCAAATAACTTCCTCACACTTTGCTACTACTATTAAGTTTATCTACTCCATGCATTTTGCTAACCTACCGGTTCCATTTTTTTCATATGTTAGACGAGACCCAATCGAGTGGCAAGATCTCGTGCAGCCTCCAGGTTTCTTAAATGTTATAATTGCTTTTTTACCATGAAGCCCACGAGACACATGAATCTTGTCAGCTTCGGTTTCGTACAATGTCTCCATTGCCTCCCTTATGTCATCCTTTTTCGAATCGTCCCTGACAATAAATGTCAACTTGTTTTCCCTTTCAATCATGTTAAAAGTTTTTTCAGTAATATATGGGTGTTTAATAACCGCAGACAGATCAAATTGATTGTTTTCTCGCTTGTCCTTCAAACTCCTTTCAATACCTCCATAATTTTATGGTGACGACTAACTTTACTTCGCAGTTCTTCGATTGCCCTTTCAGAGTAAATCGTCAAGCGAACCGGATTTGCTCCAGGTGCAAGGTCTAAAACACTCAATCCCTCTATTGGTTTCACATGCACCCCAGGCAAAGAATGACCCATCTTTAGGATTGGAGATCCTTTGCTTACCACCAATAATGCACTCAAAGCAGATCGTTTACTCCTTCCGACGCATCCTGCTCTTACCTGAAGGAACGCGGTTGATTGTTCTAGCCCTCAATAAGTCTTCTTCTAAATTTAATGAGAACAATATTTTTTCGAGTTCTGATGTCTTTTGAATATTTTCGATTTCATTAGCAAGTACTAATGGAAACATACTAAGTTTGCCTAACTTATGACCTCTACCCTCGATTATTTCTCTTCGTGCAGTAGCCGCAATGGCAGAACATAGGCCAAGAATTTTCTCCTTCTTATTAATCTTCTTTCCAATAACCTTCCCGGATACAGGAGGATGCGCAACTCTGCCATGTCGTACTCCAGCTACCCCTGCCGCCTGCCCTGCTCTCGGAAAGCCTTCTCCTTTAGCACGAGCTATTCGTGCAATGCCAAGTCCTGTATTTCGGGATTCAGCACTTACGATTTCTCCAGCAGGCTGAATACCTTCCCTGAAGTTGATACCTTGAAGAAGAAAGATTAGTATAGACTCTTCTTATGAGATCAGGCCTGAATGGGGTATCGAAAATCGTAGGCAATGTTAGGTCTCGAATTTCAACTCCCTTCAAATCAAGTAATTTTGTGATCATTTATTCACTACTACCTCGATAACTTTTGGCTCAAGGATCTTCTTCTGCATTTTTCTTATTGCCATTCTCATCTTCACAAATCTCTTTGGTACGCCTGGCACTGACCCTCTAAGTATAACAAAGTCTCCAGTAACACGGCCAAAATGGTTGAATCCGCCTTTAGGATTAATATTTTGGTCTCTATTATTGTCCGATATCAACAAGATTCTCTTATTATATTCAGTTCTCTGATGGAATCCTCGCTGTCCTTGTCTGGGGACAGTATACATGACAACTGCAGGTGAGATTGGACCTAGAGTTCCGAGAGCCCTTACACTTTTTCTAGATTTGTGCTGCTTCCTCTTTACCCCAAACCTCGTAATTGGTCCTTCTACTCCTTTTCCCCTCGTGATTGCAGATACGTCTATAAACTGCCCAGCTCGAAAGACATCTTTAACTGTAAATTCTTTGCCGAGATTCTCTTTTGCAAATTCGAGTTTAGATCTAGTATCCTTGGCAGAAATGGGCATTTCCCAGACGAAGGGTTTCTTTTGAGGAAGGAATGCCTTGGCAGGCTGAACTGAAACTACCGCGTGTATGTCGCTTACTTTATCCACCAAGGAATCAATAGATTCGATGCTTAGATTCTTGTTAGCCAATGGAGCCTTTCGCTTCGAGTCCTTGTCCGTTTCTTTAGTAAAAAAATCGAATACTGCCTTTTTGCCAATTACACTATCTTTGTAACCCCTTATACCAATAACCCTGATTGGGGGCGTTGCGATTAATGTAGATCGGTTAAGTAGATTCTTCCCAAAATTAGGAGTTTTTTCCCTGTCATCTACTGTCATCACGTTCAAATTCGCAACTTTAAATCCAGCGAATCCTGATAAGCTTGGTCGTTCTGAAACCAACTCTGGCCAGTTTCTAACTCTTGATTCCAGTGAACCTGCTCGTGACCTTGGATAGAACGCCATACTTCCTCTCCTCGGTGCACTATATTTGCGATGCCCCATGCTTGGAGCAAAACTTTACTCCACCCTTTAATAAATTTATAACTAATCATAAGAGGACGAATTACTTGTTCTCCCAACCAAACGCATTCATGACCTCTAATTCTATGGTTGCACCACAATTTGATATAATTGTTTAATATCGCTAACGAGCCGAGAATTGCTTCTTCTACGCGTATAGTATGAGTTCCTTGATCTGGAAACATGTTAATAATGAAGGGATATTCTGAATCATTCCCTCCTTCTGAGCGTATAATCTTTCCAAGTCCATTTCTAGGACTGCCAAACACAACTAAAAGATCTTCCATTGATCCAATTTTATTTTTTAGACTTTCGAGCAAATCGTTTTTTGAAATCTGTCTTCCATTTATTGACGTTAGAATTAATTCATCTGATCGGCGAGTGCTAAGAAGTTCCCCAAGAGACCCGAAGAATGATACTGAATAACCCCAATAGCCATTCAATATATCTGGGCTTATTTCAGATCCACTGACCAGATGCTGCTTCGAATTAACTTTGACCAAAATCTTCTCACCAGCAGGTTTCATTTCGTTCAATCGAACTGGGGCATCCAAGCCTACATCGACGTATGTATTACCATCCTTCTTAAACACGGCACCTACCCTTACGTCTCCCAGTTTCAGATGACGAATTGAAATCTTAGTCTTATGGTGCGGTGATTTAATTGGGGGTAGCATTCCTGCGAACTTTAGTATCCAAACTTGCGGAAATAATTTCTTCCTTAAATATGGAGGAGTATCTAAATATTCAAGTATCATCTTCATTATCTTTGCATCTTGTGGATCACATTTTGAAGACTTATCTTTATAAATGAAAATATTTTTTACTCTAAAAATAGAACAAGCGCGAGCAAGTTGGGCAGTCTTAATACTCTTGTCCAATAATGACTGAGACTCTATCAGGAATGAATCTGGTATGCCGATGGAAATACTCGTCAAATACTAGTCCCTTATACCACTATTCGATCATTAATATTGCAATTTCTTGTTATTGGGACTATTGTCTTTAAGTCGTGTTATAAGCCAAGTAACTGTTCTACCTCGTATTTCATCGAGCCTTGGGAACCAAAGGTTATACCTTGCAAATTACCTTTTCTATCAATATAAATCGTGGAGGGAGTCCCTTTTAGTCCATACTCTTCAAATGTCATAGGAGTATATGCTTTAGATTCAAGGTACTGTTTAATGCGTTTCAATATTTCAGATTTATCCTTTTGATGATATATGTCAAAATCAGGTATATTTGATCTCGCAAATTTCAACATTCTCTCTTCTCCAACAGGAAGTTCTTCCTTAATCAGTTTATCCATTGCAACTGGAAAAGGTATATTGTAAGGAATCTTCATTTTATCGTCAAGTTGACCTTGATTTCTTAACGCATGTAGAGTCTCCCCGATTGGTTCCCGCTTTGTTAAAAGCAATCTCAAGTTCTCGACTGTATTCAATTCAAAATCTTCAAATGCAGTAGCCAAACCGAGTACTGCTACGCCATTATCGCTAAATGTTTTCGCTATCTCAATAGCTTCAGGTATCGCGTACAGAAAGCAGCCAGGACAGTTGACTTGAAATACTTCAATAACAATTACCTTCCCTGTGAGATCACTAATACTTAAAGGGCCTCCTTGTACCCATTCAGAAACCCTAAGTGGTGGGGCCAGTTGTCCTGTTTGAGTCTGTCACTTGATTTGTCACTCGTAATTAATATTTAAATAAATACGCATTGGCAGGTTTGCATCTGATAAATTCGACCAATTATGCCTAGGCTTCATATCGTCCAAGAAAATCTACTGTTCTAATATTTAGTTGCATAACTGTCATCAAATGAATGTTGTCGGCTATTTGACCGATTAGATTGAAGATTATCCAAACGAAATGTTAGCATAGTTAAATGTTGTAAATTTACTGTTCTGACGAATTTGCCCGTTTGCTTGCATTTTCCTTACTACTTACGGAATACTTTTCAATCTCTTGCTCCTCTATTTTCCTCATACTTTTCGTCCGGAAATCAATTGTAGCCATTTTTATATGTCTTATGCCTGTTTTGTCTTCGCTGACCAAATAAATTGATTCTATAGCGAGAACAGCTGCTTCCTTAATGTCCGTGTCAGAACGGTAATTTTTCTCAAGAAATTCGTTCACCTGGTCGCTACCAGCTCCAATTGCAATAGCATTATACCCGATATATGTGCCACTTGGATCAGTAAGAAACAATGAGGAGCCACTCTTATCGACGCCGGCCAAAATTAATGCAACGCCAAACGGCCTCACTCCAGCATATTGTGTATATTGCTGAGCCATATCTGCCAAATTTTTGGCAACACCTTCAACATCTACCGGCTCATCGTAAATGAGTCTATTACTTTGAGCAAAGAATCTCGCATGGTCTACTTGTGTCCTCGCGTCTGGAATATACCCAGCCGCAGCAACACCTATGTGATCATCTACCTGAAAGATTTTCTGAGTCACATCTGATAGCTGCAATTTTCGAGATTTCTCTTCGACAGCCAATACAACACCGTCTTTACATCTGATTCCAATCGCCAAGGTTCCCCTCCTTACAGTTTCAATAGCATATTCAACTTGATATAACCTACCATCAGGTGAAAATACTGTAATAGCTCTATCATAACCGGCTGCTGCTGGTAACAATTCAGTTTGACTTTTTTACAGTCGTTAATTTAAGTTTACCTTGTCAAAGCTTAAATTCGCTATTTTAATACTATCGAAAAATAATGCAAGAAGAAGTGACCTTCAGAGGGCATCCGAATGTCAGATGTCTGCACAAAACCACTTTGGAAATAACAACTCAGCCCAATTTAACACTGAAGGGAGATTGCATTCTAGGAGTGTGTGCATCAAAGGGCTGTTCCCAACTGCATCCAGCATCAAGAAAAATCTCTGTAAAGACGACTTCATAAGAATACAACTAGTAGTTGAACCCTATGTTATAGAAATTGTCGGCAAGACAAGCACTAATTTACTACTTTCCCACCCACATGACATAGTCATAAGAAAATCGAATTATATTGACGCTCGTACATTGATAATACAGAGTAACATGTCATGTGAGGACATACCTCACGGTATGGTACACTTACTTCAAAACTCAAGTACTGAAGGTCTAATGAGAATTATTGTTGAATAAGTTGAGTTCAATCGGACATCTCTATGACAAGGTTAATCCTTCTGAAGAACAAATTTTCTCATAAACGTAGGTGTATCTATTCAATAGCTCGTCGACGACACCTTGTGGAAGGGGAGGAGGAGAAGGTTTGATATCACCTTCACTGTCGTCCACCTTCTTCTTGAATCCAATTTTAATTAGCCAATCCCTAAGGTATTGCTTGTCATAACTATCTTGCAATTTACCAGGCGCATAAAGCGACTTTGGCCATATTCGGAATTCATCCGGTCCAATTGAATCGGCGAGAATTATTTCGCCTGTAGAAGGGTCCCTTCCAAATTCGAATTTTGCATCAGCAATAATGAAATCAGCTCTATCAGCTGAGCTTCGACATTCGATCATAGATTGTCAATGAAGTAGCTTTGATTTGATTGAGTTCATCTGTGTCTAGTATTCTTGTATCGAGGATTTCAGTTTCAGAAATTGGGCGATCGTGAATATTATTTTTCGTTGTAGGATCAAAAAATGGTCGCTTGAGTTTGGAAGCCATTATGCAGTTTTCAGCCTCTATCCCCAAATTGAAATCACCACGTTTTGTTCGCTCGAATAAACTCCCGTAGAGATAACCCCTCACTATACATTCTATAGGGATCATTGTCAACTTTCTTACCAACATCTTGTCACTGGCTTCGATTCTAATCATGTGATTTTTAACGTTTAAGACTCTAAACCAGAACTCCGCGAACTTGCACAATATCTCACCCTTTCCTGCGATAGGTGTAATCATAGGAACATCAAAGGCTGATACTCTATCTGTAAAGTGGAAAAGAAGATTCTTAGAATCAACTTCGTAAATATCCTTTACTTTTCCAGAATGACTCAGGCGCATTGTAATGTCTATTCATACAAAGTAGATATTAACTTCACTGAAAGACAGAGAGCAGACAAGAATGGTGAGTGCAATGGGATTTTCTAATCAAGTTTAAGGATCCAAATGCGAGGACATTTTAACAATTTGCTAAATAATATGGATATCAACCATTAAGACCATATTCTTGCCATCGTCCACTTACTTTTTCTATAGTTTCCTCATCGGGTAACACTTCATGCTGTATGGGTCTCATATAACCTTCCTCCAAAGTTTTCTTAGTTGCGTCTATTCCCATTTTAGATCCAAGATTAATCAGTGGGGATGCTGGATCTAATGTATCTGTTGGAGTGTTTTCGATTAGGGTAACATCTCTTTTCGGATCGGACCTAGTGGTCACAGCCCATATCACTTCATTCATATTGTGAATGTTAACATCATCATCGACAACTACAATTATTTTAGTCAGAGATAACTGACCCATTCCCCACAATCCCATCATCACCTTTTTAGCCTGACCAGGATATCTTTTTCTGATAGCGATTATTGCGAGACCTTGAAACCATCCTGCTGGAGGCATGGAAAAATCTGTAACCTCTGGATGAAACATTCTAATCAATGGTAAGAAAGAGCGTTCTATAACCTTCCCGATATAAGCATCCTCTAGGATAGGTTTACCTACTACGGTGGTCAAAAAAATAGGATCATGCCTCATCATCATTCCAGTTAATGTAAATGTTGGATATGGTTCGGGAGGAGTGTAATATCCAGTATGATCACCAAATGGACCTTCAATATTAATTTCGTTTGGATCTACGTATCCTTCTAAAACAATTTCCGAGGTCGCAGGGACTTGAATATCAACTGTCTTACATTTTACCAATTTGACTCCTTTTTTTCTTGTAATTCCTGCAAAGAAATACTTGTCCATTCCTTCAGGAACAGGAGCAATGGCGCTAAAAATAGTTGCCGGGTCAGCACCTATAACTATGGCGACTTCGGTTCTCTTATTCTCATCCTTGTTTAACTGATAGTGTAAGGCCCCTCTCTTATGAACCTGCCAATGCATAATTGCCTTTTTATTTCCTAACACCTGTAATCTGTAAATGCCGAGATTCTGGATTGCAGTCTCGGGATTCTTGGTAACGGTTATACCGAAAGTTATAAATCTGCCAGCATCTAAAGGAAACGACTTGGTAATGGGGAGTAAAGCTAGTGAAGCTTCATTTTCTGTTAAAATGACTTCATTAACTGGTCCACTTTCAACTTGTTTTGGACCATAATCAGCTATTTCAGTTAGTTTGGGTAACATCTTAAGCTTACCGAAAATACTTGAGGGAACCCTCATCTTAGACATCATAGCAATTCGTTCTCCTATTTCAGTGAAATCGTCTAGGTTAAGGGCCAGTTTTAATCTGTCCATGGAACCAAATGCGTTACCAAGAATAGGGTATTTATGACCCTCTACGTTCTCAAAAAGTACGGCTGGTTGATTAGACTTGTACATAAGTCTTCTAAGTATCTCTGCCACTTCAAGATCTGCGCTTACCGGTGTTTTTATTTTTCTTAATTCCCCGATATCGTCAAGCGCATTTACATAATCGTGCAGGCTCTCGAATGTCACCTTAAATACTAATTCCTAGATAAAATATTAGTTTTCGCAATATAGGGTGTGAATATATTACATCGACCTTTGATATATAATTGTAAAAATCTATTATCAAAGCTCATACAGATTCTTAACTTAACTCTTTAATATATTGGGCCAATAACAATTCCGTTAATTGAAAGTAAATTTTTCAAGAATAAAATATAGAATAAATTATAATGCTGTAAATTATAATTCCAGTACTGGCAAGTATGAAAGTGGGAATCAAACATATCAATTTTATAGACAGGCAAAGACCAATCAATGGAAATGTGATAAGTGTATTTCAAAATTTAGTACATTTAAGGAATTGAGAAAACACAAGTCTGATATCCACGCATATTAATGTAGTTCCACCTATATATGGTAAAATTCAAATGCAAATATTTTTTCATCCCGGATCAGCAGGACACCCAACGCCCAAAAAATTCACCGGAGATATATCAATACCTGCTTTAATATTTTCGCAGTCAGCTCCCCATATTAAATAGTCTTGCCACTTAAATCTAGGGTTGTGCCCCTCTAAGTAACTCTTATTTATTCTCATATTATCAATTAAATAGTTTAATGCATCTATGGGAATGCTAAAGATCTTTTGGACCTCCTCGTTGGGATGAGCTTTAGATAATTTCTCAGGCATGGCAACAAAAGGATAAATATAATAATTTGAGGTTGTCGTTTGTACTACCTTTAATGATCCTATTATGTAATCACGGGAGATGCTAATTCCAATCTCTTCATTAGTCTCTCTTAGTGCAGTGCCTAATGGAGTTAAATCATTCGGACAAAAATTTCCACCAGGAAAAGCGATTTGACTAGGGTGATTAATTAGTTTACCACTTCTTTTTGTAAGCAGTATACTTGGTATATTCTCATCACAGTGAATAATTACTAACACTGCTGCAATTTTATTATTTTTTATGGAATTTACATGCCTTATAGACAGGCAATCACGATTCAAAGTATTTTTAAGAATTTCACGAATTTGAATGAAACTTAGCATATCATTAATTAAGGGAAATATACACTTAAATTTATCAACTAGAAATTCAATTGGAAATGTCATCGATAAAATTACTCTCATATTTTTATTTACAAATAGGACTACCACGAAGAACATTCTATCTTGAACATATTCCAAAGTACTCGAATATCATTAATTTGCGTCCAAACTCCGTGATCATTTAACAAGAACTTGGCCTATGTCAATCTCCTCAAAGTTACTCTATGAGCTAAACCCTCCAAAATTGCTGACCGAGGATTCCTTTAGCATAACTGATTTGGAGACCCGAATGACTATGTTTGTTAGTAGAGCATCTATATTAGCTCCTCTAGTTCGCGGTTTGCATATTACTGATAGCGTATTAGGAATACCAAGGGTTTCAAGTGTAGCAGCGGCATCAATATTGAAAAATGCAGGAATTAAACTTGATTTAAGCTGCAGCCTTCGAATTTCTGATCGCAATCTAATAGCAGTCTTGCAGTTCTTGAGCGAAGCAATAAGAAATAAGATTGAAAGTATTTTAATATTAAAAGGTGACGCCCCTTTTTCAGGTCCTAGTTTCTCCAAACCCACTGCAACGGAGATTCTTAAGATCGTTTCATTCTATGGTATTAATGATTACATCAAATTATATTTATCGTTCCCGAGCAAGATTATTAGGACCGGCTCCCTGGAGACCAAGCTCAATATTAAGCCTTACGGGCTTGTTACCCAATCAATATCTTCATTAACTGATCTCGGGCAGATAATTGATCTAACAAAACCTCATGGAATACATGTTATTCCATGTATCATGTGTCCTTCAGATAAGAACAGATCATCTGCTTCAAAGATTGGACTAGATTGGTCTGAATATGTGAAGGATCCTGTGCAGTTCATTGCAGAAGCTGCCAAAATGTCCGAAAAAGTAATAATGTCATCTCCAAACAGCTTTGATGATGGTGTGAAGCTGCTGAAAAGTCTCAATGAGAATATTCTATGACTTAGTCATTATGCGTTCCGTGTACCTCAGTCTTTAACTGATCTAAAACATTTCTGTAGAACGGTTGTAGGCCATCGTCTTCACTAAGCCTCGGACGCCTATAATCAATTACTATTTGACGCTTAACTCGACCAGGACGATTTGTAAATACTACAACTCTATCTCCAAGGCAGACAGACTCCAATATGTTATGCGTAACAAAAATTATCGTCTTCCTTGTCTTAGCCCAGATTAATTGAAGCTCAACTAGTAATAGATCTCGAGTTTGAGAATCCAGAGCTGCGAATGGCTCATCCATCAACAGTATTTCAGGGTCCATGACAAGTGCTCTAGCCAATGAAACTCGCTGCTTCATTCCTCCTGACAGTTGGTAAATATATGAATCTGCGAATCTCGTCAGCTGCATCGTATCAAGATAGTGCATGGCAATTTCCCTTCTCTTTGTTTTGTTCAATCCTGCGAGCTTCAACCCAAATTCAACATTGTCAATTACCTTCAGCCAAGGGAATAGTGCATTCTCCTGAAATACCATGATTCTGTCCGGTCCGGTTCCGTTAATAGGGTGGCCATTCAATATTATCTCGCCTTCAGTCGGTTTGTCAAGACCAGCCAAAATATTCAGAAGAGTAGACTTCCCACATCCTGAAGGTCCTACAAAACAAACGAATTCTCCCTCCTCTATATGAAGCGTGACATTTTCTACCGCTGTGACAGAAGATTTAGAAGAATCACTGGTGTTAAACATTTTCGTAATGTTTCGAAGTTGTAGTTTCGTCATATTCACTAACCGTTGCCCGAGTGATTGAAGATAATAAAGCGCTTCGAATAACTCATCCAACTTCTACCGCTATTGACTTTACTATATCTTCCAAGCTATAGCTCGACCACACGAATCTTAAATAATGACGTTTCATATTTTATCATTTAATTTAAACAATAAAACATGAGGGAAAAACAATATTTCTTTACTATCAAGTAATCGTGTTATTAAATTAATCTCTTCCAGACTTTCATTGCATTGACACAGCCATTCGACTAATTATTAATACTATAGTAAGCAAGGGGATCAATTACGTTTCTTAAGCGCATCCATTATTTCGGTGATCGAAGCGATGGTCTTAATACCTCTAGGATTTAATGCTGCTCGAGAAACACTAAATCCTGAATCGTGAATGGATTTAATTACCTCAGAAATGGGTGGAGGACTTATTTTCAGTCTGGAGGCAATAGCATCTACAAGGTAATAATACGGTTCATTGATCCCCATTGTAGCCGTTTCTAGCTGCTTTATGATGGATTTTTGTAAATTTTGTGATTGTTGAAAAGTGCTCAAACGGGGAACCAGGTTAAGCATCAACTTTAGAAACGCCAGATCATTAATAGGACCTTTCCATAATGGTCCCCCTATGCTACATTTTGAAGAACATAAGCTGCAAAATTTAGAGCAATCACCAAATGCTACGTGCATTCGATGACCACAATTGAAACAATGCAGAATGTTCCCGATTTTGGTATGGATATGGTTTGCTTCATTATTGCTGACTTTTATTTTTAAATACGTCCTCATAAAATGCAAATTTGTGTGAGTAAATATGGGAAAAACTGCCAGATCAAATCGAGCGGCTGTCAATGCTATAAGAGAGATAAGAAGCCTAATTCCAGTTTCATTGGCATACTCATTATTAATTGGAAATCCCAAGTATTTACGATAACAAACATGAGGATAAACCCCGCATAAAACTGCTGTATCGGTAGCTGTAACCGACAATAACCCGCCGTTATTGACCGCTCTAAGAACACAATCGATATATGGAGACGGGCTCCCAAAAGGATCTAAATCTATTATGTCATAGCGTTTCCTATTTTGACCTTGCTGATGTGAGAGTAGAAAACCGCATGCCTCGCCGGTATGGAAATGACATTTATCGCTTATTGAATTCAATTGTGCTGATTCCTTCGCCAGTTTCAAGGCAAGGGGATTGATATCATTCATCCATATCTCTTGTGCAATTGGAAGCTCGACGCCAACTCGAAGTCCTCTTGAACCAACACCGCAAAGACTGTCGGCGAATGACAGTGCCTTAACCGAACGATGTTCAGCGAAAGCACTGTAAACAAGTATTGATATATCTCTATTTCGTTTAGCAACAGGGTTGAAAAACGCCGGAACTTTAGGAGGGATTTTTTCTGTTAGTGACTTGTTCGGGACAAGCAATCGCGTCTCTCCCTCAAGCAGTTCGGAAATGCCACATGACGACATCGATGTTTCTAATCCCAACCCATTACTAAGGTTATCATTCCGAATCAGAAATAACTCAAGATTGGACTTTCAATTTGCAATCTAATGTAGGAATTAAGAACTTAGAAGGCGAGGCAATAGACCGACTCATTGGAGGGGTGGATGAAGCCGGACGAGGAGCACTCGTGGGGCCGCTTATTGTGGCAGGAATAAGTATTAAATCGTCTCGCCTGCATGAACTTGTCAAAATTGGCATTAAAGACTCCAAAATGCTTTCGCCCAAACAACGTCGATCGTTAATACCAAAATTGGTAGATCAAGTTGAATGCATATGCATTTGTAAATTAACTCCAACTGATGTGGATGATGGAGTAATAAATAGGCAGCCTTAACGTGCTCGAAGCTCAAGCTATGGCAGTCGTAATAGAAAACATCTTTCCCGATACAGTTTTCATTGATTCCTGTGATGTTAACCCAATAAGGTTCCGTAAGTCGGTATCTGAATTTGTTTGTGTCAATAGGCCCAGGAGGATTATATCCTTACATCATGCTGAAGACGCGAGTATCGCAGTTGCAGGAGCATCGATTGTAGCGAAGGTTACAAGGGACTATGAAATGTTGAGAATTCGACAAGAATATGGAGAAATGGGCAGTGGTTATCCATCAGATAAAAAGACAAAAAGGTTTGTAAGAGAATGGATTGAAAAAAACAATACCCCTCGGCACTTTATCAGAGAGTCCTGGAAACCGATGAAAACGTTACTTGGTAGAGATTGTCAGGTATAGCTAGATTGCGTCGAATTAAAAATTGCATGTACGAATGCATGATCTTTATCGAATGGATCTAGGTTTACTACTTGCAAAATTGTAAAGCAATTGTCCTCTAATTTTTTAACTTCTCTCTTGACAACTTTTTTTGGGTCCATGGTCACATCAATGCTTCTTGCCTTAATAACTAATAGCAAAGTACCTCCCCGTTTGAGATAAACATTACAATTCTCCATAGCTATTGCTGTTTGATCCGGTTGAGCAATATCACAATATACCAAATCAATTGTGTCATATATTGAAAAATAACCCCTGGGTTTTCTCGCATCACTTATAATCGGTATAACATTTTTCCTTCTTGATGACACATTATTGATTAGTTCTCTGCCAACTCTTGAAGATGATTCTACAGCAAATATCCTTCCGTTCAGCTCCGACAATGTCAGAAATATGACTGACCGTCGTGCCAGTTGATGCGCCAAGGTACAGCACTCGAGTATTGGGCAAAAGCTCAAATTCAAGACCTCTAGTTAATGCGGCTGCCAATTTGCTCCTAAATGGATCCCACAATCTAAATTCAGATCCATGTACCATTAGCAACTTCTCTCCATATACTGATTTTCCTTGATCCAGGTTTAAAGTTGCCAAACGCTTATGATCATCAAAAATTAGAATATTAGCGCTTTCGTCTGCCATGTCTCTTTACAATTCTCCTATGTTCACCCTTCCTTTTAGACCTATTCTCATTCGTTCTTTTTCTAAAATAATTCTGGTTTCTTTGGCCGATACTAAACCTATCTTCTGATTCACTTCTAGTAATTTGCCTTTGAGGCATTTTTTGGATGGCCTCAATCCTCTTAGTGAGGCGTGGCATTAGATCTTCTTCCACATGTGAGGGGTGATACAGGTCTATTCGTGCTGCTATAGCTATTTTTGAGGCGAGAGCCCTTGCTATTTTGCCTCGATGCCATTTTGGTGCAGAATGAACTGCAGGATGTTGGAATAGGAGTCCATGTTTAGGTGGTCTTGCCCCAGTCTTCAATGCCCTAAAAAGTGCCTTTTCGGCACCGAGAACTTGAATAGTACTTGAAGGCAGGAACGCCAGCCTTTTTAGACTACCAGCCCTAGACATCAGTCTCGCAGCTATCACCGGAGTTAACATATTGTCAAGATTAGGTGCTATCCCCTTCACTATGGCTTCTATCATTTCTGACAAATCTGTTCTTAACTGGGTCAAATCCAATATTTCATCAGCAAGCTTTTGCAGTGTTTGAAGGGTCTCTGGAGGAAGATTTCCACCACGACTTTTCGACGCCATTTGAACTATAATTTGAATCTTATTCTCAGGCAAGTCCGTTTGGATACATACATCATGTGTTATTTTTTCTCTTGAACCAGCAACCTTGACCAAATGAGCATATGTATTAACATTCTGAAGAAGATGGTCGAGTTCAGGAAAGTGGAGACCATACCATTCCCGCAGTCTGGTTCCAATAGTGTTAATGGTTTCATCCAATTCATCGAGAGCATTCACTGCCTGAATTGCATGAAGGTCGAGAGTTTCAGAAGTAGTCTTTACCTTAAGTGAGGAATAGTCCGTTGCAAATTTTTGAAGCAAATTTTTCGCTTCGCTCGAAGTTTCAGTGAGTCCAAATTTTGTAATTAGCGCAATTTTATTTTCCGTAATTCGATCCTGTTCTGATTGTGAAAATAACTCTACTCTTAGGCCTGGGCGAGCCTAGAATTGCCATGAGAATATTATGATTGACTCGAATAGTATGAAATTGATCAAGCTCAGGGAGAATTTCCGCGAGTTCTTCTTTGTCACCCATCGACAAAGACTGGAAAGCACTGGCCGGATCTTGAAATTTTGTTGCTTTAACTAATTGGTTGGTATCGTTCAAAATTACTATACCCAGTTCAAAAAGTATTACACTTGCCGATCCTTCCATTATACTCTTACTTCAACATGACGACCTCATTAAAAAGTCTAACATCTATCTCAGAACTAAATCTACTCTAGATAGTAAATCAAGCAAGCCTATTCTCCTATTTCAGTGCGTTCATTGTCATGAACCTCCCGATAGTGACGGTCTCCTTCACCCCTGGTCAAAAATTCCTTGCCGCAAACTCGGCATCTAAATGTACCTCCCTCGTACTCTGACAACTTTATCACCTTGTTATTTGGAACAGGTCGATTTCACTATTGCAATATGCAATGCCGTATAAAAATAATTCATGCCGAAGATGAGTTGACAGCATTTCCGGCATACAAATTGGGAATGCTTACTTTCTGGAGTTTCATTAACTTTTCGTATCCCTGCTCAACATTATATCCTTCATGTACTACCGATCTTATTGCTTGAATCATTGCAACGGGATTATCCGACTGCCAGATGTTTCTCCCCATATCTACTCCACTAGCACCTGCTTTTATCGAATCATAAGCAAGTTTCAGTACATCTTTTTCATTAGATAGCTTCTTGCCTCCGGCAATGATAACAGGAACAGGACAACCTTCCACTACTTTCTCAAAATCTTGACAATAATAAGTTTTGACCAAGCGAGCACCAAGCTCTGCTGCTATTCTGCAAGCCAAGCCCAAATAGCGAGCATCTCTAGTCATCTCTTTCCCAACCGCAGTAACTGCCAAAATTGGAATCCCATATTTTTCACCTTCATCGACCAATTTGGCAAGATTTGACAGTGTTTGATGCTCATGTTTGCTGCCAACAAAAATTGAAAGTGCCAAACAGGATGCGTTCATTCTGATAGCATCATCAATTGAGGTTGTTATAGTTTCATTTGAAAGATCCTCACCCAGTATACTACTGCCACCAGAAACTCTGAGGACAATCGGTACGTTCGTGTTTGAATTAACCGAACTCCTTAGCACACCCCTTGTAAGCATGAGTGAATCTGCATAGGTCAATAATGGAGCGATGGCTACTTTAGGTACCTCCAACCTATATGTAGGCCCAAGAAAGTACCCATGGTCAACTGCCACCATAACACATCGCTTGGACTCATTCCTAAGAATTTTTGATAATCGATTTTCCATTCCCCAATCCATTTTTGTCACCTATTGAATAATGATAAAGCATTATAAATAATTCTTGTTTGATAACTGACGATCGAATCATTCTTGCGATGTTATAATCACCTTCATTGCGTTCTTTGCATCATGGGCGCATCGAAAGGCCTCCGCAGACTTCGCAATATCAAAACGATGAGTGATTAAAGGTCTGATATCGACATGATTTTCTGAAATCAATGTCAAGGCATGATTTGTTTCTACTTCGGAACAACCGTAGCTTGAACAAAGGGTTAATTCATTCGAATAAAGCAGGCTAAGGTCTAAATTGGCTGTGAGATTTTTTGGGGGCACTCCAAACATTAAGATCTTTCCACCCTTCCTAGTAATTTTTAAAGCCAACCCAAATGCTTCTGGACTGCTGGTAGCTATAATGGTAGAGTCGACACCAATCCCAGATGATAACTCCATGATGCGTCCAACTATATCTATCGGTTGTCTGGGATTAAATGCAAAAGTATGTTGATACGATTGTGCAAATTTTAATCTAAAGTCGTTAATATCAACTACAAATACTTGATTGGCGCCTGCTCTTTCAGCTAACAATAAATGCATAATCCCAGTTGGTCCAGCTCCTATAATTGCTATATTGTCTCCATGCTTCATTGAGATTTTGTTGAACCCCCTAATGCAACAACCTAGAGGCTCTATTAAAGCGGCCTGATCGTAAGAAATATTTTCAGGAAGACGAAGTAAACCACCTCTACCAATATTCCATTCAGGTACAAGAAATTCTTCAGACAACCCACATGGTTCTAGATTACTCTTTTGGTACATGTCACACATTGTATAGTCACCATGCAAACAATACGTACATGAATAGCAGCTGACATGGTGATGGACGAAAACTCTTTCACCTGTTGTAAAACCGATTACCTCCCTTCCTACCTTAATTACTTCTCCTGCAGGTTCATGACCAATTCTAAGTGATTGCATCGAATAGTTCCCGTAGACCTTTTCCAAATCAGATCCGCACAATCCACAGGAACGCATACGAACGACGACTTCATTTTCATTACACTCAGGTGAATTATGTTCCTCTACTATTACACTGGAATTAATTACCTTGGCAGTTAGCATAGAACGAAAAAATACCTACTGTTCTATTTATAAGATACTGATAACCTTGTAAATGGAGTTCAATATGTCCCAAAGAGGCAGCTCTTCGTGCAAGTATTCCGAAGATCCTGTGTCAGCATCGATAAGTTCTTAATTCGGTTAAAATAACATTGTTCGTGAGTCAAGTGTCGTTCAAGAAGGTTGGGGCTGTTATCTTGCTGGTTAGTAATATGGATAGAGCTATTAAGTTTTATAGAGATACACTAGGGCTTGTGGTTAAGAATATCTCAGATGAATGGACCGAATTTTTTACGAGTGGCACTGTATTAGCTCTACACCCTGCTAAAACTAAGGTTAAACACAATCCCAACATGTTAGTTGGTTTTATGGTCAGTGATCTGGATTCGATTGCGAACACGCTAAGAAGTAAAAACATTAAATTTTTCAAGGAGCCTAAGGAAGAATCTTTTGGCAAGCATGCAATAATTGAAGATCCAGACGGTCACTTGATTTCGATAGCCGAAATCAAGTCGAAATCATCAGAAGGGTTTGATTTGATTGGCCTGATTGGGGCCGAATGAATTACCCCTCGGTCTTTGAGACTTTGCCATAGAGAAAAAATTTGTCTGGAAGCATAATGTTGTTTCCGAACATTAGCAAATAGATCTCTTTCATTTCATGAATTACTAATACTGTTGGCACGTCTAATTGCTGGTTATTGAGGCTTATCTTCCCGTTACCTTTAATAACGATTGTCAAGTTACCCTCTCGCTCCAAATATTCAATTTCCTTTCTGTCAGCGTCAAAGTTCACTAGAAACTTCTTCGGTTCATCCTCGACAATGTTATTGGTGATTATTAATCCTGAAAAATTGGCTATGTTTTCGGCCATGATTGATGCATTCCACTCCCCATCAATCGAATATTGAGTTAGGTCGTTTAAATCGGAAGACTGGCTTGATTCTAATGATTTTTGTGAACTGAGGTTGGATTGCTTAAGAGCACTAATTATTATTCTTGATAGTGTGTCTACCAAGTTTCTATCGAAGTCAATAGCAGGGTCATAATTTGGGTCAAGATCTTGTACGGATGGTATGGTCTGATTAGGATTCGTTCCATTCTGCGGATCCTGAATTTGACGAAACATTAGAAATGTTAAATGATCCTAGCATAGATTCCACCTGTTGAATATTTAATGGGTAGGTAAAATTACCCTCTAACTCAAGCGTTCGACCGTTTGACGTCAAGGAAGAATACCGATATAAGTAGAATGATAATGAGAAGAGTCCTATAACCCCAATGGCTATCAAAAAAAACCATGTTTGATTCAATCTTATCCATCCATCCTTGAATAGAAGTGCTCATTATAGTCTATTATAAGTAATTCTAGCGAAAATACATGTGAAACTTTTGAATTGCATGAGATTGTTAAGTATCAATACATACATTCTGGAATTGAC
Source organism: uncultured Nitrososphaeraceae archaeon (assembly GCA_963788355.1). Classification (GTDB taxonomy): domain Archaea; phylum Thermoproteota; class Nitrososphaeria; order Nitrososphaerales; family Nitrososphaeraceae; genus TA-21. The sequence goes on along the minus strand of CAWBGD010000006.1, from coordinate 11,771 downwards.
CAAAAATGATGTTAAGGTTTCACTTCTTCAATTGCTCAAGTGACTTTAGTTGGACAGTTCAGATGTATGGCAAGGTCACTGCCCCTTCAGAAGCGGAGCGTGCCAACAGAGCAAATTTTGCAAGCGCTCCTGTCTTATATCTTGGCTTAATCTTGTGCCATTTTTTCTTGCGTTGGTACAATTCTGCCTTAGAGACCATTAAATCGATTCGGCTTCTATTCAGATCTATTACAATCCTATCACCATTTTTTACCAGGGCTATAGGTCCGCCCATCATGGCTTCCGGTGAAACATGCCCAATCATAAGACCTCTTGTCGCTCCAGAAAATCTACCATCAGTAACCATGGCTACCTCAGCCCCAAGTCCTTGCCCAACTAAGGCGGCAGTCACAGATAACATCTCCCTCATACCAGGACCGCCTTTCGGCCCTTCATATCTGATAATCACTACATCACCTTTCTTAATTTTCTGCTTAGAAATTGCTTCAAAAGCTTCCTCTTCGGAGTTAAACGTTTTGGCTACACCCTGAAATCGGCCCATTTCTAGGCCAGCTATTTTTACTACAGCGCCTTCTGGAGCTAATGTCCCATACAAAATTTTTAATGTGCCTTGCTTATGAAGTGGATTTTCAATGCTCTTTATTACAGGATCACCTTGTAGATCTGGAGACAATATTTGGAGATTCTTTTCCATCGTATTGCCAGTGACAGACAATACATTACCGTGAATCAGTCCCCTTTTTAGTAAATGTTTTAGAATTACAGGGACACCTCCTACATTGTCGAGGTCAACCATTACGTATAGTCCACCTGGTCGCAAATCTGCAAGATGGGGGGTACGCTTGCGTATTCTTTCAAAATCCCGTAAATTTAATTTGATACCTATTTCTCTAGCTATTGCAAGTAAATGAAGTACGGCATTAGTAGAACCACCAATGGCATTAACCATAGTTATCGCATTTTCAAATGATTCGAATGTCAAAATATCTCGTGGGCGAATATCATTCTCTAATAGTTTCATTATTTGTTTTCCAGTTTGGTAACAAACTACTTCCCTCCTTTTGCTTTCAGCTGGAGGGCCGGCACTACCCGGAAGCGCAATGCCTAGTGCTTCGCTAACACATGCCATCGTGTTAGCGGTGTACATTCCTCCACATGACCCTGCAGAAGGACATGCGACTTTCTCTAAGTCATGTAGTTCATCCTCTGTAAGTTTGCCAGAATCGAAGGCGCCAACCGCTTCATAAACATCTTGTACAGTTACTGGTTTTCCGTTCCATGTGCCAGGTAATATCGTTCCTCCATAAACGAAAATTGATGGCAGATTTATCCTTGCCATACCCATCATAGTTCCAGGTAAGCTCTTGTCGCATCCTGATATACCAACCATTCCGTCATATCCATGGGCTCTCATCATAATCTCAATAGAGTCTGCAATTACCTCTCTGCTGACTAAAGAGGCCTTCATTCCTTCGTGACCCATAGCAATACCATCAGATACTGATATGGCGGTAAATTCTCTAGGAGTACATCCTGACTCCTTAACTCCATTTTTGGCAAATTGTGCTAAATGTCCCAAATGAATATTACATGGAGTCGCTTCGTTGCAAGTTGAAGACACACCAATAATTGGCCTTGATAGATCAAGATCACTTAGTCCCATTGCTTTGTACATCGCGCGATGTGGAGCACGTGAAGGACCTTCGACAACAGTTCTACTAACTAACAATAATATAACAAGATAGAAATAGCCTATTTTAATATTATAATTTGACAAGTATTAAGATTCAAGAGATTGTTATTTTTACTAATCCAAAATTGCTATTATCTTGATTCCGTCTATTCCTTCGACTTTGAATAGGGTTTCGCACATGCCGCATTCAGCATTTCCGTTAGCCATGTCGCTGGCGGATATGCTTTCATTCCTGTAATCACATTTTGGACAGTTAAATGTAAAATTAATCTCAAAATCAGAGAGGTCTATTGTTTCGGGCATTCACTATGTAAGACAAAATTTGATGTATTTAAAAGTCACGACATAGGACCCGAATCAACGAAATAAACGAATAAATCGTCTTTGTTTTGACATTATTTCAAAGTGGTATGAAAGTAGACTCTTGCATTTTTTGCTCCATTGTTTCGGGACACTCAAAGGCCGAAATAATCTATCAAGACTCCACCTTTGTTGCCCTTCTCGACAAGTATCCTTTTAGCAATGGTCATAGTCTTGTAATTCCGCGAAAACATTATGAAGATCTGCTTAAGATGCCAAAGGAAGAGGTTGGAAATTTATATTGCATGGTAAGCATTATAGCTTCAGCTATCTCAAAGGCGCTAAAATCAGAAGGTCTTAATATTGGGCAAAATAATGGGCGAGCCGCTAATCAAATAATACCGCATGTGCATGTGCATGTTATTCCGAGATTTAAGCGGGATATTATGTCTGGTCGGTGGCCCTCACGACATTTGGCGAATGATTTGGAGCTTCATGAGATATCCGATAAAATAAGATCAGTATTACCGACGACCAATATTACTGGATAAAGGGGGGCGAGTTTGTTATTACATCTATTGTAGTCCATGCATTCGACTCGCACAGAATTGTATTTATCTTGGTCTAAATCGGAGAATGGCGCCTATGCCTCCGAGGCTTGCTAACTGAGCTCCCTCTTCAGTTTTAGAAGAAATTATCTCCAATTTAGATCCAGTTTGTCCGGATAAATCTTCAACTACAGACACGAGGTCGCTGTCATTTATTACTAAATCAGTTGCTCCACACGATTCGCAAGGGGATGACAGCAGATTTTGTCTTGTATTCATTAAGTTTATCCTCTCAGCATATATGACTTTTTCAGCATTGCACTTGTTACACTTCAACCTAATTTCTTCAAGTTGAATTTCGTCAATCATAATGACTGTATCTACTATACCGTTTTTTAGTGATTTTAGCACGTCACTGAATCCATAAATCGCCAAGCCTCTTTCCGAATAAACCTCCGTCATGAACTTCTTCATTAATCTTTTTTCTTCCATTAATCTATAATCGTTCAGAATACCTTGTTCATGCACTTTATCTAGAATCTCTCTTATCCCTTCATCTCCAGAATATGAACAATCTATTGTAGCGATTATGTTCTTCTGCAATCGATAATCAAGATATTCTTCCTTCAGGAAATTTTCCTTTGTAGGCCCGGGTCCACCAACTATCATCCCATTGATTTTGTATTGTTCAAGAAAGACCTTATATGCGTGGTCAGCGATCCTATGATAATACTCGTTAAGTTCGTTGTCACGAAGCCTTTCAAACCTCCTAGCCGATTGACCTCCTTGTCTGTGTTTTCCCGCTACTCCAGACGTAAGGCTATCAATAACTTGCCAGCGGTCACCTGATACTATGCCTAATCCGGCCTCTTGGGTGTCTATCGCAAGTAATCCGATAATTCTATCATCTTTCAACATATCTCTAATGTGATCTGTCCAAAAGTGATCGTCGCACCTGTAAAGATTAATTTGAATTGGTTTTGGGGGGTTTACAGAATATAGCTCTATTTTTTCATTGCCAATACCTTTACTATTAGGAATAGCGCCACAAAAAATAGCCATGCCATTTTCTGGAGTTTCTTTGAAAAGTTTTAGATGTTCCATAGTTCGACTCAATGCGTCTTGTACATGGGTTCTGGTAAGATCAGACTTGATATTTGAGGCGGTTCCAGCTTCATTTCTAAGCTGAGCAATCACCTCAAAAATCGGGCGACGCGGAGGTATATACACTGTTACTAATTCCGTCCCGTGACCCGTTATACCGGCTAGATCTCTTAGCATCTTATTTAATTTGTATCTACCTACGGAATCCCACTTCTGTTTGTGGGTATTTTGAGTCATGTTAGTTACAATAAGAATTTTTTAGTTCAGCTCAATATAAGGCTATCAAGTAATAAAGTCCACGTTATCGCTAGAAACAGGAGTTGTATGCCTGGCTCAAGAATTTTGATCTAGTCTTAGTATTTTTACCTCAGTCTAGAATAGATTATTCAAATCGAATGAAATGCCAAATGCCAACCAATTTTTCAGGTTTCAATTTGGTCATTATAGTTTTTCCATACAAAGGTGCGAATAATCTCTAAAACAGTAACTTCGAACCATCTCGGTTTCTTATGGGCCATCAAAACCTCGATAAGGCTAATACTTCTAGTAAGTTTCACTACTCACAATTCTAAACGATATCTAGGGATATACGAAAATTCCAGATTAATATAAAATAGAGTTCAATCCCATATAAGTTACTTAATGCTTCCAAGAATAGATTACATCAGACAGGCTCGAATCAAGTTAAGGCTCACACAAAGAGATTTGGCGATTCTAGCTGGCATTAGTACTTCAATGGTTAACCAGATTGAATCTGGGAGGTGTAAACCTAGTTACGAAACTGCTAGAAAGTTATTCGAAGTTCTCGGTTCTCATGAAGGAAAATCTGCCATGAAAGCGCGAGAAATTTGTACATTGAAAGTAATCTTTGTCCAAAAGAATGAACCCTTGCAATCAGCAATCGAAAAAATGAGGCAAAATTCAATTAGTCAAATCCCCGTTTTTGATGGTTCAAAGGTTGTCGGTCTCTTAAGCGAAGATATTATGGCGCGGAGTATGATAGAACAAGAAAAAACTAACTTTCTTGAAATGTCAATTTCAAAGATGATGGAGCCTCCCCCTCCAATAGTAGATGTTTCGACTCCAGCCAAAGCGCTAATACCGTTAGTAAGATTTACCAAATGCGTTCTTGTAAGCGAAAAAGGTGAAGTAATGGGCATAGTGACAGTTAGCGACACACTTAAGATGGTGGAGTAATGATGAATAAACGGCTAAATCGAGCTCAACTTTTCAAGCCCTACACAACAATCTGCACAGTTTAGACAGTCTGAACATAGATTTAAGTCGCTCAGGTCAAGCAGATCTCCTCCGCATAGCGCGCACTTCCTATTTGAGGAAATTTTGGACGCCAACTTTTCTAATGTATGTTATTATGACATATTAATTTTCGTATAATCTCAATCTATAATTTCACACAATTTATTTATTTCAAGATCAAAGCCCAGTTCATATATTGTTCAGCCTGCTTATAACAAATTTAAGTGTGTTAGACATGGATTACTGCCCTTAAAGTCACTGAATTCGATTTGTTCCTATATTGATTTTCCTATAACGCTTGATGTCTTCCATTAGCCATTTTGTCACTAAAATTAATCCCACGATGGGAAAGCTTCCAATAAAAATGTAAGGAAAAATGGCCAATATTATTGATGGTGTGAAAATATCCATAGTTTAAATTGCAAAAGACCAATATAAGTAATTTCGTATCTGTTACGTTGTCTAGCCATTGGGGACGAGAGCAATAATCACGGATTATTGCAAGGAGACGTATTGATCTGAATCTATTGTCAGAGTAAAATTCCTGATTTTATGCGAAAAGTCTCTATTGTCCATTACTATACTAAAACTTGCTTCGTTACCTTCAGTGATATTTATTGGTTCAGTAAGTGCTTTAGCCACATGCATTATTGTTCCATTATGATCGTAAAAGGATGAAATTACCAATGTATTTGTGGCCGTTTTGTTCCCTTGATTTAGCACTCTTCCATTAATATGATAAAAGCCATAGATATCTAGGTAATCTTCAGCGGAAATCAACTCAAGTGAATAATTTTTCACTAAGCCATTGTCAGCTTTAAACTGGAGGAGATAACTTGTGACTTTTTTAGCAAGAGTGTTCTCCAACAGAAGCAATTCGAATGGTGAAGTGTATCCCTGATTTAAACTCCGAACGGCAGTACCGGCACTTGCGTTAGCTACCCGCGTGCCGTTTGCATCTATGAAATTTGCATATATACCAATGTTTCGTTTTGGTTCGTCTGAAATATTTTCTAATTCTCCAATTATATGTATATGACCAATGGTGTCTATGAACATGTTTGTATTATGAGTTCGAAAGTCATCTTGTGCTATAGAACTAATAATATCAAAATCAAACTGGATTAAAAGAATTAAGCCCATAATTGTGAACAAATTCAACTTCAATACTGATTTCACTTCGTTCCTATCTGACTTCCTAATTAATGTAGTTGTATGTAATCCCTTGGAGGGACAAGAAATGCATCAAATAAGCATATACTGACGTTGGTTACTTTATTTGTGCTGAGGGCCTAGTAATAACATCATGTCTTGCGATTGTCTAACAACCCATTTCCATGGCTAAGGGACGGAATCTCAACTTTTTTCCATGTGGTATAGTCCTTATGATCTGTCAATTCAACATTGTAGAAATAATAAAGTCTTTTTCTGATTTCATCTGATTCCTGATAACGTCCAGCCCTTCTAAAGGCATTCCTTTCCTCAATCAGTCTTTCAATGTTTAGCTTCTCATCCTTTGGAACTTCTAATACTTTCAGTCCGAGTATTTCCAACATAGTATTTAACATTGGTAAAACTATCATGGAGGTATCATTTGTCAAACTATCGAGAGAGCTTAGTTTGTTAACTACATTTGCTAGTTTCAAAACTGATGCTATTGCAAGTGATGTATTCATATCTCCATTCATTGCGTGCTGAAACTCAATAAAAATCTGCTCAATATCTCCGATTGACTGTGTGGGTACTTCCTCGCGTCGCTTTATTCCCCTTAATTCAAAAATACAGTGTTCAATTTGCCGCCACTTTTGTATTGCCTCAGAAAGATTCTCTTGATTGTAATCTAAGGGTTTAGTGTAGTGTACACTTAACAAATAAAGTCGAAGAGCGTTAGGCCCGCATCTTGAGAGTGCTTCTCTCAGACTTACAACATTTCCCAGAGATTTCGACATTTTTTCGTCCTTAAAAGTGACCATCCCTACATGCATCCATAATTTGGCGAATTTCCGACCGCAATAAGATTCTGACTGAGCAATTTCATTTTCATGATGGGGAAAGATCAAATCCTGTCCTCCGCCATGAATTTCTATCTCATTTCCCAGATACTTTAATGCCATTGCAGAGCATTCTATATGCCATCCAGGTCTTCCTTTACCCCAGGGACTACTCCAAGATGGATTATCGGAAGAGAATTTCCATAATGCAAAATCAAGCGGATCCTCTTTTTCAGGATCAATTTCTATTCTTGAACCAGACTCTAGCTGTTCCAAGGTTTTTTTTGATAACCTTCCGTACGGTTCAAAGCGTTTTACCCTAAAGTAAATGCCCTTTGGCGTGACATAAGCAATTTGCTTATTCACAAGTTCAGTAATTACTGCTAGTATTTCATTAATATGTTCAGTTGCTTTTGGATAAACGTCAGCGTCTAGTACGTTTAATGCGGAAAAATCTTTGAAATAGCTCTTGATGTACTTGCAAGATAATTCTTCTGTACTTAAGCCCTCAATTTTTGATCTGTTAATTATCTTGTCATCTATATCAGTAAAATTTTGAACAAATATTACATGTATTCCCTGATGTGTTAAATATCTTCGTAATACGTCAAATACTACAATGGTTCTAGCATGTCCTATATGACTGTCATCATACACCGTAACACCACAGAGGTATATGCGAATATTATCGAGTTTGTTCGGTATAACCTCGTCATATTTGTTAGTATAACTATTGAACAGTTTCAAATGATAGACTATCCTTTGTTAGGAATAAATTCTCGAGATGTTATCAAGTCGCATGCTAAACATCAACATGCAATTCGTTTCCTCTTTGTTCAATTTTATACTTCTTTAATTCAACGCCCTGAAGATAATCCAACAATTGACCTGTTCTTACATTGTAATGCCACGAATGCAAAGGACACTCAACTATTTCACCCTGAATTTGTCCCGGAGCAAGTGATCCATCTTGATGCCTACATAATGCTTCAAGAGCATAATATTCTCCGTTAACATTGAAAACTGCAATCTTAATTCCATTAATATTAAATTCCTTCCCAGAATTTACCTTTATGTCGCCAGTTTCTGCTATTTTGACCCATGTCATATTCTTTCAATAAAACATGTTTTCTGAGACTTATAAAGTAATATTTCAACTTGTTCAACTTCACTAAATATGTTAGGAGTAAATATTTTCTGCAGAAATAGTAATGTGAATGACCATGACTTGTTCAACTACTTGAATCATCTAATTTTACATTAAGGCATTCAAGCGCAGTTTTAGATACATGTTCATCAATCTCTACAGGAACACCGTAAAGTCTTCTATTCAATTTCGTGTAATTCCTTAGAATGTATAGTACGGACAATATTTGATTCGCAAATGACATTGACATTACCTCTGGAGCGTTCCCCTCAGAACCAACTAGGTTTACTACTCGGCCACTAGCCAACAGGTAAACCCTCTTCCCTTCTACAGTAAAGCAATCAAGGTAAGGCCTTATATTTTCTCTAGTCTTCGAATTCGATTTTAAATATTTTATATCAATTTCAGCATCAAAATGGCCAGCGTTGGCGAGAATGGATCCACCCCTCATTTTCCTCATATGTTCTTTCCGGATGACTCCGTTCTGTCCTGTACATGTAATAAAAATATCACCTTCTGACGACACTTCTGACAGTCTTTTAACTGAAAAGCCATCCATGTGTGCCTCCAGTGCCCTAATCGGATTTATCTCGGTTACAGTAACAATGCCTCCGAAACCTCTAGCACGTTCTGCGACTCCTTTGCCTACGGGGCCGTAACCACATACGACTAATTTTTTGCCTGCAATTAAAAGACCTGTAATCCCAATTATTGAGTTTATTGTACTTTGGCCCGTTCCATATCGATTATCAAAGAGGCGTTTTGAATTTGCATCGTTGACACCTATAATCGGATACTTCAGGTTTCCCTGCTTTTCTAATGACCTTAACCTATTGATGCCGGAAGTAGTTTCTTCCGTCCCGCCGATAATAGATTCTGCTTTACTAGAATGGGCAACAATGTGCATTTCCGATCCATCATCAATAATTAAATCAGGTTCAGTATCCAAAACTTGCTTGATAGAATCGTAATATTTCTTTAAACTTTCACCTCTCCAAGCATATACAGTGACCCCCCTTGAAGCTAAAAATGCAGCTACATCATTTTGGACAGATAGTGGATTAGCTGAACAAATTGTAATTTGTCCGCCCAATTTTTGAATCGCCAGAGCAAGTACTGATGTCTCCTTTGTTATGTGTAAACACAAGCCTAATCTGATTCCATCAAGAGGTTTTGAATTCCCAATTTCATCAATAATCCTTTTCACAACCATCATGTTTGAGTGGGCCCATTTCCAAGATTTCATTCCCGATTCAATTAGTTTCATATCGTCAAATCCCCTTATTGCCATGTGAAGACTTTTGATGTTGGCACAAATAATAATATTAGTAGAAAATTCTGGGACTATATACTGGGTTGAGGAATGATAGTATTCGAAGCAGATAAATTTAATTTCCTTAATCTTTCCAAAGAATAAGGGTGTTAAATAAAATTAGCAGCAATAGCGACAGTAGTAAAAGTGTAATAGTCACTAGTGCCTTGCCGTATTCAAATGGTGAAATACACCTTGGGCATATTGCATCAACATATCTCCCTGCTGACATATTTGCAAGATTTCTTAGACTAAAAGGGAAAGAGGTTTACTATGTATGCGCTTCAGATGATTTTGGAACACCAGTTCTCATTAAAGCGGAAGAACAGGGAAAAAATCCTGAGGAGTATGTACAGCATTGGCATTATCGAGACAAAAAGGATTTTGAGGCTGTCGGGATTTCCTTCAATGCCTTTTCAAAAACAAGCTCTCCAACTAATATCAAATTTGTTCAATATGTATTCAAACTACTTCAAAAGAACGGCCATATTTATGAAAATGACATCGTTCAGTATTTCTGTGAATACGATATGAAGTTTCTTCCAGATAGGTACGTTGTGGGTGGATGCCCCTTTTGCGGTGCAGAGAATCAATATTCAGATTTGTGTGAAAAGTGCGGAAGGATACCAGATACTATTACTAATCCAAAGTGTTCTATTTGCGGAAGGAAACCGGTTTTTAAGAAAACTACTCACCTTTTTTTCAAACTTTCAGCCTTCGCTAAGGATCTAGAAAAATGGCTTAACGAAAATAAATCACTGCAAATAGACGTGAAGAAATATGTACTGCACTGGATTCAAGATGGTTTGAACGACTGGGATATAACTAGGGATATTCCATGGGGGATACCAATTCCAGATATTGGTAACGTAGAAAATCCCAAGTATTCTAAGACAAATTGCAATAGCAAAGTTTTTTATGGCTGGTTTGACAACCATCTATGCTACATTTCAGCGTTGGCTGAATATTTAGGAGGAATTGATTCTGCGAAGGCCAAGTGGAATGACTCCAAAATATATCATTTTATTGGAAAGGATATAGTATACCATCATTATCTTTTTCTTCCAGCAATTAGACTGGGTATTAATCTGGAATACAAGCTCCCAGATTTCATACCTACAAGGGGACACTTAATGCTCGAAAATCAAAAAATTTCTAAAAGTAGAAATTGGTACATAAGTCTTGAAGACTTCATCAGGTCCTTTGATCCAGATTATCTTAGATTTTACCTTGCCTCAATATGTGGCTATTCACAAGATGACATAAACTTTGACTGGGATAATTTCAGAGATAAGATTAATAGTGAACTAGTTAACAATATTGGTAACTTTATCAATAGGTCTTTGTCCTTTTGCAAGAAATATTTTGGCGAAATCCCAAAACCTGATGAATATTCTGTAGAGGATAATCAGATAGTTGTTAAGATTCGTAGAATAGGTGATAGTGTAGGAGAATCCCTGTCGAAAAACGAAATAGATAAGGCCCTAAAAGAAATTCTCAATTTCACTGCCTCTTTGAATCAATACTTTCAGAAAAAAGAGCCATGGAGAAATCCAAAAGGTGCTAAAACCATGCTCTACATATCTCTTAACGCAGTTAGGTCATTGGCAATAATGTTGGAACCATTTATCCCTTTCTCTGCTGAAAGGATTTGGATTCAACTTGGATTAGATCTTCATGATAATGGCAAATCTGTTCATGCACAATCATGGGAATCTGTAGGTGTGATGAATCTGCCCCCAGGAACTAAACTAGGCAAGGTGGAACCCTTATTCAAAAAAGTAGAATCACACCAGGTGGAAGCTCAAAAAAGGAAGTTGGAGGTAGCAGTTCGAAATGTCAAAAATTGAAAGAGCATTAATGATAGGAAGATTTCAACCATTTCATAAGGGACATTTGCTTTTAGTTAAAGACATCTTATCTGATTGCAAGGAAATTATAATTGCTATAGGCTCTTCGCAATTCAATTACACGCCGACTAATCCCTTTACTGCTGGTGAAAGAGTTCAAATGATACATGAATCACTTGTCGAAAATAATATGAATTTGAAACGAGTTTATGTAATTCCCGTAAGTAATTCAGAAAATAACGCAATTTGGCTGGAGCAGTTGAAGTCTACTGTTCCAAAGTTTGACATTATCTATTCCGGTAATGAGTTTGTAAGGGCCCTAATTGAAAATGATAAGAGGATAAGACTGAAAGTTCCAGCTCTATATCATAAGAGAAACTTTAACGGTACCTATATTCGCAACTGTATTATAAAAAATAATACTTGGAAAGATTTAGTCCCTGATTCAACCTATAGGATCATCAACGAGATAGATGGTACAAACAGAATGAAAATGATCAATAAAACTCAACAATCTGTTCAAGGCAATGCAGGTGACATCGAAGCTGAAATACTACCCTAAGATAAAA
>CAWBGD010000005.1:0-10581 GCA_963788355.1 uncultured Nitrososphaeraceae archaeon | reverse complement strand
TTCAATTGTATAAGCCCGATCACTATTCTTCCTACGGAATTCACCTTGGAATCTGGAAATCTTCTTATCATTAATTAGAACATCATTCATCAAATAGAAATGCTTCAGGACAGTGAAATGAAGACTCACGTAACTGGAAGATAGGTTATCATTTCTTAATGCTTGAATGTGATGCTTGATCATATCCTCAATTTCACTGACAGAAATTTTCGGTGGAAGCATTTGCAGATACTCTTGAACTTATGACTAATCATAATTCGTTGGAAAATTTTCCTATAAGTTACACTTGGTTTCTTCACTCCTTAACGAATTAATAAACTCTTGATATGGTTTTTCTTCGAATATCGTTTTAATTAATTGCTCTATGCTGGTTCTCGTCCGTGGGCCATGGCCTGTAAGGCACATTTGACGACTTTCGTTTCCCGCGCGTTAGTTGCTGCTGCTCCTTAATTTAGTCTCTAACTTCAATTGGTCACTTAAGGTAAGTAAGTATCAAGCATAAAAACCCATTATATCTTCCAGTAGGGACTACTAGTAGATCCCGCGTGACCAAAGGCGGTAACAACAAAAAAGGTTCCGAAAAATCAACCTTTTTGAAGAACCCTTCTCAACAAAAAGTCGCTTTAAAGCGACCTTTTAAGGATCTGGATTTGGGTTAAACGGCGAAGACATCTTTTCCTTCACCATGTAATCTATTGCAACTTCTCTATCTATTTTGACTACATAGATATCTTGCGTGTCCATATTCACACTATCGATAGCAAAGAATTCCCTACAGTAGCCACACCTATAACCAGTTCTCCTAGGTGGATCTTGCATGGTTAATTTAATCGACACCAAGGACAGCGGAATGAAACATACTCTGATTATTATTATCCAAGATTAAATCAACCCCTCTTCCCTCAAGCAGTTAGAGCAGTATTTTTGCATTATTATACAATGGTCGACATGATACCGAAGTATGTGGGTTGGTATATTTTACAGGTACAGCAAGTAAACCGCCACTGCCTGTACTTTTGAGTATTATCTCCTTTATTTTCCACCTTCTATAATATGGAGTAGAAGTCTTAGAGGCCATAATTGTATTAATTAATTGCATGTCCTCTTCACTAAGGACGATAGGCTCAATTCTTAGGTTCTTTTTAATGGGCCTCCTACCTAGAATCAGCAATTCTTTCCTACTTAGAAAGTAGTTAAATATCTCAGTCCTTTATTATTTTCCTAGTAGAAGATGGATAAATCACTATATCAAATGATTGAAAGGTTAGGAAATAATTCCCGCAACGGGATACATGAAAGGTCATTAGCTGCTTCTGACTCAATGCCGCCACCAGGATTATCGACTTTGTGCCAATACAATTAGGGAAATATACAGACACATTTTGGTACTACTATGCTGAAACTAGTAGGAAAAGTTTAGTTGCTTGGTAGCTCGCCTACTGGAGAAATTATTACTCCTTCAGAGGCATAAATAAGGCTAAAGTAATTTACGATTTCACTATTAAAAATCACAAAATCTACTAAGTAATCGCTCCGACTCCCTCTTTAAGCGAGCTGGCACTTTACTAGGTAAGCAAATTTTCATAATCTTCAATAATTGGGCAATCGTTACCAATCGCCTGCGGTTCTCCTATAAAAAGGGTTGCTTACATGTGTAAGCAAAAGTTCCGCCTCTCCCTGCTCTTTAAGTTCTTTGCTGGGGTAACCCAGCAATGGTTTAAAAGCAAGTTCCGCACTTGAATTTAAGTCTTTCGCTAGGATATCATAGCGAAGCCGTTAAATAAGATCAGAAAGGTAATAGGAAATCCGATTGCATTCGGATATCCGAATTTCCCAAATCACTAATATTAGTGATTACCAATCGTTGAATGAAAGGCAAAAAAAGAAAAGGCTCGGAAAAAAACGAGCCTTTAGAGCAGGATACCAAACAACAGTAACAGCCTTGCCCAAATTAACTTGGGCAAAGGAAATAAGTCAAATTAATTAATTTGAGCCTTATTTTATGTATCCTTCCTTATTTGCCGGTATTCAAGGCAGCCGGGCCACCCTTCTGAAGTGCTAGTCTTTGAACATGTTCCATTCTGGCTGAACGAATTGTTCATAACTATAGTCTGAACATCCTATCCCTTTCGCCAGCGAATTTTCCAATGAATGTCACTCTATCAGGATCAGTAATATTCAAAGAATCTTCGCCAAAAGGATGTTCATCATTCAATACCTTATCAACTGCTTTCTTGCTGAAGGGAATAGTAGCCTATTTCTCGCATTGGCCCTTTAACATAGTAACCCTGAGTTTCACCTGTTTCTTTATCTATATTTGTAATAAGTCTGCGTGTCAACTCCTGAAACTTTCCCTCTACATGCCCGCGAACTGCTAGTTCATTTCCTAGCCAGTTGTTGCCTAACCAATCACACATGTAAACAAGATACTCTTTTCTCTCCTCTTTCTCAGTTGAATAATCAACAGCCTTTGTCCTAATCATATTCAAGATTCGAACCTGAATTTTCTTATGAGGGCACTTTTCTAGATCGACTTGTGCTAAGAAACGTTGCTCGAATTTATCCGATCTAGAAACTAGATCGGGTGCACCAAAACCATTTTTGATATACGAATCATATTCAGCAGTCGAATAGTGAAATTTTGGTACTGCCTTTGATTTCTCACCTGATAATACGGGTTTGATGGTCGAAACTTCCTGGTTAGCTCGTCCGACCAATTACTAGCCTCTGTCTTTGTTGCCAATTTAATCACCTACTTACCTCCAAAGTAATTGGCGGATCTCCTGGCCCTTGTGGTTCCTGGCGGTTCCTCAGGTTCACAATAATGGACGTTCATTGAATGAAGAGAGAGAGGCAATTGCCTAAAAATGTTAGTTATGGGAGGCCTGTTGTTCCATTTTCCTTTCATGTCTTCGGATTTTCCTGCGGAATGACTTGACGGCTTTATCAAAATTCTCCCGTTGCTCTGGAGTTTGATTACGTCTAAGTTCCCTAAATTCTGCAGACTCTCTGGTTTCGCTGGTAACCTTGACGTCCTCAATATCCCTGCGAAATCTATTCCAATATTTTGATTTACATCTAGCGCATACCTTAGGCGGATCTCTGGCTAGAGTATTACTATGAGAAGCATCATAATCCTTGGGTAGCCAGATATATCCGCACCTATTACAACGGTAAGCCCATACTGCCACAAGACCTTTATCCGACCTTTTATCATAGGTTAGTCCGTCAAAACTCCATAATCTATTATCCTTCAAACTGGGCATTGGAGGTTGGAATTTCTTTATCATGTCCGATACACTCATGACTCCTACTAGGAGTGTATCGCCAATTTAAGCCTATTTATTGCATTCTTGAGCACGAAAAAGACTAGACTCAGCCTTTTTTGTTGACCAAAAATACTGAATTTAGTGACTAACTCTGGATTATTCAGAAGGTAAAATTAGGAAAGTTCGCTATCCGTATTATCAGAATTATTATCTTTAGAGGGGATGGCCCATCTATTACTGTGGACCGGAGTGGCAGCTGGGGTTATACATGTATGATTAAACTTAATGTTCTCGGTTTCAAACCATCTATTGCATTCAGAACATTTTACATAGCACTCATTAAGCCAAAGACCGTCACGTATTCCGTATTTTGATTCCATCTTGGTAACGTATTTGGCACTCATAGGTTTATTATCCAGTCTCCAGCGATCGAATCGGTTTCTCTCATCAATCTCATCGACTGGAGGTATCTGAGTTTCCTCATAACCCCTTTCCTCCCCTCGTGGTGCAGCTGCATTTCCTGCCACTGGCACATGATTAGCAGCTATAGTATTATTCACATATAGATTTGGCAATTGTTTCCACATCGTAAACAGTGTAACTTCCATTGCATGTAGCTCGCTGATCGCTCTGATTTTTACTTCATTTTTCTCTTCAGAATTAATTATATCATGCACTTCTTTTGGTAGGATAGCAAACTATCAATTCTATTTTTGAACATTGCGACATATTTGTATCTAGATTCCCTTAACTCAAAATACCATTTCTCAGCTTGCCTTTCCATTCTATTCCGAATGTAGGTAACGGCACTACGCGATAATGTAATACCTTTTTCGTTATTAAGAAAATCTGTAATTTCGTAATCTGACCAACGTTGTAATGATAAGTTGTGAATTATTCCCCTAATGTACTGTTTTTCTGATTTGGGTACTTTTCTGTTAGTGGGTTTCACGTTTGTGCCAAGTACTATTAGCAATCGAACTATAAATAAATAGATAAACTAAAGAGAAGGGAAAGGGCAGGAATTTTTCGAACTCAGTTCTCTACATTTTATAATCTAATTGTCCTGTTGAATTAAGAGTGTCTGATTGATTATCATAAGTTCCTTCTACCTTGAAGAAGTATGTAGAGTCAGAATCCTCCTTGTTTTGTTTTTGCAAAAAAGTGGAGCCTCCGGAGCATTTGTATGCGACATTGTTTCCTTGCTCAATAATATCATTAACACTATTCACACTACAAGAGAATGAGAGTTGATATCTTTCTGCAAATGTTTTTTGAAGTGGTGTCAGGTTCTTATTAGTTATATTATCATGGACGTCGAACCACATCATAGCATATACTCTAGGGCTACTGTCATCAGAATTGGGTGTTACAACGTATAAAGAATAGCGATCCTCCTCAATATGACATTGACCAGATGGACAAATTTCATTCCATACTTCTCCATCTAATTTAAACTCCTTGGTAATAATGGATGTTTTTAATTCTTGCGCATTAAATACCAAATCGGTTTTGTTTCCAACTTTCTGGCTAATAAGAGATAGATCGTTTGCTTGGAAGTTTTGAGTGTTGGTTTTATCTTGTAGCGATTTTTGAGCCTGCTCTAGAACAGAACTACTATTTTGTGAATTAACGGATCCCAAATTAGCAATAGGTAATGAAATCATAACAGCAATGATTCCAAGAGCCAGTATTACCAAATTCATCCCCGGTTTCATCATTCCTATTGAGAACTTGCAGTTACTCTATAATGGTCTATTTGGTTTACTGGAATACTTGCAGAAGTCAAAATTATCTCGAAGGGTGCCTTTTCCCCTGGGCCTAAATCTGACGGACTTGTATAACTATAACTTGTTCCAACTACGTTATTATTTTTGTCATAGAAGGTACCTGTTGCTTGGACATATGATACAGATTCAGGGGTGCCATTTTCTATTTCACCTACAACATGATAATAGCCTATACCGTCGATAAATGAATTTGAACTTAATACTTTTAGATTATCCCTGTGATGGCAGCGACGGTGATGATCCCGAAGGCGAGGCGAGAACAGCATCAAATTCTGCTTGCGTATTTGTGTTGAAGTCTCTAAGGTGATCATTCAGCGATTTGTTTATGGCCATACACTCGGATATTGCAGAATAGTTCTTCGAATACGACCTTACGAAGCCACCGCATGTTATCTGAAGCATCCCGTATCTTGTCCGCATATCCAACTAGTTCATTACTATGTTCATTGAGGACACTTCGGTCTGATGTGCCGACTACCTTGCTGCTGTTCAATGTTAATTTCTTTTGAATGTCAAGCGGCAAGGTATAAGGATAAATTAATGACTCGATGACAGCCTCATTCTCAGCGAAAAACTTTCCAATGTCAATATTGAATTTCTGGACAACTGTGTCGCATGTCGGAAGTGCTGACAAACCTTTTAAATTTACTAAATCATTACATTGTCTCGCAAATAACCCGATGCGCTCCATACTCCTTTTATTTTCGTTTATCTGACTAACACTTTGGGCAATTTCATCTTGTGACGGTCCTCTGTAGACCACTATTATTATTTTCAATCGTTGAAGAAAAAACTGAATTGCTATCTAATGTAAGGATAATCATTGTAACTCCGACTATAGATATCAGCGAGAAGTAACCAGCGTACCTCATACATATTTACCCCTCATGCGATGCAAATACTTTATGTCAAATTATTCCGCAAAATGTGACATCTCTAGTGATATTTATGGTAATATTTATTCCCAGAATTTATTGCTATCACATTTTTTTATACGCAAAGTTGTTAATGTGTTTTATTTTTATATAATCGGGAAGAGTGATTGAAAACAATTCAAGAAAAGAGTCAACAATGTCGGTCGTATATAGAAAATGAGGTTGGACTTGATAGCTGGCTCCTATTGAAAATGTATGAAACTAATTCTTGGGATATTTTAAATTCTATTTCTCTAAATCTACATCTTGTCCAAAGCGAAGATTTTATCAAAAATGCAAACCTATTTCCTGTGAAGAGTCCTGAATCTGATCTCATTAGGATTAGGCAACACTTATTGCTTGATGTAATCATGAAAATTGAAATTCTAATAGAAACCTTTCTCGTTCTACTCTACTCGTTAGATGGAAATTATAAAGGACTACCTGCTAACTTAGTGCGATACCCGCAACGATTAGTATATTCAACAATTAACAGAATAAGATCAAGGGATTTTCCACCACCCAATTTCATATATTTTGGGATATCCCCCAGACTGAAGTGTTGCCAATATACAGACAAAGAAAAGGAATTTCTTTTTACCCGTTACCAGTCAATAGATAACTTTTATTATGAGATTGCGAATAGGATTTGTAACTTTTATGAAAACTTTTTGATTATCTACTTCAAATCAAAACATGGTCTTATCATCATACCTGAGATAGTCGCACCAGGAACTGAAACAACATTTAAGAATTCATCTCTAGTATGTTTGGATAATACGAATAAGAAGTATCTCAAGGGAGAATACTTCGAAAGTCCTCTTAACTCAGATAATTTCAATACCTTAGCGTATTTGAATTTCAATGATAGGTTACTGAAGGAAATAGAAGGTATAATTTATGATCTAAAAAAAATTATCTCGGATGCTTGCATTCTAATCAAGAAGCGAATAATTAACTGTGGCGAATCTTACTTTCCTATTAATAAGATCGATGCAACGTGGTTTTGGCCGGAAAAGTTATCCGAAAGTGATAAAGCAACATTTGATATAATTGCAAATAAGATACGCCCTTGGTATTACGAGCCGAAACAAGAAAGCATGTCTGCAACCTTTAAAGTCTACAATGATGATATAGTCCAATCATTGCGCACCAATGCTGTTACAATAGTTCATAATCCCTAAAATTTCAATCAGTAAACGTGTTTGAGGTTTGATATTCCACCAGTAGCGTCTGTTTCAGGTTGGTCAGCAAATTTTCAAGTTCGTAATCGTCATTCAATTCATTCAGATTCCGTATGCTTAACCCGAGTGACTCTAAATCGGATATTACGGTACCTCTATGAATCAATTCTATTTTAGTCTTCGTGGTCTGTATTTATGTATAATGAATGCAGTGCAATAAATTGTGCCACTTTTATGTATTCAATGTTCCCAAAGCGATTAATTACAAATTAGAAAACGCGCTGACTAAAACTAGCCTAACTATTGTTCAATTTCTTCAACCCTTACGCGAGTCAGACTAAGTCTTGCTGATGATTAATTATAAAATAAAGTTAGAGAAAAATGAAAAAGAAATAGACGGTATTTTATCGGTTAGGAATTAGGTCGGTTTATGATACGACTATTTACGCATATGGTGGTAGATTCAGAAGCATCATCATTTTCACAATTGTCTGACCTAACTGATATCACCTGAGTGTCAATGCCGTCATTTAGACAAGTTCCCGAATATACACAAACGGACTTCTGTGTGTTGTCCTCTACAAATTGGCTTTCATTGGTGCAATCGGTCGAATGTACGCATACAAGGTTCTGATTATTGCCTTCACCTTCAAATGTAATATTAGTACAATTTTCAGTAACGAACATGCACCGTATTTTTTGCGTGTTGTCGTTCCCAAACGAAGCGAAGTTAGTGCATACCCCAAGTTCATCGCCTATACATCCTATGTTCTGATGATTGTTGTTGCCAAATGTTACCGAATTGAGACACACATCAACGTCATTGCAATCTACTGACTCTGTATTCCCATCACCAAATGCACTATTTCCGCATGAGAATTCAAGATTTCTACAATCTGTATTCTGAGTATTTTCCGAACCAAATCCGATATTAACACAGATTCCGCCAACGTCAGTACACTTAACGTTCTGAACACTGTTAGTACCTCCAAAATTAGAACATACTACACTCTGACTTGCTACGTCTCCATGTCCGACCGAATTACAATCAATATTCTGGATATTGCCGTCGCCAGCACCAGCATTAGCACATCCTTTCTCAACCTCATTGCAGTCGATTCTCTGTATATTACCATCACCAATTGAAAAATTATCACATCCTAGACTCCATTACTGACTCTCGAACAGTCGATGATTTGCGTATTACGGTCACTTTGCTCCAAAATGGTATTATCTCCTACACGATTGGAGCATCCTGTCTGATCGCCTGTGGTGGTCGATTAATCACAACGGTTAATCTGAATATTTTCATCACCATTCGCTTCATTCTTACAAGTAGAGAAATCTGTGCAATTATTGTTCTGAATATTACCGATTCCTCTTTCTATATTCTCACAGGTAGAAGTAGCATCACAGTTATCAACCGCATAAACAGATTGTTCAAACATCATAGAGTTGGCAAGAGCAAAAGTGCTTATGACTAAAGATGCCATCATAGTTATGACTAATAGTGTTGAGATAATCACGTGGCTACTCTTACATTCTTCTATAAAAAGTTTCTAGGAGCCTTACAAATTCATAGAGATGTTTTCATTTCTTCGCCACTTGCCACCTTTCGAACATGCCACCCAAGCCTGGGATATATCCTCCATCCATTATCGAGCGTGAATTGATTAAAAATTATCTATCATACTCCCAAGACACAGACAGGTGCCCTCGCATATCACTAGCGATAGAGGTAAGGGAATCCTTACTAACTCGGCTACAGGACTAAAGCAAAAATACAATACATACATACGTATGAAACCTGAAACGTTTTCTTACGTTTCTTGCAATATTTACAAGAAAGTTCAGCCTCCACTTCCACTGGAACCGCCTACTTGGTACGATTGCGTTAACCAAAAATTTCATACATAAGTAACTAAGTATGTAAGTATAGTATTTAGAACAGAGTAGGATACAGTAGAGTAGAGGACGAAGAAGGGGCAGGAGAGAAAAAATTCAGAGGTTAGTTAGTTTAGTTGGGTATCTGGCCTCTATCGCTCACTATGGAATGAACATTCAACTTTCTAAGCATCCTTAGCAGGCTTGCTTAATAATTTCAGACTCGTTACAATATTCGGGCAGTTTCAGATCCTTCTTTAATTCTTGTAATTCAACTTCTACCTCCGGACTCAGTTTTACTTTTCCATTGTCGCCGGGGATAGTCTTCTTTTTCAAAAGTTGGGTTTTTGAAACTGTCAACATCTGATGGGCAACCGTTAATACTTGTCTCTGTCTTTTGTCGTCGTCTTCGATTAATTAATTGGGTTCGCTCGCCTTTGGGCATATCTAAAAAGTCGTAATACGATTTTTCGTAATGAGATTCGCCTTCCTCGTTAACTTCTTCTTTAATTCTAGAGTTTATCTTATCATCTTCATCTAACGCCGATTTGGACAATCTTCAATATAACGAGATTCATTTCCGTACCCTACTTTTTCCCTCAATCTTTCTGAGGTTTCAAAATCCATTGAATACGTCCTATTCACCTTATGCACTCTTACCAACCTAGATCCCTCGATTTTTCTCCTTGTCTTCCTTATCTGTAAAAGCCCGAAAAAATCTCTGCGCATTTCAGCAACTGCCTTTTGAAGTGATCAATGCACTGTTCTGAGATTTCCTCGTAACAAGTAACGATCGCCATCGGTCAAAAATTAATCCTCTCCTGCTCTTCGTCGAACTTACGTCTGTTTTGTTACGTTATTGTCATCCCAGAAAACGCAGAGCCTCGTTCAGAACTATAGACATCCCAGTTCCGATACCCTGGGAGCGCCCAGATCTCGACGAGTTTCACTATCAAAATCATGTATAATGTTTTTATGATTGTCTGTGAATTTGATGTTGAACAGAACCCATTCAGGGAAACCTCCTAGTCGGAAGATTGTTCAGGTGCGTTTTGCCTCTAAACAAAATAATTGGTTTGGGCATAGGTAGTCCAAAAACTACAGTCCGTTATTATTATTATTATTATTCTCCTCAAGAGGAAATTTGTGAAAAATTACCTGCGAGCTGGTACAAATACACACTAAACTTTTAAAAGATGTAGTTGCTATATTTCCGCTAGCCAAGATCAAATCTCACTTTGTGATTCCTGGAGGACTGGCAATTCAGTTTTTAACAGGGCAACTTTGGTTATATCGGCTGTATACACGAAGTTTCAAAACCCGCTGGGTTGGAGGAGCAACCAACCCGGCATATCTTCTTTTCATTCTCTCCATTTTTAATTTCACGAATTCTGAAAGTTGGGTGTTTAAAAACCTCGCGCCGAATATTGCATAATCTATTTTCATGGAAAACACATTATCCCAAATAGGAATTTATGCGACAGTTTACCTCTTTTTGGAACCAATGCACCAAATTACATAAAGATACCGTTATCAAACA
>CAWBGD010000004.1:0-77772 GCA_963788355.1 uncultured Nitrososphaeraceae archaeon | reverse complement strand
ATTAATCTGCAGTCGCGAAATATTCGATATATCACTAGTGATATGTGCTTATATTCTGGTTTTAGTATCCGACTTGAACTCGCATAGCCATGACACATAACGTAAGGAACCTAGTTACGCTAGTCTTTAATATTGTCAGACATATCTAGGGTCAATGACAGACAGAATGAAAAATCTAAGAACAACAATAATTCTATTCACTGCATTGATTATCACAGCAGGAGCAATAACGGGGGCTATGACAGCAGTGGTAAACGGCGCACCGTATGGCAAGAAATGGCAAGACCATCAAGGATGGACCTTCGGGCCTATTTCCAGCATACAGAATGACCAGGATGGAAAGCCCGCGTGGATTCTCTCCGGACATTGGGCAACCAATGTTATTAACAAGACGAAAGAGAGCTTCAATCAGACTAATCCTGCCAAGTTTGATGTGTGGATTAATATGGTCATGCTAAACGGTTCTGCCATGCACAAACACAGGATTTCTAACTTCTCTCTAACAGATGCTACTACTCAAGACACAACTTCGACATACAAGGGGACAGTAACTGTTACAATGAAAGATGGGCCAGTTGCAGACGTCCCAGTAGAAATAAAGGTTATGGATAATCATGCTATATCCATATCGCTAGATGGTGCAAAAACAAATAATCACTTTGGTGATACACCCATTTACGGTACGATTATGACTAAGCAAGATATGGCTAGCATGATGGGAATGAAGTCAAGAGAAGGAAACATGACGAAATCGGGAAAGGCTAATTATACATCCTCGTGGTAATCTTCATTACCACAAGTGGATATAGATAGCATCCAAATTTATTTTTTTATTTTTGGTCATGTCGAGTTGACTTAGAATTTAGTAGACAAAAGAAATAATAGCAAAAGTAATTATGAAAAATGAATTTAACATGTGGCGAATGGCCAGAAAGAAAGATGACAGGACAAGGAGTTCATGAACAGAGTTAAGATGTGCTGTTGGTGAGATAGTTTATCTTAACCGGGCGAACTGAACTGCACTAATAAGTTGTTTCATTGACAGTTTATGTTTAATTATTGATTTCTAATCTTATTGTTATTGATAACTGCTCACACATGAGTCACTCATGATGTTTAATGACCTTCGGAAAAAGGGGTTACTGAAGTTGTTGAGATGAATATCAGTCAGAACAAGATAATTTGGAGGTAGTAACAGCTTACAGTATTTTCTTACATAAGAATGGATACACAATAGGGAACAAATGATGATCATCTATAAATATTCAATAACTATGTATGCAATTATACGTATGAAATATAGAAGCAGGTCGGATATAATCGGGCTGATCCTGGAAGCGGCAAATGGTGGGGCAACCAAAACTAATATCATGTATAAGGCCTTTTTGACCTTCACACAAATGAGAGAATATCTAGCATTGTTAATGGAAAAAGAATTAATAGAATATGAAGAAGGAACTCAAAGATATAGGACAACAGAAAAAGGTATAAGGCTATTACAGATGTGTAACCAGATCAACGAAGAACTCGTAATTCTTGACAAAACAAGAAAGTTGTCAATCTAATAACTTTAACTAAAAAACAAAAAGTGGAGAACTATTCGTTCTTGTTGTGGAATCCTCATTTCTAGATTGAGTGATTTCACATTCCAATTCTAATTCCGCCTCCTATAGAATAACTTTTTACGAGTTGAATTTAGGGCTATTATAAAGCTAGGGAAATGCGATAATATGACTAGTAGTTCTTATTAGAGACGAAGTAAAATTGCAACTAATTGAAAATCAATGTTGCTGATAAACTGTTTTGCATCAATCATTCCTATAAGACAAGACTTTCAATAGAATCATTTCTTGAAGAAAATGGTGATTGCTTAGAAGGCATCTTGAGCTGCGAGAACTGTGGTTCTAAATTTCCAATTATCGCAGGTGTTAGCATCATCGTAGAAGATTTTAGTACATATGCAGCTAACAGAGTACAAGTCTTTGGTAACTGGATAGTTGGAACAAAATCAGCTGAATTAAGTGCATTTCTAAGGGAGAAAGGAACGACAATACACAAGTCTGAAAATAATATGAACCGATATGATGATTCAGAATGGTTCAGACCCTTTACATGGACTCATTATGAATATTCACTGGATGATAGAATGCTTTCAATGCTAAGATGGAAAATTAGACCCGATGAAATCTACAGGAAGGTGGCCAATTTGATTGAAAACAGTATGACTCAAGTCGGATTGGACTTGGGATGTTCAGTTGGCTCGGCAGCCCTTTTAATGGCAAAGAAACTGTCATTCGTATTTGGAATCGATCTTTCTTTCTCTTTCATATCTGAAGCAAGGAGGCGTATGAAAGAGATGGGGGTGCAAAATGTGGAATTCATAGTTTGCGATTCAACCAAAATGCCTTTTGGTCAAAAATACTTCGATGTTGTAGCGGGCCTAAATCTAATCGGAAGACTAGATTTGGAGAATACCATTCAATCAGTAAATAATTTGATCAAGCCTGAGGGGAAACTTTTCATGGCTGATCCGTACGATGTGGATAATAATTATAATAATATTGCTCAAAGAACACGATCAAAAATCAATGGTGCCGAACTACGACGTCTTCTAGAAAAATCAGGGTACAACATAATGGCTAGGACTAAAAAAAGTGAATCTTTCATTCCATGGATAGTTAAGATAAATCAAAGGTGCTACCTGTTTTATTTTATCGACTTTATCGAAGCGAGAAGAAAGAAAGGAATATGATGTCATTATGAAATATGCTTTGCGAAATTATATGCTGAGAATTAGATACATATCATCGAATAAGAGCATTTTATGAATGGGGTAAAATGCAAAGTCATCGAGCCTAGAAACTCATATGATTCCAGTTACTGATATTTTAATTGTGTTATTTGTTCCCAAGGATGAGGATTGAGACGATGTAGTACTTTAGATCTCAATATTTCAATACTATCAAAACATTGAATTCATAGATCTTAATAGTAGTAGTAGATCGGACTCAAATCAGAGGAATACCATGAGATTCGACAACTATTAATTTACATCGAATTCTTTCTAAAGTACATTTTAAAATCCCGAAAGACAAAGCACCCATGATGACGAATTTCTGCATCTCAAATCAAGTAAATTAAGTAAACTTGTGAACTAGTTCCTTTCAATATGTATTTATTATCTCTAAAGATAGCAAAAATTCATTGAGTGTCTTAGGGAGAGAATTTATTCTAGTTATAATAGTTCTGGTTTCGTCTGTCACGTTGTTGCAAATAGGATATTTTATGGCCGCTAACGCTCAGCAAGAAGAAACGGAAATTCATTTCTCTGACAACGATGGGATGCCAGATCTTCTTGACCCTAACTTTTCCGTAGAACAGGTCGTAAGTGGTTTGGACCTCCCTACAACGATGGCATTTCTTGGTCCAGACGACATCTTAGTTCTTGAAAAGGACAAGGGGACAGTCCGGAGGATAACCAATGGTGAGCTTCTGAGTGCACCTCTTCTAGATTTCACAGTAGGAACACAAAGTGAGCGTGCTATGGGGGGGATCGCCATAAGCCATCGCGACTCAAAGACATACGTATTCTTATACTTGACTGAGCTCGATAAAAGTAATTCTGACGGGGACGATCTTAGGCAAAATGTTGATCCTTTAGGTAATCGCTTGTATCGGTATGAGTTCGTCGACGGAAAGCTCATAAATCCTCTTCTTTTATTGGATCTTCCAGCACTACCTGGACCTAGACACAATGGGGGAGCAATCATAATAGGGCCAGATGACAATCTTTACATCCCTGTAGGAGATGTTGACGGATCGTATCAAGGCGAGAACTATGAAACCCAAGCTCAGAATTATCCAGATGGTGTAGCTGTCGATGGAAGAAGTGGCATTCTCAGAATTACTCAAGACGGACAGCCAGTGGGAGAGCATGGCATCCTAGGAGACGAAATTCCACTAAGTTTGTATTATGCGTATGGAATCAGAAATAGTTTTGGTATCGATTTTGATCCTGTCACTGGTAATTTATGGGAAACAGAGAACGGGCCAGGAAACAGCGATGAAATAAATCTGGTTTTACCAGGATTTAATAGCGGATGGCGAGAAACTATGGGGTTAGCTCAAAGTGATGATGACTTTGACCTATCAAATATGGTTGATTTTGATGGAAAAGGCAAATATAGGGATCCTGAGCTAGTATGGATAAATACTGCTGGACCCACAGGCATCAAATTCCTCTCCTCAGACATTTATGGTTCTCAGTACAAGAACGATCTTTTCGTGGGTGACGTACACAACGGAAGACTCTACCACTTTAAATTAAATGGAGATAGAACCCACCTAATTCTTGAGGGTGCTTTGGCAAGTAAGGTAATAAAATCGCCCAGGGCCGAAGGGCTTGATCAGATATTGTTGGGTGAAGGCTTTGGCGGAATAACAGACCTTGAAATAGGACTAGATGGATATTTGTACATAGTCTCAATTGGGCAAGGTAAAATATTCCGACTTATTCCCTCATGAGTGTTGCCTTGAATAACTTGCTATTGAGTGAACACTTGCAATCTAGTAGTAGTAATATGTTCACTAAATTATATAACAAGTTACCATTATTAACCATACTATGCCTAACTATAATCGCTTTAATCTCTTGCAATTCTCAAACCGAAACTGCATTCTCTGCAAGTGCTCCTGCTCCAGAAGGAACTATCACAAATTCATCTGAGGTAGACAAATTTGGTATCCAAAAGATCTATCCTACAAAACAAGGGGGAAGAGAGTGGTTTTTAAACATGGACAATCCTTTACTTGATAACAATTTTGCGATTACCTTTGATGAGAATATTACCAGACAAGATGAGGGCTCCTGGAACATATCAGGCAGAGCGGTCAGATTGAATGTAAACACGCCACCTGATTTGCCGCAATGGAAGAATGTTGAGATAACAGGTTATGCAAAAATTAATGAAGTGCTTTCTGACACTAACTCAACCGTTAAGGATGAGGACCTCAGTTGGTATGCTAGAGGTGGAAGACATAATACAAAGGTACCCTGCGAGGCTACTGCATATATTGGAGGAATATATGTAGATGGATCAGTTGGCTGGAAAAAAGAAATTTGGTTTATAGGTGGCTACACAGATGAAAAGGGAGCAGATAAGGTGACAACTCCACTTATTGGTCGATGGATAGGATGGAAGGTCATAATGTACAATATTAATAATGATACAGCAGTGAAATTGGAGTCTTACATAGATAACACTAATACGAATTTTTGGATAAAAGTATCAGACTTGGTTGATGATGGAGGATGGTATTCTAAATCTAATGACTCTGAGTTTTACAGTGCTGGGTGTGACAGAGACAAAGATTTCGCCGTAACTAACGGAGGTCCGGTAGTTACTTTCAGATCAGACAACTTGACATGGGAATTCAAGGACCTCAGTATTAGAGAGATAGATCCCGGTACTAACACAAAACAGGCTGGCAGTTGAGAATTAGTTTACATTACAATACAGACATGATCCCAAACTTGAAGTTAGAGACATTCGATATAATGGATAGTAAAGATAGAGATTTCTTAGGTTTCACTTCTATACTGACCTTGCTGCTGCAATATTCAATTGCATTTACCTTTAGTTAGGAATAGCAATGTAAATAAATTAGTAGCTATAGGATGCTCCTATTTCTGGCAAAATGTGCAACTTAAATCATATACGTCCTTATGGCTTGTATCCTGACAACTCAATGGTTGGAAGTGGCTCAGACAGCTGAATTATATTTCACTGTTTAGTCTTGCGTATGGACACTTCATTGGGTTGCCAGTCATTGAAAATAAGACTGTAGGTAATTATAAAATAGTATTTCAACCATATCCGACAGTTCCCCTACTAGGAGATAATGGCACTCAGCTAAATTTTAGCATCCTCGATAAGGATAATCAAAATATTAATATTATCTTTTCTTCTCTAGTTATTAAGCAAAAAGAAACAGGAGATATAGTCAAGGTGTTTCCATTCAGAATATATGAATTTAGTGACATGACTTTCCCTTACACCTTTGTGAATTCAGGCAACTATGTTTTGAGTTTGCAGTCCAAGATAAATGGTGATCCTGTATATACTGAGAGACCATTAGTTGTAGATTTTGATCTGTCAATAGAAGATGCCACAAAAGGCATGCCATTTAATCAACTGGTCCTATATTATATAACCCCAGGGATCATAGTAATAACCGCAATTGCAGTATATTTAAGAAGAAAAAATAAGATCTAGAATCCTGGCTCTTGAATTGTGCCTCACAAAAGTTTATTTTTCAACGGAGATTTCCTATTCTTAACCTTGTTGATGATGAAGATGATGAAGATGTTGAGTAGCATGTTCCCTCCCGATATTATTATGTAGACCAATAAGAAAAATGAACATCAAAAAACAATTATAAGCTGATCGGAGATATTAGAAATATCAAGCTCAATTTCTCTACAATTAGGGATCTATCTGCGAAGATAGAAACGGGTGAGCTTTCTCCCTTTAAATTGCTTGAGAGTTGTATCAGACAAATTAAGAGTCATAATTCTGAATTAAACACCTTTATTACAGTATTATTCGAACAGGCACTCAAAGAAGCAGAAAACGCTGAAAGACGAATAAAAAAAGGAGTTTGGCTAGGTCCCCTTGATGGAATACCATTCTCAGTCAAAGATATGATTCAAATAAAAGGCGTGAGATGCACTGCCGTTGACTACATTCATGCGTATAAATTAAAGAACCAGCTAACAAATAATTTCCTTGAGGCTCTAAAAGCTACAGATGTTCTTGTTCTACCATCTACAAGCATAACAGCACCTAAGTTCAAAAGTTTTATGAATGATGATGAAAACTTAAGTATTCGAAATTCTCTACTCAGGAACAGTATTCCATCCAACATTAGTGGTTTGCCAGCAGTTAATGTTCCTGTAGGTCTTGACAGATTTGGAATACCAGTCGGAGTTCAAATAGTTGGTAGGCCCTTTGAGGAAGCAATTATTCTTTCTCTAGGATATAAATTCGAACACCAGATTTATACCTCCTGTTTGAGGAGATCATAGTACTCTAAACGCTATAATAAATTAGGTTAATTCATTCACTAGCTCTGGTTCTTGCTTACTGATCATTTTTGACATGCCATTCATATAGTGACGAGCGAAAGTAGTAATTGGTTGAGATGAGTACCATATACATCCTAGAACCTTGCAATCATGGCAGGTTTGGGCGATCTCCCATTCAGGAGCGTTCCAGATTGCTTCTACACTTTGTTCCAACAAATTATAGATATTCTCTGGTTTGTTAAATTTCCAGCATGGAACCATTACTGTCCCATTGGCATTAATAAAAATGCTTTTCCAAACTCCACATTCATCATAAATGCCTCTACCATGCGTAATTATTTGCTCAAAATATTGTGGAGGGATCATAATTTCAGGAGTAGAGTGCCTCTTCGAATAATCCAGAATACTCTCACAAACCTTAATGATAGTATTTCTATCAGGAAGTAGAGAATAAGGAACATCTGATCGATCTTCTACAAAGGTAAATGATACTGCATTTGATCCCATGTCCTTAGCTTTTTGAAAGTAGCTCTGATCGATAAATTCATCTGTATTGAATTTGGTTATTACACTGTTAAAATAATGAGGGATTTTATAGTCGGTCAATACTCGAAGATTGTCTATCACTCTTTGAAATACCTTGGCTGAAACTCCCCGTACCTTGCAATATGATTCTTCATAAACAGAGTCTATGCTACATGTGATAAACTGGATGTATTTTTTCAACTCAAGCAGATCTATCGTATGTAACAGCGAGCAATTAGTAATAACAGTTATCGGCATTTTGATCTTGTACAAGTGTCTCACAAGATCCATGAAATCAGGTCGACTTGTAGGCTCTCCTCCCTCTATTATAGACCAAATACAATACTCTGAAACCTTATTGAACAAGTACTTCCATTGATCAGTTGTCAGATCATTATCCCTTACAAGTTTCATTTGGCCATCTTTGTCAGCGTCTCCAAATGGGCACATGGGACAATAGAAGTTACAATAGTGCGTTAGACTAAATACTGCAATCAACGGCCGCCTTCTACCAACGATTCTATTGGCAGACCATTTGCTCAGAAGTTTTATCGTACGAATAGAGTCAATTACCACTTCACTGATTCTACAATCAAGTATATTAAAGGAATTATGCTCGTATATTTAGAAAAATATCAGTATTGGGACTAACCAAAAACGTTAACTGTGTGCCTGGTTCCAACAATCCTTAGATACAACCATTCTGCTAGGCCTACTATTCACTCTTTGTGCGTTCTGAAATTCTATCACCGTTAAGCAATTGGCAATATCACTACTGATAACGATTCTGCCTGAATACTATATTCAGTCAATCTAACAGCCAAACTCCTTTGCCCAGGTTTTGTTTGCAAATTCGCTATCAATACAGTGATTAGTCAGAATATCCGCAAATCCACTCTTGAGCAGTTGCTCGGCTAAATTGCTTGAATTGTTATAATTCTCATTATAATGGTCATAGTTACAATGAACTTCACCGATCATTCTACCGTAACTCCCCTCTCTCTGTCCATCATCTTGGTCAACTAATGCAGGATTTCCTATAGGACACAACAATTCAACAAGTCTTTTAGCTTCGGTATAATGTTCTTGCCCGATTTCTGGAGCATTCACGAGACTTAGTCTTATCCTAATTCCGTTTACATCAAGCGTATCTCCATCTACTATTTTAGTTACGTTTCCCCTAAAACAAGCGGCAGATCCGTCACATTCTAATTGAATGCCTGAAGAGATTGTAGTTTCAATCATAGCAATATAGAAGATCAAAGACAAAATAATCATCGAAAGACTCAATCCTAGTTGCAATAATTGACTTACAGTGTATCAGGAATATTTTTAGATTATTGTTGTATCGATAGCAAGAATACAATAACGGACTATTGAATCGATATAGGAACTATTTTCATTCCCAAAAAAATAATCGGTAAGAGATCTTAAATATGCAAATGTACCATAACTACATATGCTAAAGATTTTAAATGCCAGTCCTGGATTTGGAACAGCCCTCAATGAACAAGAGGTAAAGGATTTCTTATCGAATAAAGTTCTAAATGTACATCTTGGGACAGTAGATGAGAACGGACATGCAAACATTCATCCTGCCTGGTACTATTATAACCCTCTGAGCAACAAGATTTACGTTGAAACTGGAAAAGAGTCCAAGAAAACAGACAATCTAAAAAAAAATGAAATAATTTACTTTTGTATCGATGAGCAGAACCCCCCGTATAAAGGAGTACGTGGAAAAGGAACTGTGGAAATATCTGAAGATATCAACTTTAATGTTCGTATCGCAGAGAAAATACATGTTAGATATCTAAAGAGCCTAGAAAATCCAATATCTCGATCACTTATGGATGCACTAAAAAAAGGCCAGTCAGTTATCTTGGAAATTAGCCCAAAGTATTACTCCACTTGGGACTACAGTAAAGTGTAATTGCAGAACTAATATTATAGTTCATGTGCGTAAAGCCACAAATATTCCGACATCATCCATCTTTGAATTGACCAGAATAGGAATTCTCAATATGTCAGGGCTCTTGTAATTGACCTCTACAACGTATTGTGCCACCTTAATAGGTCTATTCAATGAGGGAGGACTTTGAACTCCAAGTTGCGTAGGAGAAATTAGTTGAGGAATTCCCAATTGGCTCACTAGAGTCGATAATTTATTAATATTATAAAAAGTGTGATTTATTCTATTGAATTCAATTGGATTAAGATAGAGCATGGCACAGACATCTAACTGCATTGTTGCCCCGGGAAATATTTCAATTCGGCCTTTTCCGGACGTAACAGACCAAGGTAGTTTTTCTTGGATATTGTCTGCGACTATGAAACCTTCACAATATTCCGCTGCAAATCTACCAGCATTTTTTACGTTGATACTATTCAAAATGTAAGGGACCTTGTAGCCGATACCTTCTGGGTGATTAATACCTGAATTGATGTCTTCAATAAAGCAGTGAATTAAGCTTGGACTGATTGCAATTTCAGGATTCAAAGTGAGCTTTGGTTTGTTCGATCTTTTTCCAGCCAATTGCATGACTTTAGAGCCAATATTAACTACATGCCCAGTTGCAGAAGAAACGGCAGCTGAAAGACCGTTAAACATACATTAGCAAACGATAAGGATCAATTTTATCTTAACTCCAGGTTAGTTTATTGAGACCAAAGTATGGCGAAATTTACAAAATCATATTGATTTAGTTCCAAACTGATGGAATATACAAACATAGGAGTGTATTACTACTAGTGTTAAAAATTTATATCTTGAGCAATTACATGATAATCAGTCGATTCTACTTTGCAAAAGGAAACCCAAAAGAATGAACATAAAGCACCAAAAAAACGATCTCGGAGCAAAATAGCGGGGGGACGTCAACATTCTGGCAAGACTACGATACCTGAAATTGCGCCTTCCCTTTCATCCACATCACCCTCCCCAATTTTGACTTCCAATAAACAAACTACTGCAAAGAAATCTCAAAATATACACTGGGATCCAGATTTTTCCATGAACAAAGCATTTGAATCGGCTAAAGAAAATGTGGTAATGACGGTCTGCTTCTGCAAGGAGTGAAATTCCAAATTACACAGAAACAATCCAACGTTATCAAGAGAAATATATCCAGTCCGCCCAAAAAATTGCTGATAATTATATAGAAATCAATAAAGAGATTATCAGTTTCTTCACGTTGCGGTGGAGTCCTTACTGGGAAAATCCATATCAACAATGGACTAATCCGTTGATATCGCCTCAAGGAATAATAACTGCCTACACAAACATTGTCAGCACTTTTGTGGTCAATACGATTAGGATATCATGCTTAGTTAATGAGTCTATGTTGATAAATATGAATTATTTTAAAGCAGCCATAGAGCAAACTAAGGAAAGGTCCAATGACTTAGCCAGTGCATGCATGAATATAACAAAAATCCTAGAGAGCAAGTCACCTGATTCGATTCAAGCTGAATAACTTAGTCTTCACTAGGAATTTTATGATGTTCTACTTTGCAAGAACAATCTATTTTTACTATATCTGTATGTAAGGAAAAACTACCTATATTACCCATACATTACTCCGTCGCTAATCTTTTCAGGTTTTTCTCCTTCTTGATGCTGTCCTAATCCTTGCTGTTGTTCTGCATATGATTGCATAATCTTTTCCACCCTACTCCTCAAACTTATACCTTGTTTTCTAAGTTGTTGAGTGTCTATTTTCATTAGTTCACTATTTGTAATTTTGCTTAATTCTTCTATTAGCAGGGCAGCCCCTTCGGGATCAGGTATACCTCTTGGAGCCGGAATAAGCAATGCCTTTGAGGCAATACCATTTGATAAGCATGAAGATAAGATTCCTCCAGCCATTCCACCTATAAAGGCAGTTGACATATAATTGCCACTCCCATAGTCATCATCCTGCACAGTATTTTTCTCTATACTCGTCATGTCATCAATAAGGCTGGCTGCATTGGCCTTTGTACCATCACTCGACAAAATTATCGGAGTTCTTTTTGCGTCAGGTAATCCATCTGTTGGAATACCATCCATGACTATAACCTCCTTTACATCCTTGTCTACCGCCCATTTCATAACAGTGTCTAAAACTGAATGCATACCATGAATTATGATAGGTGCCTCACAAACAAGGATGCAAACATCTACCTTCTTGATTTGAATATAACCGAAACGGGTGCCTTAGTTTTCCCTGGGCATAGATGACACCAGGTACAATGAATTCAGAGTCTACACATGCTATTTGACTCATGTTGAGTTTATTAATCATATAACTTGTACTTATTGAGCCAATTAATCCGGCCCCTGGAAAACCTGCGATTAGAATAGGAGATCTTAGTTTTTTATTTGCTTGAACAACTCTTGCTACTGCACGAATGCAAGTTTTTCCACCTTCGATACCCTCATCAATATCAGTATGAGCTGTCTTACTTCTCCTTAAGACTCTGGACAAGGCAATATGGTATTGTACGGCCGTAAACAACATAAAGATTGCTATTCTTCATCTGAAAATATTGTCGCGAAACCCAAACATTGTAATGCGATCATAATTCTGCGATAATTTAATAAAGCTATATTCAAAATAGATACGCTCTCGTTTCTCAATAGTCTAATAAGTTAATTCTGGGTCCAAAAATTTTGTAACAAAATAACAACATGCTACTCAATCTCCTTCCCAATTAGTTCCATCTAGCTTGGCAAATTTGAGGTAGACAACATCTTTTTTTATATTTTCTAGTTTCGCAAATTGCAATTTTGCTTCCACAAAAACTGTTTTTGTCATTGTAGACCCTGTAAAATCACATTCCCTAAGGTCTGCCCACATAAAATTGGTTCTCATCAAACTTGCGTCCACAAATGAAGATTTTTTCAATTCACCGTACATCATCAATGCATCAGTTAAGTTGGCTCCATTAAAGTTACAGGAAGTCATCTCTGCTTGAACAAGGTTAATGTTTGACAAATTACTTCCGCTGAAATTAGTCCCAACACATCGTACTCCGTTAAGCGCAGCTCCAGACATATCTCTATTTGAAAAATCCAATTTACTTATATCGGGCCTAACAGTAAGATTGGAAAATCTCCATTCATTAAAATCGCTAATCTTTGATTGCAACAGCAATTCTATCCATTCTGTCTTTCCAGACAATGACATCCTTTCAAATGAAAGAATTAAGTAGTTATATCAATTTTCGCCCAATAAAGCAGGTATACCAATGAGAGAAGAGCCAGAATTGTAGCAAAACTTATTTGGAATAGATTATTAAAGAAACTCAAAAAATAAAGCAAGTATCTCATTGCTTGAATACCTTATGACACTTAATATATTAACTAGATAGTATAAGAAACATTATTCCATGACTGAACGAAAGAATCGAAGTCGAACACCTAGGATAATGATTGTGGACGATGAAGCAGATATTCTATCAGTCATTAAGAGAGGATTGGAAGCTAAAAAAGAACTGGAGGTAGAGGTTTTTTCAAGTGCTGAAGCAGCATTGAAAGATTTTGAGGCCCACCCACAAAATTATTATGACTTGATTATTACTGATATTAGAATGCCAAACATGAATGGGTTTGAATTGTATAGGAGAATCAGGGAGCTTGATCCATCTGTAAGAATTGCCTTTATTACAGCATTTGAAATTAACAAAGAAGAATTCAGCAAAGTAATTCCATCAGTGGAAGTTACCGATTTCATCAGCAAGCCCGTAAGCATCGCGATACTCAGAGAAAAAATAAGGGTTATGTTACCAGACCGTTCTGTCAATGCTGAAGCAATGTAACTAATCGTTGTTAAAATAGAATTATTACTTGATATCAAGATTTCAAAATCTTATTCATAATTTAACTCGCACTTTCACAAGGTAATTTATTTACGAAAAAGGTGATCGCACTTAGAATGTATTCATATCTTCATCTATTACGAGACATTCAAACGGAATAAAATGAGTGATATATTCAGAGAAACCATTGTACTATCAACTCTGTCGTAGTTCAAATA
Source organism: uncultured Nitrososphaeraceae archaeon (assembly GCA_963788355.1). Taxonomy (GTDB): domain Archaea; phylum Thermoproteota; class Nitrososphaeria; order Nitrososphaerales; family Nitrososphaeraceae; genus TA-21. Next base: position 64,140 of record CAWBGD010000004.1, on the reverse strand, counting down.
TATTTTGATGATCACTTGCAAATGGTATATGAACGGAAAAATCTTGTTGATCTGTTTTGTATTTGCAATTGCAGGAATTATGATTTGCCTCGATAATCTATTCGACGGCTGCTAATGCTAAGAGCAAATCTGTAATAACTTCCAAAATGTGCGTCAACGGAGAGTGTGAAGTAAGGACTTCAGATTCAAATTCAAGCTCACTAAGCATCTCGGACGCAGGAGAAGGAAGCGGAAGTGCTCCTGACATTAAAGCTAAAGTAAAGAAAGAGTTTTCAGAACCATTTTTTGGCGATAGATTTGGAGACACATGGGAAAACCTTATGGCAGAGCATAATATCTCAGCCTCGATCTCTCCATAAGATAGATATTAGAAATACATAACTATAATTTTATTTTATTTGATCTCTTTACTGTAAGAAAATTTTCGTGACTAATCTGGGCCTACAATAGGTAGCGCCTTTTTGGGAGGAAGATTGAATTCATTTTTATCCTGTTCTTCCTGCGTAACTTTTTCGAATTCGATAGTAAGCTCTACGGGTCCATTAAATTTCAGACTAATTTCATTGGCAAGCTGGGATATTTCCTTTGGATCTGAGAACTCTTTTGAACCTTGGAGAAATACTCTACTTTGCTTGTAGAATATCCTCCCACCATAACGCGACTGCAGAAATGCAGACAGGCTCTCAACGGTTTTTTGTGGAACTTCATTATGGTAAAAACAAATTCCATGTACTGGTTCCTTGTCAAAGGGAGCTCCATATTTGAACCAAAAAATACCAAAATGTTGGTATTCGCCTTGCATACACTTAATTTCCCAATGATTCGCCTTGTCTTGTGGGTACGTAGCCTCCAAAACCTCATTTATTTTCAAACGCCAATACCTAATACGCAATGTGCAAGGTAAAAAGAACGGATAATAATAATGTGGCGAACAGATGGGAGAGAAAGATAAAATAATCAAATAAAATCAAATTATCAAATGACACAGAATCAATACGTAGGTTCGCCTCTTAGAGTACAGCTATTGACAGAAATGGAAAAGCAGTTTAATCTAAAGAATGTTGCTTTCTTCGAAACCTTGTTGGAACACAAAGACAATGTCATTAGGACTCGTTCAGTGTGCATCTTAGCCAACATTGCAGGTGAAAATGCCGTAAAATCGATAGCCAGTGTGTTAAAAAAAGATTCAGATGCTTTAGTACGACACGAGGCTGCCTTCTCCTTAGGACAACTTGGATTCACCAGTGCCTTAAAGCCACTACTGGAGGCTATTGAAACCGATCCAAGTTTATTTGTTCGACATGAAGCGGCCATAGCCGTAGGTGTTATTGGTTCTGAAGAGGGTAGAATAGGCCTAATAAGCGCATTGAATGATCCCGATGAAGAAGTGAGAGAATCAGCTAAAATAGCCTTGGCGAATTTAGATTATATAGCCTCTGCAAATGGTAATACAGTATTTAGCAAGATGACGGGTGGTTAGTGGGCTTATCTTCCTTCAAAAAGACTAATAATGACGTACTTGAAAGTATTAGTCAACACTGTAGTTTTTGTAGAGTATAGCAAATCTATTTTATAGGCTTACATTTATCACCAGCTGTGTCATCTGCGAAGACAAAGGAAAAGAACGATCTGAAAAATAGGATCCTAGTCAATGAAGTGAAAGATTATCAAGCAAGTTCGAATTCTGTTACTTCGATATTAGATGAAATGTCCAATTCAGGAGGTTTCGAATCTAAGAATCTTTCTAGAGGAGTAGACATATTGCGAAAAATGGGAAAAGATATTCAGTGCACTAAATTTCTTTCGTTTGTGGGTTCTATAATTTCCACTGGTGCACGTGGCATAATTCGTGACATGTTAAAGAATAAGATGTTTGACTGTGTTATTACAACGTGTGGCGCTCTCGACCACGATATTGCAAAATGCGGCTCCAAATACTATTCAGGAGACTTGAGAATGGATGACCTCACTCTGCTCAAAAAAAACATACATCGCTTAGGCAATGTGCTGGTCCCGCAGGATAGTTATGGTCCTAGAATTGAAGAGAAGGTTCAATCATGTCTGAAGACCATTTATTACGAGAAGGGAATTAAAGATATTTCCACATACGAACTTAACAAGCATCTTGGAAGTACACTTGATGAGTCGTCTTTCCTTTTCTGGGCTAATAGAAATAACATCCCTGTGATTGTACCAGGGATCGTGGATGGTGCTGTAGGCAGTCAGATCTGGTTTTTTCATCAACAACACAAAGATTTTAGTTTGAATATTCTATCTGATGAAACGAAAATTTCTGATCTAGTTTATGACGCAAAAAGAAGTGGTGCATTCATGGTAGGTGGAGGAATCTCCAAACATCATACTTTATGGTGGAACCAATTTAGAGGAGGACTCGAATATGCTGTATACATAACAACATCATCAGAATGGGACGGTAGTTTAAGCGGAGCGTTGGTGGCTGAAGCAATTTCATGGGGCAAAGTTAAAGATATTGCTCTGCAAACTACCATCCATGGCGAGGCGACTATTCTCTTACCCTTTATCTATTCTGCCCTAAGAAGCAATAAAAAGTAAGATTGGAGCGAGAAATGTATCTTACACGTTAAGATAAGGATTCCTTCTTTTCTTATTCAATTAGTCGAGTTACCAAAATCATCTCTATTCAATATTGAAATGGATTTTATGCGAGCAGCATTAGGATCTTGTGGTTGATCATTTTGGATCGTTGATAAATTAGCAATCTTATCAACTACGTCCATTCCTTTAGTTACCCGTCCAAAAACTGTGTACTGCCCGTCCAAAAATTTAGAATCATTTAGGACAATGAAAAATTGGGAACCTGCACTATTCGGGTCGCTAGATCTAGCCATTGATACAATTCCTCGCTCGTGAGGAATGTCACTAAATTCTGCCGCAACTGGGTTCCCCGGTCCACCGCTCCCCCAAAATTCTCTAGGTTTGCCGTTCGGTTTTGTATTGTTATCTCCTCCCTGTATAACGAAACCATCAACGATTCTGTGAAATATTGTATCATTGTAGAAACCTGTTCTAGCAAGTTGCTCGAAATTGGCAACATGATTGGGGGCAGCGTATGGGAAGAATTCTACCGTTATAGGACCTTGTGCTGTATCTATCAATGCAATCTCTCTAGAAGCCGTAGTATTTCCTTGTCTTACTGGATTACCGGTCTGCGACATTGAGCTTGTAGTATTGCCTTGTTCGACCTTTTCATTGTACGGATCGGATATAGGTTTTGGAATATAATTAGGGTTTACTTGATAAACCAATACTCCGAAAAATAGCCCAGGTTGACTACTGTTAAAGCTATCCGATGCATAAACCAGCTTCAAAGGTTGATCTTCGCCTCCATTCGGAGGATATTTGATATCTTTAGTATACAAGGCGACCGTTCCTGGCTGATATTGCTGTGCCAGATTAGTTAAGCCACCATTGCTGAACGACGCGTAGGACTGAGGGGTGAATGGTATCAAACTACCCAGTAGCGTCTTGTTCCAGAAGAACGGGGTTGGTGTAAATCCATCCTGTTCCAAATATCTATTCTCATCAAATCCGCCAATCCTGATAAACCATTGTTTCTTGCTCTCGTCACCGCCGCTACCTAGCACATAGAATTCTGTACCGTTAATTCCGCTGAATCTCTGACCAACAACATATATCAAAATATAATCTGCTTTAAGATCTTTAGCAATCTTCAAACCATTCTCAGTCTGGTCCATAAACATTTTAGCAATAGTTGCAATACGGGTTTGGTTAATAGTCGCATTATCTGCAAGGCTTGTACGGTTTCCCAGTGTTGTTATCCAGTACCCATAATCCCACCAGGATGCTACAACTGAATCACTTGTAGTATTAGAGGAAATCCATTTCAAAGTATTAATCCAGTCATTTGTAGTTAGCCTATAACCTGTACCACCATTGGCTATCGAGGGAGGTATGTCAGCTGAACTTATCCAGTTTGAATTTGGAGGAATTATTATTCCACTATTATCTAAGACTGGAAGGGCAAGCAAGACGATAATGGCAATTACGTACACTATTCTAATCGAAGTAGGTATTTGAGTCGTGCCTTCGCGTTCTAGTTTCTTTTTCGTTTTTTGAGGAATAGTAGTAGCCCGTACTGCTCTATAAGCAAGAATGCTTCGAGTCACTTCATACAAACCAATACCGGCCAGAATTATGATTCCAATCGATGCAAACACCAATAATCTAGCAAAGGTTGCACTTACGTAGACTCCTGTTATTCCTATGAGCAGTGCAAAAATGGATGTATCATTTCTGTGTCTGATGGCCATCCAAGCTCCAAATCCTGCGAACATCAATAGTACAGAATAATCAGTAATGTAATCTACAAGTGTAGGAGTAAAGTGTTCTGCAACTGATTCAACCAAAGGGTTTTGTGAAGATAGGAAAGGGTTTATTGCGTTCAAGTATCTAAATGAGGAACTTTGATAAGCACCAACCGACAAAATTCCTACACCCGTAGCTATGAACGCGCCTAGCCAAATGAGATTATTTCGCGTAAATTTCCTTTCATTCATAAATTTCCTTATTGTAAAAGAAACAATTAGGAAAATTGTACCGCCTATCATGGCTATCCCTGGTAAACCCGCTACAAATGACATTCCTGGTCTTGGAAATGAACCTGCAACCAAAAGTGTTGCTACGGTAAAAGCTATGGCTACAATCATTGGGATGGCTAAATCCTTTCTGAAAAACGTTACTGCTATAAAGAATAAAGAAATAGGGATGCTAAAATATTGAATCCCACCCCATGAGGCATTTGCCAAGCCCAAGATGAGCCCACCTGCCACTGCCATCGCGACTGCAGCGCTAGGCCTATGATTTTTTATCGCCAAGATAAAAAGATAAATTGCCAATAGACCAAGAAAGAGACCTAACGGTTCTGACTTGAACCAACCTAAATTGCCTCGTTGAATTATGGCTGGAGAAAGTGCAAAAAGCAAAGCCGAAAACATACCAGCAGTAGTTCCGCTGAGCGCTCTCACCAAACCAAACACCACAACGGTCGTTAAAGAGCCAAGTATGACTGGCAAAAGAATGGTAAAATCTAACAGTGGAATATTTCCTCCAAATGCTTTGTATAGATAGGCGGCTGTTACATGTAGACCTGATTGAGAAGTTTTTGGAACATTCCGGCCTTCGGGAAACCAGGACATAGTGTCATGCCACTTAAAATAGGACTCTAGTCCATTATCGACAATGTACTTCGTGGCGCGATAGTCAAAATATGGATCGAATTCGTTGAGATAGAAACCATACTTCAAAGGATAAGATCGTAGGATGAATGCAGTGGTAAATGCAATACATATAACACCGACAACTAGCAGGTGTCGCATCTGAAAATGCCTGTTTCCTATCTTAAACAGGGTAGAAGTTCCACTTAGCATGAAGCTCATTCTTTTTACCTATTTTTTAACGTATGGCGAACATCCACGAGTACCAGGCAAACTTCAATTCAAAACAGGTTTCAAATCTCGGATTCAGCTGATTATTGATTGAAATCAGCCGAATCTAAAAATAAGACAAATCAAAATATTCCACTATCTCGTGATCAACTTGAATAAAAAAAATTTTCTAAAAAATGGAACGAAAGAAGGGGGGATTATACGATCCTAACCAAAGCACCTAACGAAAGGCGCTTTACTTCTTAGACTTTCCCTTCTTTGCAGACTTTGACGCTTTCTTCTTTGCCGCCATTTTCAATTATATAAAAAAGAGATCGTATATAAGTTTTAATTTTGCAGACATTGGCGACTCACTATTCTTGATCTAAAATTTTTGTTGGGCATACTGTAACCATTTCCGAGAATCGGTACTGCATCTTCTGTTGTCCCGACAATAGAATTATAATGCATTGGGATTGCTATCTTTGGTCTTATTACATTATTTACAGCACTTGCTGCTTCTTCTGCCGTCATAACGTACGTTCCTGATACAGGAGTTAAGGCAATATCCGGAGTGATATTTTCCATTTCTGGAATTACATCTGTATCCCCAGTGTGGTAAATACGAATACCGTTTGTTGTGATTATGAATCCAACCTTTCCGTCCTTTTTGGGATGAAATTCCTTGTTTGTATTATACGCAGCAATCGTTTCGATTGCAATATTTTGGAATTTCATATTTTCTCCTGGACCAACACCAGTGATTTCTTTAACACCAAGGGCCTTGAGCTGGTCAACACACTCTTTTGCTGCCAAAGATCACAGTATTTTGGTTAACGATCTTTCGCAAATCATCTAATGAAAGATGATCAAAGTGGTTGTGGCTAATCAAAATTAGATCTGCATCCTGCTTATTGATATACTGTTCACTTAGTTTGAATGGATCAATGTAGATAATCTTGTCGCCAGTAGTGATTTGAAAACCGGCATGTGCAGTCCACCTCAGATTAAGTCCTCGATATTCGAACATAACTGTAAAATAGTTCCCAACTGGATTTAAATCTAAGGTCTATAGTGATTTGCTACAATCATTCTGTCGTTAGTAAATGTAATTACAAGAACATCATTGGCAATCAATCTGCTTAACAGTACTCGGTCTACAGTAGCTACAGCACACTTATTTCTTGTAGCGTATTCAATAAGCAAATCATCGACTTTACAGTCGAGATCCCCTATGCTTCTAACTTCGAAGTTTGAATTGGCAATTGTTATTGCGGTTTCTGCCATCTTTGACCTCTTCTGACCAACCCTATTTTTCATTGCTTCAAGTTCAATTATTACATTGGATGGAACAACAAATCGTAAGGGCCCTACTTCATATTCTACCTTATCTTGGCAAGTAGTGGGCTTAGAAACCAAATTAATAAGAAAACTACTGTCACACAGTACGTCCATTTTTCATCGCAAGTTAACAGCTAACTAAACGGATAGGGAATATAAATCTGTTAATAGTTGGTATATTTTGCCCCAATTGGAAACCATGTTTGTAGGATGTAAACTTTGGTCAGAGTCCAAAAGCTTCAATATTAACCATGTCAATAAGAAAATAGTTGAAAAGGATTTCCACAGAAATTAGAATTAAAGCAAAACCAGAAAAGGTTTGGGAAATTCTTACTCGATTTGCGGACTATGAACTGTGGAATCCATTCATCACTAAGATTATTGGAGAGGCTGCTCTTGGTAACACGATTGAAGTACATGTGAGAACAATGAAAGGAAAGGATCGTATCTACCATCCCAAAATTACTAGATTAGAGGTCAATAAGGAATTGAGATGGCAGGGAAAAGCTTTCTTGCCTAAGGTATTTGAAGGCGAAAGAATTTTCCAGATCGTTAATGTTCAGTCGGAAGAAGAAGAAATATCATTTATTCATACAGAAATTTTCAGTGGAATAGGAGCCAGATTTTTAAGCAATAAGTTGAACCAGGATCTCCAGCAAGGATTTCATTCGATGGATACGGCACTAAAAAGTAGAGCTGAGTCGGGACAGTATTAAATATACTAGGCTGCATCTGGCCTTATTTGCAGCTAAAGGTCTACTCCTAACCAGGTTTTGATTTCTGTAATAATTCTAAGATGTGGCGGATTCAGATTCGGATGGTTCTTCTGATAGAGCTGCCAGTATTCTGGCATTCACATCATCAAGGTCTACATTTTGGTTCAGGTAAACGATAAAGTTGCTTGACGTAATAATTCCCAATGTCTTTTTTTCATCAACCACTACAAGATGACGTACTCTGTTCTGCATCATTATGTTAGCAGCAGTCTCCACCGATGAATTTGGATCAATGGTTACTATAGGTGATGACATTATGTGACGAATTACATATTGACTGCTGTTTCCGTCCTGAGCGCATACCTCCCTGACAAGGTCCCTTTCTGTGACGATCCCAACAGCCTGATCATTATTATCTACGACTACCAATGAACTTACATTTTTGCTCTTCATTTTCTTAGCCGCTGCCTGCGCTTTATCTTCTACTCCAATGGTCTCTATCTTGGTAGTCATAACGTCACTAACGCTTTTCACCATGCCGTTAAATTATATTAGTCTGGTTTTTATAAGTTATTGCTAGGACTGCTCCTTTGTTATTATGACATTATTGTTATGCCAAAGATCAATCTGGTCTAAATCATACGATTATGAGTAATTTTTCATCCCAAGAATAAACTAAAGCATGGATTATCCAGTATTTGAACATATCACAAATCTAAAAAATCATCAAAATATATGTATAACTCAACTAATTAGCCTCTCAATTTCGAATTTATGATGTTTGTTGTGGACTTGCCTCATTTTTTGTTAACAATTGTTTCGAAAACCACGTAATTTTGCTAGCCTCTGAATATAAGTATGAGAATTGACCACGGGCTGTAAAGTATATGATGAGAATGGATCGAAAGTAAACAAGTACCGAGTTATCAATATACTAATTTACAGAGAATTTTATAGGTACGACTTAACACTACTACTTGACTTTTTTTCCTAGCAAAATAAACATAATTGAAATTAATCTGATTTCATTATTACAATTGAACAATGTTTTTCACCCCAGTTCATTAAATATTAAAGTTGGTTTTGACATACAATGAACTCCAATATAGATCATTTGCATCTAAAGAAAGGGGTAAAAGAGGCAATTAAAAATGTAGGCAAGAATCTCGGCAAAATACCAGATATCAAAGGAACAGAGTCAAAACTTGACGACTCCAAGCCAAACATTGCAGGTATAGTTTGGGAGAATAGAAAGCATTTGAATCCGAATGAGAACTCCGAACAGAACTTGCATACTTCTTCACTTAACTCAATTGAAGTGCAAGGTAAGGATGTAGCATTAGACAATAAATGTGAATTTGAAATCAATACTCTTGAAAGAACCACAATATTTAGTAATAAAGTTTCTATGTGGATATCATAGTAATAATAAGAAATAAGAAAAAGAGCAACCGAAAGCTTTAAAGAAACCATCAAAATTGTAATATAGCCATGAGAATAAGTCTAAATATCTTCAAAAAGAATGCAAGTACTAATAATATTGTAAAATGCAAGCAATGCGCTATGACATTTCGGGATAAAGAAAGATTGTTAATCCATTCCAGAAAGGCACATACAGGAAGGGAAAAACCTGACACTCATCACTAGTTCATTATTCCCGTAATTTCTAATTTTCCGTTTTGGTAACATTTCTGAATTCAGTTCCCAATATTTAATGGCACACGTTTGACAGAAACATAATTTGGGTATTCTTTTGTAAATTGTTAATCCTAGGCTAGAAATATTGCATAAATCCTGAAATATGAAACATCATTCGCTGAGAATCGAAATGGGTATATAATCGTCTTTTCTTAGTACCTGAAAAAATGAAGGTACTGGTTGCCGATGATGATGTTACGAACATTTTCATCTTTAAACAAATATTGAGTGAGAGAGGCCACGATGTTCTTTTGGCTTCAAGTGGCAAACATTGTCTTACTCTGTACCAACAATGTATGAAAAAACTGCACTCTGATCCAAGTGACTCAATACCTATCAATGAAAGTGTGCTAGAATCAATTAGAAAACTGGATGTTCCTCTTGCCGTTTTGCAAAAACCAATCTCAGATAAAGCTCTTATTGATACGGTTGAAGGCTCATATGTCTACAAGGAATTGAAGAAATACAAATTTGATGTTGACCTTTTCAAGAAAGCCGGATGGAGCCATGAATTACTTAAGAAGATAGTTGACGCTCTTGAAAACAACCCCTAAGATGGTAAATGAGAATAATGTGCTCACCTATTTGCACACGAAGTTGTTGATGTAATGGTTTCCACTTTCGTATAGGTGAACTTATTTTAGTAACTTTAATCATTCCTATACAAATAATTCGAGATGTTTTTAGAATGAATATCTGCAAGACGCAGAGGTTCTGGAAACCATTCCATAATCTTAGTGAATTTTCTTACGATCGCTATTGCAGTAACAAGACTGATATAATAACCGACGCTCACAAAAATATCTTTACCGTATTGCCTACGTATTCTGTATCCCAATACATTGCCATCATATTCTACAAATCCTGTATCCATAATTGTTCCTATATGCAGCTTCTTTGCAACTCCTATAGTAGGCTTGGCAAGCATGAAGCCTACGTAGCTGGCAAGTCCGCACTTTCTAGGGTGCAATACACCATGCCCATTTACAAACAAAACATCAAAAGGATGATCGAGTTCTCTAACAGTATTGAGGATTGGAACAGATTCCCTTAACATGAATAAGCCTGGAATGTACGGAAACTTAACGGGAGTTTTCTTGTACACTGATTCTATTATTTCATATTTATGATTTAATATTAGGGCGGCTGAATAAGCAATATTTTTCTTATAACTTACGTCAACACCACAAACACATCCACTCTTTTCAAAGATATGATCCTGATCTATTATTTTTTTAGCAATACTTTTCTGCATCTCCATGGCCCAATGATAATTTGAAGGATCTATTCCTATTCGACTAAATATGTGATAAGCCAATATTTTTGTTGCTTAAGATCTTTTTAGCTAAAACTAAAGCAATTCATCGTGCGTTGTTCCTATTTGTACACCTTGTCTCTTGGCTGGTCTGTTTCAAAAAAGAGTGAACTCTGCAATAATTGACAACCTATTCTACAACAGCCTGAGTCAATATTGCAGAGTTATATCTCAACTCTAGCGATAAGAAGAAATTGCAGGGCCTTACTTCAACATGTCAATGGATAAAGAAGAAAATCAAACGCAAATAACATACTTCAGATACAAGAATTTAGAGGATATGCTTAAGGTGATATTGTTTTCGACTCAGTCAGCACTTGGACTGACACCAATGCTATATCATATACGATACAATAATAACGAGATACTTTTCATTGAAACAGGAGCACTGGGCGGTGCCGTGGTACACTATATAATCGAAAGCGAAAAACCTGACAAGAAATTTGTCGAATTGAGACAACTTACTGGTGAATATAAGTATGTAGAGAGGATCGGAAGTGATACTCATTGTATATACATACCGATTCTGGAATTAGAAGAATCAACTCTGATATTTCCTAAAACGGTCTAATAAAATCAAGTTTTGAATTTCTCATCAATCAGTCGCCAATCTACGTATTAAAAGATATAACTCAATGGTATAGTTAACTCTTACGCTTAAGATTTAGGCAAGTTTGATGAATTAATATTCAGAAATTCGAAAATGAATTATGGTCTGGTGGAAACAAAAATAGAGTTACCGATTTTATTAGAGCTCAGTTTGAGTGGAGATATAATCAATGCATTTGCTGTAGGATGAAGACATTGTTTGTATGCATGATTTGTGGTTATTGTTGGGAATGTCATTGGAGATTAGAGGAAACTGCACCAAATTCTCATTATATATTAGTCAAAGGGCCCAGTATTACTCCAACTAACTAAGAGACCATATACACCATATAGACGGCATACAATGATGAATACTAATGAAAGTGGAAAGTCTAAAAGACTTGTTATCTCTTTTCTGATCTGGGGAGTCTTACTATTACTTTACTGCGAATTAGACTTTGAACTTTTTAACAACTATGCATTAATTACTGCTCTTCCAATAATTTTACCTGATTTTAATTGCAATAGTGCTTCATTTGCTTGGTCTAAGCTATATTTCCTTGCGACTATTGGCCTTATCGCACCACTTCTTGTCAGAGCAACCAAATCAGCGAGATCGGCAAGTTTGCCAGTGTATGAACCAAGAATATGCATGGCCTTAAGGGGGACCAAGGGTAAACTGAGTTCTATAGACCCGCCGAAGAGACCAATAAGAACAAGCCTTCCACGCTTTCTTAGCATATCAATTCCCGCCCCAACGGTTTTGGGCGCATTTACAAAATCTACTATAGCATCAGCCCCAAGACCTGAAGTAAGATCTTTAATCTGCTTCGGTGCATCCCCTTGTTTGGAATTAACTACGTGGTTTGCACCCAAGTTTTTTGCCTGATCGAGCCTCTTGTCATCTATATCAACTGCTATTATGGTTGGATTCATCAAAGCTCTTGCTATTTGTACGGCCATTAAACCCAATCCGCCAATACCAGTAATTACCAATGTTTGCTTTGGGGATACAGCAGCGTTCTTTATAGCAGTAAATGAAGTTAGGCCGGAACATGCAAGTGATGACACTGAATCAAAATCGAGGTTTCCAATGTCTACGAGATATTTCTCATCGGGGACCAGAACTTTATCAGCATATCCACCGTTCTGGAATACCCCGAGTGACTTTGGGTGATCGCATAGATTTTCTTCACCCACTTGGCAGGCAGGACATACGCCATCGCCAATCCATGGATAAACTAAAACCCTTTGCCCTACTTTAAATTCACTTACGGCACTTCCAACGGCCTCAACAGTGCCTGCGATTTCATGACCCAAAGTTAATGGAAACTTTACTCCTCTTTCCTCAACGCTCATGAGTTGTCCCTTGGCACCTTCATAACCCCCTTCCCAAATGTGAATATCACTGTGACATACGCCAGAAGAGTGGACTTGCACAACTACTTGCTTGTCCCCGGGATCAGGGTTAGGCAATTCCTTTAATTCTAGTGGTTCCTTAGGCCTAACTACTTGGGCAGCCTTCATTTTGTAATAGATACCCTTACCTGATTTTCATGTAAGTTGATAGAGCACAACAACATTATTCGACTGTATGGTGAAATATATGACAATAAATACTTTCTATCCCAAAAGCACATTCTAAGAAAATCCATCAACCGTCTTAATTTTAACTTTATAGTTCTTGTTACTTAATGTCACAATTATTAGATATTCTGAAAGGTTGTTGGAAAAGAAAAAATAGAATAGTGAAATAAAAATGTGTTAATTTATTGCTGCACCATTATTAATGACTATCATCGCCTATAGTTAATTTTACAGCCCCGTCTAGTGAACCAAGAATTTCCCAGAATTAGATTAGATCTGTGTTTGAAAGACTCATGGTCTTCTTTATCTTTTTGGTTGCTGCTTCAAAGTGCTTTAGTGAAATGACCAATGATACTTTTTCTTTTTGGTTATCAGCGTCTTTGTTACTGACAGTCGAACTGTCACCAAGTTTATTGACTACATATTCTTTAATAGCAGACATAGCAGCCGCGTTGACCATTGCTGCAATGTCCGCACCTGAATATCCATTTGTCATTTCAACTAATTTATCAAATTCAATTGCAGGATCGATAGGTTTCTTTTTCGTATGAATATTCAAAATCTCTTTCCTTGATTCCTTGTCAGGAAGCGGGATTTCTAGCATTCGATCAAACCTACCAGGTCTAAGAAGCGCTTCATCAACAATGTCAGGTCTGTTAGTTGCGCCTATAACTACGACATGCTTAAGATCTTCCAAGCCGTCCATTTCGGTTAGCAGTTGGCTTACGATTCTCTCTGCCACACGAGTATCACCACCATCTCCTCCTGATCTTCTGGGTGCTATAGAGTCTAGCTCATCTAAGAACACTACACAAGGCGATGCTTGTCTCGCCTTTCTAAATATTTCTCTGACTCCTTTTTCCGATTCACCTACCCATTTACTAAGTAATTCAGGCCCTTTGATACTGATAAAGTTAGCTTCGGATGTAGTAGCTACTGCCTTTGCTATCATCGTCTTACCTGTCCCAGGCGGTCCGTACAACAGTAAACCCTTTGGAGGCAAGATATCAGCCTGTTCGAAGAGATCGGGATGTTTAAGTGCGCCATTCGATTGCCTCTACAAGTTCGCCCTTGACATCTTCTAGGCCACCAATGTCAAGCCACTGTACATTCGGTTTTTGGACGTGAACCTCCCGCAAGGCACTTGGCTGCACATCTTTTAGTGCATTTTCGAAGTCTGTCCAGGTAATCTTAATCTTGTTAAGGGTTTCAATAGGGATTTTTGACTGTTCCAGATTTATTTCTGGTAACACTCTCCTAAGAGATTTCATGGCGGCCTCTCTGCAGACAGCCTCGAGGTCTGCTCCTACGAAGCCATGAGTAATTTTTGCAATTGAATCCAACTTCACATCTTGAGTGAGGGGCATTCCCCTAGTATGTATTTCAAGAATCTGGGTTCTTCCAAGTATGTCAGGAATTCCTATCTCTATCTCTCTGTCAAATCTTCCAGGTCGTCTCAATGCAGGATCTAAAGCATCCGGCCTGTTAGTTGCCCCTATGACAACCACTTTCCCTCGGGATTGAAGTCCATCCATTAATGTCAATAACTGAGATACCACCCTCTTCTCCACGTCCCCCGAAACCTCCTCACGCTTTGGGGCAATTGAATCTAACTCATCAATGAATATAATACTAGGAGCATTTTCTTGTGCCTGTTTGAACGTCTCCCTTAGCCTCTCTTCACTCTCGCCATAGAATTTACTCATGATTTCTGGTCCACCTATTGAAAAGAAAGTAGCATTAGTTTCGCTGGCGACGGCTTTTGCCAAAAGAGTTTTTCCCGTGCCAGGAGGCCCATATAGCAATACACCTTTAGGTGCTTCTATTCCTATTCTGTCAAATATTTCAGGGTGCCTCATCGGAAGTTCAATCATTTCCCTAACCTTTTGGATTTCATTTCCGAGTCCACCAATGTCTTCATAATTGACACGTGGAACTCCCTGAGCCACAGATTTCGGAATTTGACCAATTATGAATTCCGTGCCTGAATCTATTATAACTGGTCCATCAATGGGAGTAGTTGTTGTAACTAGGAATCCAATTTTATGTCCCATCAAATTAATATGAATTGTATCACCTTTGGTAACAACACGACCCTCTAGTAATTCGGGAAGATGCTCTTCAAGTCCAATGATATTCAGTTCTTCTGTAGGAGAAAGAATAACTTGATCCGCCTTCTTCGAAATTACTCTGTTAATAGAAACGTTATCATCAATACCAATTCCAAGATTGTTACGGGTATAACCGTCTATGCGAATTAGTTTTTTACCATAGTCAGATTGATGGCTTGACCAAAGTAATACATGAGTCTTCCTTCTATTTCCCGAAATTTCCACTACATCACCAGTACCTGAGAACTAGATCCCTAATCACTTTCGGATCAACAAGCGCTATTCCCTTTCCAACAAATTTGGGATCTGTTTCAGCAACCCTCAAAGTTACTTGTGGTCTCTTACTGTTGTTACTATTATTACGATCACTATTCATTTAATGTCATCCTGTGCGAAGAAGAAAGGAAAAAAGTCGTTAATTTTCTCAGTATCCCTTATTCCACTCTTACTTCTCTAACCTTAGGTTTTGGGGCCTTTTTCAGATTTATCTTGAGTTCCAGTATGCCATTTGTATAGCTGGCCTTCGCTGAGTCAGCGTCCAGTTCGGTATTTATTGGAACTTCTGTGTGGTATCTTTTCTCACCCTTTTCTGCATGGATTGTAATCAATCCTTCTTCGAGTTCAACTTTCACATCTATGTTTTGCTATGCCAGGCATCTCTGCCGTTACAACAAGCATATTTTCTTTCTCATTCAAATTTGTGTCGACAAGTGGTTGGCGAACATTAGTTTGCTCTATTAGTCTCTTAGAAGAAATTCTCGCATTACCAAATTCCCTTATGTGCGGCTTTCCATCAGGCCCTACCGTGATCTGATAGCCATAATAATATGGGAATCTCTGTGAAAAATCTGGCGCGCGTCCCGATTCTCTGACTGTCCTGAAAATCCTAGTTAACATGTCTTCTGCTTCTGAAAATTCCTTGTCCATCTCGTCAAAAATTCTGTTGCGCAACCCCACGGATCTTTCCACAATATCATATTACCTGACATTATGTAATGCCACTTACAATATATATTTTTTCCTTTCTACTAAACCTTTTTATGACCAAGGAGTGGTATTTAAGACTAGTGCGAATAATGTGTGCCTCCCAGCTCCCAGTAACTCACGCCGTTAGAGAAGTGCTTACTTCAAACAGGCTATATTTTGAGGTGTTGCAGGCGGGTATCGCAAACTTTACTGCATTGGCAGAGAAAATAAAGCCAGAGGTAGAAAGGAAGGTAAATTCGAACGTTAATACAAACACAATAGTGGTAGCAATTAAAAGACTAGCTGACAGTCTTCAAAATTATGCAGATAGAAAGAATCCATCTTCAGATGTGATACATGAGGTAAGGATGTCACTTACAGATAGCATCATTGGTATGGATTTCAGTCCCATAGAATCAGAAGGCATTTCCGAAATCGTCGATAAGGTCTTCGAAAAAAAGGATATTCCATTCAATCTTTTTCAGTCACCCAAGCACTTTAGATTATTTACTGAAAGCACAGATATTTACAATGAAATTGATCAAGAGCTTGTAAAGCAGCTCAAGGACAATACGGGGAAAAAACTTTCAAAAATTACTATCAGTTTCAACACTGACCAACAGCAGAGTACTCTTAACAATTTAGTGTCAGAAATTTCAAAAGTATTGTACAATACCCACATGGAAATTCATTCTGCTTTCTTTACTCCTTCAGAGATTGTACTAATAATGAATGATAGCGATGCTATCAGGTTATACGATGCATTACACAATCAATTGTTGATTAAATAGAAGGTAATCAAGTTGTAAGTCAGTCAGTTTAACATGCATGAAAACATCATGAAGATTTTTATTCCCATCTATACAACGACGACGATAAAAACACGATAATAGGTAGCATACAATTTAGTTAGTTCTTCAAACGGCCCTCGTTTCGTAATTCAGAAATTATTTTCATCAAAGTATCATAATCTAAGTCCACCTCATTGAGGATTCTTGAATGGTCAACCACTTTGTGCTTTTTAACGTATTTTTCTATCATCTGTCTTTTCCGTTGGTATGCTCTATCTTGCTTCATTACAAGGTCTTACCATCTTTCTCTTCTCGTAAACTAATGCACCATGATTGGTTACAGCTGTTCCGTTGTTTGTTCCTTCGGTGATATGGAACGATATGGGTATCCCTTAATAATGAATAACTCAAGAGTATGATCAAACTATTTCTCTATCTCCGTATTTATATTTACAAAATTCATTTGTTGTGTCCAGGCAATTTTTGCCGACTACAATCAACAAAACTATTCACTTGAAGCATTTCTCGCTATAGCAAGAAAATGAAGGAAAGATCTTCATTCAACCAAAAGATAGATGACATCTACAGTTGCAGATATTTCTTGCTGCCCGGAAATTATTGGTGTAGAAGGTGCAGCCACGCCACCGCCATCTAAAGCCTCCGCCCTGTACAAGGGTATAGGTGGTGGTGCGATTACTGGCTGTCCAACGCTTATTGATTTTACCCCTATAACCTCCAACCCAGCAGCACTTGCAGCAATATCCGCCTTGGCTTTTGCGTTATCAATAGCGTCTTTCAATAGAGAGTTCTTTATTTCGTTCATTTTGCCTTCTGACAGACTAAAGTAAATGCTGTTTACATTGTTGGCACCTGAGGTCACTGCCGTATCAATCCATTTGGACACATTTTCAATGTTGCCACTTTGAATTTGTATAGAATTGCTTACTGTAAATCCAATCAACCTTCCCTCGTTAGTGTCAGCAGAGTAATTGTAGTTTGGAGTTATGCTGAATGTGGAAGTGCTTGTTTCATTTTCTTGAACACCTGCAGCCTTCAACGCATTCAAGACCTTGTTCATTAGATCAGAATTAGAAGCCAAGGCTACTTGTGCAGTTGAATTTGTTGTTTCAACTCCCAATGAAACTGTAACCTTATCTGGTTTGGTCTGATTTGAAGCTGAACCGGATACGAACAACGTATTGTTCATTGGATCTGTCTGAGCATTTGCAATGTTCATGATGATGCTGCCTGCCGCTGGTGAAGCTATGTTCAATGGCAGTTAGTATTGCGATAGAAAAGATAGCGATTGTAGCAGCAGCAACTACAGGAACAATATTTGACTTGATCTTCATTTTACTGAAGTATTCCATGGAGTTCATTATTTTACAGCAAGATAAGTATTTTGAAATAATGATCAGGAAATTGATCAAAAATGAAAATTGATTCACAAAGGATAAGTAACTCGTATTTTACCAGTAATGCCAAGGAACTTTTGAGAATTTGTATTGATTGATGGCTGAACGATCACTTGCGGACTCAATTTTCTATTTCTATAGAAATTATTGTGGTCTTATTTGCATCCCACAAAAAGGACAGAATACCAACCGGTTGCCCATGGGAATCCCTCTATCCTCATTTACAAAATAATATCCTTCCCCATCTTCACCTTTTTCTGAAGCCTCATCTATAGCGTCATTCTTATAATAGGCTATGAATCCTTGATCTTCCGAGCTCATTTGTGTTATAGTCTTGCAACAGTTCAATGCTCTATTCCATATAACGACCATTTTTTTGTTAGAATTTTAACTTGCAATATAATGGTTTCTTTGTTGGCGTATGCCAATACCTTCTAGTTATAGAAAAGGATGAATCGACGTTTCCGACGTGAATTAAGAATTGAATTTTCCCATTGCTGCTTATGGGGAGTCGATTATTATCTCACAATCACCAGATGCCGTATCGTTGTCAGATGTGTTAATGAATGCAGTGTCATTGCCACTACCACATGAAATTATGTCTGCAGCTAAATCTCTAATCGACATGGAGCTATTCGCAAAACTCGCAACTAGAAGATCATTGCCATCATCACCATTTACCAAATCACTCCCTGCCCCACCTTGAACTGTATCATTTCCCGCGTTGCCATTTAGCAGGTCATCTGCTAAATCTCCTTGGATATAATCGTCGCCGCTCCCGCCTTCTACAGTATCATTCGCCCCGTTCCCAAATAGAGTATCATTACCATCTAGGCCAAAAATCTGGTCTGAACTCATCGTTCCGTAAAGAACGTTATTATGATCATTACCTTGTATGCTGGCTGCCATTATGTATTTGAAAGGAATAATTAAGTTAATTAGAATTAAAAGCAAGAATAGCGATAGGCAAAAAAATAGTCTTGAACTAATCGTTGCAGTGATAGGCATAGGTAATATTTTAGGGCACAAAATTAAATATGAATTGTTGAGGAATATTATCAAAGTCAGTTATACGTAAATCAAATCAACTTGCTTTAGTGAATAAATTGCTGTCAGTATACTTTAGACATTTTGTCAGTTATGAGTATTTACTTGCTCTTAAACTCATGCACAACGGATATAGTATGAATTACAAATCTTACCAATATTCACTTTCACTCGTTTGATAAGGATTTTGTTTTATGAATGAAACGTAGTTCAATATCCCCTCCCAGTCTTTAAAAATACCCTCCTTCGCGAATATCGAAGGAGCCCTAGTCGTAGCAAGTTCACCGCAGCAACTATCTTGGAATTTGCTGATATGATAATCAACATATTCAATGCCATTATCTTTCAAAAAGTTAACAGCCTTTCTTGAATCTTGGCCATTATCAACCAAAAGAACTGGCTTCCGCTTCAATAATACTAGTATTAAAACAGTTTTATTTAAATCAATCTTGCTAGTCTCACAGGCACCAAAAGTTTTTAGTTAAAGATAATGCGCATTTATATTGTTGACTCCTGCCATTTCTGGTCTTAAATTTCCTTTTAGATTAAAGGACGATCAGATTGAAGCGGTCTCAGCCTGGTTAAATAATAATTGCAAGGGCTCAGTTATTTTCAGGTACAGGCACAGGAAAAACAGAGATCGCATTTGAATGCGCCAGAAGAATGGCCGCCAGTGTAATCCTCCCACGCAGACTTAATTCCATTGAAACACAGTCGCTAGAATTATCCTCCCTTAATGAATTCAGAATACTGTTTCTCGTTCCTAGGATAGTTCTCATCAATCAAAATGTAGAGAGATTATTGAAATATGGACTAACTCCGGAAAACATAGGTGTTTATTTTGGTGAGCGAAAGGAGATCAGAGAGATTACAGTATGTACATACCAAAGTGTCATTAACAATTTAGATCTAATAAGACATGCAAATTTGGTAATTCTTGATGAAATTCATCTGATCAGTGAAACTGCAATAGAATTTAGCAAAATTTTCTGGGCGATAAGTGAAGATCCTAGAAGGGGGATATTGGGATTAACCGCAACTATAGATGAAAAAGATCCGAAATACACTACCATTTTGACTCTTGCGCCCCCTGTGAAAAAATATATGATTCGTGAAGCGGTCTCCGATGGGAGATTAGCTCGACCTGAAATAATACCAATGATGGTAAATTTCTCCCAAGATGAACAGAAAATATATGAATACACAAGTAGACAAATCCGCGAATTATCTCGCAAGTTAGGCCAGTCTGACCCCACACGGATTTCTATGATGCTGGCGAAAGGGGGTTATAGATCTAAATTAGCAAAATTGTGGTTCGAAAACGTTAGGAAAAGAAAAGAATTGCTCAGTTGTGCAATAAGTAAACTACTTGAGGTTGTTAAAATTGTAAAGTGTCATTCTCTCGAACCAATTATGATTTTCAGTGAGACTATAAGCTCTCTCAAACAACTAGAAAAGATGCTTACCGCGAATGGGATACGATCTAGGGTTATTCATAACGGGGTTTCAACAAGTCAAAGAAGAGAAATTCTAAGCCAATGGGGAAAAGACTTTTTTCCTCTACTTTCAGTTCATACGTTAGAAATGGGATATGATGTTCCACATGTCCGTATAGCGATCATAATAGCCAACAGTTCTAACATGAATCAGATTGCGCAGCGAATTGGTCGAGTGATAAGAAAGGCAATTGGGAAAGACGATGCATTAATCTATATTGTATATGTAAGAGATACCAAAGACAATAACATCCTAAAAATTGTAAAATCAACTATTAACCTGAAGGAGCCTATGACAAAAGCTAATTTGTCCCGTAAGAGGGGGCAGAGAAAGCTTTCGGATTTTTATGCTTAGAGGATTGTCAGTACAATCGTTAGCCAGAGTAACAAATGATAAATTGGATGCTAGTTATTTTCCCTGCTGAAGTACCGAATGATTAGTCCTTTCCTCTCCCTCTCCCTCTCCCTTCGTAGCAGTCGTACAATTCACTTTATCGTTTGAAACTAGAGATTTTGTTATAGAGCAATCATTCACTGTTAGATAAATTCAAAGGCAGGCTCTTGAATTGAGCAAAAGAGACAATAAGCCATAGTAACTATCCATACAATCCATTATTCTAAATCTAGCACAACTCAGATTAGTTTGCTACCATAAATGAGTAACTACAACCAAATGAAATGAAATAACTGAGGTTACAAATTCTATTCTTTCAACAAGAATTATACTTTTATAGGCTATGCGTTAATCCTCTACGTGCAGCACTTTTCAGATATTTCACAGATGAACTTCGAGAGGTCGATTGAGCAGAATAATTTCATTTCCAAAGTTGATGAAAGTTGCCGAAAAATAAGAGGAACAGAAGAGCAGGCATATTTAGAAGAAAAACTCAATGACAAACTAATTCCTGAATTTAATAAGATAGGAATGTTGGGATGTCCAATCTCTACAAGATATGGAGGATTAGGTTATGACATTCTTACTTACATCATGGCGCTAGAGAGAATAGGAGAAGAAGGTAGTTCAATCCGCACATTCTTTTCAGCGCATACTTCAATTGGACAAATGGTCCTGCAATCATGGGCAAATGAAGAACAAAAAGAAAAATACTTGCCAAAAACTACGACAGGAAAAAGCATCATGGGTTTCGCACTGACAGAACCCGATGCAGGAAGTGATCCTTCGTCCATGACTAGCCATTATGAAGACGAAGGAGATCATTATGTTTTATCTGGCAAGAAACATTGGATAGGCAATGGAACAATTGCTGATACTGTGACTACTTATGCTCGCGATAAAGTTACGTGGAAAAATATCAGCCTTTATAGTCGATATGAAATCACCTGGGATAGAAACATCTGAGATGAAGAATAAAATGGGACTTTTAACTGTCAAAAATGCGGAAATCTATTTTCACAAATGTAACATCCCAAAAGAGAATTTACTATCTTTACCAGGGCAAGGACTAAATATTGCATATAGTGCTTTGATTGATGGAAGGATCAGCGTTGCAGCTGGATCAATAGGTGTAATGATTGACTGTCTTACGGAGAGCACGAATCACAGTAAATCCAGAAAGCAACATGGCTCAGTTCTTGGAAGGAAGCAGCTTATTCAAGATCATATTGCCAAAATTGCAATTGCTATAGAAAGTTCCAAATGGTTGACTTACAGAGCAGCTCATGCTAGGCAAAGATTGCATAACTACGTTGAAACAACTAAGACTGAAAATTCGGATTGGCAGTCCAAACTGAACCGAACAAATACAGACTACTCGGCGCTTAGAGCTGAAGCAGATAGACTGGCAGCCATTGCCAAATTTCATGCATCAAATGCTCGCTTTTAATACCGCCAATCGCTCTGTTCAGATTTTTGGTTCGTACGGATATCAAAAGAACTCTAGAGTTGCCAGACATTTTTTGGATTCTCGAGCCACTACGATATATGAGGGAGCTAATGAGGTATTGAAACTCAAGATCGCCGCAGATATACTAGGTCGCGATTTCAAATCCTACTAGGTTCCACTTTTAGCTACATTGACAATTTTACCTTTGGTGAATAGAACAAGCACATCTCACGACTTCAATTATATCACTAGCGACAGTCATAGTTATGTGATTTTCAACTATTAGTCTAACATCTATTACTTGTGTGTATAAATCTCGATTATTGCAGGAGCAATTCGAAATTATTATGAAAAAAGATATAGTTGATATTTCAGTTAAGCTACCTTTAGTATTGGTTGCAATTCTTGCCGTGGCAGTCAGTGGAACTAGCCCGTTACTATTCCACTCCACTTCAGGAATCATTAGTAATAGACCAGCTCAATTCGCATATGGTGCCTCTTCCGATTCAGTTTTCGGAGATGTGCCTGCTAGTACTGATTCAGATGACGCAGATTCAGATGACTCAAAACAAGGCGGAAGCAACAACAACAATAATAATGACGATGATGATAGTGACATGAATTCATCAAAACAAGTGACGACATCATCAGGCTCCGACATTGCTCCACAAGCTAAGACTGGTTCTACCATTAGTAGTGAAAATTATTCCAATTCATCTTCTGACACATCGTCACCATCACCATCTCTTTCCGGTACAAAGGATGTAGTCAATGACAGGAATAAATCAAGACAATTCATTTGATCCAAATCCAATAGAGATCAGCGCAGGCGAGTCAGTTACCTGGACTAACAATGACAATGAAATTCATGACATTACATCGGGTAACGAAGAAGAAGAAAATATGGGGCAGGAATTTGCATCTGGTATACTATCTTCTGGAAAATCATTTAGCCATACTTTTGATAAACCAGGAACATATCCATATTTATGTTCATTTCATGAATCTATGACAGGAGAAGTAATCGTGAAATAGGCCCCAATGAATCAGCAGGATCTCGTAATTAAACAAAGCATAATTCTATTATCCATTTTGACTGTTAGCATATTCAATTTTGCACTCACGGAACGCCTTGTAGATGGTTATCATGGAAAAGAGGTTTCTATTAGCTTGAAAGATGCGATATTTGCACCAGTTTTAGGAACTACGAATTATCAAATCAAGGTTCTTGTTAATTATACTATCTCCGACCCTGCTCTCATTGGTCAGAAGCTCAATGCGGTTATGAAGGTGCATTCTGCAAACGGAACAATTCTCAAGACGACATCATTTCCGGCTGGATTCAATGTAACCAAGAATGGTACCCAACAACTGCTGACCAATATTCCCATGTCAAAAATACAAAATATTACGACCGTAACTACCTTTACTGATCTTAACAAGACTTTTGTAATGTCTAATCCTGTGAAGACTCTACCTTTAATTCCCCTTAATTAGGGTGATAGAGAATACAATACTTCACACTATGGTTGAACACAAAGAATATTGTGCCTAATTCGTAGCTAGAAAAATTCAGCCAAAAAAGGAAAGAGAGGATAGAAAAGGTATAGGAGTAAGAAAACTGCGGAACTAACAATACTTTTTTGTTCCGGTCGTAACAAATTCTCCATTTTAGTATACAGCTCTAGAAAATCTACACCTTTTTGTGTGATTCTATACAACTTAGTTTGTGTATCGTAAAATAGTAATTCATTACCAATGGCAAGCCGTAGAAAGCGACTTACCTGTCTATAGGAAAGATATGAACTGAACATGATTCTAGTAAAACCCATTCCCTCTTTATCTTTGAGGAGACCTAAAATGGATGCAATTATTTCACTTTTATCTCGATGTCTCATCCCACGAATTGTTTTAATGAAAAGTCTCACAAGTAAGCAAACTGATCAATTCTTTCTAATTTATTACTAAAAATTATTCAATACTCAATACTAGCTTAATGCATTCAAGCCCAGAAAAATTTCTTATCCTTTCAAAATTAAGATTTGAACGCATAGCTATAGCTTGGACTTACTACTTTACCCTTGTCCACAATGAGAAAGTCCCGTTCAATCGGACGACCATTCATGAAACGATTGAGACAATTTCTTATGCCATCAGCATATCTTCTCTGAGCTTCAAGCGTTGTACCTGAATAATGTGGCACCATTGCATGATTAGGCATGTTTCTCCATGGATGATTTGCAGGTGCAGGTTGAGGATACCAAACGTCACCGGCATATCCTGCTAGGTGACCTTTTTCTAGCGCTTCCACAAGAGCCGTAGTATCCACAATTTTTCCCCTTGCACAATTTACCAAATAAGATCCCTTCTTCATACGGAAAAGCAGATCACGGTTAAACATGCCTTCAGTTTCCGGAGTTAATGGCGTAGTAATACTGATCACATCTGATTGTTCAATCAATTGGTCTAAGGGAACATATCGTGCGCCAAGCACAAATTCTTCTGCAGTACTTAGTCTAGGGAGGTTATAATACAGGATTTTAACATCAAAGGGTTTCAGCCTTTCGCATACACGTTGTCCGATCCTGCCTGCACCCAAAATCCCAACAACTTTATCTTCTAAATCATGAGATCTTGCCGCGATTTCGGCGATATCCCATTTTCCTTCTAATACTTGCTTGTAGGCAGGCATATAATTTCTAACAAGCGCCAGAATATGCATTACTATTTGCTCTGCTACGCCCACAGCATTACTACCGGTAATCTCGGCTACCGTAATCCCACGTTCCGCGGCTGCCTGCAAATCGATATGATCTGATCCCACACCAGCAGTCAAGACAAGTTTCAGCTGCGGTGCTTTCGAAATTCTTTCTCGTGTTACATATGCTGGCCAGAAAGGTGTAGTGATTAAGACGTCAGGTACTGGGAAGGTGCTTATCAAGCTCCTTCTCCTTATCAGTCAATACGACGAATTCATGCCCCTCTTCCTTCAGAAAATCTTTCAAACCAAGAGCGTTCTCAGCAGAACCAAGCAAATTCGGATTGCTTCTAGCTATCTCCCCTCCTTGATAAAGTACGGCTACAACCTTCATGTCATGAAATTCTTTTTGAGTAGATTAGTTAAATCTTTCTGAGACTTAAATCGGCCCATTTATGACTGAAAGAAATTGAGAATAGCCAATTTGCAAAATATCCTAATTTTTGTGGTTCAACTGTAATATGAATTTGTTAACAGGGACGCATCTAATATCCTCAATTATTGTTATTACTATTTTTATTCTTGTGATTTACTAAATACATCATTCAAGACAGATAGCCCATTGGTTACTTCCTCTTCGGTAATGATTAGTGGAGGCATTATTCTAATTGCTCGGTTACCAGATGGCAGAACCAAAAGTCCTTTCCTGAATAAGACATTCACTATTTCATTTCTATGACTATTTTGGCCCAACTCTACTCCAATCATTAATCCAATTCCTCTGACATCAACAACGTCACCTTGACCAATTACCTCTGATATGCCATTCAACAACTTTTCTCCCATCTTTTTAGCATTTTCAAGCAGGAGTTCTGTTTCTATTGTTTCAATTATTTTCACCCCTACTGCCATATCAATTCTGCTACCAGCTCCCCAAGTACTGGAAAGTACGCCAGGCTCTTTTAGATCGTAATTCCTGTCATATACTACAGCACCAACCTGCAACCCCTTTGCTACAGTCATCACATCCGGCTGAATTCCATAATTCTCATATGCCCACCAACTACCAGTTCTACCCATACCAGATTGAATTTCATCTATGACAAGTGGAACACCATATTGTTTCGTCATTTTTCGCAAATTTGATACAAATTTCTTACTTCCGACATTCAAACCACCTTCTCCCTGTATCACTTCACTTATGACAAAAGCCACTTTGTATCGCTTTAACAAATTTTCTAATGCATCAATTTCATCGTCACTATCTGCTGTACAGAATTTGATTCTCTTTACTTGCAATTCTGGAAAGTTTGCCTTTTGAACTTCCTTGCTGAATGTAAAGGTAAGTGCACCGAGAGTTCTGCCGTGAAAGGCATTGATACAGGACACTCCGGGAAGTGCACCCATCTTCTTATATGCTAGCTTTATTGCGTTCTCAACTGCCTCTGCGCCACTGTTTATAAAAAATGTCTTGGTATTTGGAGGGCAAATTGAGAGAAGCTTAAGAGCAATTTGAGCGTGTTCTTCACAATAAAAATCTTGGCCTGCGATTTTGTGAGCTCCATTTGTAGAATATTTCTTCAATATCTCTATGATGGCCGGATGAGAATAACCAAGCGGACAAGACCCAATATTCGAGGTAAAGTCTAGGAATTTGTTGCCATCAATGTCTTCCAGCACACATCCTTTGCCAGTCTTGATAACCAAGGGATAAGTGTAAGTAGAATTGTAAGAAGTGTTTGTTATTGAATCAATGATGCTTGTTGCTTTTATGCCAGGTATATTGTTCACGATACGTCGCCTATTTTACTGAATCTTAGATATTAGAAGATTTTCATGTTTCTCATGACCATAGCTCGCTAGACATTGATGCGATTTAATTGAATCCACATCTAGAATATATACTATTTAAGACCTCGATTGTATAAGATAACTATTCATGGGATTTAAAAATGAAGACACTTTTCAAAAATACATAGATAATGGTAACGAAAGGGTATTTCATAAAAAATATGAGCAAGCGGTCAGTTCCGTAAGATCAGAATTTGGCAAAACTTACCCTTTGCTAATTGGTGGAAAAAGCGTAACAACCAACAAGAGTATTCGACACGTTTCTCCAATTGATCGGCAACTGGTACTGGGATATATTCAACAAGGCTCGCAGCGCGAAATTGGTCGGGCGAGTAGGGCGGCTGGGTTAGCATTTGATACTTGGGGTGTTACTGATTACAAATCCAGGATCAAAGTTATGAGCAAAATTGTAGATATTCTGAGAAATCAAAAGTTCGAGTTAGCTGCGTGGTTGAGTTTTGAGAATGGAAAGAACAGGTATGAAGCTATAGCCGATGTCGACGAGGCGATAGATTTTATCAATTATTACATAGAAGAAATGATTTTTAATCGAGGATTCGTCTCACCAAGCAAAGCTTCAGCTGGAAATGAAAAAAATACAAGCGTGATGAAGCCGTACGGAGTTTGGGCCATAATCGCTCCTTTCAATTTTCCAGCAGCAATCCTAGTAGGAATGACTACTGGAGCTCTCATCACTGGTAACACAGTAATTATAAAACCGGCAAGCGACACGCCTATTGTAGGCTATAAAGTTGCCAGGATATTGATAGAGGCCGGGTTGCCTACAGGCGTCGTAAATTTTGTTACAGGCCCCGGCCAGCAAATTGGCAGACTACTAGTGGAAAATAAAGATATTGTGGGTATTGTCTTTACTGGCTCCAGAGAGGTTGGATATGAGTTAGTTAGGGTATCAAGCGAAGTAAAACCACGACCTGTCATAGCTGAACTTGGTGGGAAGAATGCCGAATTGTTACGCAGAGTGCCGATATTGATAAAGCGGTGGAAGGTGTTGTAAAGGCTGCCTTTTCTTATTCAGCACAAAAGTGCAGCGCATGTTCGAGAGTATATGTTCAAAAAAACATAAAGCCGCAATTTACTTCAAAACTGATAAAAAAGACAAAGGAATTGGTCATAGGTAATCCAGTAAACGCCGAAACCAATGTCGGTCCACTGATTAACAAAAGTTCATTAAAAAAATTTGAAAGATATTCCAAGTTAGCAGCTAGAGATGGTCGAATACTAATTGGCGGCTCTCTTAAGAGGGATGGTAGCTTGAAACATGGCTTCTATGCACAACCCACTATTGTAGACAAGTTACCAAATAATCATGTGCTGTTCAAAGACGAATTATTCGTTCCAATTCTATGTGTATCTGAATATGACAAGTATGCTGAGGCTTTATCCTTGTGTAATGCAACTGAATACGGATTAACAGCAGGTATATATTCCAAGAGAAAAGAGGAGATCGAAAAATTTCTGAAAGAGATTGAGGCTGGAGTGGTGTATGTGAATAGAAAGGCAGGTGCCACTACCGGAGCGATGGTTGGACGTCAATCCTTTGGCGGGTGGAAAGATTCTGGAACAACTGGAAAAGGAACAGGAGGGAGATACTACCTTACTCAATTTATGCGGGAGCAAAGCCAAACGATTGTCCGATAGCATTGCATAAATGTCAATTTGATGGTCAAATCATGAAATACTTTGCATGTAGCCCACTAATATTTAAATTCATTGCAATTTCTTTCATGATAGTTGATCAACTATTACTAGCAATAGTATCACTAATCTTTGCTTCATTTTTCCTTTTTCTAATTCTACTAGCATTTTATTATAGTACAAAATTCCTGGCTTGAATATATAGATCGAGTTTATAGAAAATACAAAGAAGCTGACTAATAGCTTGGCAAGAAACCCAATGACGGAGCATACAAGTCAAATACCGATAAAGACTCGTGGTAAGGAGATACCGCCATATGCTATTTGCCCTTCATGTAAAACAGTGCTAAAGAGCATAGAATCCATACGTAGGAATGATGGGAACAAATTACAATTGATGATTTGCAATAAATGTCACCACAAATGGAAAGAGTTGTGGTCTCATAATGCATGGAATAATTTCAAACATATTTAGGTGCAGATATGAATTGCGTCAACCACAATGTCTTTAAAATGATTCTGTACACATTGTGCACATGCAGTTGATGATGCCTAAGAAGATTACCAATATTAAAATCATATATTCTAATTAACCGTGTGCAATATTTAGATATGATTGGCTTGAGAAATATTCTCAATTGTTCATTTATTCATTCTTCATTTATTGGGTGACTTTATGAAAGTAAAGTGGTCTTTATCTGTCATTTCCCTATTTTCGTAAAATGTAGCAGTAAGATTTGTTCCGTTATTAGTTATATCCACATTGAGAAATCCATGTCGTAAGAATTGTCTTATTACATACGGTGCCTGGCTTGTAAAATTATAAAGGTCCTCTCCAGCTGTTCCTACGGTAATAAAAATTTGTCCCACATGATCTTTGTCATATTCTCGGGTGTGTTTATCTGTGATTATGGGCTTAATTGGTGTATTTAAGTTATATGAAAGTGGATAAGTTCGTTGGTAATTGTGATTGTGGCCCTGCAGAACTATATCTACTCCATATTTTTCAAATATCGGATGGTAGATATCCTGTAATTGATCTACTCCCGGATGGGTTGTATTGGAAGAATACAGAGGTCTGAATGTGTCTACTATTATCCAATCAATTTGATCATTTTCATGAGCATTCTTTAGGTCATTAATTACAAATTCGTGTTGCTCCGATCCGTTCGAGTAAGGAACTGCACCATTCTTTGCCGTAGCCATCACCAAAAAATGAGCATTTTGATAGTCAAATGAGTAATAAGGTTTAGTCAAATTAAAATGCTTCAAGTAGTTATTATATTTGGTAAGGTTATTGTCAATATCATGCTCGCCAAATGCAATCTTGAGTCTTCCGTTTGTGTCTATTGGAGCAACTGTATTGTACCAACAATCTGTTCCTTTCTGGTAGGAAAGATCGCCAGTTACAATGACTAGTTCAGGATCCTTTGTCAACATATTGCTGACTGTTCTATTAGCTCTTTCGCTACAGCCAAAATCACCAGCGGAAGCGAAATTAAAATCAGGATATTGTGTTTCGAAATTTCGGGTATTATTGGGAGAGACAGCAGCAACACTTGCATTTGCAGAATGATCTTGAGTGTATAAATTGTTAGATAGAGAGGAACCTGCAGTTGGAAATAAGATGGTAAACAACACAATGAAATTCACTTTAGTAAATCTTGCGAGAGTCAAAATTCAAATACAATTCACTTTTTCATGTTATATGACTGTTTCTTCTCGTGGCTGATTGAATCAAGTTCGCTGCATGACGTGGCGTGATTTCTATGAGAATGCACAAGAGGAATATTCACGGGTCAACTTTATTCAACACCAATGGTGATATCTTTTAAATGCGCAAGTACCATGACGTGAATTGACCGAACAGCCTCCGGTAGAGAAGAAATCTTTCAAGAAGGAGTACATTGCATTCCTTATTACATTCGGAATCATAGGACTGGCAATTGCATTTGTGATAGGCCAAGCGGCATCCAAAATGGTAACTGCGTTTGTTAAGGATATTATTGATCCAACTATAGGATTATTTTTACCTGCCAGCCTTGAAAATATGGCTGTAAACATTACCGGTATTCATGGAGCACAATCTCAGTTCAGATACGGTGATCTGATTTCAAACATCATAGATTTTCTCATTATCGCATTAATTGTGTTCCTAGCTTACAAAGTTCTCTCAAAGTACAAGCTAGTAGAAGATAAAACTAAACCGGAAGAAAAGAAACAATAATTACGTAGTTACATGGCATATTATGTGACATGTGATTTGCATTATGGGGATTTAGGATGGCCCAGTATACAGAGCCAAAAAAATGAATAAAGATTGCAACACTACTCTACTCTCCTTGACCTTCAGAGGATTCTTCTGATTCTTGCTCTTCTTTTAAATCCTTGATCAAATATTCTTCAAATTCATCCTCTAACTGCTTGTCCTCATCTGATTGGTCGTCAGTTTCCATTCCACTAGACTACTGAGTGGGTGAGACATTACTCTGGTTTGATGGCGCGAAAACTTGCACTCGCTTGTTACCAATATCAACTACGTAAACGTACCCAGAAGGATCAACTGTTAAACCCATGGGACCACTAAATTGACCATCACCGCTACCTGCGCTTCCCCATTTTGTAACAAATTGACCATCAGCTGTAAATTTCTGGATTCTATTGTTAACTATATCACTTACATAAATAAAGCCAGAAGAGTCTATTGCAATTCCACCAGGGCGGTCGAATTGACCATCACCTGTGCCCTTTATACCCCATTTTAAGATAAATTTACCTTCGGTGTCAAACTTTTGCACTCTATCATTACCACTATCCACAACATACACAAGATCTTGGGGATCAACCAATATGTCGGTTGGGTTCATAAATTGACCATCACCCCTTCCCACTGTTCCCCATAGCATTATAAAGTTGCCATTGCTGTCAAACTTTTGCACCCTGTTATTCTCTCCAAAATCATTCACATAGACATTCCCAGATGAATCCACGCCGATTCCTGACGGATTAATGAATCCTCCAGGCTGCAGTCCAACTGTTCCCCATCCAGTAATGTATGTACCGTTGTCAGTGAATTTTTGTATTCCATTATCTGGATTTCCATTATCAGTTACGTACACATAATCTGAGGAATCTACAGTGATTCCTGCTGGATTCGTGAATCTTCCTGGTCCAAATCCAAGGAAGCCCCACGAAGTAACGTAAGTCCCATTCTTGGTAAACTTCTGTACATCATGAGTTACAGCGGTAAGATCGGTTACGTAGAGATAACCTTTCGAATCAATAGCTATCTCGATCGGTTGAGAGAACTGTCCTGCCGTTGCACCATAAGAACCCCACTTGCGGACAAATGTATATTCATCGACGGCAAATGCTGATGTCGCAAGACAAGGTACCGCTACGATAGAAGCAACAAAGATGCCCAAACTAACTAGAGTAATAAATCTACTATGCATCACTATCTACTCTACCTCGATAAAGAATAATGGCGTATTTATGTATTATATTGATATTATCGAGATTTAAAGAAATTATATAATAGTAGTTCTTTGTCTCTACTTTTTCCAGGATGTAGAATTTGAATCTGAATCCATTCTCTGAGGACCGTGATCACCTCTTGCAATGGTGCCATAAATGGGAGTGTCTCCGAAGTGATTGTCAACTTTTGCAGGGTCTACCCAAATACTCACTACTCTATCGTCCATGAATTTGATAGTTGTTGGAATATCTTGCACCATTCCCTCTCTAAGGCTAACAGAAGAAGTGCCAGTAAAAACTTGGGTAGAATCACCTTCTGTGGATTTGTTTGTCGAAATAAAGTTTGTTAAAGCATGTGTATGGGAATTCTTGCCATCTAACATGACCATTTCAAACGATGTGCTGAACACTGAAGAATTGGCTTGATTGCTTCCAGACATGTTTAGGAGATTAGATTTCCAATGTCCAGACAAAAGCCAAGTAGGATTACCTTCATTGTCATTTTGTATGCTAGCAATGTTTCCAAATTGAAAATTGCCCTGGGTAGGATACCCGGGAGGAGGTGGTTGAGCAGATACGCTTAGTAGAAATACACCGCCGAAATTTCCAGCTACTAAAAGTCCAGTCGTAATTATTCCGACCAAGAATACTATATTGTTCAATCTCATTAAAATATGGCTAGAAGCATAACTTATACTTACCGTCAGTTGCTTTCAAGGAAGACTAGGATTCTGTTTGTGGCATTAGAAGTTCACTTCACTTCACTTCACTTCACGTTCAGTTCATTCACTTCAGTCAATTTAGAAAGTTCTTAGAAATAATACTTTTTTTACAGCTTCCAAGTGAAAGTCGACAATGTCCCAATAAATTTTTGGCTATATTCTGACTTACTTTAGGCTGGCATGTCATTCACCCAACTTAATGCTTCTGGAATACAGTTCTGAAAAACATTGATAGAAGAGCTGACCATTATTCATCGTACTTTGAATAGTTCCAATTCCACAAAGTTTCTTATCCGATGATCTTTAGCAGCCCACATATAGCAAAGTCCATCTCTTTTACAGAACAAAAATGCGCACAACAACAAAACTAACACTTCTAGTAATGCTCTCTGTAGGAATGTTGACCGCAGTAGCTATGTCAACAATTACTTCTAGTGTTAATTCAGCATATGCCAAGAAGAAAAGCTGTGATGAAACGGATACGGAAGATAGTAGCTGCCAAGCAAAGATACTTGGAAACGAAAAATACTTGCGTGGCGACGGAAATGGAAATGAATCCGCAACTCGAAGCGATCACGGAGAAAATGATTCTAATATTGTAGACGAGCAAATCAGTGTAGATGACTCTGAGATTCAGCTACAAAACTCTACATCAGCAACGTCAACACTGCCTAGCATCGCTCCTCCAGAAGATAGTCCTTTCTCTTTACCAACTATGTAAACATACCAAACCAAAACCACAGCGTCCAAGCAAGCATTTCTCAGCTATTTCCTTTCCTTTCCTTCCTTCTTTTTGAATAACTTACTCTGAATTCCAGACCTACCAAATATCTACCTGACATTGTTATTTCTAGGCTTAGTTAGTCATTCAAGAGTCTTATTTTCATACTCTGAAATTAAGTTCTCTTATTTTTAGGAGTCCTAGGAATTAATTCCTTATCGACAAATAAGAAATAACTAATTAAAATTTTTCAAGACTCGATTCTTTATCCATTTCAATGGTGCTTTGCCATATATCCATTATTGATCCTTGTTTGAATGCACTCTTCATCCATCGCAACCAACCGGTCCACTCATTGACGCTTAACACTTTTCTTTGACGCAAATGAAAAACGTGCGCGAACGTAAACAAAATATCATACGCGTATGCAACTTCAGGTGTATTTGCATCAACTTTGCTTACCACCTTTATCAGTTGAGGGGACTCAATTAGTATCTGGTGTAGTGCATGCATTCCTTTGAGCCAAATCGTTCAGGTACCTTTAGTTTCGATATTCTACCGACAAACTCTGTATGGACTTCCTCGAGAAGTATAGAACTACAAACATCTGTACCGAATTATCCAGCAACAGTAAGGCTAAGCTTAGTTACCAGATAACTTAACTACCATGAATGGTTCTGTTTGGTTACTGGGAACCCAAGTTAGGATCTGGTTTGTAACCAGGGTACAGGAACTTTGGTGTCGTCAATCTGTGCGAACTTATTTAGCTGGCAATATCAATCAAACCCTTAACTTTTTTGTACTAATGGGCAATTCATTTTTACAACCATATTTTAATAATTTTCATAATATCGAGAACTACAGACATCAGATGGGCCAGGCATCTATAACCCACAGTTATCTTTGTCCTGGCCTGTCAATTATTTAGAAATCTAAGTCAGTTTATTGAAATTAATAAAAATCAATTAATTGAATGCAATTTTATGAACTTTGTGATCTGAAATTTGCTGTATCATTTCTTACAATCCAGGTATTGGAATTGGTTTTTGAATGCAGTTAAGATTGCCCGTATCTACACAATCAAATGCAGTCATTAGAATAATTTTGATATCACTATCAATTCTAGTGAGATTCTCTGCTAATTCAATTCCTATTACTCTAGGCATCAGAATGTCTGTTAATACAATGAATATCTTGAATGTGTTGAAGTGATTGTATCTACGCAAAGAGAGGTTGCTACACGACTGCACTTCTTAACCTTGTGATCAAAACGCTTCAGTAAACAAATGGGCCAAACCTTTTCGTCATCTAGCGGCAATTTGCTTCTTGAATTAGAAGCTTTAACTTGAGTCTGGTAGTGCCCTTATAGTATCACAAGATATATAAGCATTAAACAATTTTGTCAATCAAATTACCAGGAATACTTAGCATCAGTTATTTTTTTACAATGTGATTGTAAATCACTTTTATTCAGTAACGTGACCCAATTATGGT
The DNA here is from genome assembly GCA_963788355.1 of uncultured Nitrososphaeraceae archaeon. GTDB lineage: Archaea > Thermoproteota > Nitrososphaeria > Nitrososphaerales > Nitrososphaeraceae > TA-21. Next base: position 29,180 of record CAWBGD010000004.1, on the reverse strand, counting down.
TCGTTTCCAAATTTGTATATTATTTCAAAACGACACATAAGAAAGGCATATTAATAGCAATTAAACTAGCTTGATAGAATGAAACATCATTACTCAATGATGATGGCAGTCCTAATCGCCGTAACTTTTGCTGCAACATTAGCAGTAGCTTCACAGATGGCTGGAGAAGTTATTGCACAGGAGATGGGCGGCAACATGACAGCTGACATGAACATGACAGCTGGCGGCAACATGACCGGCGAACATGACCTGGCGGCAACTGGACTACTCCATCATCTAATATGACATCTTAAAGTTGAATAGAGCAAATAGCTCCTACCCTTTTTTATTCATCTTATTAACCCTCTAATTAGCACGAAATTGACCTATGATGTCATTTTTTGGATACAAAATAATTGAACATCTCAACTCCATCTGCTAATTGTTCTAATATTAACAGAAGCTTAATACCAATCAAGTAGTATTACTCTAATGCGTTATGCGTATTTCAACTAAGAACAAACTAAACTTGCGCGATATTTCTTACAATCCTATGACTAATGCATATAATGATGAAGATGGTCACTCTTATGTCTCTTATGAACAAGCTAGATTATTCCGATGGAAATGTGACAAATGCAACACGAAGTTCTCTTCTTACAAGCTAGTCAAGTCACACAAAAGCGAATATCACTCTTATTAGAGAATCATTAAATCAGATTTTTAACAACAATCACCAAACGCTATAGGAACTATAGTGTCTATTATTCCCTAAATGATCATTTTACAATGACTTGATATGTTCTGCATTCCTATATACACTAAGAGACATCAGATAGACAAATGGGAATATGTTTTGGCATGGCCAGATTCGATATTTCTCGAATATTATCTGACAAGTCTTGCATTAACTTGCAGAATCTCAAGTTAACTTGAACGAAACTTTAATTTTATTTTTTTATTTTATTTTGCAGAAGGCTAACTGAATTTTGTGATCTCTATTAGCTTACTGCCAGTGGGGAATTAATGCGCATATGATCATCTAATTCAAACTGGGTGTGAAACTTTGCACCACATCGGGTACACACAAATTTACATTCGAACATGAAATCTAGATAATCAACATGATTAATACGAATTCAGGATTCAGTTTACATAATACATTCTTGGCCGAATGATCATATTAAATCCTTATCAAGTATGAAAACCACATTATATTATCCATATGGACGCACTCTACATGCTTGCAATTATTGGAGCATTTAGCTTCCTGGCTATGATACTGTTCTACGTGAGAGCTAAACGTTCTCGACAGAGAGATATGGACCTGAGAAACAAATGGTCAGACATGAGCTACTGGCATGAGAAAGTCCATCACTATCAATACAAACATTAAACACTGATTTGTCAATTTATATTGTCAGGGCTAGGATGAAGAAGGAACTTTCAGAGCTTCGAAAGGAATTAGAATCTGGCAAAATATCCAAGCTACAGCCATTTGGAGAAACACTCAGCTATGGTTTAAAGAATGCTAAAGTTACCAATGATAGATACGTATTATGGATAGAAGTAGACTATTGTTCGCCGCCGTTGGCAATGGAAAAGGTAAGTGTTCTGGATAAATATTTTGATGATATTACAGTAGAACCTGTGAGATCTGAAGAAGAAGGCTGGAACAGAATAAACTACATTCCTCAGCTTTGGACTTGAGGTTGATCATAAATGGAGCCAAATTCATTGTACCATATCATGAGAGTCCAGCATCTTTCAATTTAGGATTCTGATACCAACTTGGACCTTCTCTAACCGGAGTAATATTCAACTCCATTCTTACATCTTGAATAGGACTTGCAAGCATTCCCTCAAATTTCATAGGAAATAATTGCTTTGCTTCACGCCCCATTTTAATCCCTGCAGAAAGAGTATCAAAGACAAAATCGCCCAAGAACTTTTCACTTTCTGGCTATCCTAGATAAGCCTGGAAAACATGCCATGGTCAACCCTACAAGGTCAATCAACATAAAGGCGGGATATCCAAATTGAGAAACATTTATTGCTATGACCCCTATCTCTCCCACTTGCATTGAAAGATGCCTTACGAACTTGTAGATCTACTATTTTTGGGTAGATATTGTTCAAAGGAATACAGTAATCAAGTTACATCTGTTCGTTATCGTATCGTAACTATGACAATCCAATTGTTTGTTTTGGCAAGCATAGCTCTGACCACTTTGAAAATTAATTATTTGGATCGGGTAAGGTTATAGGATACAGTTTATGATAATAACGAAGAGTGATAGACATGCTTGCATCGACGGAAGACGTGCAGCGTATTCAAGCCAGATACTACATACAATTCGTAATGGGTTAGAATTTGACTTGACTACTGACCAATGTAAACAGTTCTTGAAGCGACATGTAAATTCAAACACTACAATGGTTGTTTTGTTTGTTGATATTAACGGATCAACTCAAATGAGTATCGCTTTGCCACCGCCAAAATTTGCTATGATAGTACAGGTTTTTTCGCAAGAAGCAAGGCTGGCAATTATTGGACATGGAGGGTACGTATTGAAATATGTTGGCGATTCCATAATTGGCATATTTCCTGCAGAATTTGACAAGCAAAAAGCATGCATTAACGCACTAGATTGTGCGGGCAGCATTCTCTCCATCATTAGAGAATGTATTAACCCAGTATTCACGGGTAATAATCTTCCGCGGATAAGTGTAAAGATGGGACTAGATATTGGTATTTCTTCGGTGATATTATACGGCAAGAAAATAAATACTGCGCCCATCGATCTGATCGGTCCAAGTATAAGTATGGCGTCAAAGATTACATCTGCTGCACAGCCGAGTCAGGTTTTGGTGGGCAAGTCAATTTATGATACTTTTCTCAATGATACTTCATTCAGGAGCAGGTTTGCCAGAGTCAAAATGCCATCTGATAAATGGAATTATACAGATAAATCAAGCGGTAATATCTACGAATTATACTCTTACCAGGAGGGTTAACGATTTGATCAGGATAAGTGAGGCTAAGAGAGTTGTTCAGTAAAATGATGACAATAACAACCAAATATTATTGAAAAATCTTAAGACTCTTGTCTCCCTTCTCATGCAAAAATTTGTCAATATCAATTATGAGATCGGAATAGAGCTTTTTTCTTCAGACAAGATATCTTTTTGATTGAGTACATAGTTAATGCATGGCAACGAAAGTGGTTTTTCCGATACTATCCATAAATTTTTCTCGTTAGGTTGAAATCTTCTGATATGGCTGATCTTCTCCTGCATTATATTTTCTGACCCTTTGGAAAGTAGTATGACAACTGAGTTCTCAGGGGAATTTTTCAGCACACGGAGGCTAGGAATAACAATGTCTAGGATAGTACCATTGAACGCAACTTTTCGCATAGATGGTAAAATTGATATTGTCAGCATAAAATGTAGCAAGGCTTCAGAAAGTGAGCCTACTGTATCTTCATCTACATTATCGATGCGCTTTTTACAGTTATTGATTATCAATTCTATATAATATTTGGATTGTTTAATGTCCAACGCGATCTCAGACTGAATCTTTTCCTTACCGATTTCAGCAATAGTAGAGTATAGCAGTGCACTTATGTCCACCCTTGATTCACTCGACCATGGTTAGAAGCCCATTCCTATATATGCCCTAGGCACAGCCTCATTATTTTCTCGCCCACTTGGAATTAATTTCATATCTCTTGTGCTTGTACAGAACGGGGAGCAGATATCAAGTTCTGCAATGTGTGGGTAGTTGATAATTACCTATACTTTGAAAATTTTATGTTTTAATAAAATATATAACCTTCACGACAAGACATGACACTGACATGAAGCCTTTTCAGCATTTACCGATTCTTGCTTCGGTTCTATCTTTTACTTTATTAGCGTGGGTACTAACCCAAAACACCTACGGCCAGGTGAACCGATATTGGGTTGCACTAAATACAGATCAAGATGCACCTCCTGTAATTACGGATGCAAAAGGCTTCGTGGGTTTTAAATTCAGTGACGGTTTCAATAGGCTAATTTACACTGTCAATGTCCACAATATTGATAACATAACTGGAGTATACATGTATCTTAAGAATGATACCCAGGCCAAAGCGCCAATATTAGACCTATTAAAGAAACATAAAGAATCCAATAGAGAAAAAGATAGGTGGTCAGACGTGACAAAAGATGGGCAACTAACTGGAACAATAAACCTCAGCGGCGTAACGAAAGAGCACTTAACCGGAGCAGTAAAGGGCGAGTCGATGAAGGATGTTCACAAGTTCATGATTGAAAACCAGCTATACATTGTTGTTTACACAAAGGACTATCCCAATGGTGAGTTAAGAGGAGATTCATTTGTTGGTATGGATGACGTTTTTCACGATGCAGACGAATTTAACTGGTAGTTCATCTACAAGGATCAGTATAGTAATTTTTAGGTTTCAGCATGTACCCTTAACTATTATTTTTTCTAATTTTCATGATTTTTCTACTTCGTTGTCTTCGCCTATCAGAGACCTTAATGCTTCTGCTGAAACTACCGAGTAAAATTGAATCAAAAGCATAATAATCCCTAAGCAAAATACAGGACGTGTTAGATGGCAATAGGAGAAATGATGTGCAACCTGGTGCTATGGTAAAGGTAGTTGAAAAACATAATCAAAAGACACGGCAGATGACCGAAGGGGTAGTTAAACAGGTCTTAACATCTTCGGCTGTCCATCCTCATGGAATAAAGGTCTTACTAGAAAGTGGTACTATTGGAAGGGTTAAAGAGATAATAAAAAACAAAACTCGCTAATAATATAGTAAAGTTGCTGATAAGAATTCGTTTTCATAGCGGCAATTCATTAAAGGTATTTAGTAATCACCTGCTCGCACAAGATGTATTTCATAATTTAACAATGACTTGTCCAAGTTGTAAAGCTATAGGAGGTAAGTGTAGCTGAAACATGTCAGACAGAATCAGCAGAGGGAGGAGTTGCAGAAAATTGGAGCTCTAGGTAGTATTAGAATCCTCCTCCCCCAGATAGAAGTGCTGTGTGGTTGCAGCGAATATCAGATACAAAGGGAAAGTATAATACGCTAACTTAACCAGGTTAACTAATTCACAGAGCCAAAGTCAGAGGTGCCTTGTCTCCCGCCTTTTCTCATACTCTTGACTATAATCTTAAAATATTTTAATGCCAATATATCAGCAGCCAATCCCAGGCCTGGAACCTACTGTAGCAAGACAACATGCCACTAGGTTCCATTACTCTCTTTTCTATTAATCTATAATATCTTAAATTCCATTTTATGATAGGATTGAGCTCTTCGAGCGCGGGCAATTCTCAAGGTTCCTAGTCGACTGTTCTTAAGACGTCACTTATTATGAATGGAATTCATGTACCTGATTCCAAAAACGTCTTATTCTCTAAAACATGATTAAATCATTGCGGCCTTAAGCAATCGACTCCTGTACCTGGAAGAGGGGAAATATATTCTGGATTAATAGTTACCAATGTATTTAATTGCCCATCTCATATTATGACAATCATATGCAAAAGGAAGAAGGCTCTTCTGTTGTTGCAGTCGTTACTGGTAGTTCAAGCGGAATAGGGCTTGAAACATCACTATTGCTTGCAAGAAATGGAATTCGCACCTATGCTACAGTGCACAACGTTGATGGCGCCTTTGAACTATTTGATATCCTTAAAAAGGACAAGAATAAACTGCCACTAGAGGTTCTTGCACTTGATGTAACGGACGAAAATTCAGTCAAGACTGCAATAGATAAAATTGTAAATGAATCTGGAAGAATTGATATTTTAGTTAATAATGCTGGCTACGGATTGATTGGGGCTCTTGAGGATATTCCCATGGAAGAGGCGAGGGCTCACTTCGATACTAATTTGTTTGGAGTTATTAGAGTAATCCAGAATGTCTTACCAATAATGAGAAAGCAAAAGAAGGGCACGATTATAAATATTAGCTCTATGGGTGGAAGAATTGCTTTTCCACTTTCTTCAACTTATTCTGGTACCAAGTTTGCCCTTGAAGGATTGAGTGAATCGTTAAGTTATGAAGTAGAGCAATTTGGCATTAAAGTTATACTCATAGAACCAGGCGTGGTCAGAACTAATTTTGGCAAGAGTATGAAGAAAATAGAAAAAACAACGAATGCTAATTCTCCGTACTCAAAGTTACTAGAGATTAGAGAGGCTACTAGGAAAGAAAGATTACGAACTAGCTCTGTTTCACAAGAAGAAGTCGCAAAAGTAATACTGCAGGCCATCACATCGCCAGAGCCTGAAGCACGATATGTGGTGGGAGAGGATGCTAAGAGACTTTTAGAGTCAAAAAATAACATGACTGATAGTGAATTCAAGAAACTAATGATGAAGAGCTTCTTTAAAGACTGAAATTCCATTAGTCATAGTCCGTATTGGACCTGTACATCTTGAATTAACCTTGTAAATATTTAAATGATGATGACAAGACTTAGAACTCTGCTATGGCCACTGCTAAAACCACAAATCAAATCAAATTCCTAATTAGAGTATAGAAGCTGATTACGTGGAAGCCTGCAACTGTGATAATGGTTGCCCGTGCAATTTCAATGGATTTCCTACTTACGGATTTTACCGTGCTTTGATCTTATTTCATATCAGGTCTGGAACTTACGGAAGTTCGAACTTCGGTGGCTTATGTGGTAACTGCAGTTTCATGGCCAAAAGCTATTCATGAAGGGAACGGGACTGTTCAATGGTTCTTAACCAAGAACATGAGTGAAGAACAGCAAAAAGGCTGTCATCACTATTTTCTCTGGCCAAGCGAAAGGGATGGACCATTTGCACTATTTGCCCCAACGTACAAGTATATCCTTGAACCACAGTGAGTAGAGTCCTACATCAAGACATATGACCAAGAAAGTTACGAAGTTAAAGTAGAAGAGGATACTTTCAAAATTGAGGCGTAGACTCTTTCCTTCCTGCCGTGTACTTACCTAAATGCCTAGATGTTCATTAGTATAACAATACGTCTAACAACTTACATCGGCAACGTAGGTGTGAAAAGATTATCATGATGCCCATGGAAGATATTGATATATAGCAAAAATAATTAGAATAAAATCACAATATGCCAAAAGTAAAAAGAAAGATGCCAAAGCAGAAAGCTCCCAACAAAGGTATATTTGGAATACATCATGTCACCGCGATCACCAGCGACCCGCAGCGAAACATTGATTTTTATATTAATAATTTGGGACTTCGACTTGTAAAACTAACTGTGAATCAAGATGACCCAACTTCATACCATCTTTATTACGGGGACAAATCAGGGCGTCCGGGCACAATCCTTACTTTCTTTCATTGGCCAAATCTACCTAAAGGAGAAAGAGGAACGAGTGAAGTTTCCTCAATATCATTTCTAATTCCTACGAACTCTATTGACTACTGGGTTGCTCGGCTTAGAAACCAAGGCATCGATTTTGATGGCCCTACGTCCCGCTTCGATGACAGTGAACAAGTAATAACATTGCACGATCCTGACGGCCTAGAGATGGAACTTGTAGCTCATGAATCAGCGAATGCTAAGGCTGATAACGTATGGAAAAGCGGTCCTGTTCCCACACAACATGGTATACGAGGTTTTTATTCAGTAACTCTATGCGAAGAAGGATATGAGCGTACTACCTCAGTTTTAACGGATGAATTAGGTTTTATTCTCACCCGTGAATCCGGAGGCCGAATTCGGTATGAAATTCCTGATAGTCTACAATTATCTACTGGCGCTCAAAGTTCAGATGCAAATGCAAGTGGTGGTGCCAAAATTGTTGACCTTTTATGCCGTCCTTATGTCCAGGAGGCAGTAATAGGAACCGGATCAGTCCATCATGTCGCATGGCGAACACCTAACGATGAACAACAATTGGTATTGCGTCGCAGTATAGTCGCAGCTGGACTAAATGCGACTCCAGTTATAGATCGATTTTACTTTCATTCAGTTTATTTCCGAGAGCCTGGTGGTGTGCTTTTTGAAATCGCTACTAATAATCCAGGATTTACAGTAGACGAAAGCCTAGAGGAGCTAGGAACAAGTCTTGTGCTCCCTCCTTGGCTTGAATCTGTGCGAGGAGAACTGTTGAAAATTCTTCCACCTGTACGTTTACCAAGTAAGGTAAGTTCCCAAAATAATGGCTAATAATAGGACTTTCAAAAGAGTTGGTTATTTGGTTATTTGATTAGTTGATCAACAGGAAATTTTAAACAGAGGTAGTGGGGTCTCTCCAGCCGAAGACACTGGCCTCATCAAGTGCACTGAGAAGGCTATCCAAATCCCAAGGACCATCGTATCTATCACCATTAATAAAGAAAGTCGGAGTTTTCGTTACACCACTGCTTTTACCGCTTTCAATATCTTCGTCCAGATGAGTGCTGTGAGTCCTTTCATGAAATTCTCGATTGAATCTTTCCATTTCCAAGCCCAAGCTACCTGCGGTCTGCTTTACATTTTCAACGGTATTCGTCTGACCATGTTTGAATAAATAATCATACATTTCCCAGAACATATTTTGGGAAGCGGCACCTTCTGCAGCTAAAGCGACCTCATATGAGAGGGGACGAAGTTTCGTGACTGGAAAATTACGAAATACAAATCTCAGTTTAGGGCCCAAACGTTCCTGAACTTCTGTGATGATAAGATAGGCTTGGGCGCAGTAAGGGCAACCATAATCTCCGTATTCTACCAAGCTCACAGGCGCAGTCGGAGGACCTTTTATATGATCTCGTTCGCTTACTTCCAATGTTAGGCTTATCGTTTTCCCGCCTTTCCTTTTAGTCAAGTTTGAATAGTTAAGGACGCTTTAGAATATTATTATTTCCCTAAAAGCTGCGTCAGGACCTAGATATTATTAACATGGCCTTAAAGTAGGCCTAGCTGGATGAATGGAATCGAGTAGAATATGCAAGTTTTTTTTGATTCTGACAATTATGCAGAAGAAGATGAAATAATGGCAGTATTTCTGCTACTGGTCATCTACTGATAGATAAGGGGGTTGTGTTTATGAATCAGTATACCTTTCTTTTTTATGTACGATCCAAATGCAATTAATTTTTGATTAAGGTAAAATTATAGACAATATCATACTATTTACATGCCAGCATCTGCAAAGGAAGACTTGGAAGAAAAGAAATTGTTAGGTTCAGGTGGCTATGCGTATGCAAAACTGACAGAACAAGAAGAACTTAGAGCTAGTCTTGGAGTCCCACAAATATTCCTTGCAAACGTCGGAAGATTGAGTGAAGATAGATTTTCGAGGTACTATTGCAATAAATGCACAACGGAGCATCACGGCTCTCCATTAATAAGTTATGAAAATCCTAATGAGGAATTAGGAGAAGGAGTTGTTCTTATTGAAAAAGGAGAATACAGGTGTAAGGCATGTCAGAGCGTTTTAGCAATTTTCCGCAAATTCAACAGATAATAATTGAATATGGACAAGGGCTTTTCCTTCTCCATAATCCTCTACCGGTACTGGCTCAAATCTTGATGGTACGTAAGTAACCCATTTGCGGGGTTTTGCGGAGAAAGCTTTATTCTATTCATTAAATCAACCTTCCTAAGAATGGGTACAGAACAGCAGATACTTCACGAGAAAAGGGAGTATGTAGTAAAGCGAGCATGTTGATGCAGAAAATAGACATGATGTTGTTGCTTCTATTGCTACATTTCACACGCCTCGTTACCAGGTATTTCCAATGGGTATAGTACATGACGGAGCGAATGCAGTAGGAGAATTACTTTCTGGAATGTTTAAAGGATTTCCAGACTTTACTGTTGAGATTGTGAAAACGCATCATTCTGATGACGCAGTAATACTTGAAATAAAAATGAAAGGAACGCATCGTGGTGACTGGGCGGGTATTAAAGTTACGGGACAAAAAATGGATGTGCCAGTTGCATGTATCTTTGAATTTGATGGAGAACGCTTAATGTGCGAGAAGGTTTACTTTGACATGGCTACTTTGATGAATCAGCTGACTGTGTGAAAATATTGTCTTGGTGAAATTAAATATTGTAAAATCTGATTGATTAGTATATCGGCGGCTATGAAAAAATCATTAAATCTGCGAGCTGTCGGTGTTGTTGAATTGGGCAATCATATTACAGAATTAGGAGGAAGATTATTAGAGATGTTCGTAAGGAGCTCTCTCATATCACAGAGTGAATAAGCTGAATTAATAATCTTAACCAAGGTACTTGATATGCGACGAGGACTGTGGTAATAGGAATTGTTTAGTTCATAATTTGTAGTAGAAATGAAGTATGTTTCCTATTTTGAGATTCCTTCATACCTTGTATATATCTTCAATCTGATTCAGTTATTGAATTAAATGGAAAGGAAAGGCAAATTGAGGCTAATATTGATGCTTTTTGGAATCCTCTTAACAGTCGGTCTCGTGGAATCTACTCGGACATTTAGTTTTGCTTTTGCGGACACGAATTTAGAGTTCGCGGTTTCTGAGTGCCCAGTAGTGAGTAACGGTGTTGACGAAGAGAGCGGACAATGTCCAGACATAAAGACTATCCAGAATGAGGGTGAACGTATTGGGATTGAACAAAGTGATACCAGTGCACCCGGTGACCGAATCGTGGATGAACAAAACGATACTGTGGATGAACAAAACGATACTGTGGATGAACAAAGCGAAACTATACCGCCCGTAACATCAGGACCAGTGAATCCATTTGGACCATAAACAAAGGAGGAAATTGTAGAAATGACCAAGCTATTTTATCTGTCGGTCTCTGTTTCTATGCTCCTCGTAATGTCTATACTGGCTGGAGGACAATTATCTGCCCATGCTGCTGACCATTTCACACTTGATACCAAATCAACTGTTAAAAAGTTGAAGAGCCCGATTCAATACAAACTTATAGCTTCAGCTAATGCCGCAACAAGGACAATGATAACTAGTGAAATTCAAAATCCACCTAGTGGAACGGTAGATATCCCTATCCCACTTACATTCATTACGGTTTACGCTGATATAGTTACAGCCGGTTACCATGATGAGTATTTTGTATGCGGGTACGTAATTAGCCTCAAAACAAATCAAGCTTCAAAATACAAATGTAATGAAGGTGACTTGCAAGATGCAGATGGAAATAATCCGGTGCTCTTGGAGGGCTTCAGAAAAATGCCTAAAGCCAGTTCATCTAGTGCAAAATCCGTAAAGATCAAGGTTGAAGTACCTCTCAAAGATAGACCCGATGCAGATAAACTTAAGGTGGTAGCAATGGTAAGAGGAGAGTTCAAATCTAGAGTAATTGATGCAGAAGGTAATAATGGCAAAACTTTGAGCCATACATTTACCTTTGACAGAAATACAGGTATTGGACCAATACAAGTGGGCGATCTTTACTTTGTGTGCGTGGCTGGAGATGAACTAAATCCTCCTGAAGGCAATGAATGTGAATTTGCTAAGATAAAGACCCTTACAGGTACTAATACACACGCTGCTAGATAATATTGGACAATCAAGCTAGGACACTACCGTCACCCTCTTTTTTGAAAACTTTGACGCGAACCAAAAATTTTATCCAAATACACCTAATCGGGGATCTCAGACAATCCGTTTAGTAAATATCGCAGTTAATGGATTTCTGAATCCAATTCCTCAATGTTGAGACAGCGACATTCAATTTCGGTTGGGTGGATGAACTTCCAAGTATAGCTCCAAGGTTCGAATTCCAATCCGAAAATAAATTCCGCGGTAGAAAGAGGAGTGAAGAAGATTAAATTGACTCATAATAACTAAACTTGGGTGCGGTTTAGCCAAAAAAACATCAAATACAAGTGAACTAAGGCGAATATGGATTAGACGTAAATGGTTGGATAAAAATCGTATTTCCTATCTCCAGAATTTCTTGGTCAGAATCTTGATTGATCAAGTTTGAAGAACTTAAAAACCAGACCTAGTAAATTAGACCTTATCAGGGATCGACACTGTACTCATTTAATTAATATCTGAGCTCTGACACTGGAGAGTGAAGCTTAGGAACGATAGTTCGTAAAGTCTGTGAAAATTTACATGACAGCTCAACATAATATTTTAATTATTAGATGCATTAATAGTTGTGGAGAAACAATCACTAGTCCATACACACCAATGCAAGATATGCGGAGTGGTTTGTGCCTGTACGGGGAGTGAATTGCGAAAGTCAATTGTTTATGAATTATGAATGCGATACCTGTAGGAATTATTGATTCTTTTCAGTGTAATGTGCACATATTAGATAATACGAGGAAATATCCCATACGCATCTAATTAATTACATATTTAGCAGTCGATCCTATTCTTCAGACAAGGATTAGCAGAAAAGGAGGTTGCCATATTATTTTCAGGTATTCAATTACGTTAAAATTGATTCTACCTTTTCCCAACTACCTTCACAACACACACACAAAGTCTTGTTAAGACAAGCTTTATACTCTGTCAGGGGGAAGTTTTTGAAATATCTACTACATAATCAACAGCTATATTTTCAATGGCTATTGAGTTGTAGCTGTTGTATTGGTTGCATTGCGGTGGACAAGATAACCAATATCAAGATACAAATCCGTGGCGTCTGGGACAGGCCAGTATTCCGTTATTGTGCCATTAGAAATTCTCATGAATTCCGCTATCTTAAGCGTAACTGGCTTTCCAGTTGCAGGAATTCCTAGGTACTCACCTTGTTGAGTTCCATTAAAGGTCCATAATACACCTAATAGGTCACCTTCCGCTACAATCACTTCAGGCACAGCTTTCATGTCTGGAAAGGCAGTGAAGAATTCTTTTGATTGGTTTCTGAGTTGCTGCCTGTCAAATGGTTTATCACTATGGACTATGGTATCATTTGCAAGAAGATGGCTCAATTCCTCCTCTATACTTAATTTCAACTTCGCAATATCAAGGATAAGTTTTTTGTTTTGTTGTTCCTCAGATGTTTGGTTCTGCTGTGCTAGCGCTTGTTGTTGATTCATAAACGAAAGAGCCACAGCTGCAGAGCCCATAATCGCCATTAATATTACGCTAGACAAAATTTTGGGAAATACCATATGGGCAAACACTTCGATCTTTCTATATAAACTTGATCATTGAAGAAAGTTGCATCAAGTAAAGCCAGTACAGCTAAAGCTATGCGTTTTTCTTAATAAATGCCTTCGAAAAGGTGCATATATGGAACCCGTAAAAGATGCGAAAAAGCTGTCCTTTCATAGAAGATTGTATCGGGATTCCACTAATTTAGACTTACAACGATGGCTCAAAAGATGATTCAGTTTCAAGAATAATTTTACCAAATGATGACTAGACTAGAAGCAAATTCAAGAGCAGCATCGACACAAGCATCAAAAGACGATACAAATGATAAACAAAGTTTTAGTAAGTAAACCAGCAAAGAAGGAAGGTAAACCACAAGTAATTGACCTACAAGAATATGCTATATCTGGTAAAGCAGGATCTGTTTCCGGATTCGGTATCAATAAGGCTAAGGAGATTGCAGACTTTATAAACGCAAGAAGCTATTACCCTTCCTGGACTGCTTTTTCTAGAAAGTTTTTATAGAATAATGTAAGAGTAGCCAGCGTGATTATCTCGACAATATCTGTCATGGCCATAACGACTTCTTTATTCGTAAGCACTGTGGCTATTTCTAACTCTATGATGTTTGAACAATCTGTTTATGCGGTTGATAACTGCGATGCAACTTCTACATGTACTAATACTCAAACAGGAACCGGTAATAGTCAGGAAAATAATTGCATTGATTCATCTACCTGTAGCAATGTAGCCACTGGCAACAGAAATACTCAGAGCAACCATTGCGACTCAGTTCGGACTCGGGGCCAGGTTGGATGCATCAATATTGCAGAAGGTGATGGAAATACTTACAACAACGATTGTAATTCGGTTGGAGAATTCTGTCGGAACTTTGCAATTGGCAACGACAATACCCAGACAAGCCGTTGCGAATCAGTTGGTATTTCCTGCTTCAATTTTGCAGATGGCAACGACAATAATCAGGACATCAATTGTGAGTCAGTTGGATCTTTAGGTTGCCACAATCGTGGGAATGGCAATGACATCACCCAGAATATCAATTGCTTTTTCGTAAGCATAGGGTGTCTTAATGATGGCAGCAGGTGACGGGAATACTCAGAATCTTCTCTGCATTCGTTCAACACAATGCACCAATGAAATTGGCTCAATTGAAGCGCCTATTGATTCTAACACGCAGTCCACAACTTGTGTAAACTCTGGAACTTGTCAGAATGACGGTACTGATACGAAGGTAATATCGGTTAAGTCATCGAGTTGTAACAATGATGGTGCCTCTGGATCAACTACAATCTGCATAAATAATCGTATCATAAACCGACCTAACCCCTGATCTTCCTGTCCACTATAACTTTTTATGCTTTTGATTATTTCCTCAAAGATTATGAGCAGTATGAGTTTATTATTTTACATTCGAATACTCAAAAATATCAATTGTAGTAGGTCTTTTTGCCAGAATGTTGCTGGTAGTAGTTCTACGCAAAATACTGCTTGCAATGGTGGAAATCAGTGCTCGAAGAGTGGAACGGACACGACAGTTATTTCAAATTCAAACACTCCCTGTTAAAGTAACGGTCCAGGTACAACCACATATTGTCAACCAGGTCGTATTATAATCAGACCAAATTCCTGAGCCATAAAATATTCTCTATTTCTGTTTTATTTTATTTTCTAAGATGGTTTGAATTCCAGGTTATTAGCAGACTTTTTAGCACTTGGACGTTGAATCGGATCTTCCACTGGCAATGCTGCCATTCATAGAGTTTATCCCATGGCCCCTTCCTTGAACATGCCAAAAGATCAGCTTAAAGAAGAACGTTTTAGTTGCGGTTCTCAGCTTGTTGAGACTCTGCAAAATCGAGATTCTCTTATCTTTGGTTCCACATCAACAAAAATATCCTTTCCTTTAAACTATTGAGTTGTAGCTGTTGTATTGGTTGCATTGCGGTGGACAAGATAACCAATATCAAGATACAAATCCGTGGCGTCTGGGACAGGCCAGTATTCCGTTATTGTGCCATTAGAAATTCTCATGAATTCCGCTAACCTAAACGTGACTGGCTTTCCAGTTGCAGGAATTCCTAGGGTACTCACCTTGTTGTGTTCCATTAAAAGCCCATAATACCCCTACCAGGTCATCTTCTGCTACAATCACTTCAGCCGTCTTTTTCATGTCCGGAAAAGCAGTCATGAAATCTTTTGATTGGTTTTTGAATTGCTGATTGTCAACTGCTTTATCACTATGAATTATGGCATCATCTGCAAGAAGGTGGCCTATTTCCTCATCTACATGATATTTCAACTTCAAAATATCAAGGATAAGTTTTTTGTTTTGTTCTTCCTCAGATGTTTGGTTCTGCTGTGCTAGCGCTTGTTGTTGATTCATAAACGAAAGAGCTACAGCTGCCGAGCCCATAACCGCCATTAATATTACGGTAAACCAAATTTTGGGGAATTCCATATGGGCAAACACTTCGATCTATCTATATAAACTTGATCATTGAAGAAAGTTGCATTAAGCCGGTACAGCTAAAGCTATCAGTGTCTCTTCTTAAGAAAATCTTTATTAGTTTCCAAGGTAACTCGTCCTTTCTTATGAGCGATAGTGAGTCCAGTAAAGTTGCTAATTTTTTGATTAGAATTGCAGAGGATCCAAAATATAAAACACAGTATGAAGAAAATCCAATGAAGATTCTGGATGAAGTAGGCTTCACTGAAGAAAAAAAGGCTGAAATTATGAGTGGCGACAATGGAAAAGTCCAGAGCGCGGTCGGTATCGTTGCTGTTTGTTTCGTATTGACACATTCAGACATATAAAAAAATCAACAACGGTACATGAACCCAAAGAAGGGATCGTTAACTATAGTAGGTAGCGGAATTGAACTTGTACGTGACACTACTATTGGTGCGCGCATGGCAATCGAAAATGCAGAGAAGGTCTTGATCCTCGTAACAGATCCAGCAAGCGAAATGTGGATTAAAAAATTAAATTCAAATGTGGAATCATTGTTTGATTGTTATGTTGAAGGCAAACCTAGACTCGAAGCATACAAAAAGATGGTTGAACGTATACTTAAGAATGTCAGAGATGGCTTGAAAGTGTGTGTGGTATTTTATGGACATCCTGGTGTTTTTGTTGATCCTTCGCACGAAGCCATTCGTATTGCCCGGACTGAGGGCTTTAGTGCTCGTATGCTCCCTGGAATATCCGCTGAGGACTGCTTATTCGCAGATATTGGGCTTGATCCTGGCAAACACGGATGCCAAAGTTTTGAAGCTACCGACTTCCTTGTTCGTAAACGAAAGTTCGATCCAAAATCTCCTTTAATATTGTGGCAGATTGGCACCATTGGTGATTTGTATTACCATAAGAATAGCCATAATTCAGATACAGCGATACGTGGTCTTCAAGTACTAACGCATATTTTAGAGGAGCACTATAATAAAGCTCATGAAGTCATAATTTACCAGGCTTCCTATTTTCCTTTATGTCAACCCGATATTCAACATGTACCATTGGGAAAAATCCAAGAAGCAAGAATAACTGCTGCTTCAACAATGTATGTTCCACCGAACGACCCCCAGACTCTAGATGAAGAAATTATTAGGGAGTTAGGTATGGTCCGAATCAGAAATGCCTAACCTAATATTACTTGTCTTGCATACTCGAGAAACTTTAATCTTCTCGGATGGTCCTAGCGGTATCTATTCTTCGGCTATATCAGCATCACTTGACATAGTATAGTAAATCAGTAGATGAGCATTAAGTTTCTACCTGGTATCAGAAGAGCTCAATTAGACGAAGTAATACAGGCAGTTATTTTAAAGGTGAGCAAAGAGTATTCAGACAATATGATCGAACAAATAGGAATTGAAGGAATCGAGCCATACGTTACTGAAGATGGGATGAAAAAGCATGTTAATGATGAGCTACGAGAGATTAAAGCTGGTAAAAATAAGATTTCAAGTTGAATTTTCTTGTTCGGGAGAAAAAATAAAACGTCTAGATGGAAGATAGATTTCTATGATTCAGTATACAAAATTTATGATAAGGACGGCAATTTGGCAGGATATTTTTTTCCCAACTACCCGAATATTCGAACAAATAAAGACAGTGAGGCACTAAAATTAGCCAAATCTCACAGCGTCGTCACTGGGGGGAGGCTTATGTTACCAATGGTAAGACTAGATTTGCCAGATATAGAGAAAGGTCAAAGCCTAGAAGACGTAATAGGCAATTTTGCTAGTAGCATAGATAGAGCAAGAGAATGGAAAGAATGGTGTGAATCTAACAAAGTCAAGTACCATATACAAGAATATCAGGTTTACACAGCAAGAGAAGATAAATTGATGCTTAGCATTGTATTCAAATTAAGCTCTCAATTTATGTTAGGTACTAAAGAAGTTTCAATTTTTCTTGCGCCAATTTTGGAGAATCTGTCAGGACAAGGTATGATATGAAGTACGATATCATCTAACAATAAAGCCCAAGGATGAGATTTTCAATTCTTTTTGCTCTGTAACCTTTCGTAACTCTATTAGATAGTAATTTTTAGTAGAGTGGCAATTCCAATTAGCTCCGCCGCGTGTATCGCGACAAAAAATGGTAATAGATTTTCATTGTATAATGGAGCCATTGCAAAATAAGCGTAAACAGCCACTAAATTGTGAACTATAAGCATACTTGCAAAAAACATTAGGCCAAATGTGAATGTTGCTTTACTGCTTCTGTAAATCTTTACATACATAGTTAATAGGGCCGCCAGCAGGCCCACATTTACTAAGCTAATTATTGCGCTTACATCCATCAGTATAGCCATGAATGATTATTCTGCGATGGATTAACTTATTTACCTTTTTCCAAATGATTACCATATTACTGAATATAGTTACTTTCTAATCTTTGATTTGACTTCGTTATACATTTCTATATTGTGTTCCAAATAAGTGGAGAGAAAATAAAGGACTCCATATTTTTCACCCTCTCTTGTTATCAGATTATTCTTCTCTAGCACGTTCACATGATGTTGAACCGCTTTATAATCAAGATTAAGTAATGCAGCAAGCTGATTAATATTTCTCGGTTGCTCCTTTAGCATATCAATAATCTTAATCCTATTATCGCCTCCTTTTGAACCGGCAAAAAGGTACCATAATAGACGCTTGGCGCTAGGATCTGGCATTAACCATGGTCTGTACCGAATCTTACAATTTAAACTTGATATTAAGGACGTTATAAAAATTATATTCTAATATCGTTTAGAATTGACATCTTGAAATGTGCAGATTGCAATTGTACGCCTCATGAATGACAGCAACTCTAATTTCTTTTCAGCGTCCTAATTGTATTTTGGAAGAATGCTGTTGCTGGCCTGATTCTGATGGTAATGGAAGTTAAGCGACAATAGCAATAATAAGAAAGTGAAATAGGATTTTGCATGCATGTTCTACGTGGTAGATTTTTTCAGTCTCCTCTGGATTGCAATTGCTGCAATTTGTAGCCGCCTCTATTACAACTCTAATTATCTTTAACTTCATTTGTTATATATGCAAAACAAAACACGTCGCCAAGAATACTGGTAACTGGTAACCTACTTCCTGTCTTTTTCCCTGGCTTCCTATTTAAAAGTTCACAGCCGGTTTTAAATGGCCTTAAGCAATTGATTCTTTCTTAACTTTATTTATGACTTTAGATTCGAAGTAGCAAAAATGGTGCCAAAAGGTTTAGAAGCGATTACTATGGTATCATACTTATCTGCAATTCCCCCCAAAAAATAATTTTGAGCCCCCATGTTACCCTTGAGCACCCCTAAATCTATCCCTGAGTTTATATCTTGGCCATTAGTAAAATATACATGAAGATCAGGCCCATTAGTAACGTTAAAATTCTCAAATCTCAGAAATCGATTATCATTTACAGAGAGAATCTTTGCAAGTCCCTGTGCCTCTGTCCCATTTTGTTGGCTAGTGAAATTTCCAAATCTTAATAATAAGATTGTTGTTTTTTCTAATTCACTGGGAGTCATTCCTGCTATGGTTTCATTCACTTCATTTGTTGATTGAGCGGCGCCCATCATTATCATTGCTCTTTCATCTGAATTCATTTGCGTCGCCGCATTCATCCTCTGCCCCTCTGTCATGGATGTAAAATTCTGGAAAGCATGCATTGCTTTTTCCTGCATGTCATTTTGAGCCCATGAATTCGATTCAACTAAAGAGGAATTCAAAATTGCCAAGACCAAACTAGCTATCATAATTTTAATACACTTATTGAACATCGGTGATAATTTTATTTTTGGCATAATTAACCTTTATCCTGGGAGTTGATTATTGTTGCTTTATCTTGGTATAAAAATATCAAATAACGACTATTAATACGGCTGAAGCAACACATACAGTATTATAAGTAACCAATATGGGAGAGAGATATAGCTCGAGTTTTAAGATAAAAGAATGAATAGTGCGTCGAGCATTACCACTTTAGATGTACTTGGAGTTATCAAATTTACGTCAGAATAGCAAGCGGGACTGGCGCGTTGAACTCGCCTTGGTACATGCATTCTTAAGTATGCAGAAAGGTCACAATATGGCATGGTGACAAGAACAAAAATCATTATTGTTGCAGTAGTAATTGCGATTATTGTAATACCTCTAGTTATCTACACGGTTTCGCCTCTATTCGTAAGCACTGAAATAAATGAGCCTCTTCCTGTTTTGGCATCTAAGGAATTTCAGAGGTTTATGAATTTGACTGAAGACGGTAGAATTCAGGCAGCAGATAGCATGAGTCAGCAAGAAAAAGATTCTATAATGATAATGGCCGCCAAAAAAAATAGCACTGTGAACGAAAGTATCGAAACTGAAGTAGCGGCAGGAGCAGGACAAGACACGGCTACTTTCGAGAATATGTTGTCTGGAAATTTCATAGGGGTAAATGATGGCATACACAACGCCGAGGGTGTTGCCAAAGTTATTGTCTTGGACGATGGGACTTATGTACTAAGGTTGGAAAATTTCAAGGCTACCAATGGCCCAGACCTTTACGTTTATCTAGCCACAGACAAAAGTGCCTCTGATATTGTTAATTTGGGTCGACTCAAAGGCAACATTGGAAATCAAAATTATCCTATACCTGATGGAACTGACCTTACCAAGTACAACACCGTTCTTATCTGGTGTAAAGCCTTTTCAGTACTGTTCGGTAGCGCTCAACTTGCATCAACATCGCCATCACTACAATAATACCAGTATTGTTTCTTTTTTTCATTGTTAAAAAAATTAATTGTAAAGAGTTCATGGTATGAAAATACTTGAAGCTCAAAGAGCGTGTATAATTAACACACAACATGAACTATTATTGACAGGTGTAAGAGACGTAGTTGTGCGTGCTCAATGTGATGTGCTGTACACTACGAATGTTGGCTGTAACACGGAAAGTGTCCAGTTTGTAATTCCTTACAATTTGAAGTGATCGGCTAAATTGTTAAGTAAAATATTATGTTTGCACCACCGTAAAAACTCAAACATTGAAACTTTTTATAATATCCTTGCTTATGCCTAGGAGTTGCTCCCCGTATTGTTAGTTCAGATTCCATCTCATGATAGCGATGAAGTTACAGATGGAATGGATAACGTATTTTTAGGCAAATATCGTATTATCAATGGTTACAAGTTTGTCTGATTACAAGAAATTTTCTAAAATTCTTGTGGGAGTAGATGGCTCTGAGCATTCTATGAACGTGGCTGATTATGCTATTTCATTTGCAGTAAAATACAATTCAGAGCTAATTCTATTGTATGTAATTCCTGTAGACTTGGGCCTGTTTAATTATTCTCCACCAAGCATAGAAGAAATGGAAAAAGAGGGCCAAGTATTCTTAGACAAGATAAAATCGGAGGCACTCAAAATTGACAAGGATATACAAGTAAAAACTGAATTAATTGCATCACCATCCGTAGTCGGAGGCATAGTAGATTTCGCTGATAAAGAAAATATTGATTTGATTGTTGTAGGCACAAAAGGTAGGTCAGGTTTGAAAAAGTTGTTACTAGGAAGTGTGGCATCAGGAATTGTTAATTATGCACATTGTCCGGTGATTATATCTCGCTGACGTAATTGATGATGGTATCAATCTCTAGCCTAAATATGTCTGATTGACATTTTTATTAGCAGACTCAGAATTGCAAGATATTTGTTGGTTGAGTGTTGAACCCTAGTTTCCTAAGCGTGTGCATTCTGATAAATGGGTGGGAACCCGATAATGGAGTCTACCGTTTATTACGCTCAAAATCCTAACGGGTGTTTAATAGTTACTACTGTAGAGATATCTAATAATCTTAATCTTACAGCAAATTAAGAGATGGGTTTCAGCCAATCATCTAACATGTCTTTGGGAACGCTATCCTTAAGATATTGCCTAATGAGTAGTTCTATTTCCTCTTTCGAAAAACCTTCTTCCTTTGCCATTTTTATTGCCTCAGATACGGTATCTCTTGACTCCTTTTCGAGCTCCGCCATAGCGTCAAGCTCTTTATAGAATTCTACAGAGAGTGGATAATCAACAGCTTGTGTATTGTCAGATTGTTTTTTACTAGCCATCTGCATTTCCTCTCGATGAAATAGGTACTTGATTTGATACCGAGTTAACCTATCATTCAATAATGGCATTGTAATACCCCGTAACTCTTTCTCTGTGAATCGCTCTTGCTTACCTTTCTCTAATACTCTTGACCAAATCTCTCTAGCAGTAAAGTATGCCTCGACGGTTTCTTTTATCAGTGAATCTAATTCGTTTGAAGGAGTCTTGTCTGGCATTGTTGTCTTCATTTCTGATTATCCTCCTTCATTATATTTCGTTATCTATTACACTTTCTTCCTGATGAGGAATCGCATGAGAAGACAATAGGTGAGGACGAACCTCTGATTATCGGCCCAATTATCTAGCATGGATAGAGTAATCAGGAAGTGGTAGTAGAGCAAGAAGCACTCATACATGTAGTAAAGGCTATTCAAGGTACCGGCTCACTTGAAAAAGAAGCGGAACCAATCGTAACTGAATTAAGCATTGTATCAAATGCATTTTGATATTGACCCATCCTTCCAGCCTCCGTTGCGTATACCACTATGTATGTTTTGTCTTGCTGTTGGGTTGTTATTAATACAGCATCGAGTGCTTTATCAATAGGGGCTTGGAGCTTACGAAGCTGGTCCACACTCACTGATACAGAATACAAATGAGCAGGAGACCCATCGCTTAGCACCAAGTCGGACTCGCTATTTAAGGTAACAAACTGGGATAGAGCGAAGGAAATCAGACCTAATTTTTCGATAAAAGGAATTGCAGGATTAACCAAAGAAGGAGCATTTATGACCGCAAAAAATGAAGTTGCTTCTTGACCTGAACCAAAGAGTTTGTTCGCAAAATTCGTAGCAAATACACCATTGAGTTTCCAATCCACACTTAAGATAGTTGCTGAAATTTTTCCACTATTCCAATCATCAAGTGCTTCCATGCTAATCCTTAGATTGTTGTTATTGCTGTCGAGGACTTCTTCAGTTCTTGCTTGAGCTACTTGCATAGGCTGGACTCCGGACATTGTATATATGGTACTTATGGCGACAACAAACAGCAAGGGAAAGATTGTTCTCTTCAATACTTGTATGTGCGTAATACTCAGTTAAATAAATTAGCGCCGTGTATTCTCTTACAAATTATGAAAATTCTTCCTCATGTTATGAGAAACATAAATGAGTTCAACATACCCAGCGGAGATCTTGGTTACGAGATATTGTATTTTGGTGTAAACCTGATTCTTATGTTTGATTACAGGTTATCATTTGATATAGAGGTACAGAATTCAAACGAGAAAATCAAAGTTCTGATACTCAGTAGAAAAGACATTTCTGCTTGGAAATCTGCAAACGATATCAAAAATATGAAATTATATTATAATAACTCTGGGACAAGAATCAATGATGTTTTCAAGCCATCAATAAGTGATGCATATGCTTCCTTCTCTACAGAGTTAATCCTTTTGGTGAAGGAGGTGTGCTATGCGAGCTAGTTACATGTTTAGCCAATAATCTGTACTAAATGGTAGTTGCCATGTTCCATTGAGTATTTGTGGTTGAGGTAGATACAGACGCATAAACCATACTAAATGTCCCCTCTGCGGATGGCAACCAATTCGACTCTTTGTCTGAACCAGGATTAGCGTTCTGAATGTAGATATCGAGGGAACCATCTGTATTATTCTTTAGTCCCTCAGTATACGTTCCTACTGAGTAACGATTTATGGGATTGTCTACGAAAAGCCCCTTGTCGTTATACATTGTAATAGACCAGAACCCATCTACTGGCGGAATTTGTCCTGGATTGAAATGTATTTGATAACTGCTGTTGCCACTTAATGGCTTTCCTTGACTATCTGTAAATGTAAGTGGATAGAATGCTTCCTGTGCGATATTAGCGCCAAATCCATATTGAGTATCAGCAGCACGGAAAAGATAATCCGTTCCAAAATGCTCCTCCTTGTGCATTTGAAAGCCATCCATTCACCACTGTCCCAAAATTTGCAACTCTTTCGTCTATCATTTTTTGGCCTTCTGTTATACCGGCTTGGAGTGCTCGCTTTTATTGTATCATTTGCTTCTGTTGATGGTGTTTTACCAGGCCCTATACCTATGCTAGCGAGTTTCGTCACAAGTACCAGGGTCAGGCGGATTTAACGGGTTACCAATCATTGCGGCACCGATTTCATCAAAAATTTCAATACCGGTAGGAGCAATCAAATTGGGCTGAGGTCCAATTGGGACTTCTTTCGAAGCATTGGCTTGTGTTGCTGCTGGTGTGATGATGTGGTAGTGTTTCCTTGGAACGCGGATAATGGCTTAACAACTATCTTATCTTGAATTGCATTGACATTAGGCACGTCTGCTGGTCCCTTTACTAGTATCCTGTTTACTAGCCAAGCAAGATTTGTCGGAGTCCATATCTTTGTCATCCCTTCGGGAACTTGTCCATTCCAATATGGACCAGCAATCAAGTAGGTACCGGCAGTTCCAGGACCAGAGGCACGTTGTCCAAGGTAGTCATAATTGTTTGTATACGCATCAAGGAACTGGAATGTATAATATCTATCGCTAATAGGCGGAACAACAAGAACAACTGGTTCTTCCGTGAGGTCCAACTGTGACATGCAGTATAATGTGTCAGCATTAGGATTGACAATATCGGTGAAACTGGCATTTGTAAGGGTCAGGAAAACACGAAACTGAATTTGCAGGACCACGTCCAGGTCCAGGTGGAACATTTGGACTGGTCACATAATTGAACTGTCTTTCCATAGAAACAAGTGGAAATCCCCAGATGTAAGCCAGAGTGGCGATATCTTCTGTGTTATTTGAAGCAGAAATCTGGTCCATCACGCTGTACAATAATGAATCTTACCTAGCCGAAAACCCAATAAATCGGTATTCGATTAGTCAGAATACCGAAGGACTAAAGTATAATCCAGATGGCTCACTAGACATTTACGTACAGAATGCGACTCCTGGAACAGAAAAAGAATCCAACTGGCTACCGTCTCCTAGTGGAACATTCAAGTTGGTCCTGAGAGAGTATAATCCACAGGAGCCAATATTGAAAGGCGACACCAAATTATCGCCAGTGCAACTAGTAAGCTAAACATTTGCAACATATAGCAATAGCCCATATGTATTATAAAGGTCAAGACCCATAATACTACTGACCGTTAGTCTCGCAAAGTCTCAATTGGCTGTTTATATAATAACCACCAATTGTTTTTACCGCTTATTTTTGGTCTATCTCCAATGGTTGAGTCTAAAAATCATGTCAATTTTGATTCACAAACGGCCAAACTCGGCATCAGGGTCTTTTTTTAGGGTCAATTCTGATTGGGTGGTATCTGCAGAAGCTTTACTGCTACCAGGACTGAACCTGTTTGCTTATACTTTAGAGTTATAAAACTTGTAAACAGGTCGCATATTTCAAGAAATAGTGAAAATAATTTATTGAGAATTGGATAAACTTTCTTCTCGTACGATAGCTTTAATAGTCATATTTATGATGCAACTCCAATGAATAGTGATGTCGCAAAGGCTTATCTTATCTCCTTTGTGGTGCTTTCAATTGCAATAGGAATGGGTATGACTTTAATCCGAACAGGCTATGCATCCTCTACACATATGACGCTGCCATAACTTGGCTGACAATGCCTCCCAGCTTACTATAGCACTAGCGGACTCTACCTGTACGGCTCAGGTAAATTCCAATTGCGAGGCTGGTGCTGAATACGTGTGGTATACTATAGACGTTTATACACCACCAAAGGCTGAACAAACACCTAACTGTGTTATCGAAAAACAGCTTCCTATTTGCACATATCCGCATGTCATTCAAAAATTAGGTGTATACGGTCACTGTGATGTGTATGTAACAGGTTCTAAAGGAAAATATGATGTTAGCCATCACTGTACACCTGCTGATACGTGCGGCAGGCTTGAAACCCCCACAAAACCAAACAAACGCGTCAGGCTTGAAACCAGCACAAAACCAAACAAAGTAGCTCCCGAAAATTCCGCAAGTAAAATTACACCCTTTTTCCTTAGACGGAATATTTTCGGACCTGAGTAAATTATTAAATTTGTACTTGTGGGTCTACATTTCGGGTCAAATTTGTCACGGATACCACCGAACCCGATGTAAAATTTATAATATTATACTTGGAAAGATAAAAGATTTATAGATATTGAATCTCACCGGCTTCGGATAAACTGAATACCAATTTTGATATCTTGTTATAGTAACAACTAGGTTAATTTTGAATGAATTCAAATTTACATTTAAGAATTGATGGAAATATACTGTTATGACTTCAACATGATACTAGACTAGCTGGGATGGTTTTCTGTCGTCGAAAGAAATGTATTTACTATCTTACCAATCTCTTCCGGATATTGAACCATTACTGCATGACCAGCATCTTTAATCTGAACAAGCCAGGCTCCTGGAATTTTTCCTGCAATTACCAAAGCATTTGCATGCGGCACGAATAGATTATCATCTGTTCCAGTAATGACTAACGTTGGTTTGGCTATTTTTGCAAGCTCGTCACAAGCACCACTCCAGTTGGTAGCTACCCAAGCAAATGCAGCATTCTTCTGATTATTCATTGCATTCTGGGAAAGACCAGGCTTCAATTGTTGAAATGTTGTAATGTTTGCTGGAATGTCAAGGGATTCAGGATGCAGTCTTATCCATCCTGAACCTAATGAGGCAGAACTAAGCGATTTTATTTCCTCTGCAGTGAGTGAAATATTATTTAGAGATTTGTTTACAATATCGGATTGCAATTTTATAAACTCAGGTGGTGCAGGTATACCATTTTTTCCACCACATGTTGTAGCAGCAAGTATGAGCCTGTTAACCTTTTCTGGATAGCTAACTGTAAATTGCTGAGCTATGTATCCTCCTAATGAATAACCAAAAACGTCTGCTCTATCTATATTCAGAGCATCAAGCAAACCAGCCGCGTCATTTGCAAGTAGCTCGCATAGAATATGGTTTGGAACCAGTTGTTGTATTTCCAATTCCACGACTATCAAATACAATCACTGTGTGATTTGAAGAAAGACTCCTTAGAAAGGAAGGGTCCCATGCATCCATATTATCAGAAGCGCCATTGAAAAGTAAAATAGGTTCACCTTTACCTAATATCTTGTATCCAATATCAATATCTCCTACGTGAACTTTCTTTGCTGGTATATCCTGTATGTTCAGTAAGTTTGCATTGTCAGATATAGTTTGATTTGTTTGACCATAAACAAGTGGTGTATTAGTTACTATTATAGAAGTAGGGATAATCAAGACAAACAAGAAGATGACGGATAATACTTCCTTTGATTTTTTTGGGTAATACATTTTTGCTAATTCATTCATACTTGATATCACATACTATTAGAGTTTGAGGTGGCTTTAGAATATCTAAGGCTATGACATAACAGCAAATCTGAGGTCAAATCCTATATTGGATTACATACACATTAAACGTTGGGTCTTCTTTTAGGGTCAATTCTGTCACCAATTCCACCGAACCCGGACCAACTTATATTCTTTAAGTCTATTGAGCAGACATCATGATGGGACTAAAATTCGAGTCAAATTTGATTTTCAAACGGCCAGTAATACTGCGTCAATAGGTTTCCCTCTTGATTGTATACAGACAGAATTCGCAACTATCACATAGATAGTATAGATTATCAAAATCTGAGCATAACGTCATCATATTGTAGCATCTTGGACATCCGATTTCATTTTCTATCTCTTCTCTGACTGACTTCTGCCGAATAACCTCATTTTTAATCGGCGATTCGGATACTAACTTTTGACCATTCCTTTTCAATTTTGTTGTTAATGATTTCAAACCCATTTTTCTCATTCCTATAAAGGTCGAAGTATGACATTCAATGCTGACAAGTAATCCAAAATAGACGCGACTTATCTCCTATTTCTGCAGCCTTGAGTCATCTTCTTCCGATTTCTTATATATACACGTCGTACCATATCAATGATTGGAAACGATGATGTAGACTGATAACGACGTGTTCAAGAGCTACTCTAGTCTTGCATCTATTTTGTCCAGCTACAATTGAAAATCGCTGGCGATATTACCCCGAGGTCTCTATGTTAATTGTGTTTTTAGCACATACTCTCTTTTCATAGTACCTAAAAAACCAACAAACAAGTAATTTGGAGAGTTAAACCTATACCAAAGGTTCGGTTCTCTACGAATATAATGACTTATCTAACTTACATCGTTCGATACCTAAAGGAGTTGGTCTAATTAACTTGTTGTCTATTTCTATGATGCCTTCTTTTACCTGTTTCTTCAGGATTTCTAATGTTGTATTCGGTTCAAATTCACTATGTTGTTTATGGAATTCATCTAGGTCTACGTGCATTTTTCCATTATTACGAGCTGCTTTAAAAGCTTCACATAGTTTTTGCATCAGCAGTTCGTCATTTTGGGATTCCATAGTCAATTATAGCACTCTTTGTATTTGAAACTTTATCTGGAAATATTTACACCAGGAAGATATGTTTGTGAGCAAAAACATCAAGAGGCAGATTTATAGACATCAAGTTCTTTTAGGACTTTTATCACATCAGGAATTTCGATATCAATCTGCATAGCAATAAATTCTTCGCTTATGCCTGAAAGATAAAGATTTCTTATTACATCCTTTTTTCCACAGTGATATTCTCGCTACGTGCCATCTTATTAACAAATATACGAATACATTGGACAAAAGGGTTACATTGCGTTATTATGACGTATCCTTAACCGTTAATTGCATTCAAAACCTTAATGGTTGTTTAAATATTCACCAATTGATTTTCAGCTATTCTCACAATTACCAGGTCATTTGCTCATTTAGCGACTTTCCTGTGAATTATTTCTTGTATTACCTGATTAGTGTAATTCTTAATATCTTCATCAGTAAGGGAAGACTCTACTTCCGTGTCTTCTTTTACCCTTTTCGACAACTTATTTATCATCGAAGATACCTTATTTCTCAATTCCATATCTAGTTCTGCGTCTCCAATATCTCCAATCAATTCAGATTCCTTTTCTACCCAGGTGCGAATGGCCTTGCGTATCCTTGCATCGTTCGACACCGACACTGTAACAGACAAGTCCCGACCAATAGTAGAAACGTAGAAAGGCCAACAAAACACGCTGTCATTAGTCCTAATGGCGGAAACAGTGCATTAAGTAGGAGGCTAGCTGATTTAGAAGCAAAAACTAATATGAGCCCGTAAGCAGATATGTTTAAAAAACTCTTCAAAGATTTTTGTTTAATTTTTCTTGATATAGACCAAAAATCCAATTCCAAAGAAAAATGCTCCGGCAATCTTAATCATGCTAAAAATCAATGTATAGGTGATAGTAAAGTTAACTGGGTCTGGCGGAGCCAATATCAACATAATAAAGGCAATATAATGGTTGGAACTTACTTACAATATACAACAACGGTAGGATTACTAACACCCAGAA
>CAWBGD010000003.1:0-129223 GCA_963788355.1 uncultured Nitrososphaeraceae archaeon | reverse complement strand
CTTAGAAAATTGAAAAGTTCGCTTGGTTATAATAAAAAGCTTTTTGAATACTTATTTAATCTTAATTCCTATAAGTTAGTAAAATGAGTGAGGATGATGTATGTGTGTGCGGGCATTATAGATACGAGCATGTAAACGCAACGGGTTCAATGGATACTCGAAAATGCAAGAAGTGCGAATGCCTAAAATTTGCATTGAATAATAGATAATTTAAGTTATCAAATTATGCCTATCGAAGAGCGATTTACTTCAATACAGATCACATAGCTAGTAGGAATAATGGAAGAGGGCTGGAGACGACATTTTCAAAAGTGCTTGCATTTGATTATAGAATCTTCTTACTCTATCATTACCTGCAGCCTTAATTCAAAACTAATCAAGGGCAATTAGCTACGTGGTGTAAAACCCTGCAACCCCTTTCCAGTTATCAGGACTTGACTGCCTTCCGTAGGCGTATCGGTTATTAAATCTATGAGAAAATAATTAATTATTTCACCTGACTTACGCCTGACTTGGGATGATGCAACTCAATCGTTACCCTAATTGTTACCTTCATACGCTCATCCCAATGAAATATTTCATTTGGCTTCCCGGTTTTCCTCCATTAATCCTAAGGTATTATTTTCAGTATCCTTGAAGATTATCATGTATCCCACTCCAGGTATTGCGGTCCTAGGTAGAATGACTTTCCCTCCATTAGCTTCAATCTTGATTACAAAGTCATTCACCGACGGCACGTTTATGAATGGAGTAATTGACCGCTCAGATTTGTCGCGCTTTGACAGTCCTCCATCTATCCCCAGTTCATTCGACTCGCCTGTCTTAAATTGCCAGTAATCGAAAGGTCCTTCCCATTTTTTAATCTGCCAGTCAAACACGGTTTTGTAAAATGATATGGCTCGTTCAGGCTCTTCTGCTGAAAATTCCAAATATGAAATTCGTGGCATGTCATCTAGTTGTAAAACATGAATTAAAATCATTTACTAGTATAGATGATACTTTATGTTTGCGGGACTGACTATTGATATCTAGAATCTTGAAGAAACAAGATCTGTTTTGAATGGGCAAATTCTGAAATATAACGGATATACACATTCATAAAAATTGGAAGACATTTATAAAATTACTTTTACTATTTCATCTTGGTAGATATAATAAGATGGTAGTCGACATAGGGCCTGTTTTACAGGATTTTACAATTATTATGATTACTGCTTCGATTATGGCGATGGTCTCATACAAACTCAAGCAACCAATGGT
This sequence comes from uncultured Nitrososphaeraceae archaeon, assembly GCA_963788355.1. Taxonomy (GTDB): domain Archaea; phylum Thermoproteota; class Nitrososphaeria; order Nitrososphaerales; family Nitrososphaeraceae; genus TA-21. The sequence goes on along the minus strand of CAWBGD010000003.1, from coordinate 127,963 downwards.
AATAGGATATATCATTGCAGGCATGTTAATAGGCCCTTTCACTCCTCCTTTCAGTTTAATCCGTAATTTTGATATTCTGAATTTGTTTGCTGAAATTGGAGTTATTTTGCTTTTATTTGTTGTAGGAATGGAATTTCCCATAACAAAATTAAGAAAAATTGGTAAGAAGGCTCTTGTAATCGCAATGAGCGAGGCGTTAGGTACATTTGCCATCGGATACCTGGTATGCCAAGCATTGAATTACTCGTTATCCGATAGTCTCTTCTTAGCATTAGCCATTTCAGTAACAAGTACGGTGATTGTTATGCGTATATTGGAAGAGCTAGGAATGATAAAAGAGGATGCATCGATCCTTATTCTGGGTGTTGCTGTAATTGAGGATATTATAATCATATCAATGCTTGCCATATTGCAATCGGTTTCTTCAAGCGGTCAATTGTCTGGTCTTGAGTTAATCATATCTATCGGGACAGTCTTGGCATTCATCGGAGGTGCTTTATTTATAGGCTCAAAGGCAGTACCAAAATTTGTAAATCTCATTGGAAGAACGAACCAGCACGATGTTCTCATAGTAGCGATTATTGGGGTTGCGTTTGGTCTTTCATTTGTCGCATTTGAAATTGGCATATCTGTTGCCACGGGAGCATTCTTTGCAGGCGTCCTGATTGCAGAATCAAAAGTTCATTCTGTTACCAGGGTATTGACTACTCCGATCAAAGACGTGTTTGGTGCTGTATTTTTTGTCTCAGTTGGTGCATTAATGGATATAACTCAATTACCACTCTTTATAGTACCAGCCCTTATACTGATTTTGGTATCGATAGGGGCGAAATTCTTTACTGTATACTTTGCCGCTAGGTCTCAAGGATATAAAACCCAGACTGCGTTAAGGGCTGCCTTTGGCCTTTCGTCATCAGGAGGGGAACTTGCCCTAGTTGTGGCAAAAGGCGGAACTGATGTTGGGACGACAAGCTCGTTCGTTTTGCCGATGGTCGGGGCAATGACAATAATTACGACATTCATTACACCGTATTTGATAAAGATAGGATGGAAACTTGCAGATCGTGTCTCTACGGAGGGAGGAGGGTTTTCGATTCGCTTGAGAAGAAATAAGAAATATTGAAAAAATGATCACCTAAAGAGGACTTGATCACATGTTCAATGGTCATGTGTCAGCGATATCGTCTACGGATTCTTCCTCGCCATCAGGTCTATGACCTTCAAGTTGCTCTAAGCATATGGTAAAGCCAACATGTGCGCACTCATCAGATTTGCAGTGGTTGCAGTACGGAATGCCACCTGTCAATTTAACATCAATTTCCTTTGATAGAGATGTATCATAAAGGACTGTATGCACATCATTGACGAACTTGATTAAAACTATGGGATTGTCTGATGTAAGAGATTTCTTATCAGGAGAACTCATCCATTGCATGAACGCCTCAGTCCCGTCATCTATTGTCTCACACCTGCGGATGTGATTATTAGCGCCCGGAGGGTCATTTAGGTTCGAATTATGTTCTTCTCCTGAGTTATCATGATTTTCTTTCAAATGAGTTGCCTTTCTTTGTTATCTCGTTGGATGACTAGAACCGTGCATAGCATATTTTAATATACCGTCGAGATTGAAGGATAATAAGAATATGAATGGATGGTTAGGATTGTATGCATAAAAATAATATCTAACCCAAATTTGTCATTGCCTATAGAACCTCATGACCACCTAATGTCAAGATAGATTGTCTAAACCCTTGTAATTTGTTTGACTTTTTACAGGGTTATCGAATCTTTTAAATTATTTCTTCAAATTCATCTTATTGCATGCCTGGCTGCAAGATTCATGTTGATTTTTTTGACGAAGACTGTCCTGATTGTAAGTATGAGTATGCGGAATTAAAAGGACATATCTTGTCAGGAAATAATGGCTATACGAATCAAAAAAATCTCGATAATCCGAAAAAGTATAAGGAATTCTCTGAGGAGCGTGCCAAAAGGCTTTACGAAGAGTTGTTAATACAATTTTTGAATCCACCCGACAGCCTCACGGAGGTTGAAGCTGCCAGGAAGGCTTGTTCTATTATCAAGAAACAATGTCTTATACGAGGTATTACTATTTGGGAGTGGTTGAAATAATTAAGGATAATGCCATGAATAGGTGAAATTGCTTCTACACTTACACGCACGCATATGAGTGTAGTACCTTGCATGGTCATCTAATTCAACCACTTGGCAATACATTAATTTAGTTCTAATTGCATCTGATAATCCTAAATGACAATTGATGAGATCGCTATGGCTTCACAGAGTGTTGTTTTCTATTTACTTATGGGTTCTATATCATTCGTAAGTGCCATAGTGGTTCACGGAATAATAAAAAATCGCCGCAATAGTAACAGCTGAACAATTTTGCCAACAACAAACCATTTGATCATGATTATTCATTGAATTCATTCCATCCATCTCGTTTTTGATACCTCAATTGTCAGGCGTTATTCCAAAATATTATTTTCATACAGATTTCGTCAACTTAGAGGTTCCAAATAGGATACCATTCTATAGGTATCAAGTCATTGTCACCGACACAATATTATACCTTTGGTCATTACTATTAACGAACGGTTGCAACGAATAATTGATCTGACACTCAAAATTGATGCTAATACACGTGTATTTCCTGGTTCTCCTACGCCCTCACTGATCGATTGGTCGAGAATAGATATTCATGGCTATGATTCAGAAGTGGCGTTCCTAAGTACTCATACCGGTACACACATGGATGCACCATCTCATTTCATAACTAATGCACCCAGTATCGACAAGATAGATGTCAACAGATTCATTTGTAGTGCAGTCCTTGTTAGAACCAATAAGAAGAGACCTGATGAATTAATTCATGTTGACGAAATAGTTGAATCCCGCCATGACCTAGCTGCCGGCGACACTGTAGTATTCGCAACAGCATGGGAAGATGAGATCTGCAATGAATATTATTTCACGCATAATCCTGGGTTATCTGCTGAAGCTGCAAAATTTCTTTTGAAAAAAGGCATCAACTCTGTTGCGATTGATTCTCCAAGTATCGATGCTGGAAATGATCATGATTTTACTAGTCATAAAATTCTATTGTCTCATGGAATTTTGATAGTCGAGAACCTTTGCAATTTAAGTCATCTAAAGCATTCAAAATTCACTTTGGCTGTAGCGCCACTCAAGTTCTCTGGAGCAACTGGCTCGCCAGTTAGGGCCCTTGCAATAGAACAAGATACATGATGCTTCAACTGAAATGAAGTTAACAACCTGAACGTTAGAATTCATCTTCAGATGGGTTTGTACAAATTTATAATTGGTCAGACCAAGTAGAACGTGGTATTAACAAGAGTTTAATACCTGCTAGAATATTGTTATCTTTAGTATGCCAACTGCCTATGTTTTGATAAACTGTGATCTAGGATCAGAAGAGGAAATTTTACAAGAAATAAGAAAACTACCAGAAGTCACTGAGGTAAGCGGGGTATACGGAGTATATGATATAATAGTAAAAATCACATCTGACAGCATGGATAAGCTTCGAGAAACTATTACTTGGCACGTAAGGAGAATTGACAAGGTCCGATCTACTCTTACGATGATTGTAATTGAAGGCCAAGGAGCAAAAGACAGAAAGAATTTAGCATTCTCATTTTAATATCGTGGTAAGAGTACCTATTAGACTTTCAACTTCCTCCTGACTATTGTAGAAATGGGGAGAGACTCTTACTATTTTTTCTCTATCCGGTGGATGAATTTCTCTTTCAGCTACAATAATACCGTAATTTTCTAACTTGGATACGATTGTGTTTGCGTCAAATAACTTGCTGTCAAAAGATACTATTGACGTTCTTAATTTTTCATCTTGAGGTCCATAAATCGAAACATCTTTCATTTTTTCAAGTGACCTTTTCAACTCTAAGGCTAACTTCATGTTCATTTTCCTGATGTTCTCAATTCCAATGCGCAAAATGTATCGCAAGGAAGACTCTAGTCCGGCAAGTCCAATATAGTTTCTAAATCCAGCGTGAAATCTTTGAGGAGGATCAAGATAAGCTAATTTACCTTGGTTAGTAAGGATAGCTGACTCACCTCCAACGGATTGCGGGGCCAATACTCCTGACGACTTTTTACTACAGTACAATATTCCAATGCCTGTTGGTCCACAAAGCCATTTGAAAGCGGGGAACGCCATAAAATCACACCCTATTTTCTTCACATCTACATTTATCGTTCCTACACTCTGCGCTGCGTCAATGCAATATAGAACGTTATGTTCTTTTGCTAACTTTCCTATTTCTTCAACAGGCATTATCGCCCCATTATTGTACAGGGCATGACTGAGGGTAAATAATTTTGTATCTGGTTTTTTAAAAATATTATCTATATCGTCTATATCAAAGAAGCCATCAAAATCTATTTTGATCTCCTTTAGTCGCACACCAAATCTCTCCGAGGCCCTAAGCCATGGAAAATAGTTTGCGTGATGTTCATGAGGTCCTCCTCTGACAATAATTTGATCAGATTCCTTCCATTCAATACCTGATGACACCAAATTTAGTCCTGCAGTAGTACTATCAGTAAATATTATTTCTTCCGGATCGCAATTAATGAGATGGCCGACTCTGACTTGAACTTCCCTCATAAGCGACGTGATATATTCCTGGACTGATTTTGAATCTGGGCCTTCTTCAGAGAATTTTAGGAGAAAACTTGTGATTGCCTTAATGGTAGATAGCGGAACTGGTGCAAAAGAACCGTTGTTCATATATATGGTCTTTCTAACTACCGGGAAATCCTTTCGTATTAGTTCAAGCTCTTGGTCGTAACTCATTATAACCACCATTCACTGTATTATTATTAAAGTGAATACGATCTACGATAGCATACTTGAGTCCACAGCGCTTAATACAATTATTTATGATGATCCTTACGCAAAACTTTGTTTGATTTCGGCGATTGTCTTGCAGTTAAGGGAGGAACAGCGGAAAAAAGTTTTGTATATTGATTTTGACACGGTTTTCACTGCATTTGTCAAAGCTGGATTAATCCCACCCCTTATGATAAAAAAGAAGAATTCATCACTTTACTCATCAGACATATTGAGAATATATATTCCAAATCATAGAATCAATTTAGATGTATTAGATGTCATCAAGCATATTGACGAGGCTTCGATAGTGATTTTTGATTCGATTACTTCCTTCTACAGTTTATTCTATCTTGATTTGAAATCTAGTAAGACAGTCACGCGAGAGTTAGGAAATGTAAATCATCTTTTGTTAATAATTTTAATGTTACTCTTGAAGAATACACATTTTTCAAAAATACCGCTTTTAGTAACTAGCATGATTAGATTTAGAAAGGATGTTGATTGGAAAAGATTGCCTACTAGTAATAGGTTTCTTCAATCACGAAGCAAGGTAAATCTTTACGTGCGCATGGAGAACGAAAATGACATGTCCGTACGTGTACTCTCTCATCCACGCCTAACCCCACAGAAAATGATTTTTCTCAATAGTGCTATTAAATTAAGTCTTTGAATACGGCCTAACTTTTGAGCTGGACTAGGTTGTAACCAAGGACGAGTGCAATAGCCACGGTAACAAAGCCAGAAGTTACGAATACCCATTGATTCCTCATGGATGGTGCCTTACCTGCTTGGTACAAAAGATATATGCCTACCATTCCCATAAACAAGATCATTATAGTTACGATGGTCTCACCAATGGATTGAACAGAACGACTCGGTACTACGATTGCGCGGGCATTTGACCCTTCTATAATCGAATTTACAAGTCCTGATGCAAATGCAAAAAATATAACAAGATACAGCACGGCGCCTATCGTAATATACTTTGACCTAGAATAAGCCATACAATTAAGTTCATTGCCAAGATTGATAATTAAGTTTATCGAATGCTGAAATATGCATTCATAATAAATATGCGGGAAAGCTTACAAGAATAAATCTAACGAAGCTTCGTCAATTCTACTGTTGCAGAGGCATACTGTAATTTTCATATTCTCTAAAGAATTTGGCCACCACGAAAGCCTATGTCAATGCCTCAGAACTGAGGGCGAAATTAAATTGCTCTATTGCACTATCCAGCGACGAGTAGTTACCAAATAAGGCGATTATTCGTTTAGCCGATAATGGGAGAAGATATAACCTTTTCTAACACATTTATCATGCAAAAAGCTAGAAGGTATCAATATCAGTTTCGTGATGGGACCCGGCTACATACTATTGTAGCTTGGCCTTTGGCTATAGCCTTGCCTTCTATTGGGACGCGCCCCATAACCATATCTCCTGCCTCTTCTCTCGTCATTACTAAACCGATTGTATCCTTGTCGACCCCTATATCCACCGCCTGTGGATCCATATCTACCTTGACCATGACCTGAATAATTTCGTCTATAGCCGTGCCCAAATGGAGTACTTCGGATTTTCGGCATTTCAATTCCCATCTCTTCGTTCAATCTCTTGATTGTATGGTCGGTATTCTTCAATATCCTTGTAAAGTCATCGATTCTGTCTTGAGAAACCAATGAAATAGCCCTACCAGTCCCGCCTGCTCTTGCAGTCCTGCCAATTCTATGGAAATAGATCAGAGGATCATCGGGAATATCATAATTAATTACGTGCCCAACAGCAGGAACGTCGATGCCTCGTGCGGCTATGTCAGTAGCGACTAGAATGTCCTCCCTACCAGTTCTGAATCGGTGCATCGAATCATCCCTTTGCTTCTGTGACAAGTCACCGTGTATTGTAATAACCTTCAACCCATTCTGTCTCAATTCGATTGCAAGCCTCTGCGTCCGTTGTTTTGTTCGGCAAAAACTATTGTCTGTTTTTCGTCTCGGAGTCTTATAAGATTGCATAGATGTTTGAATTTTTCTCTTTCTTCCACAACAAGATAGGATTGATCTATAGTATCCAAACTAAGTTCTTCTTCATTTAGCTTGACTTCCTTTGGATCTTTCATATATTCTTGTGCGAGTCTAGATATTTCGGGGGGCATAGTTGCAGAAAACAAGCAAGTCTGCCTATCTTCGTGCACATAAAATAGTATAAACTTGATGTCGTCAATGAATCCCATATCAAGCATCCTATCAGCCTCGTCGAGAACCACGAATTTAACATCCTCCAATAATATTGAACCACGTTTCAAGATGATCAATCAACCTTCCAGGAGTAGCTACGACTACCTGTACGCCTCTCTTCAATTGAGACATCTGCAAGCTCATACTTTGTCCGCCATATACAGCGAGAGTTCTAATTCCGGTATACCTGGAAAGTTTCCTTATTTCGTTGGTTACCTGCATTGCCAGTTCTCTCGTAGGAACTAGTATCAATGCCTGTATTGGTCCGTTCCTTTTTACGTTGCTTACTATGGGGAGTGAAAATGGAGCAGTCTTGCCTGTTCCAGTATGGGCTTGACCTATAACATCTACACCTCTCAACATAAGTGGGATCGATAATTCTTGGATTGGAAAAGGGTCTTTGAAACCGTTTTCATCCAAGGCCTTCAGTGCTTCTACAGTTAAACCTAATTCTTTAAATGATGCCATTTTGTTTTTTTACCTATTCTTATTTTTGGATTTGTGACAAAAGTTACGGAAGACGTGAAAAGCAAATATCATTACTCTACAAATCCGCCGTGCGTCTTTTGTATAACAAGATTCCGTGCGGAGGGATATAATAACCTATGTGGACTATAAATCTCACAGTTACGAACTAGAATTGGAATAGTAATGTTTTATATAAGTTCAGGAAATACTTTGAAAATATGATGAGTGAGGACGAGAAATTGAAAGAAAAGAAACTCCGTGGCTCTGGCGGCTTCGTAATTGCTCATGTAAGCGATGAAGAACAAAAGAAAGGTAATCTAGGTGGTCCAGAGTTATTCTTGGCCGGAATAGGTAGACTCCCATCAGAAAGATTTGTAAAATATCATTGCAACAAATGTGATAAAGATTATTCTGGTTCTCCAGATATCAAATATGACAACCCAAATGAAGATGTTGGAGAAGGAGTGATACTGATAGAAAAAGGCGAATACAAATGTCATACGTGCTCCGCAGTTATAGCACAGTACAGAAAATTTGATTCATCTACCTTACAAGAAGAACCTCGTTCTACCAAATCAGATCCACAAAAAAAATCAAAATCCGTTGATTCTCAAACCCGGGAATCAAATCGAGTCCAAGATGTCGTCAACCATTCCACTGATTCCAAGTTATCTCCAGATGAAGATGGGTTTATTTTAATGGATTCACTCATTGGTATGCCCGCATATGACAGTGACGCTATGCTTGTGGGAAATATCAAGAAAGTCGGTCTACGTAGATCATCTCAAGGGAGGATGGACGTAAACTTCAAAGTTTCGAAGGAAAAGGATGGCGACATTAGGGAGATGGTTGAGATTCCATGGAACAACATTTCCAAGATTGGAGATATAGTACTTCTTACTCAAACCAGAAACCAGATACATTCCCAAGATAGCGGAGGTTCAGGTTCAGGAGAGTCTCGTATCAAGTGCCCTTATTGCAACTTTGATAACGAAAAAGATGCTCTGTTCTGTGAAGATTGCGGGAAAAAGATTAGCTGAGCTTTACGGCCCGTCTCCTTGCTTTTTTCTAAGACCAATTCTCACATCTACCGCACATACCCCTTTCCCCTCTTCTAATACCAGCAATGGATTCATATCAAATTCTTCTATTTCAGAGAAATCCGATATTAGTTGTGAAAGACGTAATAAGGAATCAACCAATGCGTTAATGTCAGCTGGTCTTTTTCCTCTGACTTCCTTCAGCAGTTTAGCAGTTTTTATTGATTTTGTCATATTGATTGCATCGTATTCATCTATAGGTGCGAGTCGAAATATCACGTCCTTTAGAATCTCGACGTATATTCCACCTAGTCCGAACATAATTAAAGGACCGAAAAGAGGATCCTGCTTTGCACCTAGTATGATTTCTCTAGCATTTTCTATCATCTGTTGAACCAATACACCTTCTATTTTCGCATCTTGCTTAAACTTCCTTGCGTTACTGATTATTTCTTCGAACGCTACTGACACCTCATCATCGCTTCGTAGTCCTACTTTGACTCCACCTGCGTCAGATTTGTGGATTATATCTTTTGAGACAATTTTCATGACTACTGGATAGCCTATTTCCCGTGCTAGGCGGACGCATTCTTCAGCACTATTTGCTACCGAGCTTTTTGGTCTAGAGAATCCGTATGCGGCCAAAACTTCGTATCCCTCTTCTTCTAGAAGATTTGTGCGTCCTGACTTTCTCACATCTTCAAATGTTTGCTTGACTTTCTCTTTATTGACCTCGAATTGTTTTGTCTTGACTTGTGGCCTTCCAAGCCAATTCGAGAAATCGTAAATTGACTTCAAAGTCCTAATGGCAGGTTCAGCATATGGAAAGTGAGGAACTCCGCCATCAGAAAGAATTTGCTTGTTTTCGATGCCTTCTGCAAGCCCCATTAAAGCAGCTAAAGACGTCTTTCCCGAATTGCTAGTTGTCCTTACTATAGTCTTCGCTAGCTCATTGTAATCCAAAGTTGCAGAGGGAGTACACATGGTAACAATCGAGCCCACGCTCTCAGTTGCGACGACTTCACGCAGAACTTTCTCAAAACGGTTGTAATCAGCATCACCCACAATGTCTACAGGATTTCTCGTCGAACCATGAGGAGGAATCACTTTTGCAATAGTATCTCTACATGAAGACAGATCGGCTATTTTGATTCCGTACTTTGAACAAGCGTCAGTTGAAATAATTGCTGGGCCCCCTGCATTTGATACGATTGCGACGCCCTTACTGTTTTCAGGGTACTGGTTGTTTTGAAAAAGCCGTAGCAAGGTCAAATAGTTCTTGCATGGAATCTACTCTAATTACTCCAGATTGCGCAAAAAGTGCATCGTACACTTCATCAGGACCCATAAGGGCTCCAGTATGGGACATGGCGGCACGTGCTCCTTCAGGTGTTCTGCCAGCTTTAAGGACAACTACAGGTTTTTGATTGTCTAGTGTTGTCTTCCTTGCTATTTCCATGAAACGCCTACCGTCATGAATATCTTCCAAGTACATGATTATGACTCGAGTTTCTGAATCGTTGAAGAGAAGCTCTAATACATCATTTTCGTCGACGTCGACTTTGTTACCCATGCTAATCACTTTTGAGAATCCTATTCCTTGAGCCATTGCATCTTCAACAGTCGCCGCACATATGGCTCCGCTTTGTGACACCAGAGCAATTCCTCCATATTTTGGGGTGATCTTCAGAAACGTTGCATTCATCATGTTATCTTTAGATAAACTCATAATTCCAAGACAGTTCGGACCGATCACTCTTGTCCCATATTTTTTGCAGATCGCTGCAACTTCCTTTTCAAGCTTCGCGCCTTGTTCGTCTACCTCTTTGAATCCAGCTGAAACTATTATGGCGCCTTTGATTTTTTTCTTTCCAACATCTTCCATAACCTGAGGAACTATTTTATTTGGAGTGGCAACGACAACTAAATCAACATCTTCAGGTACATCAAGTACGTTCTTGTAGGCTTTGAGACCAAAAACAAACTCATTAGTTGGTGTTACGGGGTAAATTTTTCCCTTATAGCCATTTTTTATGTTAGAGAAGATTGCCCGGCCTATTCCAGGTTTTTCTGATGCTCCAATGATTGCAATTGAATTCGGGGAAAAAAAGACACTGTTGTGTGCATCATCTGAACTCATACAAAAAATACCTTCCTTGAAACATAGTTATAAATGCATATGATTGGAATACAAATCATGGTGAATGTACTGTGGCACGTAGCTACGAAATTCAAGAACAAAAGAATAAAATTCTGCCCCAATGATAATTATTAACTGATATTTTACCTACCTATATCAAAGTAATGCAAAAGCCATCTGTAAGTTGGTACCTTTCTAGAGAAATAATTAGTTTACATTTTTGGTAACACTAAATTATAACTTCAAGGTAATTGTAATTCAAATGCTTTGATACCTTGAAAATTATCTATGTTGGTTCATACTTTTCTAATTTCTAGCCCATCTAAAAAACAGGATCATGACCCCTGTAAAATAAAACTATATTGATACTCGAAGGATTCAACGAACTAGTCGTGAAGCATCAAGCCAAACACTGAATGTCTATTTTCTTTTAATATGTGCAGCTTTCTAGTTTAGAAAGTGAAAAAATTGGACCGAATCATTAAGGAGGCTTTTCTTACAATTGTTAAATGACAAATTAAAACAAATTATTTTATATCACATTTCGTACGTATTATAAATTATTGAGTATTAGCTTAATCCAACATCTAAACTCTTCATTTGTTATTCCAAGGACATTCTGTAAAAAAATTCCTTCCTCGAGTATTCCAAACATTTATGAATTTGGTATCCTCTATAATGATTGTGAAAAGTAGAGGGAGAGGTAATTACGTGAAGAGTATTGGGGCTATGGTGTTGTTATGCGCTCTATCATTGGGTGCTATTATGAATGCTCAGATTAGACCCTTTAGTAATGCATATGCTCAAGAAGATAATTGGTATCCCGGGAAAGGGGTCAAACCAAACATGTTTGTCACATATAAAATACAAGACCATGATACGAATCAAGGTCAACCCTTTACCATGACTATTTATTTCAAAGATTATAACGATACTGGGAAGTATTGGGTAGCGCCCGTTTTTGTTAACGATCAAGGAGAAATAATAAACGGCACTTTTAATTTGAGCGACCTAGACTTGACAGCGTTGGGAACTTCAAACATACCAGCTGCCCTTGCTGCCGTACAAGAATGCTTACCAAAACTCCTTGCAATGGTTAGCTGCTTTTGTGCCAAAACCTGGTCAGTCACTTAACGCCCAGAATTGGGGTAAGATCGCATCGATTGGAGGTTCTCCAATTATTCCTTCAGGTACTTCGACGGTGAACATTCCCGCAGGAAATTTTGAAACTACTCTAATCAAGTATCATAAGGGTGTAGATAACAACATTTGGGTCAACAAGGATTTTCCATATCCAATAAAAGCTGAGACCTATGCTGACGTTACGACAGGAAATCCCCCAATTCAATACGCGTACGAGCTTCTAGGAACAGGAGAGGGACAGCCCCCAGTTCCTAAGAGTATGTTAGAATTACCCAAATCTCCCATTACGTTGCAAACAGCACGCGGTTCGTTTTTCATTCAACTATTCTTTCCTGACGTAATCACCACAGGAAATGAAACTACATTTGGAGTACTCTTTATGGACAATGTTAAGGGACCCGTTACTGATGTGAGCTATGGTTTTAAGATAACAGATTCAAACAAGACTGCAATAGTAGACTTGCATAATCAAAAGGCACTAGATGGGAGTGGCATTCAGAAAGTCAAATTCGAAAAACCGGGTCCGATAACTGTGACTGTATCTATAGAAGGCGTTGAAGAGAAAGTCATGGGTGACTTTGTTGAAAGTGCTGATTTCAAGTTGGTAGTGGTAGATCCGACTCAAATTGCTGGTCAGGTTTCTAGCCAAAATTCAAGTCAGTCGGCTGGCCAGAATACCACCCAGTAATTTTTCAATATGCCTGCAACAAGATTGAATAGCTGTTTGAATTATACCGGATAATTAGTATTTCTTTAATAGTTATTTCAGTTATCCACGATTACTCCTAATTTAGTTGTATACAAGAAGTGACTATTTTGAGTTTATGATTTTAAACAGATCCTGCAGTTATAAATTAAAATTCGGCATCTTTGAACTGAACAGTTGTTAAGGCCTTGGGCAAATTCTTCATTTTGATCCTGATATCGTTGACGTTAATTTTTGGCACTATGATTTCAGGAAGGTCGATTACTGCCTCGCGACAAGGACTATCGTGCACGGAATGGCCGTTATGTCCTAATGGCCTTACGATGCCCGCCGAAAAATACTTGTATGAAAATATTCACAGATTGCTTGCAATATTGAGCGCAATAGCAATAGGGGTAACAACTATTGTTCTGGCAACCAACCATTCGAGATATAGTTAGAATTGCATATATAGCCTTATTTTCTATTGTGCTAGAAATTCTGATAGGAATGCTTGTGGTACTTACTAACCTTCAATCTCTAGTAGTTGCCATTCATCTCTCCAATGGAGTAATAGTTTTTGCTTTAACGATCCTTCTTTTGGTTTCATATCGTGAAATAGCTAAAAGTCATATATCACAGCTGTAACTATTGTCTATCCGTACGTCATCCAATCAACCATTCGACCATCCATAAATCAACTATTGGTATGGTTATTGAAGGATTACCACGCGCTTTCAAATTTCCCACTAATTATAGGTATAGAATTCTTTCAATTGGGATCGTAATATGTGAATATACTGAATATACAATTTTGGAGCGATAAATGAATTCGCATCGTTTGATTAGAACAATTTCCCAAAGGAGAAGACATATTAGCATTAGATTCCATTTTTGCCTTCGTGGAGTCTCTGAAACAAGTTTCAGATATGTTTGCAATCGTAATAATCTCGTTACTAGTTTTTTCCCTAACTTTAAATCTAGTCAACGCCAATGAACATGACTTGAGTACTTCTCTTAATGGTATGCAAGAAATCCCCTCTAATAACTCGTCGGCAACAGGGTTGGCTTCGTTCAAAGAAAAAGACAATAATTCGATTTCCTATGAAATAAACGTAACAGGATTAGACAAAGTAATGGAAGCTCATTTACACCTTGGGAAAATCGGGACAAACGGTGATCCCATTGTTATGCTTTTTAATGCCGGACCAACTGGACCAATAAATGGAACTTTGGTAAGTGACAAATTCTCAGCTGATGACTTTCTTGGTCCTTTGTCAGGTATGTCTATAACAGATATTGTAAATAAAATGAAGAGCGAAGAAATTTATGTAAATATTCACACCGGGTCTTTTCCCGATGGAGAATTGAGGGGACAAGTTTCTGCTAGTGAAATCACCCCGACTAACTGAAAATAATGAATTTTGCCCTTGTGAAGATTTAAGTGTCATGTGAGCACTTGTATTGACAGATAAAATGTCGTCTCCGAAATCTAATGACAATAATTCTAAAAGGGAGAAGGATAAGGATATTATCACATTAAAAGTAGCAGAAGCTGAGCAAAGAGATGTAGGAAGAAAAATAGCACGCATAGATCCTGATGTAGTTCACGAATTGGGAATTTCTACTGGAGATGCTTTAGAGCTTTCTGCAGGTGGGAGAAAGACCGTGGTACTAAGTTGGCCTGCTAAGGAAACTGATAGGGGCAAAGGTTTGATTCGTATAGATGGTTTTGGTAGAAATAGAGCTTGACGTCGGCATCAACGATCAGGTTGAAGTAAGAAGAGTCGAATCTAAGGATGCAAAAAGCATAACCTTAGCTCCCACGGAATCCTTGAGGATCATCGGCGCGGAGGATTATTTACGCGAATACTTGAATGGTGCGTTGATGACAAAAGGTGATACAATACCAATAAGCGTAATGGGCCAGAGGGTGGATTTGGTCGTAATCTCGACTAATCCTTCTGGACCTGTTATCATTAATCCTGATACTGAGATAACTGTCTCTGAAGAAAGTGCAAAAGCAGTTCAAGCTTCCAAGGAGGGAAAGGTTCCATCAATTACATACGAGGATATCGGAGGACTAGGAAATGCAGTTGAAAAAGTAAGAGAAATGATCGAGCTTCCCTTAAGACATCCTGAATTATTTAAGAGACTGGGTGTAGAAGCACCTAAAGGGGTGCTGTTGCACGGTCCTCCTGGTACCGGTAAAACCTTGTTAGCGAAAGCAATTGCTAGCGAAACAAATTCTAATTTTTACACCATAGGCGGGCCTGAAATAATGAGCAAGTTCTACGGAGAAAGCGAAGAGCGGCTCAGAAATGTATTTCAAGAAGCTGAAAAAAATTCGCCTTCAATTATATTCATTGACGAAATCGATTCAATCGCCCCTAAACGAGAAGAGGTATCAGGAGAAGTTGAAAGAAGAGTAGTTGCTCAGCTTTTATCATTGATGGATGGCATGACTTCACGGGGAAAGGTGGTTGTAATTGGGGCTACCAACAGAGTAGATGCATTGGATCCAGCATTAAGAAGACCAGGAAGGTTTGATAGAGAAATTGAAATAGGTGTCCCTGATCGCAACGGAAGGCTTGAAATCTTACAAATTCATGCAAGAGGGATGCCTCTTGCTAAAGATGTAAACCTGGAACGACTAGCTGATATGTCACATGGGTTTGTAGGTGCAGATTTACAGGCGTTAGCAAAGGAAGCCGCTATACGGGCACTAAGGAGAATTATTCCGGAAATTGATCTTGCCTCCGAAAGCATACCTAGTGAAACACTGAAAAAAATCATTGTCAACATGGAAGATTTCGTTAGTGTAATTAAGGAAATGGAACCCTCTGCAATGAGAGAAGTCTTCGTAGAAGTTCCAGACGTAAAATGGGAGGATATCGGGGGTCTAGGAAGTGTGAAGCAAGAGCTACAAGAAGCTGTCGAATGGCCTCTAAAATATCAGAATATTTTTACACACGCTGATGCAACTCCTCCAAAAGGTATCCTGCTTTACGGGCCTCCGGGAACCGGAAAGACACTAATGGCTAAAGCAGCCGCCAATGAAAGTGAAGCCAATTTCATCAGTATAAAAGGACCAGAACTACTTAGTAAATGGGTAGGAGAATCTGAAAAGGGAGTAAGAGAAGTTTTTAGAAAAGCAAGGCAGGCTGCTCCATGTATTATTTTCTTTGATGAAATTGATGCTGTGGCACCTACAAGAGGATCTGACTTTGGAAATTCGCATGTTACTGAAAGGGTAATAAGCCAGTTACTAACTGAGTTGGATGGTCTTGAAATCCTAACTAATGTCATAGTGATCGGTGCTACGAACAGACAAGATATCATTGATACGGCCCTCTTAAGACCTGGTAGGTTTGATAGACTTCTCTACGTCCCTCCTCCAGATAAAGAATCTAGAATGCAGATAATAAAGATCCATACAAAAAAGAAACCTCTGTCTAGTGATGTCAATCTTGAGCAGCTGGCTGACCACACGGAGGGATATACTGGTGCCGACATTGCGTCTCTTTCCTCTGCTGCAGTCATGTTAGCCATGAGAGAGCATATCTCAAAATATGCTGATCCCAAAGAAGCTGACGCGCATGTTAAAGAATTGGTAATTCACATGCGTCATTTTGAAGAGGCAATGAAAAAGATTAGACCATTATCAACGCAGGAACTTAACATGTACAAGAACATGGCAGAACAATTTGGGAAACCTGAACTCCCTGCAGTGGCGAGTGGAGCAGGTGGAGTTGGAAGTAAACCAATCAGCGGTACAGCTGGGACTGGAACTACTGGGACCGAAGATCCTGGGATATCCTAACTATGCAATTTATTGATAGAATTCGGTAGTTGATCAATTGCTAGCATCGGGTACAGTTACCGACTAAAGTTCATCAATAACGAGATAGGAAGGATTAAGTGTCACAAAATCCTAGAGTTTAGGCATTGACTGCAGGAAAATATTTTAATCGGGGAGTGATGGCCCTTGACGCCCCGCATTTGGGATTCGTTGTAAGAGAGACCCCCGATAAGATAGTGGTATTTGGTGAGAAAAATGAAAGATTTGATATTCCCATTTCTGATATTCAACATGTAAGCAAAAATGTTTTGATTGGGCTCAACCGCGCGGACATTGAAAAAAAATATAAGGTGTCTCGTGATGCTCCACTTCCCACGGGTAGATATTTAGATCCTTGGGGTTCTGATGGACAAGTTGATTTGACTGAATACATGAGGCGATACGGTAAGACACTTTTCAATAAAGGCGTTAGACTTGAGAATGAAGATCACGTAGGCCATGTAATGAAAGAGACGGATGACAAGATTGTAATATTTGGAGAGCATAATAATAGATTTGATGTTCCCAAATCATTTATTAGATTTGTAGGCAGAAATGTGATCTTGGGCATGGATTGGAATGAGCTATTCAAGTACAAAGTTGACAAGGATACTCCGTTACCAACAGGTGAACCGGTTGAAAATTTGGCTGCTGAGGAGGATTTTGTTTCCCAGTCAAGTGCTCCTGTTGATCGAAAAGAAGGCAGATAGAGAAAAATAAATTGGAAACATGACCAAAAGCGACGAGGGTTTGATCTACTAAGCACAGTATTGCCCTCTTCAAATATTGGTTATCGAGCTATCGGTACCTAATGCAATGTCAGAATTGGCGGTGCTCAAATATGTCCAAATTAATGGTGAGTTGATAGTCCTATGCCAATAATAGAAATAGACCTCGATATCAAGTGCCTGCCTACTAGGCCATTCGAGATGAAACCCTTTCTCCTAAATTTGAAAAATGTCCGAAGAATCTTTCGCAGTGGACGTCTTCACTTCAGGATTTACTTCATCTATACTTTTCGCTAATATCTCAAGTTTGACATTTGTCAGAATGTTGCGTATTTGTTCAAGCTCTGAACTTGACCTTATTATTATTCCTCTTTTCTTTGTTGGTGAACCTGATGTATCAATAGGATTAACTTCAATAACTATTGACTCAGGTCTACTCTTGAATGTAGGTAATTTGAGCAAGAATACACCAGGGATGCTTGTGACCTTCCTTTCCCAATCGTTTCCTTGACTTAAAAATTGCGTAAGTCTTTCGTCTACCATCCCTTATTATGGATTATTAGATCCTTAAAGACATAGCTAATGGTAAGGGAATATTATTATGAATTGTACTTTCAAATTTGAAGAAGTTAAATACAATCTGGAAAGGATTTAACCACTGCTGATCGCTCCTTTGTTAGCATTCACTATCCGCAATGTACCTATTTTAAGTTCAGTGTTGCGAAGGGAATTTGAGATGTCCGTAGGTCCTCGGTCAATCAGTCCTCACTGTTTTCAAATGGCTTTTGTTTGCTGCTCATGCAAGAAGTACATAGTCCATGTTCGAACATATTTATTCTTCGCATATCTTGCGAATTTTCATGAATTGTTTTTAATAAAATAGTTAGCAAAAGAAAAATATTAGTTGCACGTGTGATGTATATGAATATAGTAGAATTTGGTTATAAGAACAAGGTTCAAAATTGGCGTCTTAACTTTTTGTTTTTTGGCCTAATTGGGGGTGCTATATCTTCCCTTCTCATCAGTTCAATGATTCTGTTATCAGAAAAAGTCATAGGCTATCCGGTCGGAACGTTCTACCTCGTCATAATTGATGCACTGTTGAATTCCTCCTCAGCCTCAATAACTCAAGTAACTTATGGATTTGCAATTCACATCTTGACTGGATCTTTACTTGGAATGGCATTGTCTATTCTATTCCTGATAAAAAGATCTTCATTCCGAGGATTGACAAAATATTCGCAACTTTATGGTGCTATTTTTGGCCTATCCATTTGGGCGTTCCTATTTATGCCAGTATCCATTCTGGTGGTTTTTCCGGAAATAAATCGGTTAGGAATGGTCATATTTCAGCAAACCCCTACGGGCGCCATAGCTAGTCTAAATACGAAGAACTTGCAAGATATAATGTGGGAAATCATGTTCCTCGCACTTCCTTTTAATATATTCTATGGGCTTGTTGCAGGGATTATAATAAAAGCCCTAAATGAAAGGTATGTGGACTCATTGAAAAATACTGATAAAGTGATAAAGAAATAGTCTTTGGAGAAATTAAAATTAATTAATTAGAAATAAGTCATTTTGTTCTGGACTAAATATTAAAGAATAGTTTGAATCAAGCAATTTCAGTTATTTAGCCACAAGATATTCTTACATTTCTACTAGTCAGAAAAAAATTTCTATCTTGCTGCAATTTACCATATATCAGTAAAGACTCAATATTTAGGCCATTCCAAGTAATTAAGTATTGTAAAGAATATTAAAAACAACGGGAAATTTCTGCGAAAACTAGAAGTAGGGCGAACAAATCGCGGATGTCAGATTGAACTGTAATCTCGTTTGGTTTTCTGGATGTTTCTTTCAACACGTCGTAACCAATTAATGCAGTTTCAGACTGACTACAGGTAGTTTTAGAATAAATAAGATATGTCAGTCTTGAAGATTGCTCACTAATATGGTCTGTTGGTTTGATCTATCTATAGCATAACAAGTTCTACATAAGAGCTTGTCGAACCAGAAATTTAGCGAGTTCGTTGCCTTGTGACAAATTTCACATCGCATTTGACTTATCATTTTTTCTTCAATAGTCTTATGATCTTCAAACAATATAATAATTTTCGTCGAGATCTATAGATTCTATAGAGATGGAGTGGAGCCGAAACTATCTCAAGAACGCACGATTTTGTTCGGACTGTAAGCCAGGCGCTTACATGGCTCGTGAATTGCACGGTAGTGACGGGTGTAAAATGGTCCAAGGTGAAGGTCTAGTTGTGGATAACTCTTGTTGATGGAGTATTTCCAGCACTACTTACACTCGAATTGATCAGGGTGTGGCCCTATCTTGCTTCTAATTGTTTCAAATGAAATAAAAGTAAATGAATGAATGAATGGCAACTAGGCGGTAAATGATGCTAGCTCAAATACTTCTCTAGGAACGCCAGTGTTTTTTGCCAAGCATCTTTGGTCTCTTCAGGAGCATAGTTATCCCCAGAAGGATTGGCAAAGGCATGACCCACTCCAGGGTAGATATAAATTTCATTTGTGATTCCATTTTCATCTAGTGCTTGCTTCGAATTTTTTTACTTCATCGACCGGAATGGCCTGATCCAGGTCACCAAATATTCCTAGGACGAGCCACTTTACCTTGGACACACTCGTCTTGTCAGTTACTAATGGCGTTCCATAATACAAGATAGTTGCAGCCAAAGGTTGATTATCGCTGTTTAATGCCAATTGTAAAGCTTGCCCTCCACCGAAGCACCAGCCTAGAGAGGCGATTCTTGACTTATCAACAAATGGAAGCGAACTAACAGATTTTATAGCGGCCTTTAAGTTCAGCTAGCGCCTCTTCTTGGTTGCTTCTTGCAGATTGGACCAATTTGCCAGCCTCGTTTGCGTCTACAGCAACTTTGCCACTAAATAAATCGGCTGCAAAAACTACGTAACCTTGTTTAGCGAGCAAATTAGCCATATTCTTGATATTGTCATTCAATCCCCCACCACTCGTGAACCATAATAACTGCTGGCATCATACTGTTGTTTCCATTTAATGACAATGGATACACCAAGTATCCTTTTGAGTCGTCAAAATAGTTTACAGATTTATTTTGTAACTCAATTGCTGTATTATTATCAAAAGTAGAATTACTTAGCAACTTGAGGTTTGTATTAGGGCTATCAGAACTATTAGACTGAGATTGTGCGAGATCCATTTGGTTCGGGAACATTAACAAAGAGCCAAAAATCAGAAGTGCCAGGGACGCAGTGGTTCCTATCAAATGGACAATTATCTACAACATATTATTTATGCCTCGACGCTTGCTTTAGGCTTAACTATGTTTGGTTCTATGAACGCATCTAACCTCGGCAAAGAGCTTGTGCTATTATATTAGAAAGGGCCATTAGACCTAAATTTGCTTCATTGTAAGAAGGGAGATGTTCCACTAACTCTAAAATGTCATCGTGACTAAGAAAACGCCTGTATTTATATAGATCGGAATTGCTAATTGAACTTAATGAATTATCAAGGAATTCATTCCGAAATAATGAAATTAGATTCAAACATCCGACTTGTTACTATTTGCGATCTCAATGGTAAGATAATGTTCTCTGATCATAGACCAGGGGTCTCTAATCTCTTATCATCTGATGAAAGTAAGAAATCTCTCGAAATGGCGGTAAATGCATGGAAGTCCCGAAGCGAATTAACCCCAAAAATAGGTAAGGGAAAGTATGTCCTAGCTGAATACGAAAAGATAAAAAGAATTACAATGCCTTTTGGTGAAGGTCATCTACTATACATTACAGCTGAACCTATGGCTGATCATGCTAGAATTCTTAGTGAAATTGCAAAGATCAAGGCATAGATCAATCAACTTTCATTGTGTGATTTGATATTACCCTGCACTCATTTTATGTCCAAAGCCACATTTGTATCGCCGGGAGTGGGACTCGAACCCACGAGTCCTTGCGGACATCAGCTATCCCTTTGTACTTTATTTCTGTATGATCTCGAGGCTGACCCCTCTTAGGGTCATAGTTGTACTTACCTAGCTCGGGTACCCGGCAAATTCACATTTGTCGGATTCTAATTTATTAGTTTTCTGAGAAAAAGCCTATTGTAGTGTCAAAAATTAAATAGTCAAGGCTGATATCGTTCTTCATGCTTTCAACTGTCGAAACTAAGCTACCAACTCTCGAAGAGCTGCGCAATCTTACGATGTCTGACCTCACTGTGATGAGTAAACTGGCTATTGATTTTAAAGAGAGGTTAAAGAAATATGTTGCAATTGATCCCTATACAGCAAGGGATCCTTTTGAAGAGCAAGACCAATTTAGCTATTCGATTATTTTGGATAGGCAGTATGTGAAAAGAGTTATTTCAATTATGGCATCAGAGAAGGGATCTATCCCGCAACTTCCCTGGAATGAAATTTTAAGGGATACATATATCCGCCTGCCCGTGTCTAAGGAAGAAACAAGAGCAATTAAACACGAACTCATGCCTAAAGACACCAACAATTTCTATCCATACAGACGTTCCACAAAGGTAGTTGGTTATGTAATGTTTGCATCGCAAATTTGCGGTTTGAATTAAGTAACAATGAAGTACTTGTTAATTGATGATGATGAGGTTTAGAATACAGACCTATGATTTTGGGTATAAATGTCTTGATGCAATTGCAGGTACATGAATGACCGAAATTGAAATATTATGTATTGGTAACGAATTATTATCAGGCGTTACCGTAAATACCAATGCATTCTGGTTATCGAAGCAGGTAACACAAGTAGGCGGCTTAGTAAATAGAGTCGTTGTTGTTCGGGACGATTTGAAAGAAATTGGGTACGCTATCAGAAATTGTCTAGAAAGAGAGCCTGATTGGCTGATAACCTGTGGTGGGCTTGGGCCTACTTATGATGACATGACGTTAAAAGGGATTAGTCGTATTTTGAGAAGAAATTTGGTCGTAAATCCCTATGCAGTAGAGATGGTCAAGCAAAGTTACAAGAAACGTAGACAGATGGTAAGAATGAATAAAGCTCGAATAAAAATGGCCGCAATTCCGAAGGGATCGGTACCTATATTCAATCCTGTTGGAAATGCGCCTGCAGTACGGATCGATGTTCAAAAAACTAAGATTGTGTGTCTCCCTGGTGTACCATCTGAAATGAAAGCAATATTCAGAAACAGTATACTAAGTGAAATCAAGCAGCAAGTCGGAAAATTCATTTCAGAGGAACGTCATTACCGTGTGGAAGGCGTCAGCGAAGCCATGATATCCAGGACTTTGACAAAATTGGTGGATTCAACTCCAAGTGACTCATTATACTTGAAAACGCATCCACAGGGATATACGAACAAGAATATTCCTCTCATGAATATACAGGTCGTCTCTAGGGGAAGTAAGGAAGATGCAGTTAGACTGGTACTTGAAAGGATATCAAATGAGATTATTTCAGAAGTAAAGAAACACAAAGGAAAGATTAAATTAAAATAGATCCAGTAATTGTCGCCTAGGACACGATTACCTAATTACTAATGAATTTTAGATTTTGTATGTCATTAGCACCCACAACCTACTTGGCGAACGCACGTGAATGGTCTGAATACTAGATTCGTGAATTTCAGGTTCAGATTAATTATTGCCATATATCAATCAATCCAGATCCAAGTTAGTTCTTACAAAAAATCTAAATATTCGAAAGTGGTTATATTATACAAAGTGCAAAATTCATCTCGCGTAACCGTTCACCGGCCATCGGGCATTATAGCCGGTCTTACAGCGGCCTGGGCTATTTTTGGACTCTTTCTTGCAATTGATTCGGAATTAAGATTGGCTCCGGGTGCTCTTTATAAGATGGTCGGATTGGCATTTGGTGTTGATCCCTCCTATGCAGTATATTTTGGATTTACATTATACATGGTAACGGCTGTAATTATAGGAATTGCCTACAGTACTATCTCTAAACATTTCAAGATCCTATACATTAATTCGCTGATAAAGGGAATAGGGACAGGCGTTCTAGCTGGAGTCATAGTCTGGGCAGTTCTGTTCCTACCGATTAATTATTTTGCTATGCAGCCGATTCTCCAGAACTTATTGAATACTGCAAGTCCAACATCAGACGAATACAGCCTTGCAACGCAATTTCTCCAGCTCTCTGACACTATCTTTTTTGGCTCTCTGGCACTGCATGTGGTATTCGGAGGGGTCATGGGATTTTGTGCTCGATTGGCAGTAGCCAATACCTCTGTGGTACACGACTAATTGCAAACATTCGATAAAAGTTTCAAGCTTTAGAATCAATAGTGAGCAAGCAGCGACAAATTCAGTTATCGTTAATGAGTTCTAACTAACGTGACACGATTAGTTGTATGCTGTCCCACTTATATCCTTGAACGATCGGTTTAATTTTACGAATGACTTAAGCAAAAGACTACAAAACAATTAGTTGAATCAAAGATTGGAAATGTAATAATACGTTCTTACTAAGTGCAGACTTGCAATTCATGCGATATTCTTTTTAAATATTATCATTAATATTAGGATGAGTGTCACAAGTGGTAAGTCGTTGACTAGCAATACCAATATTTCAGAAGAGATCAAAATAACGTCTGCAGGAAAAATACTAATCCGGGCTTTCGACGAATTAAGAATTACAGATGTTAGAATAAGGAAAGATGCTCAAGAATTTATTAAAAGGACTTATCCCACCGCCTTTAATTCTAAGGACCTGTGGCTTGAAATAATGAAGGCGATTGTCGCCTCCTGCGAAGCTAACGGCTATTCATTCTCAAAATCCGAGCTTTGTGATTTGTTAACCATTGGCTCTAAAGGCCTTGATACAGCAAAGGACCTTGGCACTACAAATGTTGAGGTCGACGTAGCAAACAGCAGATTGGTAGATGATGCCATCTTAGGAATCTACAAAGACATCATGGAAAATTATGATGGTTCCGATGACACGTTGAAATCCAACTATCCAAGACTGGTGCTGAATCTAACTTCAATAGTTCATAAGGGAGAAGATCTTGCCGGGGAAAGAGTTGGTGTATATGGACTAGAGAGGTATTATCAGAAGAGTAAGAAGGATGCCACAACTAAAATTCCTAGTATAACGATGCCATTGCAACTTGAATCAAAATATGAAACTATAGAATCTGATAATGTACATGAGAAACAGCAAACAGAAATAACTCGGAAATCACGATCAGAAATTATTCCTAAAGCGCAACGAAAAGATCTGATCAATAGTCTTAGCTCGTTAACTCAAAGGAAAAAGCGAGATATAGAAGAATTATTGGGAAAGATATCCGATCAAGACTATATGAAACTCAGCGGGCTCGGCTTGAATCACGATAAATTGCAGAAATATAATAAATTAGCAGGGTCCAAAGAATTCGGCCGTGAGATAGAAAAAGAGATAGGAAGAAAATTGACAGAGAGGCAACTTCAACATGCCACAATATCAATTAGAAAGGTCAGAACATATATTGAAAATGTCCTGGACGGCAAATTTGTACCACATGGCTCGCACGGCATTAACCATGTCAAGCATAATCTAGAATATGGTTACCAATTGATGGGTCTAATTGAATATAAAAGAAGAAAACGGTAAGGAAAATAATAGGAATATCTATCCAATTGCATGTTTTTTAAACTAGTACCACTTACTATTTTGCCTTTAGATCTTTAGCTTCTTGTAAGCTCAAACAGCTGAATGATGCTAGAAAAAAGTCTAGCGATCTGTCTTAACTTGAATTATACAATCGTAATTGAATATGCGAATTCTAAATTCTAGGCTCAAGCAAAATTGAAAGTATTGAAGTCTATGCAGCCCTAGCTTTATCTTCGGAAGTAGCTGGCTGAATCTTTTGTTTTCTTGCTATAAACAACAATAATACACCGAACATAGCCAAAACTACTGCAAGACCATTTGCGCCACCATGAGCGACGCCAACGAAATAAGCAATAGAAAAAATGATACATGTTATTGCCTGAAGGGTGTATTTTAAAAATTCAGACAACATTCCCTTTTTAGCAATAAGACCTATCACAAAAAACACCGCGGTCGGATAGATAGTAAGAAGAATGAATTGATCGATATCTATTCCGTTATGTGCCAAGATTACTTTGGATATGTTACGCATCTAGATAATATCTAGATTTCTCTCTATGTAGGATGCATATCATCTCGAATCTCCATAACTGTGCCAAGTTCAATTAGCGATCTCGCATTCTCAAACGGTAGAATGGCAACATCTTCCTCAATAAATGGCCCGTATTTGGTCATGTCAACGCCCATAAATTGTTCAATTGGTTTAAGGAATCGAACTATTATTTTTCTTGAATAAACCATCTTTGAAAAACTCTCTAGCATTTTTTCACGCCCGTCCGAAGCATGCTAATACAATAGATCTCTTCTTTCTAAAAGCTTCTAAATACGATTCGACTATATACTTTTCCTCTTCAGTCAACTTCGAATACTGTTCAGTGGTGAATACGGGAGGTAAAATAGAATTCTCCCCCCAATCAACAATCAATTTCTGATAGCGTATTTCTATCAGTAACTGAGCTGTCTTAGCAGTTAAACGGATTAGCTCGTCTTTTATTTTTGACTCTAAATTCTCATTGCTTTGTAACATCAGCTTTCTGATGAATTTTGCAATGATCTTGTACGTATCAGGGGGAAGAAACTGTAAAATAGGAATTTGAATTTCCTTGATGAGAAGATCTGAAATGAAATTCAAATCTACAATCTCGGAGCTTTCATCTGTGTGTGAACTTTGCTTCTCGTCCGAGCTATCCATGGGTCATCGACCTGTCAGTTGCTTGACTGTCACGCAACTTAAGACTCATGCTTCATAAGATATAACTTTTTTATCAGTTATTCTGTAAAAGTTCTCGTAGGACGGAAGGCCCTTTTTAAAACTTAATTATAGGGCTAGAATATAAAAACAAGATTCCAGTTGCCATATAAAGTTCTTCGCGGAAGAATCGAACCATTATCGTACAGCAACGAAGAGGTTATGCAAAGACTTGAACGAGATGGAATAAAATTCCTAGATTTACAGTTCACTGGATTATTTGGAAGATTTCATCATACTACCATAGCTTCCAATACGTTTAGAATAGAGGATTTTGATGATGGATTACCCAAACTCGATGGATCTTCAATTAAAGGATTTACTGAAATACAGGAATCAGATCTAATAATCCGTCCAGATTCGTCTACATACGCTACAATACCGTGGATAGAGGAATATCCTACCGCGCGACTAATTTGCGATATTCTAAGCGGAGGATCAGCAAGAAAGCCATACCCAAAGGATCCTAGGGCTATTGCAAGAAAGGCCGAAAAGCATGTTAAAGAGCATGGATACGAGGTCTCGAACTGGGGTCCTGAAGTAGAGTTTTTTGTCTTCGATAAACTTTCCGTAAATACACTAACAGCATCGCGCGGTCAGAGTTATGAAATAACATCAAGGGAGGCTCCTTGGTCGACTGACAACGTTGGATACGCTCTTAGGCTGAAAGAAGGTTATCTCCCGAGCGCTCCTGGAGATACACTCATGCAATATCGTAATGAATGCGTTGATGTTTTGAGTAACAAGTTTGGAATCATTTGTGATGCACATCATCATGAAGTCGCAACTGCCGGTCAGTGTGAAATTGATATTCGGTACGATAACCTTGTCAATGCCGCGGACTCAGCGCAAAGTTATAAATACATAGTCAAGAATATTGCAAAAAAACATAACATGATTGCAACAATGATGCCTAAACCAATTGCACTTGATAATGGCTCAGGAATGCATGTCAACGTAAGTCTATGGAATGACCAGACCAATCTGTTCTATGATTCCCGAGATGAATATGCTGAAATGTCTGAAATTGCAAGATATTTCGGCGGCGGGATAATTGATCATGCAAAGGCATTAGCAGCAATAGTTGCTCCTACAACCAACTCGTATAGAAGACTAGTTCCTGGTTACGAAGCTCCTGTCTACATTGCATGGAGTACGGGAAATAGGTCTGCAATAATTAGAATTCCTGCGCATTATAAAGGGAAGAAATTTGCTAATATGAAACGAATAGAATTCAGAGCCCCCGATCCTTCATGCAATCCGTATTTGGCCTTTTCAGCCATTGTTGGGGCGGGGCTAGATGGTATTAAGAGAAAGAGATCTATAGGAGATCCGGTGGACGCAGATATCTTCAAGATGACTGAACATAGAAGGAAGGAATTAGGTATTCAACAGCTTCCAGCAAGTTTGAGAGAAGCGTGTGAGGAATTAAAAAGTGATTCTAAATTCCTAGAACCAATATTTGGTAAAGAAGTGATTGCAAATATTATTGAACATGCAGGAAAGGAGCACATGGAATTGGCTGTTAGACCACATCCCCATGAATTTGCAATGTATGCCGATGTGTGAAGTATTTGTAATATAGTTGGATCTACGAGGTGGAAAAAACTATGTTATTAGGAACTTGGAAACGACAAGAAAATATCAATTGACTGTGACTGCAATCAAATTGCATATCCGTTTAGAAAGTGACCCAAAAGGTACCGGATAAAATGCATGCTTTCATGTCAAATCTGAGATAGCTCTTAATAGTCTAGATGTAAAACCACTTAATACTTCAAATTAGTATGACAATATATGTAATCTAAGATGCCTACTGAAGACTCCAATGGATCGCGACTTGATAGGGTAGAATTCAAATTAAATGCTGCCCAATTTCATTTGAATAACCTGATTTCACTGGAAGATAAATTGATTGACAATAACATGATTGACAATATGAGTAATCAACAAATAGAAATTGAAATTGATTGCTTCCTAGCTCAAATCGTATCAGCGATTGATGCCCTACTTGTTCAAATCAACAATGAGCTGGGCTTGGGCATTGGCATTGAAAAAGTAGATTTAAGCACAGTCCAAAGTGCGCTGAATGCGAAGACTAAAGATATTGATTTACTTTCAGAACTACACCGGGCATCAGACTACAATAATTGGATGTGGCTACTAAGAAAACTTAGGAACGAAACTTTGTATAGGAACCTTATGTCTGGTAATCGACAAAAATTAACACTAAAACTTGATGAGAATATAGATAAGGAATTAGTTGAGTACTTTGAAAAGGCACTACAGAGTGTAAGGGCATTAGTTTCTGGAATACGATCAAAAGAACCACTCCTAACGCGGAATCCTCACAAATTGTGAGGCCAGTCCTTTTGTTTTTGACTTCCTTTTTTACACATGACAGGGCTGCGACGGCAGCAATTCATAGTAAATAATTGCTTCTGCTCAATTTCAGGTCAAGCCGAACATGATAACGTTTACCTAAAATTCTAGAGCTCAAATGTTTGGCAGCAGAAATAATTTTGTAAGAGAGTGGGGATATTTTGGGATCGACAAGGGGCAGTTCTCTGAAACAGCACCGGGCATAGCAGTTGATCCTTGAATCGAATGTATGTGATTGACTAACTGAGTGCCCAACTTCAGATGTTTGGTGAAACCGAAAGGTTCTCAGCTGAAATAGGAAGTTTAGGAATGGGGGAAGGAGATTTCAACGAGTCTGAGGATGTGGTTGGCAAGCAAAGGCACCGTGAATGCAACAGAAACAAGGAATTCCCGTATTCAGTTATCTAGTGGTTAAAACTTGCTTCAAAATATATTGCCTTTTTCTATATTTTATATAATAAATATGAATTTCACAGTAAAAACCATTTTTTGTAAGATTTTCCGTTAGTTTCAAACTTTAAATAAGATCAATGGGCATTAATAGGCAATTTTAAGATTGGACGAATCCACAGACACAGACTCTTCGGAGTCAGACTCAGATTCAGCTTCAAGTATTAATACCAATGTTAAGAGGGGAAAAAGGTTTGGCCCATCAATCCTTAATGAAGGTATTATTGCTGGTCAAAGGATAGCAAAGATCTCTGTCATTACACTAATTAGCATTGGAATAGCTGAGTTGATTGTTGGCTATATGAGTGGCAGTGTAGTTGCCACGGCAGATGGTATTGACTCTGTGTCAGATGCAATGATTTCCTTCATAGTTCTTCTTGGCTTGCGTTTCGCCCAACGTCCTCCAGACAAAAAGTTTCATTTCGGATATCACAAGGTTGAAACTTTTGCAGCGATGCTTGCAGCTATTGGAATGATAGTAATTGGCTCAGTTATTGTCTATCATTCTTATGAATCCTTTATTCACCCTCGGCATATTCAGCATCCAATAGTAACAATGATAGTCTTGGCGGTAGCTAGTGCTATATCCTTGTATAGAGCATTTCAGATGCGAGTTATTGCCAACAAATATCAGATTCTATCTTTGAAGACTGATGCAAAGAACTCTATAAAGGACGGATCCGCATCCGTAATAGGATTCTTTAGCATATTAATTGCAACTCAATTTGGTTTCTTACAGGCAGATGGAATAGGAGGAATGATAATTGCAGGATATATTTTCTCTGTCGCTTACATATCGCTGAAACAATCTTCATTGATTCTAGTTGATGCATGGCACAGTCCGAAAATGACTGACCTAATAAAGAAAATCATTGAAGAAAGATTTGGAGATGAACAAATAACCATAAGGTCAGTGCTATTGCGTTCAGCAGGGATGATAAACCAAGCTGAAGTTCATGTAGAAGTTGACGGGAATAAACCATTAAAAGACATAGAATTACTCTCTGCTGAAATACAAAATGCTGTCCGTTCCAAAATACCAACAATGGAAAGGATCTCCATTATCCCACATTCCTTCTCTGAAAAGCCTGAAACTAGAATGGCCAGACTATTCAGGAATAGGAATAGGAATAAGGCAAGTAGTTAGCCATGATAAACATGTCAAAGAAAACCATTAAAGTTCAATCTCAACAATAAAAGACATTCTTTTTCTGTATAAAAATATACATGTCTAATTAAATTATGGAAGCTAGTGTTGGTTCTTTCTTAAGTAACGCTAGTTTACCAATCATAATTGAAATAGACAGCCACTAAATAATATTGATGTTATTGAAGGGAGTAACGCATATAAAGTACATAGAATGGCATATCGATATACGACTTATTACGTTCCATTGTTTAGAGTTCAATAATTCGATCGAAAAGATTATACAATCGTCTGAAAGTTATATCAACAAAATTGAGTTCTAATAGTAGTATATATCTTGTTGGCTATTTATGTCCATTTGAACCATCGTTGATTTATTATGAAGATACTAATCTAGCATTTTATTAATATAAAAAAGAAATACCTAAATTCTGAAAGACTTGGAGGGGATGGGATTCGAACCCATGACCACCTGCGTGTAAAGCAGGTATCCTAACCAAGCTAGACTACCCCTCCTCACTAATTGATACCGACGTCACATTCCACAGATAGGTATTAATAGGTTTTTTGATCCAATTATCTTGTTTCCAATCAAAGTAATGACGAAAATACTTGCTTGGGTTTTAATAATCAGGTATGCGGGAGCATTAGAAAGTACACATAGTTTTTTATTCAAACTTTTATTAGACCCGTGGACCACAAGGAATACAGATGTCGTTTGGTGTAGATGCGTTGGGTGGATTGTCTGAAAAGCTTAAACAATTGCTGAATGAAACACAAGAGCATTACGAATCCTTAGTTGAGGCTATTCAACTTTATAAAAAAGGAAAAGTAAATGAAAGGCAATTTTTCGGCAAAATAGCTGAATATCTTGTGGCGTCTTCTGCATTGAATTTCTTGTCGGCTAGAGTGATTTTGGAGTTGAAATCGGCGATTTCAAAAGGTTCATCTATTAAAGGTCCAACAACAGGTGTTGCATCTTATAGTCCATCAACATCTGGAGGTGGCGGTTTTGGTATTGGAGGCTTCGTGGGAGGTGGGGGTAGTTCTACGTCCTCTGATCGGTATGTCCTTCCTGAACCTCAGCAATTGGAACCGACTTTCAAACCTGTCGATATAATTGTTAAGCGGAGCACAGCCAACGAAAATATTAACACAACTAAAACCAAAAATTGCCGGGGATGCGGGGCTGAAATAACATCTCAATCAAAGTTTTGCAAAAGATGCGGAAATTCGCAATAATTAAAACTGCTGCTGTTAGTTAGATAATATTATGAAGATCTTTAACGCAAGAGCTGCGTCAGAAGAATACATGTCGACACACACTCTGACTTTTTCTACTCCAGAAATGACATTAAAGAAATTTGCACTTTGGTTGTCTGAACAGGTAACCATGCAAGGGCAGTCTGAACAGGTTCCACGAATGATGCTATTTATCAAGGATTTCGACAATGAAAAATCCGACAAGGCTGAGTTCATGCCCGATGTGGATGACTCCTTTAGGCCAAGTGGGGCTGTGATGGACATGTACGATTCGAAGTCCACTGAAAATCATGTTAAGTCTGAACCCGTACAGTCACTTGGTAATCAAAGTTCATGTAGTGAATGCGGGCATGTTGTAAAGGAAGGTTCTAAATTCTGTCCTAAATGTGGAACAAAACAAGCAACTTAAATTTACTTTGCATTTTGAGTTAGTAGCTTGGATTCTGAAATGAGCATAAAGCATTGATTACACACCACATTTGAGAACAAGAAGTTAATAGAATAAAAGCTAATCTTACCGCATGAACTACAACTATGCATACCTTGGTTAATATTTAAATCGATATTAAAAATTAACGGGTTAATACTTGATTTGATTTGAGGTCTAATTAGGTCTAGTTGCTTAGTTACTGAAATATGAGAGAAAACATTCTTAATTCACTTTGCCGAACATAATGTCATTCTTCAAACTCACTTTAGGATATGTATACTTAAGTAAATTATTCTAGCAATATGATCAACCCTGCCTTATATTTGTCAGGTCTTAGCAATCATTTCAGGCTACATTGAATGCTAACCATTGCTTATTTGATATGGTTTAAATTGAACAAATCAAATTTTTTCTGTTTATTGTCAACGTATGTCGATATCGACATAAGGCATGGTTTTGGCGTTCTTTTCATAGCCATCTCACTCGCAATACTTTTTGCTGCAATCTCTAGTTACTTTCTGACCACAAACCATATTCCGTTCGTCCATTATCCCATTCTCTGGTTTGGTAGTTTTTCTATAAGCATTGGAATCAGTCTTTTCAAGGAAAGAAAGGTCATTTCATCGATAAGAACAAGAATGAAAAAGAGCTTATCTTGGCCCTTGCACATCAAGATTATAAATGGCCTATGTTGGGCTGCCCCATTTTTTGTCATTCTCATTTTTCACAACCTATATCCCTATCTAATTCTCTTAGGAATTGGAATGGGAAATATTTCTACATACTTTTTTATCAAAAGGTATACCAAGACTAACAACAATGAGGCAGCTTATAGTAGGGTTGATAGCCATATGTGGAATCCCAATTTCAATCATACTAGATAGCACCATTTTTTCAACAAATTATGAAATTGCACTCTTATTCTCTAGACTCATGATTGCGACCTCATATGGAATAGGAGGGATCTATTCTTTTGTTGCCAAGTAGGAAAGGTGAAACTGCGATCTGCATAGTCAGTGGTGGACTAGATTCACTTTGCGTTTGCGGATATTTAAAATTGCGAAAGAATTATCGAGTAAAGGCGCTAACTTTTTCATATGGCCAAAGAGCAGGGAGTGAAATTATGGCAGCAAAAAGGATTTCAAATAAGTTGGATATTGAAGAACATCACACCATTGATATGAGTTTCATGAAGGAACTCTACGGGAACTCCAATGCTCTAACAAGCGAGCAAGTTAAACTTGGGAAAAATTTCAAATCAACTCTTATAGTTCCGGTAAGAAATGCAATATTCATTACTATAGCGGTAGCCTGGGCCGTTAGCTGTAATGCGAAATTGGTTGCATATGGTGCCCACGCAGAAGACATTCGCTACCCAGATTGCAGACCAGAATTTGTGAAATCGCTAACAAAGACTTTGAACCTGGCCGAAAAGGACAGAATTAGCTCTAGGGCAAGGAACAAAATTTCAATATGGTCCCCTTCAATGGACGGATTAACTAAATTCGAGTTGGTTAAAATTGGGTACCAAATTGTTGGCGATTTGGTTTTTCAGAGTTGGAGTTGCTATTTCAACGGCATAAAGGTACCGGGAAGGGGTCTTGTTCATTGCGGTATGTGCGAATCGTGTATAAATAGGAAAGTAGCATTCAGCAAAGCAGGTATAGAGGATAAGACAATTTATGCAAATATCAGAAAATAGAGTCAGAATCAGTGAAATATTCACCAGTATTGAAGGAGAAGGTATCTACGTCGGAACGAAGACTATGTTTGTACGACTTGCTGGATGTCATTTAAAGTGCAGATGGTGTGATACAGAATATGCACTGGCCCTGGACAGTGGTAAAGAATACTCTCTAGATGAGGCAAAAGAAATGATAGAGAGCAGCATACAGCCGTACACATACAAAGTAAATTTTACCGGAGGAGAGCCGTTGCTTCAAGACCAAGCGATAATTTTCCTCTCTAAATTTCTGAGAAGTGCTAAAGGATTGAAAACATACCTTGAATCTTCATGTTTTGATTCCTATAGATTTTCAAATGTCCTTCCACATATCGACATTTGCAAGATAGAGTTCAAGACTCCAGATTCCGGTGTTACAGAATCCAAGAACTACAATAATTTATTGCGAAATGAGTTTGAATGTTTAGAATTGGCAACAAGACATTATAAGACTACCTACATAAAAGTGGTAACAACGAATTTGACGAGTATTAAGTGGTTCAAAGAATTGATTCAGGACATTTTTTCTAAGATTAAAGCTTCAGATATATCGGGATTCGTAATTCAACCGACTTATAGTACGGATGAGCCTACACTAGAAAAGCTATTGAATTTCTACGATATTGCTTTCCCGTCGTATCCAGAAGTAAGGATTATACCTCAGTTACATAAAGAAATATGTGCTAGGTAGGCAATACGAATACAAAAACAGGATAAAAGATGAACAAAAGTTCGATTAATAAGAAAAAAATTGAGAAGCTAGTAAGACAGATACTAATAGAATTAGGTGAAAATCCTGATCGAGAGGGCCTAATAGGAACTCCACATCGTATAGCTGAAATGTACGAGGAAATTTTTTCAGGCTATCATATGAGTTCTGAATTGGAGATAAGTTTCAATGAAGAGACTGATTCAATTATAGCTCGGGATATCCAATTTTACAGCATGTGCGAACACCACATGCTTCCATTTTTTGGAAAGATTCACATTGCATACGTCCCATCCGGAAAGGTCTTTGGAATTTCAAAACTCGCTCGATTGGTTGAAAAATATTCTAGAAGGCTCCAGATTCAGGAGAGGCTTACAAAGGAAATTGCTGACGAAATAATGAGAATGGGAGTTAAGGGTGTAATGGTCGTCGCAGAAGGAGAACATCTGTGTATGAGAATGCGCGGGGTCAAGAATAGTGGGATGATAACTACAGTAGCCAATAGGGGCATAGTTGCCAAAACCGATGCAAGAGAACATTTGCTTGCTTTGATCTATAATACCAAGGCACAGGGACTGAATCAAATTTGAATAAGTCCAACTCGCCTCTATGAGAAGGCTTATAAAAAAGGAATATTTCTATAGGTAGGAAGAATGGCTAGTACCATATTCAGATTACAATCACACAAATTCAGGTACTGACAATATACAAACGACACTAGTTTGTTCTAAATGTGACGAAGTCTTTTCCAAGGAATTTCCTCTTGATCTCGAAGGTCAAACAATCGAATTCAAGTGTCCTGTTTGTGGTACAGCTGGTGAAACAGATTTACCTTACAAAAGTGCCGAAGAGAGAGAAGAATTTGAAGAGGACTTTGAGGAAATTGAAGAGGAAGAAGCTGGCGAAGAGTTTGAAGAAGATTACTAATCGAATTCATTTGCATATTCCATAATATCTAATTATGCCAGCCTTGCCTTGACGACCCAAAGTTAACTAAAATGAGATGCCTTCTATCGGATTCATATGAATAGAAAGAGATAGTTCAGTTGGCTTTTCCAAGCCTTCCAAGCTGCGCTAATAGCGCGGCTAACTGAATTTCAGGGTGAGCGCCAGTTGTCAACCTATGATCATATTCGGCCATCAGGGCTGCAAACTCCTCTGGATGAGTCAATTTCATGCCATAACCAGCTTCATTAGCGTATTTTAGAAAATCGAATTCAGACATTCCATATACTGCCGTCAGTTCCAATAGCTTGATTCTCAGCTTCGTTAAATTTGCCGGCAATAGCCATCTTTATAATCTCACCTACCTTTGCCTTCCCAGAAAGACCTAACGAAATTGTTACGTTAACTGTTGAAACAGATCCCATTACTGCCGCGGCTTGAAGAACGTTTATTGAATGCCTCAAATCCCCTGACGCTGATTCGAAAATTTGACTGATAGCTTTATCTTCATATTTAGATCCTTCTTTCTTGCATACCGACTTTAAGTATTCTTCAACCTCCTCCTTGGGGAGCCTCTTGAACCTGAATACAACGCACCTACTTTGAATAGGATCAATAACTTGAGACAGATAATTACAAATCAAAATGAATCTTGTGGTCTTTGAGCTGTCTTCTATGATTCTTCGCAAGGCAGTTTGTGCTTCTGAAGTCATTTCATCTGCTTCATCTAGTATTATTAGTCTGAACCGCCTATTGTCCTTTCCCAAATCGAGCTTGATTACTGCAGCAAATTCTTTCACTCTTTCACGAACCATCTTTATCCCTCTCTCGTCTGAGGCATTTAGCTCCAAAGTTTCATTCCTCCAGTCTTCACCGAGTAATTCTCTAGAAAGGCACAAAGCTGCTGTTGTCTTGCCAACGCCGGGAGGACCTGCAAATAATAAATGTGGCATTTCATCAGGCGCCTTTATCAAATTTTTCAAGCTCCCAACTATTTCTTTCTGATTTATAATATCATCTAGTCTTTTTGGCCTATACTTTTCCACCCACATCAAATCTGATAAGTTCTTGTTCCCGGCGGTCATTGGATAATGAATCTCTATTATTTGGTTATTTAATCAGTGTCATAACTTAAATTGGTGAGATTAAATTGAGACACTCAAATTACAACTCGATATTTTACATGTAATTTCAGAAGTATAGTTTAATGTCATTCTTGTACACTTGAAGCTCAATTAATTATCTTCCCAAAAGATATAACCTATCCAAAGCATATGTCTCGTGTTGGTAGTTAGTCCAGTTCCATCCAGCATATTTGAAAACATTCATTCTACATATGACATTGCCTATTTGATGGAGGAAGTTAGAATAACATACAGGCGAGATGTAAAGTTATCAATCGCCAATATTCAAATCGATTCTAAAGAAGGAGATATTGGATCTGTAAAGCGTTGGATAGCCAAAATCCTGGCTCAGGAAAATCTAGTCGAAATACAAGATACCGAAACGTCAAGTTATGTTTCCAGAGCGCTAAACAGGGAAAGGATCTCAAAGCCTCACGATGTATCAAAAATAGAAGCTGATTTTTATGTAAGAGTTAATGATTATCTCAGAGGTTTGAAAGAAAGGGACAGAGAAAATTTGATGATTTCTGTCAATTCATTTGTTGCCACAAGGCTTGAGAAGATTGTGAAAATTGCTGCAGCATCTCCTCTTTCTGCTGAAATGGAGGAGAAGCTTTCAGCTGAAGAAAGATGCCTATACAACTTGGTACATGATTCTACCGATTTATTTAAGCAACAGGTGCTAAAAAGATTTGACTGAACTCCAGCATCAAACTTCTGCAGCTTTATCTAATCAACTAGAATCTTTTCTCAGAGGATTCAAAGATAGAGAGGGAAATTACAAGTATTTTGATCTGATAAACCACATGATGGCTTCTAATTCTACCTCGCTCGTGGTTGATTATATTGATATGGATGTAGCAAATCCAGAGCTGGCAAAATTGATAACCTACAAACCTGATGAGACGTTAGATGCCTTTAATGATGCTGTAGCTTCGATTTTACGAGAAATCCATTTTGATTATGCAGAAGAGACTAAGGAAAAAATAAAGGTTCGAATAGGAAATTATACTGTCCAGAAGGGTCTAAGAGACATAAATGCTGAAGTAATAGACAAGCTAATCGGCGTTTCTGGAATGGTTGTAAGATCTTCAGAAGTCAAACCGCAAGCCAAAAAAATTGGTTATAGGTGTCTCAATTGTGATACTATTAATGAAGCACTACTCAAAGGGCTTTCACTTAGAAAACCCCTAAAGTGCTCAAATTGTTCTGAGAAGGAGCTTGAAATGGATGCAGAAAGTAGCTTTTTCACTGACTTTCAGCTTGTTCGACTTCAGGAATTACCAGAGGACTTGCCCGCTGGACAGCTTCCTCACTATGTGGAAGTTACTGTTATGGATGACCTTGTCGATCGTTGTCGTCCTGGGGACAGAGTGTTGTTGACGGGCATAGTAAGAATTGAACATGAGCAAATGACTCCACAAGCCAGGACAAATTTGTTTCGGCTACGGATGGAAGGAAATAATATAGAGTACTTGGGCGGCCTTGCAGGGAATAAAGATACAAGAACTGTTGAAAGGATGGCAATAAGTAATGAGGATGAAAAACAGATCTTTACTATCGCAAGCAAATCTGATGCCTACGACAAATTGATTGCTTCATTTGCTCCACACATTTATGGCCATGAGATCATTAAGGAAGCCATACTTTTACTAATCGTTGGTTCAGTTACTAAAAAGCTAGATGACGGATCTACGCGCAGAGGAGATATTAACATATTTTTAGTAGGTGATCCAGGCACAGCTAAATCTGAGATGCTGAAATATGGCGCCAAGATTGCTCCCCGGGGCCTATATACATCCGGAAGAGGGACCACAGCCGCTGGTCTTACTGCCGCTGTAATACGTGACAAATCTGGAATAATGATGCTTGAAGCAGGTGCAGTAGTTCTAGGAGACCAAGGACTGGTATGCATTGATGAATTTGATAAAATAAAACCAGAAGATAGATCATCCCTCCATGAAGTTATGGAACAACAGACATGTTCAGTTGCTAAAGGAGGAATAGTCGCTACGTTAAATGCAAGGACGTCAATTTTATCTGCTGCAAATCCAATGTACGGAAAATATGATCCTTTTAAAAACATTACCGAAAATGTGAATCTTCCGATTCCACTTTTAACTAGATTTGACCTGATTTACGTAATTAGAGATACACCAGAGCGAGAAAAAGACAGCAGAATTGCTGGACATATACTTGAAATTCATAGGGATGTGGAACATGCAGCACAGCCGGCGATCGAAATAGATCTCTTCAGGAAGTACCTAGCTTATGCAAAACAAATTGAACCAAACCTAACAATTGAAGTTATCGACTTGCTTAAAGATTACTATTTGAAGATGAGAAATGTGGACTCTGAAGGAATGATAACTGTTACTCCTCGTCAATTGGAAGCTTTGATAAGACTCGCCACAGCTAGGGCCAGGTTACTGTTGAAAGATAATGTTGAAACAGAGGATGCAGAGCGTGCTATATATCTAGTTCAGAGAATGTTAGAAACCGCCGGGGTAGATGTAAACACTGGAAAAGTAGACCTCGGGGTATTGCATGGAAAGCCCCATAGTGAAATTTCAAAATTAAAGTTGTTTATGGAAATTTTCAATGCCCTGTCTGGTGCAGACAGGAACGATGTTGAGGAGAATAATTTCATCAACGAATTGATCAAGACTGGCAAGTTTTCTGAAGAGGAAGCAAAGACGTACATAATGAAAGCAATGCAAAACGGCCAGATTTATGAAAGGAAATCTGGGTTTTATGCGAAAACCTGAAACGTATCCCAACACTTATAAATTACGGCCAATTAGCAATCATATTAGGCACATTACAATCTTCGTTTATTTCTTTGCGAATTTATAAGAAAAGGTGACTATTGGTTAGTCATATTCTTCAGTAAAGTTCTATTGTACTGTAGATATACATGCTAGTACACATAATTTTGTTGAATTTAATATTTCATAAATCTCATCATTATCTACAGGCTTTAGTAGAATCAGATGGATGTCCCGCCTCATCCATAAAATTGTTTGGACAGCCTCTAATTATTAGAAATATTATGATGGCGCAACAAGTCTACGGTATCAGCAAGGTAATGATACCTTCAGAATTCTCTGCTGCTATCAAATTAGTACAGGAGAGATTTCCCATCCTTAAACGTACAGGAGCTTTGCGAGGGGAATCTATCAAATTCTAAAGTTTCTATTCTGGGTAACGAAAATTTGGAAATTCCACTTAATGCTCTAATCCATTATTCGAAGAGAACTAATACATTAACGATTGATTCATTGATTTATCCTTGGGATTTTCTCACCACGGTCCAAAAAGTACTTTATGACGAAGTCACAGAACAGATTATATCTCCAAATGCATCTATAGCTGAGATCGAGTATAATCAAGGGCCCCTGCGTAATAGAAGATGGCGTTTACGTAGACGATTTCTGTAAGATCATAGGACCAGCATATCTTAGTTGTGGCAGTTTCATAGGAATGAGTTCCTTGATCAGAAATTCTATACTAGGTAATAATACAAAAATAGGATTTAATTGTGAAATTGGTCGTAGCTACTTTGCTGGGAATACTAAAATATCACACCAAAATGTGTTATTGGATAGTATCATAGGTGAAGATGTTTGGTTCGGCGGTTATTCAGGAACCGCGAATGTCTTGCTTACGAGAAGTAATATTAAATACGCAGTGGGAGATGATTTGGTCGATACGGGAACTGATCGTTTTGGAGCAGTAGTTGGAAATTGTTGTGCGGTAGGTGCTTCTGTAATCATTTTACCAGGTAGACAAGTTCAGTCAAATTCTATCATACAAGCGGGAACTATCTTCGGAGCAAGCGAAAACAGACTTGATAGTAAGGCACAAGATTCCAATAAGCTCTGATATTATCAATAACCTTACTGTAATGTAACACCATGAAAAACATTGGGATCGACATCCCTGACTGAAATTAAGTGGATGAGCACAACTAACATAGTGTGAATTAATTCACAGTGTCCGAAGGGTGACCTAAATAAGAGAAAACTAATTTTTTATTCTTTGATGATTATCTGAATTATCTGATGGTAAAAATATAGGATCCCATATTAGAAAATCAGTTGCGATCTCAAGTTGGGGATCTTCTGCACTTACTGGGCTATTCTGCACTTTATCCCCCACAGGAGCTTGCAATGTCAAGAGGATTAATGGATGGAAGGAACATGCTTGTTACTACTCCTACCGCCAGCGGCAAGTCTCTGATAGGACTACTAGGTGCAGTAAAAGCACTTAATGAAGGAAAAAAGGTAATGTACATTACGCCATTAAGGGCGTTAGCAATGGAAAAATTCCATGAATTTGGAACTTTACAAAGATTGCAAATTTATGCACACAGAGAACTAAGACTTCGCATTTCAACTGGAGATTATGATTCATCGGGGTCGAAATTAGCAAGTTCAGATATCGTAATTCTTACTAATGAAAAACTTGATTCGATCATGCGCCATGGGGTAAATTGGTTGGATGAAGTTGGATTATTCATTATCGACGAAGTGCATTTAATAGGAGATCGAGAAAGAGGCCCAACCCTTGAAATTATTTTGACCAAGATAAAAGAAACTTTTCCTAAAGCACAACTTATTGCACTTAGTGCAACAATTTCAAATTCAGAAGAAGTCGGCAGATGGCTGGGTTGTGAAGTTGTAGACACCAGCTGGAGACCAACTAAATTGATTGAAGGAATTTACGATTATGGTAGAGTCCGCATGAATAACAATCTTAGTTTTGAAGTAAAGCAGAGCGGAAGTACCAGCTCAACTGCCGCAATAGATTTAGCAATTCAATCAGTTCTAGATGGTGGTCAAGCGCTTATTTTTGCGGAAACAAGGAGACGTGCTGTATCACTTGCAGCTAAAGCTGCAGAGCAGTTTACTAAAATTAACCAAAATCTAGCAGAAAATTTGGCACAGAAACTGTCGTTACAAATTCTAGACAATGGCGATGCACACATTAATAGAACATTATCGGGACTTGTCGCAAAAGGTGTAGCCTTTCATCATGCGGGCTTGGGCCCTAAGGTCAGAGGAATTGTTGAAGATGCCTTCAAGAGTGGGATAGTAAAAGTTCTCACGGCGACACCAACACTAGGCGCGGGGGTAAACTTGCCTGCTAGAAGGGTAATCATTGCGAGTATTTTTAGGTATGACCAGGAGCTTGGAGGAAATGTTCCAATGAGTATCTTGGAATATAAACAGCTTTGTGGCCGTGCAGGTAGACCCTCATATGACAAATTTGGAGAATCAATAATTATTACTGATCCCAGAATCGATTCATCGGAACTATATGACCATTATGTTTTGGGCACTCCAGAACCACTCCGCTCTCAATTAATGAACGAAAAAGCTTTGAGGATACATTTGCTTGGCAGTATTTCTTCGATGCCAAGAATCAAGAAATCCAAATTATACGCATTGTTTAATCATACTTTTTTCTCCATGTTTCGTGATGAAGAAAGCATTAATTCAAAGCTACAAGCGGTCCTGGATTACCTCGAATCAGAGAGTCTCATAATTTCAACCAATGAATCCATGAAAGCAACTAAATTTGGCAAGCGAACATCTTTACTTTATATTGACCCACTGACATCTGTCCACTTTAGAGAAAATATTAAATCCTTACAAGAGCGTTCAAAATTCAAATCCAATGTATATGGAGGTCTTTTCCTGAGCTGGATAGTCCAGACTAACGACTTTTATCCAAAGTTGTCGTTAAGAAGCAAGGATACTAATTTCAATAACATTCTCTTTAATCAACACGATTGGGACCTCTATCATGATATGATAGAGACGTCTAATTCAAGAAGTCTTGTCGGTCTCTTAAAATGGATAGATGAAGCAACTGAAAGGACGATAGCAGATACTATTGGGGTAGAACCAGGCGATATGTATAGGATGGTAGAAAATGCAGAATGGTTGTTATACAGTTTGGGCGAGATAGCGAAACTTTTCAAAATGCAGAACCTCGTGCATGAAATACAGAACCTCAAGATAAGAATGAAATTTGGCATTAAAGAAGAGTTAATTCCCTTGATTTATTTTCAAGGAATAGGGCGAATCAGAGCAAGAGCGCTATATGATGCAGGTATTATAAATGGCGAAAAGATTGATAATACTTCAGAATCCAATTTGGGTGCTATTTCAAAAATTGGTCCAGCATTGGCCAAGAAACTGAAAGAGCAAATAAATCAAAAAAAATATATTTTCTAATCCTCAATACTACAGATATTGCGTTGAGTGACATTTTTTCTTAATAAGTCAGTAATCAGAGTGGTTGATTGGTTGATTACATAATTGAAACTCATAGATGAAACTGATTTTAGTTCACTCTATGTACGGGTCCAGTTTTTCTGAAAAAATTTATTACATTGTTTGCCGCCATCTCGGCCATCCTTTTTCTTGTCTCATAAGTGGCACTACCTAGATGTGGTAACAATACAGTATTGGAGGTCTTTAACAGTGGATTTGATTTGGAAATAGGCTCTTCCTCATACACATCTAATGCGGCACCGCCAATCAGACGGTTTGATAGAGCATAGGTCAAATCCTTTTCATTCACAACTCTACCCCTCGAGGTATTGATTATAATCCCACTATTCTTCATTTTCTTCAGTTCATTTAACGAGAACATATACATGGTATCCTTGTTTAGATCTACGTGAATCGAGATAATATCACTTTCTCTAAGTAATTCATCGAATTCAACGTACCGGAATCCAAAATCAGACTCTAATTGGTACTTTCTTACTCTACTATAGTAAATTACATTCATG
The DNA here is from genome assembly GCA_963788355.1 of uncultured Nitrososphaeraceae archaeon. Classification (GTDB taxonomy): domain Archaea; phylum Thermoproteota; class Nitrososphaeria; order Nitrososphaerales; family Nitrososphaeraceae; genus TA-21. Next base: position 84,931 of record CAWBGD010000003.1, on the reverse strand, counting down.
TCAAAAGCCTTTCCACGTTTACCTACCTTTGTACCGATCTCCCCTAATCCAACTATTCCCAATACTTTACCATGTACATCATGTCCTAACAATAAATCAGGTGTCCAACCAAACTTCCAATTGCCACTCCTGACACAATCATCACCTTTCACAATATTGCGCGAAATAGCAAATATCAATGCAAATGTTAAGTCAGCTGTTGTGTTAGACAAAATATCTGGGGTGTTGGTAACAACAATATTCTTCTTTTTGGCTGCTTCAATGTCCACATGATCGTATCCCGCACTGTAACAGCTAATTAGCTTTAGTCTATTTCCGGCTAATGTTATTACTTCTGAATCTATATTATCTCCAATCATGCAAATAATTGAATCAACTTCGCTGATATTGTTTAGTAATTCTGCTTTAGAGATAGGCTTCACGCTCCTGTTCATTGTGACGTGACAGTAAGTCGAAAGTATTGACGGGCCAGGCGCTGGTAACTGCCGGGTGACATACACTGCAGGCTTATTTGACATCAAGCATGATATGATACAAAATCCTCTAATAAAGAATTAAAGTAGATTACTGACTAGTTGTGGAAAGTGAACGTACGATGCCCAATTGAACTATCTATCGTTATAGCGATCTATCCATCGAGTATGGAAAGCACGATAATCTTTACAAAATTAACCAGCTTGAATAAGGTTATATGTAAAAATTCGGGCTGGGCAGGTGATAATGCCCTTTGAATGCTTACATTATTAGGAATTGTTCGCTCTATTGACTAGTATTCAGTATTTTCACATGGTAAAATCAAAGGATAGATAAATCCCCAGAGTTGATATTCATTAATGTTGTCGCCTATTATTTCTACTCTCGTTCAAGCTACGATAGTCTCCTCTATTTCTTTTCTAACAGTCTATTTTCTAATGCCATGGTTTATCCGTTACTTGTTCAAAAAAGGTAGCGTAGTACAAGACTATCACAAATCCAAAAGACCGGATGTGCCTAGACCTGCTGGTCCTATATTATTACTTGGCATTGCCATTAGTGAACTCATCCTTTATTTCCTTGTCCCTGATGTAAAGATCCTTGCTATTCTTCTGACGACGGTTATCGCCTTTATCGTAGGGTATATCGATGATACAAGGGTCATGCCAGGTTGGTTTAAGCCCGTTGCACTTGTTGCTGCCTGCGGTGCCAATATTAGTCCTAGTGGCACATGGAACTCATTTAAATTTGATATTTGGTGATTCCTACATTCCGATATTGTACCTGGGTCTGATTTTAGCTATTATTCCCATAGCAGGAAACACGATTAATTCTATTGATGTCCTCAATGGGGTTGCAACAGGAATTATTATAATTAGCAGCATACCCTTACTGACAAGTATTGCCATTTTTGGCGATAGAGAAACCTTGCTTGCAGGTCTACCGATGCTATTCAGTACCATAGCCTTATACAAGTATCACAAAATACCGAGTAAAATTTTTCCGGGAGACTCTGGTACTTTACTTCTAGGGGCAATGTACGGGGCACTTGCTATAGCAGGAAAATCCGAGATAGTAGGAGTAATAGCCCTCTTACCTGCAGTCATGAATTCATTTTTATTCTTATCTAGTGTCAAAAAAATAGTTGAACACAGGGAGATCAAAAGTAGACCTACTATTCTGACAGACGACTTCAGATTAGCGGCCTCACGGAGTAGGGATGCGCCCTCAACTCTAGTCAGATTAATAGTAGCCAAAGGCCCCCTATCAGAAGGACAAGTTGCCAGAAGAATTTTCAATCTAGCGGTATTTTCTTCAATACTTGCATTAATCACTATTGCAATACAATTTTACTTCATAAAATGGTAGGGTTACTAATCATGGAAATTATTGGTATATTTGGACTAGTCTTTGTAATGTGGCTCATGATAATTGTGGTATCATTTTTTTTGATAGTGGTTATTGCCCCACTTCATATTTCAGTTTTTCATAACACGACAGATCGCTATATAACATCTGCAATTCAAGCTATATTTGCAATAGGAATTGTTATAGCACTAATAAGTTTGTTGGGCAAAATGAAAGGAAGATATTTGAAGAATAAATTGAAGTTACCTTAAGTAATTGTCTTTGTTAAGAATTAAGCCTTGAATAAATCAAATTAATTATTCCATTATAGCGATTGTCCTTGATTCTAAAATACGTAGGATTGCTTCCACTATATGCTTCTCTGTAATGAGGCCAAAATCCCATGCATCTATGAATCCTTTGAATTCTTGTTGCAAAAATTTCGCAGTATCCTGAAATTTGATTATTTTTTCAGGAGTATCAGGAGTGGAGTACCCTTTTGCTACCATAACTGGGCATCTTTCATCCTTTGCTAGAGGCCTGGGAATATACCAAGCGTCTTTCGCAAATTCGTACTCTCCAGATTTTATTGTATTATATACTCTCATCAATTCCTCACTGGTAAGCTTCTGCAGGTCATTAAACCAAGATTGACTCTCGTAATAAGCCATTTTCGCACCTTCAGGTATTTTTTCGCATTTGAACTGCAATTATATTAACACTATAACTCACTGTGATTTTAAACATTTTCTCTCATACATTTCAGACCACGCTGTAATCTGTCTATACCAAGAGTAGTTCGCTAGTTCTTCGCAATTTTGATCAGATCCTGAATCCTTATTTCCATTCCATATCTTTCCTCTTGTCGCTTCATATGGTTGTAGATTCGAAGTAATTCGAAGGGATTCCTAAATAATCTAAAAGTGCCATGCACTTTCATTTGGATGAATTTAAATACAAGAGAATAAATTTCAAATTTGTTCAAAACAGACTCTCGATATTTAGAGAAATTTTCAAGGTTTTCAATAAATAATTCAGCACACCATGTGGAAGGAATAATCCCTTCCCCTAAAAGAGGATATACCGTGCCTATTGATTCCCCCACACCGATAGTCTTTCTGCCGTCCGTAAAGGGCTCTGAATTTTTTGGAGGGCTAATCCTCACGGGACGACCAACCTTCTTAATAACTTCACCTTTATATCGTTGAAGAAACTTCTCTACAAATTGGTTACTCTTCTTTCTTGTAAAATCACCAGCTCCTATGTGGGCGTAATTATTTTCTAAGGGGAAATACCAAAAGTAACCAGTCATTGAGGGAAATGCTTTCAAGTAAAAGTCATCAAACGGATTTTTTCCATTTTCATATTTCACCTTATACTGCACACAAGGGATCCACATTTCAGAATTAGGACGGGGTAGATAATTTCGATGAAACCCTGTACAGTCAACTATTAGATCAAAATTCTGTTCTAGATATTTCTTGTCTGGGACTGTGCCGTATTGAATGTTGGTTCCCTGGATCATGTCTTGTATTAATTTCAATTTGTCGTAACTCACCATACCCCTTAGTTTAAGACTAATCGTATCATAGTTGGACTCATGTTCGCTCGCTATCCATATCCACTTTCATTATTTTCCCTTTGTGGAGGATATAGTCTTCAAAATTAAGTCCACATTTAGCGACTAGTCCTGACATTACATTCTCACAAGTGGCCCATGCACAAACAGCATCATGGTCTTGTTCTAGCATTCTTTCAAAGCCTATTACATGATGATCATGCTGTTCGCTTAGCTTGTACATTAGAAAAGCTCCAGCGACTCCAATGCCAAGTACAGCTATCTTCATACGGGTAACAACAAGGATAAAAGTAGTGGAGAGTTAAAAGGATTAGTGTACCACAATCGTCCTTTCTATATCAGCCTTTTCTTGATGAACAAAGATATTATTAGCTATCAAGGTAGTACCGAGCTGGGGAACGATTGAAATGTCTAGGCCACATATGCCAGGACCAGTTAGAGCAGGACTCTTTCTTTTGGTTTTAGGAGGAATTTGTGTTGGAATTGGCGCCTATACGGACAAAGGAGCATTATCTCTATATGGTTTTGTAATTGCTGTCGCAGGATTTTTCCTTTATTTTATATCCTTCATACTTACTCGAGGGAAGTTTAGAAAAAAAATCTAATGATCAATTAAGTTAATCGAGTGTTTATGCAAGTTCATTCATCACGATGAAATTGACTTTCGTAATCAGAAATTTGAATCCAAGCAAATTTATAAATGCTCTGGATTATCTAAAATGATTACAAGTTTGAGACGTGATGATAATGAGCCAGAGGAGAGTATGGAAGATATTGATACTTTACTTGTGGATAATGGAGATGAAAATGCTGAGGCTCCGTTGCATCAAGATTCTAAATCTAGTCTCCAATCTAAGACGGAATTGCCTCAAGACAACGAAAATAGTCACGATCCTGAGGTTGCTAGTACGAATTCCAATGAGGCAAAACCAATGTCAGATTCAAAATTTTTTGCCGTGCGAACGACTGGGGGTCAGGAACATGTTGTTGTAAATATGGCCTATAATAAAATAAACTCAAAGAATCTCCCCGTCCGCTCCATATTATTACTTGAAAGCTTTAAGGGGTATATAATAATCGAGGCCCCTAATTCAAATATCGCCTATGAAGCGCTAGCTGGCATTCGCCATGTCAAGGGGCAGATAAGAGGCGAGCTTCCTTACAAGGACATAGAGGGGTACTTGGTGAAACGGCCGGTTGTTACGGAATTGAATATAGACGATACCGTAGAAGTAGTTGCAGGGCCATTCAAGTCTATGAAAGCAAAGATAACTCGGGTTGACTATGAAAAACAAGAGGCAACGGTCTTGCTACTAGATTCTCCATATCAAATTCCTGTGACGGTGGATGCAAACTACCTCAAAAAGGTAGCTCAGTAGTCAATTATCTGTATTCGCTAATAGCAAAATTCCATATCTCCTGAAATAGTGGCATTGTTAGCGAGAATAGCGCTTTTGTGTTATCGGCATTTGTTCTTTGATCGATAAACCCAACTATTAAATTAAAGTAAGACAAAATTATGGAGATCATTTTACGATGGGAGAAAAAAAGTCGATATCTGCATTAGTAAGTGGAGGAGAAGCTAGCGCGGGGCCACCTCTTGGACCAGCGCTGGGTCCAATGGGGATTAACGTATTGCAGGTTGTTAATACGATAAACGAGAAAACACGCGAATTCCCAGGTATGAAAGTACCGGTGAAAGTCGAGGTTGATCCAGAAACAAAGAAATTTACCGTTGAAATTGGAATTCCTCCTACTTCTGCTTTGGTAGCGAAGGAAGCTAACATTACGAAGGGGTCTGGGACCGCAGGTAAGGAATATGTCGGAAATATAACAATGGAAGGTATTGTGAAAATCGCAAAGATGAAGTTAGATGTTTCTTATGCTTATGATGTCAGGTCTGGTGCAAAGGAAATAATAGGTTCCTGTGTAAGTAACGGAATAAAAATAGAAGATAAGCCCGCAAAAGAGATATATTCTGACCTTTCAGCTGGAAAATTTGACTCCCTATTTTCGTGAAGAGGTTCTTTATTCGCAACGCTTAATTAATTTAAACGACCTCATTTAGTAAATTTAAAATAGCGGTTTTCGCTCAATTATTTCGAAATTTTAGGAGGAATATGAAAAATGTCAATACAACAAGGTTCTGCTGGTGGCGTACCAGTATTAATACTAAAAGAAGGCGCAACCCAAACAAAAGGTAGAGATGCACAAAAAAATAACATCACTGCGGCAAAGCTAATTTCTGAGGTAGTAGCGAGCTCGTTAGGACCTCGGGGCATGGACAAGATGCTAGTTGATAGCCTAGGAGACGTGACCATAACAAATGATGGTGCTACAATACTAAAGGAAGTCGACGTTCAGCATCCTGCTGCCAAGATGATGGTCGAAATAAGCAAGGCAACTGATAATGAAGTGGGAGATGGTACTACTTCGGTCGTGGTTCTGGCTGGAGCATTAATAGAAAAAGCTGAGGAGTTGATTTCTAAAGATGTTCATCCTACCATAATAGTTGACGGTTATAGAAAAAGCGCTGTAAAGGCGGTAGATATACTTAACAACCTTGCCCAAAAGATTGATGGCGGTGACAAGTCCCAGCTGAGTAGAATAGCAAGGACTTCCATGCAAACAAAGCTTGTTTCAAGGGAAGCAAGCGAGCTTGCAGAAATAGTAGTTAACGCAACTCTGCAGGTATCAGAGAAGATTGGAAATGCATATAAAGTAGACATAGAAGATGTCAAGGTTGAGAAGAAGGCAGGAGGCTCACTGAGAGACACAAATCTAATTAGGGGAATTGTACTTGACAAAGAAGTTGTTCATGGTGGCATGCCCAAGAAAGTTGAAAAGGCAAAAATTGCTCTGGTAAACTCTGCATTAGAAATTGAAAAAACTGAATTTGATGCCAAAATAAACATAAATTCACCGGATCAAATGAAGATGTTTTTGGAAGAAGAGAATAAGATACTAAAGACTATGGTTGACAAGATAGTTGCTGCTGGTGCAAATGTGGTAATATGTCAAAAAGGCATTGATGATATTGCTCAGCACTATCTGGCAAAGGCTAACGTTTTGGCTGTTCGTCGGGTTAAAGAAAGCGATATGACAAAACTAGCAAGAGCGACAGGGGCACGAATAATAAGCAATTTGGATGATTTGTCGTCGAAGGACTTAGGAGCAGCAGACCTAGTTGAAGAGAGAAAAGTTGAGACTGATAAATGGGTTTTTGTAGAAGGCTGTAAGAACCCCAAATCAGTGACAATCCTGATTAGAGGTGGTTCACAAAGAGTAGTAGATGAGGCCGAGCGGTCTGTCCACGATGCCTTGATGGTTACGAAAGACGTATTGGAAAAGCCTTTAATTGTTGCAGGTGGAGGATCTCCAGAATCTTACACGGCAGGCAAACTAAGAGAATGGTCCAATTCCTTATCAGGAAGGGAACAATTAGCGGCAGAAAAGTTTGCTGAATCTTTGGAAGTCATTCCTCTACTCTTAGCCGAGAATGCAGGAATGGATCCGATTGATACACTGACTGAATTACGCTCAAAGCAAATGAAGGGTTCAAAATGGAGTGGCATAGATGCTAGAAGTGGCAAGGTAACTGACATGTCAAAACTAGACATTGTGGAGCCTCTTGTAGTAAAAGAGCAAATAATGAAGTCTGCTACTGAAGTTGCTTCAATGATTTTGAGAATTGATGATGTAATCGCCTCAAGCAAATCAGGTGGCCCGCCAGGAGGCGGAGGGATGCCACCTGGTGGCATGGGTGACATGTAAGAGGTCAGAATTCAGTATCTGTGCACCTAAAACGCACCCATCCAATTTATTTTCAGCCTTTGTTCTTTTTCTAACCCTTTGCAATTATCTGATCTAACTAGATCTTGCCCAATTTCATGATAGTAAACAGTACTCTGGTCGATTTTCTTTCGAGACAAACTGGGGCACTTCCTTTTTTGTTCAAGATACTCTATCGATTAAACGATTACTATTGTCCCATTGTCTTTTCATTCATTCGAAATTTTGCGGCATCCATTTAGAGTGTGTTTCATCATAAAGATATACGATCTTGTTTGTCGTTCTTGGGAGATTTTGGATTTGAAATGGGATTAAATCGCCCAAAAATTCCATCTTTTCAATTGCATCATCAAACGCAGAGCCTTTATCAACTACAATTGAAAAAACCAAATCCAAATTTGGGTCAATTGATATGCCATTAAAAGAGAGCAATACCTTTAACCCCTTGCGACCTCTTCTGCGTTTCATTTCCTTGAGAACACCCTTAATATTATTCCACCTATCCGTTCCCATAAGCTGAAAGAAGGAATCACCATAGGGAACCGGAAATCGGATGTCGACAAAGCTTACATAACTAGAATTCGGATCCTGAACTCCAAGTTCTTCGTAAACCGAAAATACCTTGTACAAGGAGTTGTATATTACCTCGATTTCAGAGGTCGATATCCCATAGTAACGAAATATTACATCCGATGTCAAGTCTTCAGCCTTCAAGTTTCTTTTCCTTTTACCAGAACATAATCAAAAATAAATTCTTCTAGAGGTTTGCCTCATTCAGCAAAGCAAACGCCTATCCTTGTTTCAATGTTCGGTAGATTTTTAAGGGCTATATAAATAAAGATTCGTGAAAAACAGTTTGCCGTCTGATTCGATAAAAATACTTGAGAAAGATGATAATCGCGTTGTATTGGAATTTAATGATATTCCTAGACAATATGTAAATGCCCTTAGAAGGTTGAGCATAAGCGAAGTCCCCACTTTTGCTATAGATGATGTTGTTATGCTTGAAAACTCGTCAGTCATGCATGATGAAGCTGTTGCGCACAGGCTGGGATTAGTACCATTACGTACAGATCTCATGAGGTTCGTATTGCCAGATCTTTGTGAATGCAAAAGTACTCTTGGTTGTGCCAAATGTAGAGTGTTATTAGTGCTTGATTCGGAGGCTAATGATAAAACAAAAGTGGTTACATCAGCAGAATTAGTGTCAGAAGATGACACAGTGAAACCGATAAGCAAAGAAATTCCAATAATAGTTTTGGCTCCAGGTCAAAAACTAAAATTTGAAGCATATGCAAGACTAGGGCTTGGTAAGGACCATGCAAAGTGGCAGCCGACGTCTGGCAGCAGTAGTAAAAGACGGAAAGGACGAAAATCAAACTATACTTATTATTGAAACAACCGGATCTTTAACAGCTCATGAAGTGGTGATGGCCGCTGTAAATAGGCTTCAAAATAAGATGAGAGAATTCAATGATCTAGTTCAAGCGAATGCCATTACAACCAAGGCCTAGGTACATTTATTTGGGGTTCTATTCTTAACGACGAAAAGAAGATGGTCCACTATGTTTAGTGAAAGTCAAAGTAGTGCTATTTGGACACTTCGCACGAGCTTAAAGAAAGAAAAGTTCCCAATATGGAAAGTCATAATCAAGGAACTATGCAAGTCCAGGTCCAACAGAAGGGAGGTAAACGTTGGAAGGCTAGCTAGCGTTACTGCTGATAATGAGGTCGTGATTGTACCTGGTAAGATTTTAGGCTCAGGAAATATTAATCATAAACTTACCGTTTGGTCGTCAAGTATATCGGTAACCGCTGCAAAGAAAATCATGCTCTCTGGAGGTAAGTTAATCCCGCTGGATCATCTAATTCAGAAATATCCTACTGGAAAAGGGGTGCGAATAATTGGCTGAACAAGATAAGATTAAGGAAATTGATAAAGATAGTCACAATAAACAAATGACAATTGACGCCACTGATTGCATTGCAGGAAGAATGTGCTCTCAAATATCGAAACTTCTGCTCAAAGGATACAGAGTGAGAGTAATTAATGCTGAAAAATCAATGATATCTGGCAACAGATACATGATTATAGATTCTTATAAGAAGTTTCTTACGATTAGTTCGGCTACCAATCCTATTCATGGACCATTACACCCAAGGCGGCCAGACAGAATTTTGACGAGAATGATAAGAGGGATGTTGCCTAAAAGAAAACCTAGTGGAATTAGTGCTCTTAAGAGATTAAGGGTGTATGTGTCTGTCCCTCCAGAACTTCGAGAATCAAAGACTGAAAAATTTGAGACTTCAAAGATCCGAAGGCCACATTCATATTATTCTACGCTTGGAGAAATTGCCAAACAAATAGGCTGGAACGGAATGGATTCTTATGAATAAGATCGATCTATATCCAGGCCAACGAAAAACGAGCAGAGCAGTAGCTACTATCTCCAAAGGGAATGGTAGAGTTAGGATAAATAATGTTCCCGCAGAAGTGTTGACCCCACAAATTGCCAGGGAATTGATTCTCACCCCATTGAAATTGTTAGGAGATTATAGACAGAGAGTAGATCTGGATGTCAAAGTGCATGGTGGAGGATTTATGGGTCAGGCCTTTGCTAGCACTGTTGCAATTTCAAAGGCAGTTGTAGGAGATGGAAAGGGTGGCCGTGATCCAAAGGATCATCCGTTGACAAAGAGTGTGCGCACTGAAATTAGAAAGAGGATAAATGAATTTGACAGACATCTTCTTGCTGGAGACCCAAGGCAAACTGAGTCAAAGAAATTTGGCGGTCCTGGGGCACGTCGTAGGAAACAAAAATCGTACAGATAGCATTTTTACGAAGAAAATCACAATATTTTCTCTAACTTTTAGCTACTTCTTTGTTGGAGCTGATGTAATACTCTGTCAATTTTTTGCTATAACAGTCTCCACAAAGTGTGCCAGAAATATTCCATTCTCTCATCCCTTTATATGCAAATGCTAATGAATTACCACACAAGACGCACTTTCGATCTTTATCCATAACCATGATCAGCATTCAAGTAAAGTAATTAAATTTATCACATTGCAAGCCACTTATTTCGATTTTGCAATTGTAGTACAGCAAATGAGGACGGTATCTATGCATTGCTAGGCAATATTTTAAATTAGGAGATTATCGCCAAAAAAATCGACAAATCATGATGGCTAGTCCCAAAAATTCATACGATAACGTCTTCCTACTATTAGAGGAGCATCATAGATGGTTCTCTTCCTCTCTGCCTCTTATCGCCAGCGAGAATATACCTAGCCCTGCAGTAAGAGAAGCAGTAGCTTCAGACTTTGCAAATAGGTATGCAGAAGGGTGGCCTGGCGAAAGGGTCTATGCTGGCTGCCTGTATATTGACAAGGTTGAAATAATATGTAACGAGCTTGCTCGAAGAGTCTTTGGCGCCGAATTTGCTGATTGCAGAGCTACTTCAGGAGTTGTCGCAAATCTTGCTATTTACTCTGCATTTTCAAGTCCTGGGGACTATATGCTAGCTGCGTCAATTCCAAGTGGGGGACATATTTCTCACGGAAAAAAGGAACACTTCGGAACTGCAGGTCTGGTACACGGACTTAATATTGAACATTACCCATTTTCAAAGGAGGACATGACAATAGATGTTGACGCCACCAAGAAGAAAATATTGGAAATGAAGTCTGAAAACCGGAAACCGTCCATAGGGATGTTCGGTGGAAGTTTGTTTCTGTTTCCTCATCCTGTTAAGGATTTGGCTGATTTCATGCATGAAAATGACATTTACGTTAATTACGATGGAGCCCATGTTGCTGGCCTAATCGCAGGCGGAGAATTCCAAGCTCCCCTAAAAGAAGGCGCCGATTCTATGACCATGAGCTCTCACAAGACTCTGTGGGGACCGCAAGGGGGAATAATTGTCTCATTGCAAAAACATGCAGAGAGTATAAAAAAAGCAATTTTCCCTGGAAATACTAGTAGTCATCATTTACATCATGTGGCTGGAAAGGCAGTTGCGCTAGCAGAATCCTTAGAATTCGGGAAGGAATATGCAAAGGATGTAATAAAAAACGCAAAAGCACTTGCTGAATCGCTTGCAGGATATGGTTTCGGTGTTCTAGGAGAAAAGCGAGGCTATACAGCATCGCACCAAATTGCTGTAGATGTTTCTAAATTTAGTGATGGGGGAGCTATTGAAAAGGAATTAGAAAAGGCAAATATCATTCTTAATAGACAATTATTGCCAGGTGACATTAAGGCTGGCAGGCACTACATGCATCCAAGTGGTGTAAGAATTGGTGTTCCTGAAGTTACTAGATTGGGTATGAAGGAAAGTGAAATGAATGTGATAGCATCGTTCATTAAGCGTGTAGTAATAGACAAGGTCGATCCCATGCAAATAGCAAAAGATGTTTCCGAGTTTAGGAAAGATTTTCAGAAGGTTCACTATGCTTTCGAAGATCATATGTCTGCTTACGAATATGTGAACTTTCGAAAATCACCACAAATGAAATAAGCAGAGTTCCACCTGAATCAACCCAATTATCAATGCAAGTGATCTTATTGCAATAGTCATAGCTTGAACTGGAAACTAAATATAGTTGATTTTAGGAGGGTAAAAATTTTTATCAAATTGCTTGCTGCAAATAGAACTGTTCCTTATCTATTTTCTCAGGTCTGATTCCTTCTATTTCAAGTAGGTTTTGCATTATTCCTTTCTCTTTCTTAATTTTACCATCTGGAAGTCTTGTTGTTCCGTTAATGAAGGCGCTGCTTCCGCAAATAGGATTAAAAGCATTATTTGGATTTGGGTGATATCTTGAAAGACTCTTTTCCGGTGTACCTTCTTGATTTATGAAAAATCTACCCTTTCTAAATGCTAGTCGGGGGTGATCGGACCTGGATATCTCATGATCTCTCGTAAAAGTAAATATGACCATTAGATTATCTAGCTTTTTTATCATATCAATCAACCAGTCATAGTATATTACGTCTATGCCATTATCCTCGATAAAACGTAAATTGGGATTGCTATATAATAGCAACAATCTGTACTCAGGATCCTTTGTGTCTTCCATGAACTGAATTAACGACCTTGATGACTCTGCCCCATTTGATCCTGACCAATAGGCTATGTCTTTTTCTAGGCCCTTTGCAACCTTCCACATGAAATGTTGAGGATGTTCATCTAGCTTTACACGAACCTTATCACCAATCTTAATCTGTTCGAAAAAATAGGGTGCAAATGCATCAGCTTTACCTGTTTTAGGATTAATGTATCCATAAGACTTTTCTTCTTTTATGGTAACCTCTAAAAACTGTCTCAGAGGAGATGAGGAAATCGAATAGGCACGCTGAACAAAACTCTCTTCCATCCCTCCCGAAGCAGTAGGTCTTTGCAGAAATGTTCCCAACATAACAAATTGTCCCACTTCAAAAGAAAACCTGTGTGAATTCGATAATGGCGAGAGAGTATAGGTATAGACATTATGCGTTTCTTTTTTTCTACTAGTGATTTGCCACTCAGATCCATCAGTTTCCTTTGACATTGATACTCTTCTTGCATCTCCAATTAGTTATAAGATTTGTACTGTTTTCATTCTGCCTTGTCGCATTTACGTCATTGAACTTCATTTTGGATATTGCACTAGTCATCAGGCACGAATAAGAGATTAGAAGAAAGGTCTAGCAATGATTTTTAATTTAGCATATTAGCCACTAAAGCAAAAAGTTAAGAACTCGACCTCGATCACATCATAAGCCAAAACCCTGGTTCTTGAAGTGTCAGTATAGATAATACTGGCCTGTAGATCCCATAGTTCAAGATTACGCATTTACCAAATGATATTTGACCCTACACATTGCTTGTTAAATCCCAATGTAGTTGTTGATAACATTCAGCACAGAGTTTGTCATCATTGTGTATGTTCACAGATGTAAGTTTTTGTTACCTCTAAATTACATTTAGCACATTTTTCCATGCCTACAAACTGATGAGTCCAGCATTTTTAAATTGTGTGGATGAACGAACCTAAACATTTTTGAAAAATCAATTATTCACATGCTAATCGATCTTTAATGGATAGTGCAGAAATTATCAGTTGATTCTCTTGTGACTTGTTTAGTTTATCATTTAAGGACAAGTTGTTTATTTCATTCAAAAATGAATCCATGTTGTAACAAACACTAAGCTTATCATCGTCCTTAATATTTGGTAATAATTCTTGCGATTGAATTAAAGGGAGATTAAAATCCTGTTTCTCAGCCACAGTTAAATTAGCTGATATCAAGTTCATCATCTCTTGTATTCCATCTTCAAGTGATGTCACGCTCCAATTAAAAGAGGAAGGTGATTTATCCACATTTCCATATTTATCAATCGCTCTTGTTTCAAAAATATGTAACCCGGCCGGGAGCTTTGAGTATTGACATACGTCTCTTCCTGAGTCCAGATGCTGTATTGGGATCCATTTTCCAGAATCAAGTTTGCACTCATAATCTTCTACACCAACCAAGTCGCTTCCGGCTATTTCGAAGTTAACCTGATCTGACATCGTGGCAGAACTAGAATTAATATTTCCAACCCATCCAGCTCTAGAACCAACTATCATAGTATCCGGCGGAGTTGAATCTTGTATTGTTATCTGAAATGAAGCTGAACCCTTATTTCCGCTTTTGTCAGTGGCTTCGCAAACCAACCCTTGTATTACCTATTGGGAAGATCGAACCTGATAATGTATCACAGGTCACATTTATAGTCCCATCCACTTGATCGGCCGCAACTACCTTGTATGTTATAGTTTTTCCATTAGGATTCGACGCCTCTAGAGTCGCATTGTTGGGAACTGCTATGACTGGTGGAATATTATCATTATGAGACTGAATTCCGCTAGTTTGATAATAAGAGAGCTGTCCTAAGCCAACTACTGAAAACAGCGTTAGTACAATAGTAGATAAGTCTAATATCCATAAACTGTCGAGCAACAAATTCATTCATAAGTCATTGCATTTAAGGAAATAGAGTTTCCGTAATAGTATCGAATCTGGCATAAAAGCTATGTTGAAATCATCAGAGTTAATTGTCAGCGTTAAAACTAAAACATCTAAATAAAAAAATCTTAATATAAAAAGACACATGACATATTCTAAGTGCAAATTCGCCAAGCATTTTACTTGCATTATTTTAATCCAAAAATAGACCAAGGGAAAATAGCCGAGTACAAGGTTTACACAGCCTATTTGTGAGCTAGCAAGATGACAAATGAGAGTGGGTAGGGGCCATTGTTTCATTCCCCCTTCAACGTGAAACTGAGGAATAAGTACCTCACAAATGAAAAAAATCCAAGATTGAGCCGTTAAGTTTAATTGGGACGCACAGAGGTAATTAAATAGGTATTAAATGCAGAAAGCCGTGGCTGTTAGCAGAGAGCAGGTATTCTCTCTTTTATCCGACAGGCATAGCTCCAATATTTTGAAGACAGCGTTTTCTGGGATGAGGGCTTCTTCGACAAATTACATTGGTAATTTAAGTAAGAAGCAGTTCTACGTTAGATTAAAGAAGTTATGCGATGCAGGTTTAATTGAAAAACGTGGTTCCTTTTACCGGACAACCACATTCGGATCATTAATAATTAATTCTCAGGTCAAGACGATGGAAGAAACAATCTCTAGCTACTGGCAGCTCAAGAGTATTGATGTTTTGAATGCACGGACAGATTTTCCGTCCGAGGAAAAAGAGACAATAGTCAACGAAATTTTAGGAACCAGTGAACTTAAGAATATAATGAATTCGACACACTTAACCGGTTTTAATATAATAAAGAATTATGATGCTCTAATCGTGGAAGTACTGAAACTTTTAGAAAAAGCTGACAAGGAGGTATATTTTGCGACCAGGTATCATCAATCTCATGTATCAAACAAGGTATTTGAAAAGTTTGGCAAAGGTGTAATATTGCACGTATTAGATGGAAATCCTGAGCAAATTAGCGTTGAAAACAGACTGAACGCAATACTTAGAACTCCTCCTAATAGGGAATCTTCAGAACTAGTTGAACGACTTATGAGGTCTAATAGGTTTGATCTCATGCGATTGCCCGATTTGCCTATTAGCTTTATTGTCATAGATGGTACTCATGTTATGTATGAAACTGTAAATTATACAAATCCTGAGCAATTTACTACCGCTATATCGAAACTAAACGATAGGTATCTGGCTCAGCAGTTCATTCAATACTACAGGTATCTATCAAAGGGAGCTACTTTACCAAAGCTTTTGGAACAAGTGAGAGCCAATTAATCTTCTATGCATCTTCAAAAGACTTCATTAGTGGCTAGTTGATGATGTTTTTCATGGTATTTGAGATTAGAGAATCTCATCTG
This sequence comes from uncultured Nitrososphaeraceae archaeon, assembly GCA_963788355.1. Taxonomy (GTDB): domain Archaea; phylum Thermoproteota; class Nitrososphaeria; order Nitrososphaerales; family Nitrososphaeraceae; genus TA-21. The sequence continues at coordinate 69,352 of CAWBGD010000003.1, read as the reverse complement.
TTGTGTCCTTTATTGATATTGCAATAGTAAAACTTTGGATAAGTAGCAACTAATACACATATTATACAATTTACATCTTTTACGAGTAATTGTTCCTTAATTTGGCCAAATGGTCTAGATTATGACGACTAATCCATATGTAGTCACTTTGATTAGGATTAGCTTGAGTTACTAGAAATGCTTAAGCTTGGAGAAATTTTAGAAAGTATTTCCAATTACGACTCGCTGCAGCTTTTCATGACAATTGCGGTTGCTGGTGGTACAAGTTCGACTTTGGTGAAAAGGTTAAAGCTTACAAGGAAGCAATATTATTCAAAAATGTCCCGGCTAATTGACAGCGGTCTAATAAAAAAGCATAGGGGTGATTTCTGTCTTACAACCTTTGGAGCTACCGTATATGAGATAGTTGACGAATTGCGACTTTTGTCTGACAGATATTGGATGTTAAAGGCAACCAAACCACATATGGATATCACAACGACTGTCCTCAACGAGAATCTAGAACCAACAGTTATTCAACACCAAAATGAAATAGATGTTTCTTCCGAAAAAAAATTAGTTGCACTCTCTGTTGCATGATGCTAAAGGCGTTATTCTCGCAGATTCACTTTCTTGAACATTAATTTAAGTGCAATCGTATTGTACCCCATTGAACAACTATTCTGCTGTAGACGGATTTGCTGACACTGAAGGAACAAAGGAATTTGTAAATAGAGCAGTTCATTCTCACGACATAGTTCCGAATCACTTTCGACAACGCGACGGCATATTTCTCTCTAGTATTGGAATGGGCACATACTTAGGCGATCCAACGGTACAACATGACGAGTTGATTGAAAAGGCCATCTATGATTCTGTAAAATCTGGAGCTGTAAACGTGTTAGATACTGCAATAAATTATAGATACATGAAATCAGAAAAATGTATTGGGAGAGCACTAAGTCGTCTTATTGATGACAACGTTATTTCGAGAAATCAGGTATTCGTTTGTACAAAAAATGGGTATATTACTAATGACGCAGATTATCCCTCAGTAGATGTAATGGAATATATTCAAAAAATGTTTATAGACTCCTGGACTAATACAGGCAGGCGATATTAGCTCTGGATATAATATTCTTAATCCAAATTATATTGCAAGATGCATTGACAAATCACTAATGAATATGAGGCTAAAAACTATCGATCTCGTATATATCCATAATGCTTTTGAAAGCTGGAACCAGGATGTTAGCAGATCCGAATTTAATCACATGATTGCAGATGTGTTTAGAACCTATGAAAGATACCGTACAGATAACAAGATAAGATACTATGGAATGGCAACATGGAGTTGCTTTAGAGTTCCTCATGATAATAAAGAATATCTCTCGTTAGAGGATATGGTCAATATAGCTGAAGAAGTAGGAGGGAAGAATCATGGTTTCAAATTCATCCAGTTGCCGTATAACTTGGCTTATAGCGAAGCAATTTTTCTCAAGAATCAAAATGTAGGCTCTGAAAAGGATTTAACTATATTGAAGGCATGTAGGAAATTGGATATAGGGGTTTTTACAAGTGTTCCTCTGCTCCAGACTAGACTGTTGAATGTCAAAGTACCAGATTATTCAGGTATAAGTGATCAAGTAATCAAATTGCTGCAAATTGTTCGATCAACACCATCCGTAACCGCTGCACTAATTGGACAGAAAAATCCTAATCACGTAGCTAAAAATGTTAGTATTGCTAAAATATCCCCACTTGAAGAATCTGATTTTAGAGAAGCTGTCAATACATTATCTCAAAGACCAATCAGTTAATATCTTACATGTCATGTTAAAATCTAAATTTGGTTGTATCGGTAATATCGTAGTAACCCTGAATAATTAGGTACCAATGTATTTACGGGCATGTTTCACTACTACTGCAGCATTTTGGTTATCGGAATATCGATGATTGTGGAGATCGTCAAATTGTTCTATTTTGCATTACAATAGTGTCAAGTTTTATCTAAAACATAAATGTCCAGAAAATAATAATATTCAAGTTTAAATTGATGAAGACTGATCTGGCGAATGCCATATTCGATAGCGTAGCGGAAAGTGTGGCTGATGAAGTCGACGGACCGGGAATTGCCTTTTCAGGCGGGGTTGATAGTTCTTTGTTAGCAGTTGTCTGCGATAAACTTGGACTGAAGCCAATATTGTTAACCATAGGGTTCTCGAATTCGCAAGATATTCAGTATTCAAAATTGATATCATCTAAGATCAATGTACGCCATTTAGTCTTAGAAATTAGCCATGATGATTTTTTGCATACTAGCCACAGGATTCTAAAGACAATTCAATGCAAGAATACTTCACATATTGAGAACTGCATTGCATTCCACTATGTTGGGAAACTAGCCTTTGTCCATGGAATTAAAACTGTATTGACTGCAAATGGTTTCGATGAGCTATTTTGTGGGTATGATAGTTTTAGGTCTATTTTTAGCCTGGGCGAATCATTCATTGACAAGGCCATTGAAGAGAGACTCATTAATGAGTATGAACTAATGAAGGAGATAAGCCGTACCACACAAGCTTTTAAAGTACGCTTTAAACAACCTTTTCTCTCAGTAAAATTTATTTCTGTTTCCAAAAAGATTCCTGTGAATTACAAAATAATCGGACCGAATGATTTTCTTCGCAAGCATATTTTGAGAAAAATAGCCTTATCTCTTGAACTTCCTAGTGAGGCTGTCATTCGTCGCAAAAAAGCTATTCAGTACAGTTCCCTTATTCACAAGAACTACAAACATGTCATCTAACCTAAGGCTTTGTTCTCAATTTAGTAACTGCTTTCATTGTTCGATTCTCTACTTTAGTAATAATTGTCCCTGAGGCAGAGAGATGGTTTGCTGCCATTGAAAATTCTCTTTAGTTCAGAATTAGTCAATTCCCGTGAAATCATGGGATCTTTCATTACTGCTTCATAGAAGCGTTCCTTAGCATCATTAGCCTGAAATGCGAGTCTTTGAATTTCTCTATAGGCTGAGAATCTGGGAATTCCTTTTTTTATGAGTGCTTCAAGTATGAATTCCGAATAAATTTGTCCCGCGGATATCTCGATGTTATCCCTGATTCTATTTTCATTAATTTTCAAGCCATCAATTACATTCAGCATTGCATTCAGCATTTCATCTAGAAGAATAAGAGAAATTGGTAGCGTGAACCGTTCATTTGCTGAATTAGTAAGGTCCCGCTCATGCCATGAAGGGATATTTTCCAATGAAACAGTCAGCAAGGATCGAAGGATCCGTGCTAAAGAGCACACCCTCTCGCTTTTAATTGGATTTTTTTTCACAGGTACGGCACTACTACCTATCTGTCCTTCTCGAAATGGTTCTTGAACTTCCCCAATTTCAGTTCTTTGGAGATTTCGGATTTCTGTTCCAATTTTCTCAAGCGTAGAGCCTATTAATGAAATAATGAATTGGACTTCAGCAAATCTTTCTCTAGGTATGACTTGAGTTGCTGCTTCAATTGGGTGTAGACCAAGCTGTTGTGCAACTATCGCTTGAACCTTTATTGCCTTAACACCCATTAACGAGCCAGTCCCTACTACACCCAAAGTCTTGCAAATGAGAAATCTCTTCTTACCTTCCTTAATTCGGTCAATATGTTGAGCTATTTCGTTAGCCCACACAGCAAATTTTAGACCGAATGATATTATGCTTGCATGTTGCCCATGTGTCCTACCAACAGCAGGAGTCTTGGCATAGGTCTTTGCCTTTTCTATAAGCAATAAACATAATTTCGAAAGTTTTGGCTCCAATATTTCGAATGCATCCCTTAGCTGTATGCACATACAAGTGTCAACAACGTCACTGCTTGTGAGACCGTAGTGTACCCAGGGCTTTGCTGCCAAAGCACAGCGCTCACTCAAGGCCTCCACAACGGCAGCAGTGTCATGTTCTGTTATTTTTTCGAGTTTTTTGACTCTTTCCAATGTAATTGCGTCTGATCGAGCATTTTTAGATATCTCATTGGCTGCCGCTTTAGGAATTAGCTTTACCTTGGCTTGAGCTAGAGCAACTTCTGCTTCAAAATCTAGTTGATACTGCAGTTTTTTTTTCTCTTCAAAAATCTCTCTCATTTTCTTACTTCCGTATCGACCAGAGTCTATTGGTAAAATGGGCATTAAGTAGAAGACGGAAAGAAAGTAGAATAAATATTGTTGTATTCGCACAAGAATTATTGCTCAAATAGTGGCACATGAATCAACTATTCTTTCTAATTCGACTCATCGCCAATTCGATACCTTGTCAAAAGATTATAATGACTCCTCGATAAAATGACCAACGCATGAGCGGGCTAGTGACTAGAAATGGAAACCTGCAGGTTCGCAAGATTGGAGATTTTGAATACAGAATCGAGAAAGATGAATCAAAAGGCATGAAAGTTCCTGTCACAATTTATGCTAATGACAGCTTGATTTCAAAAATGGTTACTGACAGAACAATAGATCAAGCGTCAAATGTTGCAACTTTGCCCGGAGTAGTCAAGCACGTTGTAGTCTTGCCTGATGGTCATGAAGGATATGGATTCCCAGTGGGAGGTGTTGCCGCCATGGATCTAGAAGATGGAGTGATCAGCCCCGGTGGCGTAGGATACGACATTAACTGTGGCGTAAGATTGATAAAAACGAGCCTTACGGAAAAAGAACTCAGACCCAGACTTAAGGATACTGTCAATGAACTGTTTACTGCCATACCTTCGGGAGTAGGGAGCGCAAGTAAAACCAAGTTAAGTCAATCTGACTTGAATGATTTACTAGTTGAAGGTATTCCTTGGACTGTGGCAAAAGGATATGGTTGGCCTTCTGATATTGAAGTCTGTGAAGAAGAAGGGAAAATGGTGGGAGCAGATCCGACTTTAGTATCAGATACAGCCAAGAAGAGAGGATCGCTTCAGCTGGGAACTCTTGGCTCTGGGAATCATTTTCTTGAAGTTCAAAGAGTTGACAAGATCTTTGATGAAAACGCCGCCAAACAAATGGGGATCCAGGAAGGACTAATAACTATTTTAATTCATTGCGGATCTCGAGGATTGGGGCATCAAGTATGTAGTGATTACCTGAGGATTTCCGAAGGCGTACTACGGAAGAAAGGCCTGAGACTCGTTGACAGAGAGCTCGCTTGCATTCCCAATAATTCTGAAGAGGGAGAAGATTATAGAAAAGCTATGTATTCAGCTTTGAACTTTGCATGGTGCAATCGGCAGATGATTACTCACTGGACAAGAAGGTCATTCGAAAGGATATTCGGTGTCCCGAGTGAGCAGCTCGATATGCAACTAATATACGATGTAGCGCATAACATTGCCAAGGTTGAAAGACAAAAGGTAGAAGGAGAAGGAATGCGTGAGCTAGTAATACATCGAAAGGGTGCTACACGAGCTTTTCCTGCAGGTCTAGAACAAATTCCAAATAAATATAGAAGCACTGGACAACCAGTATTCATTCCAGGATCAATGGGTACTGCAAGCTGGATATTGCTTGGTAATGCACGATCACTAGATTTAAGTTTTGGATCTACAGCACATGGTGCTGGAAGGGCTATGTCAAGGTCAGCTGCCAAGAAAAATTATACTGTCGAGAGCGTCAAGAAACAATTAGAATCCAAAGGGATTTACATCAAGGCACTGAGCAAAAATGGGGTAGTTGAGGAGACTCCTGAAGCTTATAAAGATGTTGATGCAGTTGTAGAAGTTTCACACCGCCTCGGAATTGCTACCAAGGTTGCTCGTCTTATCCCTCTAGGGGTGGTGAAGGGGTAGTGGCTCAAGACGAAGATCCTGACGTGGCAATTATTAAAGCCAGAAAGATGAAACAATTACGCGAACAAGCCGCATTTTTAGACAAGTTGAGGGAAAAAAAGACAGAGCCTCAGGTTCCGCCAGCTAAATCAGACAGGGAAATTCTTTTGTCCCTTCTTTATGATCGAGCCGACGAAGTATTAAGACATGCTGAGACTCAGTTTCCGACACAGACGAAAATATTAGTGAGCAGAATTGCTCAACTCATTAGAGCAGGTGAGATAACAAGTCCAATTTCTGGAGGTGAGCTTTTAGCGTTATTCAGGTACGCAGGACTTCGGGTTAGACTCAATACCAAAATAAAGATCGAAGACCATGGTAAGTTCATCTCATTTTCAGAAAAGCTCAAACAGGAGAGCTCGTAGACGGTTGCTCTCGGACACCAGATATATTAGGTTCAAGCTGAAGGTCTGCTACAAGTACGGAGGAATGAAGGTCAGGTAAGTTCTATGGCAGTGGCAAATTTGCTCCCACAGGCAATGAAGGCAGCCGTATTCAATGGGCCTGAGAGTATAACTCTAGAAAGTATTCCAGTAAATCAGACAAATGATGGTAGTATAGTGTTGAAAACCTTGGCTTGCGCGGTATGTGGATATGATGTAAGAGTTTACAATCAAGGACATTCTAAGGTTCATCCCCCCATCATACTGGGACATGAGATTTGCGCAGAAACAATAACCCCAATTAGAGGAAATGGGAATGGCGGCAAAACAATACCACAAGGAACTCGTGTTGCCGTATCGCCACTAGTCCCTTGCTTAAAATGTTACTATTGCAACAGCGGACGATACAATCTGTGCAATAATCTTCATGAAATAGGATCTAGCATAAATGGCGGCTTTGCCGAATTCATTAAAATTCCATTAAATAATCTCTTGATAAATGGGATCGTTCCTGTACCTGGAAACATAAGTAATGAAGAAGCTGCATTGATTGAACCTCTAGCATGCTGTTTGAATGCACATGCGAGATTTAATTTTATGGAACATGATAGGAATGTGATAATCATTGGAGATGGTCCAATAGGCATGATTCACTTACAGATCTCAAAATTATTTGGAGCAAGAACAATTATGGTAGGTAAGATACCCTCTCGTATGGAATTAGCAAGAAAAATGGAAGTGGACTTGGCAGTCTTAAATGATAGTATGGAAGAGGCTAGACAAGATATCATGGATACAACTAATAATATTGGTGGAAATATGATCATAGTTGCAACGAGTAACCCAGAGGCACTAGATTTGGCATTGAATGTGGCAAGTAAGGACTCTAAAATAATTCTGTTTGCCGGAATGCCAAAATCTAAAATCCTCAGTCTAGACCCAAATTGGATGCATTACAATCAGATCTCAATGTTTGGGAGCTTCAGTGCAACACCTGATCTTATCCGCGAGGCAGGTAACCTGGTAAGTCAGAACAAAATAAACTTAAAAAAAGTCATAACTAACAATTATTATTCCCTTGTTGATATACGCGATGCTTTTATTGCCACGGAAAAATATTCTGGCTTTAGGTCTGTGATACATCCCGCCTGCTAAAGTGATCTCGATAGGATCTACGTAACTCAGATGCTATTTGAAGACTTGCCAGGAATCAGTTCGTATTTGGAACGATAACCCCTAGGATTAATCATCATGCCATCATAATTGTATGTTGAAGAATTGCCAATAATTACTGTAGTTATCATTCCAAGCATATCGGCGTGATTTAACATATCTTTTAGAGTCGTCATTACAACGGCTTGGGTTTCTCTGTATGCTCCTTTAATGATCGCAACTGGGGTTTCAGGATTTCTATATTTCAGAAAGATATCCCTTGTATCCTTCAACTGATGAACTCTCTTCTTGCTTGCCGGATTATATATTACAGTGACATAGTCCCCTAGCGCTGCAGCCTCTACTCGTTTCACAATTATGTCCCAAGGGACAAGCAAATCACTCATGCTCACGACTGCAAAATCAGTCATCAAAGGTGAGCCAACTAGAGCAGAGCACGAATTCAGTGAAGAGACCCCTGGGACGCATTCAACGTATATTCCCGCTTCCCTATTCCATTTCTTGTCACTAAGAATCTCATAAATAAGCCCTATCATGCCATATATTCCAGGATCTCCTGATGATACCAATGAAACAATTCTTCCTTTTTCTGCAAATTGGATAGCTTGATTGGCCCTGTCAACTTCCTGTGTCATAGGGTACCGGTAGATCTCCTTACCTTCAATCAGGTCTTCAACTAAGGAGATGTAAGTGTCATAACCTATAACAACTTCACTTTCTTCAATTACCTGTTTAGCACGGTAAGTCATATGATCATGATGACCTGGTCCAATTCCAACCACGTACAACTTACCCCCTTTCGCAGCCATACTTGTAGTGTGGAGAGTGACATTATATTACTTTTATTCAAACATCGAGATCCAAGATTCAATTCTTAGTAGCAGGATCCCTGAAAATGTAGTGACACATGTAATTAGGATTAAAGTCCATTGTATTCATATGAATGTTTGATAAGTCTGACTTTGTAACTGACATCGAAAATAGTTGGTCATAAAACATCTCAGTACATCATTAATATATTTAGCACCAATGCTGGAATTGACAAATTATCGTATATGCAAATGCGCTTACGCCATTACTGTTTTATTCAACGACAATTAAATTGCAGCATGCGTTGTTCTTGGTAAATGAATATTTCACCAGGGCGACAAATAGAAATTATGGTAAATAACACAGTATTCTATTAGGGCTTTTCCAATGGTAACTCATTATAGCATGGTCAGGATATTTACCGGAAATGTCTAGTGGAGTTGTATTTTCAGATATAGACGGTACACTAATAGATATCTTCACAGGACAATTTAATACAACAGTAAAATTCGTGAATCGATTAAGAGAATATGGGATTCCCTTGGTCCTATGTTCATCTAAGACGGAAGCAGAACAAATAGAATTAAGAAGGATGGCAAATGTATCTGACCCGTTCATTGTGGAAAATGGTGGTGCTATCTTCATTCCTCTTGACTATTTTGAAAGTATGCCCAATTATGAATCAAAATATAGCGTCATTGAGACTGGCAATTTTCAGATTATTGAATTGGGTAAGCCGGCAAATCAGATCAGATCAGAACTTCAGAAGATACGAGCCAGCTCACAATTCAAATTCAAGTCTCTATCAGATTTATCAATAGGTGAAATTTCAATTGTTACTAAAATGCCTACAGATGCGGTGTCCCGTATGATTCAAAGAAAGTACGGGGAAACAATAGTTGAAATCAAAAATGATGATCTTCCAGGATTTGTTACTAAGGTTCAAGATTTTGGTTTAAAGGTAATTTTCGGTGGCCGTTTTTTTGATATTACTGGAGGGAACGACAAGGGAACAGCTGTCAAAATACTATTGGATTTGTATCGACGGAAGTACGGAGGCGACGTGGTATTTTTTGGCATCGGTGATAGCAAAAATGATGAATCGATGCTCAAATTTGTTGATTTTCCCATGTTAGTCCAACGCCCTGACGGCACTTGGCATGATTTGAAAGTGGACGGCTTGAACAAATTAAATGGTATTGGTCCCGATGGATGGATACTAGGGTTTAATAAAATAATAAATTACCTCAAGAAATAAGCTCAGTGCAAGTACAGCAAAACAAATTGCACATTTATGTATTAAAATGATCACTAGCTCCTTAGGAATCAGTGTGTAATTAGTTACTACTTTTTCTTATTCCCAATACTATCAAATTTCTTAAGAAAGGGATTACCGCTTGCACTTAGGTGGTAAGACTAACACAACTAGAAATTGATGAATGCTTAAACTGGATATTACATACAATAGTATCTGAAGATTCCCCAAGTCACAATCACATAGTTGTGGAAGAGCAGGGACTTGAATTCATAGTCATAACTGCTAAAGACTATTATATCGATGTTCAGGGGTTACTCAAAATTGAAAAGATTACTGGCATGACATTGGTTCAAGTGAGATCCGTTAATGGAATATCAGATCTGTGGTTCGGACGAAAGATGCAAACGCCTATCATTCATAAATTTTCCCAGAACAAGTCAATGAGATAGTCTTCCTCATTCTGAGTGCATTAGTTTTTTCTCGCTGTCTCGCATACACGAGCCAAGTTACTATCAGTCACTTCAACCTAGAGCAAGATAAACAAGTGAAACAAGTGAACCAGAAGAGGCAACAATAATACAGCCAAAGAACCTGCAATTTATGCAAGTTTCAAATTTATATTCCACATTACACAATATTGAAAATGAATACTTGGTAGTATTGAGAAGACAGTACTTGTACATTGCCGCTATATCAGTAGTTGCTGTCATGCTGATCTTGTACTTTATTAATCAGAACATCAACAAGGTTCCATTTGGATTGGAGGTCGATGCGACAAAAGATTCTACAGACATGGCAGGCACTCATTATCGCGTCAAAGTTACTAATATTGGTATCAATCCAGTTTCAAATATTTCTGTATATTTAGGACAAAATGATATTCAGCACCTAAATAGTTTAGCTCCTGATCAAACTTGGTTTTTCTATCCTCGTCCGGACACCTATGTTTCCACAGTTGAAGTCAGTGCAGATAATGGAATCAATGTAACTACCGATTTTCGATCTCCATTTAAGGGATTGGGGCTTCCAGGAAGTGGAAGATAGTCAAATTGTTTACTCCGACACTGAGATATTAGTGTGTGAGAAATGGACAAGGGCATCAGCTACCTGAAGAGAAAAGACCCTACTATGAATAAGATAATAAAATTGGTTGGAAATTATACGAAAAAAAAAGGAACGACCCATTTCTTTCTCTTGTGGAGGCTATTATTTATCAGCAGCTTACTGGCAAAGGCTGCTGAATCTATTTATCGAAAGTTCCTTAAATATTATGGAAACTCAGTATCCTGACCCGGATAAAATATTAGCAACATCAGACGAAGCAATGAAATCTTTTGGCTTGTCTAGCAGAAAAGTAGAGTATATTAAGATGCTTTCTGAGAGCATTAAGAACAAAATCTCGACATAGACCTATTTCCAAAAATGCTTGACGAGGAAATTGTCGAGCAATTGACAAAAATGAAGGGGATCGGTAGATGGACTTCAGAAATGTTCTTGATATTTTGCCTTGGAAGAATTGATGTATTTCCCGTCAAGGACTTGGGGCTAAGGAAGGCTATACAAAAATGGTATTTTAATTCTGAAAGTGCCACCGATATGCAAATTAAGGAGCTATCTTTGAAATGGAAACCGTATAGAAGCATTGCTACCTGGTATCTCTGGAAATCCCTTTCGAACTTTAATGCTATCGGATAATGAAGAGATGCAAATATTATAGTTTTCCTGATCAGTATTAACGAGGCGACGGTGACTATTTCTTTATTGTATGTAGACTGAAATCGCAGTCTTCACAAACATAATAGAGGCTGTCAAAATCTGAACATAATATCATAACGCTGTAGCATCTAGGGCACTCGATTTCATTTTCCATAATTTCCTTTGTGACCTTTGCTCTTGCCACTGCTTCAGACTCAACTTGCTTGGAACGAGACTCCAGCTTCTGTTCATATTTATGCCTTGTCAATTGACATTATTATGGGAATTTTAGATTATAAAGATTGCATAACTCTAGAGTCAGGGAGGGAGGGTGTTTGTCATCGATGGAAGCGCGCTCAGAGACAATTTGATGCAATCCAAGATAAGTTTTCACTCACTGGACAGGAGGTTGTACCCTGATGGAACTTCTTGATTTTCGACCGTATTTGTGTGAAATCTTCTTCTTCAATGCATCGCTCATTTCATCAAATATTCTAGCCAAATCATAACCAAGATCGGTGTAAGTAATACTACCATGAGTCCAGATGATATGAGCATCGACTTCATAACGCTTCCTGAGTCCTTTGACATCTTTCAATTTTATTCTACACCTAGCTTCCATTATATCAGGATAGATTTTTCTCAGCAATTTCACTACGCTTGCAAATTTAGATTTTGCAAGCTCTGCTTCTAATGGATCGTCAGGTAAGCCTATTATGAAAATAGGAATTTCTTCTTGTATTTTTTCGCCCATTAGAGAAACTAAGTCTCGATAGGTGATTATTCCTTGTAGTTCATCCCAAAGTTTGATCAAACAATAAGCTGAATCCAAATTGAGCATCTTATTAGTAACTATGTGTACACTGTCCTGTACATCTGCAGTGACTACTTCCTTATTCATTATTCCAGCGACGGCTACATGAAGTCTATTTTCGGCATTAACAACTCCTATCGACCCTTTTCCTATTCTCTCAGAAGGCATCATTAAATCCATAATATCAGATGAAGTTATGATACCAACAAGACGATCTTTATCAATTACAGGTAAATGATCTATTCTTCTTCTCTTCATTATTGCTTTGGCAGTGGCGGCTGTGTGTTCACTGTCAATAGCTATGGGCTGGGAAGTCATTACATCAGATGCTTTAATCCTTATCTTACCTTCGTTTGCAAACGTACTCAATAATTTGACTATTCTTTTCGCTGAAATTTGGGCCACAACCTTATCATTTTCAACCACGGGGAGGGTTCTCATTCTATGAAGACTCATTATTCTTGCGGATTCTCCTATCAATGTATCCTTACTTATGGCAGGGATATTTTTACCAAGCAATGAGGGATGTGTCGAGACAATATCTGTAATCCCTATAATATCTCTGATTGTAAGTGCAGCAATTTTGCCCTCTAATGGGATGAAAACCTCGTAAGAATTGGTCTTCTTCAACGTACTTATAATCTTTGATAGCGTAGTTTCTTGATTTACAATTACTGGGGGATCAAGTAGATCTGCAATTGACCTTCTACGTAGTCTCTTCAATGTATCTTTCTTTTCTGTAGATAAAGATGTTTCAAGGTTGGGCACGGTAGTCACATCGGTAGAATTCTTGGCATAGTAATTGTCCCTTCTTTTTCTGCGCATCGGACATTGTACAACACTATACCATATTAACCTATGAATCATTTATTTGTATTACAAAAGTTCTGCTTCTCAATGTAATTGGTCCGTATAATCTTATTATTTTTGTTTTTATTGTTTTTGTTATTATTTTTGGATAGTTGACACTTACATAACTAAGGTTGTCGTCTTGCTCTTGTTATCGTTGGTTTAATCTAATCCTACAAATGAGTTTGAGTTTGTAGCATCAGGATTTGTTAGCCCTATCTCTATTTCATCATCATTATTGATGAAGTAAAATAATATGTCTTCGTTTAACACGCATCTATTTGGCACATTAGGATAAACCGCTATGCTTCTCTTTGACGAAGAAGAAAATCAAAACAATACTACTACTCCAAACATGAAATATTGCAGATGGATGGTCACTCGAATTCATGCCATGTAGTATTTTGCCTAAAAATACACTTCACTGAGTAAATTTTTATTCTTCAAAGCAAGCATAAACTAGTGACGTTATTTTTTGGTAATGTCGTCCAGAAATTTTGTATACATTGGTGAGTTTGACAAATACGACAACAAGGGGAACGTAATGTGCCGAAATACAGGATGCATGAACCTAATTAGATCTCCGTTCAGGAGATACTGCTCAAAAAAATGTAATAAAGAATTTGAGAGATGGTACTATCACAATTTTTATTGGCAGAGAGTAAGGTCAGACATATTCAGACGGGATGATTACACTTGTCAGCTTTGTAAGACGAAATTTCCATATACTTATCGAAGAAAATTTGCAAGATCTGGGAAATTGGAATGCGATCATATAATCCCAAGATCTCATTACAAACAACTTGGATATAGATTCGACACTCTAGATGAAAAAATTAGAACGGTAACTGAATTTTTCCATAATCATGATAATTTGAGAACCCTTTGCAAGGAATGCCATAAGCAGATTACAGTTGATTATTTGAAAAGAGGACCACAGGCTGTTCTTAACAATCATATCAGATGAGTGGCATCACCGCTCTAATATGACTGGCATGCTAATTATGGAATATGACTTGTAAATTGTTTATGAATCACGCACGAAATCTATGACTTGAATTATTGTCGAGGAAATCAGCAGGAGGCGAGTAAGGCTTTAACAATAGGTAGAATACATAGAATGCATGCATGATGAATCTGAAACAAGGACAAGAAGATTCTATAATAAATACAGAAATTATATTCTCTTTAACAAGAACATTATAATCTCTGGTATTCTCGCCTTTTTTGCGGGCGGATTGTTCACGCAGTTATATGACAAATACGATAGTAACGACTTGTCTAATTCAATTGCAACTTTAACGGTAGAATATGGGATCTATATTCCTGTTTTCGCTCTTCTTTTTTACATTGACAATAAAGGAAATTATATCGACGCATTGACAGGGGGAAAAAAATATTCAAGAATTAAAAGTGATATCAAAAAACTATTAACAGCTTTACTAGTGTCGGAGATAATATATTCACTTGTAAAGTTTTATATTCATTATGAATTACTTCAACGCTCGATTGAACCCTACCAAGCTTCCATGATAGCTGCGCTTGTAGCATGGACAGTGTTCTTAGTAATCATAAACGTGGGTGTGAAGGCAGTAAGACTTTTTAGAAGCTGAGTAGAGTTGAGTTAGATAAATTGGTAATTTATTCATCTACATTGAAGACACGAATTAACTGATATGTTTTTAACATTTAAATGCCTTGTCAGTCTAATTAAGGCATGCCCACATCTGCAGAAAAATTCAGATGTATGGAGTGTGATGTTTCTTTTAATTCAGCAGGAGAATTCGATGAACATGCGAAAGAATTTCATAAGAACAAGCAAGATCCCGATCCATCATTTGTCTAGTTAGGGTATGTGCACGATCTAACTTGCTAAAAGTCTTCTAAGTGGTAATTTGCATCTCTGTTCGAAATACATAAAAGTTTCAAGATAGTACTTAGCATAGTATTATGGATAACGACTTTTCTAACTATTTGACCGATGTAATGAATAAAAGTTCTTTAGCGATCATGTTATCTATTGGGCATAGAACAAAGTTATTTGATGTACTATCCACTCTACCGCCTTCAACAATCAAGGAAATAGCATCAAAATCAAATCTAAACGAAAGATATGTCAAGGAATGGCTTGGAGCGATGGTAACTGCAAAGATCATTGACTTCGATTCAAATTGTGACAAATTTTCACTTCCAAAAGAGAAATCTGTGTATTTGACTCGAGAAAATAACATTTATAATTTTGCAGCTTCTATGCAATGGATTCCTATTTTATCTCAGGTAGAAGATGAAATTATTGAATGTTTTGCAAAAGGTGGTGGAGTTCCGTATTCTTCGTACAAGAGATTTCATGAAGTTATGGCAGAAGAAAGCTATCAAACTGTCGTAGCAGGTCTCGTTGATCACATCCTGCCCTTAGTTCCCAACCTTATTGCTGATCTTAAATCAGGTATCAAAGTTCTTGACATAGGTTGTGGTAAAGGGATGGCAATTAATTTAATGGCGAAACATTTTCCAAAGAGTACTTTTTATGGATACGATCTCTCAGAGGAAGCTATTGACAGTGCAATGAAGGAAGGAAGAGATATGAATAATTCTAATGTCTTTTTCAAAGTCCACGACATTCTGGATTTGAAAGCAAAGGATAAATTTGATCTAATTACTGCATTTGATGCGATACATGATCAGCCCAAACCTGATCTGGTGTTACAAAACATCTATCAATCTCTTTCTCATAAAGGAGTATTTCTTATGCAAGATATTCTTGCTTCAACTCCACTTAAAGACAATATTTCGCATCCTTTAGGAACATTTCTTTACACCATTTCTTGCATGCATTGTATGACTGTTTCACTTTCTCAAAATGGTGCAGGTCTGGGTGCCATGTGGGGAAAAGAGAAAGCAGTTTCCATGTTAAAGGAAGCAGGATTTGACAATATAGAAGTGAAGACATTGCCACATGACTTTCAAAACTATTATTATATTGTATTTAAGGATAAGTAACACGAACAATAGCCGTTGAACGCAATCACCCTATAGCCATGGTAATGGTGGTGATTGTTACCAAAAATAAGGTTGATCTGAGCCGTAGGTTACAGGTTGAAAAATCGGAGAGATGGCCCGAAAAACAAAGTGATGATGATACAGTCTTGATGAATTTTCTGATTACTGGTTATCCAGAATTGTGATGAGAAACACGCAAATCTCTCGGGTAGTTATGTCATATTACAATAAATCGTCCATGGTATGTGTAGATTTCGCTTGCTAATTACAGACGAAGCGCCTTAATTCCCCCGTGGTTGTCTTAACTTTATTATTTACAGGTTTCATCTTAGTGAGAGTATGAGAATTTCAGCCACACAAAGGAAGGCAGTGGTAAATACCACTGTTGCGGTGATGACGGTCGCATCTATTATCATTGTTTTCGCAGAGTACCTATTTCCACTAGATGACAAACAAATATGGGCAATGTACATCTTTGATTTGATTGTCACTTTCATATTAATTGCAGATTTTATATTCAGGTTAAAATCATCAGATAATAAGCTCAAATTCATCATTTCCCACTGGTACGAATTTCCAGCAATGATACCTCTGATAGTCTACGGTACTGTTGACAGTACAACGTTTTTACAAAATACGATCGGCACCGCGCGATATCTTGCATTGTTTAGGCTGGGAAGACTGTATAATTTGGTTTTCATGATAAGAGGCAGTGAAATAATTTTGCTTTCAGCAGCTGCAATAGTAACGATTGTTTTTGGATCTTTTGGAATTTATGTTGCTGAATCTCCAAACCCTGAAGCAAGTATTCATAGCCTCTACGACGCATTTTGGTGGGCCATTGAGACCATAACAACCGTTGCATATGGGGAATATTATCCTATCACCTTGACTGGAAGAATTATTGCCGGGGTGCTAATGTTTGCTGCTATAGGGATACTTTGGACAGTAGTGGCTTTAGTTACGGCTAAACTTGTAGAAAGAAGAGTAAAGCAGCCTAGTTCGGGTATTATCCAAGATACTAAGGAGATGATAAAAGATAAGATAGACGTGGTGGAGGGGCTGGATAGCAAGGAGCTGGAGGAACTAATTCGATTAATACGGGGACTCAATCAGCATAGCTAAAAAACTATAGTTAATATGAGTAAAGGTGTTGGTATAGGTAATAGTAACAGTCTATATTCAACCTAAGCGATGTGTTTCTGGGTTGTTGAAAAAGTTAAATTGCATAGAATTACTTATTGACTATAATCAAGAGAAATGACTGAACCAAGTATGCAACTCTGGACTGATGATACTAGCAATGAGTTTGCGATATTCTTGAATTCAAAATATGTAATACGAACCAATCAGAGTGCTAACTATACGAAGGTGATTGATGAATCTCCATGTATGCAGGGTTATACTTACGACTGGAAGCACACATTGTCTCATTGGGTGAACTATCATTTTGGAAATCAAGTAACTGTGAACATTACTAATGCGTCTACTGTGGACAACCCCAAAACGGAGTTCTTGGACGTTCAAACTTTAAAGGGACCAGATTCAAAGCTGAAGGCTGAAACAAAGGTAAGGAGATTACATTTGACCTACTTTGATTATCATAAGAACAAATCGGAATCAAAAGCAAAAATAAAGCCAAAGACTGAAGCACTAAAGTGTCATTATTGCAATTTAAAGTATTTTTTAGTAGAAGAACGAAAAGAGCATGAAAAGTTCTGGCATAGTACTACTACTTAAGAGCTAATGCTGCTAATTAGGAGCCATTATTTTTGCTGCAAAGGGTCTAACATCGTTGGCAACCTCCTAATTGTTTTGTACTTTTCAAGAAAATTTGCACCATTCTGAGTAATCTTATATCTTCTGCTGTTTTTGTAATATTCCACTAGTTTTTTGTCAGTCAGGTTCACCAGGAATTTTTTCAATCTACTGTGTTCCAGATAGCAGAGATACATTAAACTTGGTATTTGTAGACCGCCCACATGTCCGTAGCTTGATATATATTTTAAAATTTCAACAATTATGTCAGCCTTTTTACGAGGTATCCTATGGACTATGGTCCTATTTTCCGCATGCAAACTTGGTTTTCTCGCTTTTGTATCCGAGCATTTGTAAATATGGCATTAACTACACTAAATTTGAGTTATTAACGCATAAAAATTGGCTTACAGGATGATTGAAAAAGTGACATATATTTCGAGTCATTAACTTAAAGTTGTTATGTTCTGATCTGTCGGTATTCTCTTTATTTCCTGCTATTCTTTTGTGGATAGGGGTATTCCATCTGGCTTGCTGTGGACCTACCAATCTTTGAACCAAAAAAATGACTAACGATTCGTAAAGCTAAATCGATGCCTGCGGACACTCCTGCTGAGGTGAAAATTGGTTCCTCCAATGTGAAGCGAACATCGCGACGCAATATAGCGAGAGGCGCAGATTCTCGTAGAAAATCAAACGCACGCCAATGGGTCGTCGCGTCAACCCCGTCCAATAAGCCTGCCTTTCCCAAAAGACTGGATCCAGTGCATATTGACGCAGTCAGTCGTGCCCTTGAAGCCTGGTGTGCTATCCATCGTAGTAAATTGTCATTTTTCACTTCGCTGCGAGTACCCCACCCACCAGGGATTATCAGTACATCGAGATCTGGGGAATTATGTATAGTAACATTGGGAGTAAATCTCATACCTCCAACACCCATAACTTGATTAGCCTGTTCTGAAATCAAAATCACCTTAAATGGTGATTGTTCCCTCAAGCGGCGTTTTTCGTGAAGACGAGTAACAGAAAATACTTCAAAGGGTCCAGCAACATCCAAAACTTCAACTTTGTCAAATATCAAAATTCCAACGTTCAACGGCAAATTTCGAAGTTTAGAAAAATATTTTGTTCCCACCCCAGTTCACTTATATTTATTATAATTATTTCTTTAAAGTACGCACATTATTATTAAATCGACTTAAATATTATTATATGGACCGACCCTAATGAGCACATGTGAAGGGGAAAATCCTCCTAGTTGAAGATGATTTGGATTTGATGCATCTATTTAATGATGCATTGGTTTCAGGAGGATATCAAGTTGATGGCTTCACCGAACCAACCAAGGCATTTTCTCACTTCAAAGATAATTCAAAGGATTATGACTTGGTGATTTCAGATGTTAGGATGCCTCAGATGTCTGGTCTAGAATTAGTAAAGAAAATTAACCAAGTGGATAAAGATGTTAAAGTCTTGCTAATGAGTGCCTTTGAAATGGAAAGTGATAACTTGAAGGAACTGAAATTGAACGAATTCCTTCAAAAGCCTTTACACATCGAACAATTAATAAATACAGTCAAGAAATATTTAGATAAAAAGTCCGCTGGTAAGTAGATAAAAGTATGGCAGATCTTCCTCCAAGTTTGAAGAATTGGTCTATTGCTTGTTGATACTTATTTAAGTAACTGACCAGCGAAAAGATGCAAAATTACATAGTTGATTGATATTAAATCATCCCCAAAGGAACGTCATGGTCAGGCGCAGGAAACTCTTTGTCTATTTCGTATATTTCATCTTCAGCCAATCGCCAACCCGTCCCACCACTATTCTCTTTTGCCCGTTCTGGATAAATAGTCTTTGGAATGGTAATGACAAATTTATGTCTTGTTAGAAAATTAAGCGCAACCTGCCTGGGAGTACCGACCATGTCGCTCTCCAATCTCCTGCAAGAGTTGCCCACCATGGGTCTTTGGAGAGGGAAAATTTCCGTGTCCAAATGGCGCATAGCCTACTACAGCAATTTCTCTCTTTGTGCAATACGGCAATAGACGTCTTTCTATTCCACGATCCTTTAGATGGTAGAGTACCTGATTGCAAGCTATTCGCTCCTTGCGGAGAACTTGTTCAGCTTCGACAAGTTCTTCAAGATCAAAGTTGCTGACGCCTATAAACCGGATCAGGCCTTGAGCAACGAGCTCTTCCATAGCACTCATTGTCTGTTGAATGGGATGGCTGCCTGGCCAATGAAGCAAGTAAAGGTCAAGCCAATCTGTCTTCAGTCGCCTCAAGGCTTTCCCTACAAGCTTTCAAAGTACCCTCATAGGTTGCATTTGAAGGCAGCACTTTACTAACCAAAAAAACGTCATCGCGTTGCCCAGCAATAGCTTTAGCCACCAATTCTTCCACGCGACCATTGCCGTACATTTCTGCCGTATCAATATGAGTCATCCCTAAATCTAAGCCAAGCCTCAGTGTCGCTATTGCTCTTGATTCCTTCTCGAGATCTTCTTCAATCATCCATGTTCCCTGTCCAATCACCGGAACCCGTACGCCTGTCCAGCCAAACTTCTTATTGAGCATTTCTAATAGGGTTCCTCAATAAAAAAGAATATTAGATTACATAGAATGTCTGTCCTAGTGTAGTCCATTGCGTGGCTCTGTCCCACATATGCTGACAAAACGTATAATTATTTATGCATATTTGAACTCTTACAGAGGCACGGTTACCGAACTTCGCGCCTGTTGTCAGTCCCTAAGAATCCGTGGTAGGTACTGGTGCGTGACAGGCGATGACATAAATAACTAATATTTAACTGATACTCGTGGCAGATAAGAGGCTTAATGTTAAATTTTTTCACTTTCAAAAGGGAAGAGTTGCTAACTACGAAGGTCATTTCATTATGGATTCGACCGACCCAAAACTAGTTGAAATAAAAAAAGAAATCAATAGGGCAACGATAGAACTGCCTAAGTATCAATTATTAATAACCACAGCAGAAGGTATCACCTATCAAGTCAGAGACTGCTGGATAGATAAACTTGAATTTGAGAAAAATAAATATGAATCGACCAAATGCTACTTTGTTAGTAACGATGTGAGTACTATAGAATCGACCAGTTAGTTGAATACATTTTTTAGTAAGGAGACTAGCCAATTAAAATTTGGCTGCGTTATTCGATCTATCTATCAATCTGAGGTAAGGCTTGAAATAGGCAATAGAATTCTTTTCATTGTTTCGTATATCTAAATTAAAGTAATAAAAAGATAGTAGGTCAAACGCCGACACAGTTTGCGCCTACGATTATCAAATCCCCTTTTACCAGACCTTAGACTATCCAGAGTGAATGCCCTGCAACCAGTGAAAATATCAGCCATTTTGAAACATCATCTGTTTTCCTAGTCTTTAGAGCTTTCCTAATTTGAGGGACAGTACTCCAACGTAAAAAAAGTAGCCAGTATTCCTATCGCAAAAGATAAATAATCAACTAACACTCCTCTAGCACCTTGCTATTTAAAATCAACATACTACCTATACAACCCTAGTTATAATACCTAAGAACAACTCACCAGCTCCAGTTGGGATTTAACTATACTCTACTCATCAAAGATAGAAACAGAGGGAAAGTGTAAATCGGGGCGGACTAAGCTTTGGCTTATGCTTAAAGATTTTGCATATTTCAAACAACATTAATATCAAACGTTTATCATAAATATTTATGAATTCAAATCAAGCGTTACCCTGATTAGTGATTTGGCGGCCGATGCAAAAAAATAAAAGGTGCCTATACTGGCTCGCCTGAACTCGGTTGATTCTTGTCCCTTTTGACTGCAGTTGGCTCATGTGATCTTATTTTTTCTGGTGACATGGGATCATTGCTTCCAGCATCAGTCGTTTCGTCGACTCCTTCTTTGTACTTTTCCTTCTCGTATTCGACGCCTAGATCTTTCTCTGGATGTGTGACTTTTTCGCCAACAGCTTTGGCTCCTGCTTTCAATTTGTCGAATGTATCTCCCATGACAATGAATATTCAACAAATTATTTTAAGGCTGTATTTCCATTCGTCAATAATTAGCGCGGGCACATAGTTTATGGTAAGGCCATTTTATATTCCTTTCAACCAGGCCCAAAATTTTGTTCTTCGGGTTCGTAAACTTCGATGGCGAAACGGTGATAGTTGTATTAAACGTAGATATACAGTTGTCTTAACAGTATTAGTGAATTTGGCCGCTAGACAGAATGAGTATTGCATTTCAGTGCAGGATCTTAGGAAAGATTACGGAAAAGCGATACATGCAATAAATGGTGTCTCATTTAATGTCAAATACGGAAAGGTATTTGGTTTTCTTGGACCCAATGGTGCTGGCAAAACTACAACAATCAAGGTTCTAACTACCCTTACACAGCCCACCAGCGGAAAGGTATCCATCTTCGGCGATGACATTGTCAAGCATGGCATTCAAATCAGGAAAAGGATTGGTGTTGTGTTTCAACAACCCAGTTTTGAGGCTAACTTGACAGTCGAAAAATCGTTAGAACTGTATAGTAAATTGTGGAAGGTTGCATCCTCAGAAAGGGAACGGAAGCTCAGAGAAATTCTTCATACTTTTGATTTAGAATCAATAAAGAATACTAAAAACGATGAACTTTCCATTGGTCAAAGAAGGCGTGTTCAAGTTGCGCGAGAATTTATGCATGACATGGACCTGTTATTTTTGGACGAACCAACTGTGGGTTTGGATCCTGCAGCAAGACGCAGCTTACTTGATTATATCAAGAACCAAGTAAAATCTGGTTTGACCGTTTTTTTTACTACGCACATCATGGAGGAAGCAGAATATCTTTGCGACGAAATAGCTATTATTGATAAGGGCAGGATCATAGCTTTCGACACGCCTGGAGGCCTGAAGCAGAAGTATGGTATAGCCAAGAATATTGAACTTGGGTTAAAAGTTGATTTAGCCAAATCTGTAGTAGAATTGATTGCTGCCGCTACTACTGCAATTTCCAGATCGCAAATAGAGATTACTGGTACCCACACGCTCTCGGTTAAGGCAGATAACCCAGAGGAAGTTATAGTTGAATTGATCAAGACCCTCTCTAAAAATAATATCCAAATCGAAAGCATTTCAATCAACCCCCCGTCCTTAGAAGATGTCTTCCTAACTATTGTAAACCAGAGAAATGAACTCTCAAAGTAGGTAATTAAGTAATGCAGGTAAAGAGAATCTAAATTTTCATTCTTGCGATGGATATTGTCGCTATTAGAAATGCACAAATAGCAACTATGCCAATTATAAGAACTTGAATATTGGTAAATTGAGTTATCTGGGAAAAGATCCCTGCTCGACTAATATCTACTATATACGTAAGCGGATTAATATAAAAAGCAGTCCGAAGTGGTTCGGGAACTCCCTGGGCAGGATAGAAGGCTGAACTAGCGAAGGCGAAAAACAAAAAGACACCGTTACTAATCACGTTAAATCCTTCGCTACTTTTCAGCTTTGTAGAGATTATAATAGTGAAAGAGCCAAAAAATATGGCACCAATTATGAGTGCATAGATTGTATATAGTATGCTCCAGAATGTAGGATTCGCATTAGCTAGCATAGTTGGCATGCCGATTATTACTATCAGAGCTGCGCTAGCCAGACCCATTAGAACAATTGTTAGTAGGTTGCTGATAATGTACTGCATTTTGGTAAATGGCATAACCAATAATTGCTGGAACATTCCATTCCTCTTATCATTCCAAATAATACTACCAGCTACAGTGCTGCTATTCATTACGTTAAAACCAATCATACCTGCCGTCAGGTATGCAGGATAGGTAACTAGTATATCGCCAAATTTTACTCCTTGTCCTCCAATGAGCGCTGAATATGCATAACCTGCTACAAAAATGTACACCACGGGAAAAACCACCTGCCAAATCAAGAAAACCTTGTCAATTGACGCCTTAAGATTTCTATAGGCTAATAGCAGGATTTCAACTAGCAAAAGAGTATAGCTAAGAGATGATTTGCTCTATATCTGTGTATCTCATTTTTAGCAAGTATTGAATTATTGATTATTGAACAAAGACGGCAACAGGACTCATTTTGACCCAACACTTATCTTATCTTTGAATTCAAGAATATTTACACATCTTTGTTCAAGACCCATGACAACTTTTCTCCTGCAAACAATCCAGAACAATCATAGCGCAACAGAGACAGGAACATTTCAGAGTATTCTGTTCTGGAATCACAGTTAATAAAGAAGGCGAGATCGAAAACTCTCTTAAAGAGAAATTTAGTTGGGCAACCGGCGGATGAGAGAAAAATATATGACGATGATCGTGTATAGGCAATTTCTGAAGAATTCAGTGACCGCATTAGAGTTGTTCCTATTATTGGAGATATATTAAGGGCATTAAATTTGTCGCTCAGACGTAGAAGGCTCACTTTTGGTAACCGTTAGACATATCTGTAAGAAAAGTCAGCTCTCAAAGCCGGGTAACAAGATCCGATATTGCCCAGATTACTAAAATAAGAAGCATAGCAGGAAATAGCATAATACCATTTATGAACGGAGCGCCCAGTGATCAGCATTGGAATATTTCAGATAATGGGTTCTACGACTGGTTAGACAAAAAGAGTCAAGAAAGCATATTTGGAGTAGAGCTTGGATTTAAAGCTGATGACTATGGCCTTGAAGTAAGTAACAAGCTTATTAGTAGAAAACGGAGAAATCCTGAACTCAATATTAGCCTACTGATAGATGGCTTTGTTTCTTATCTTATGAGTAAGAAGCCAGAGCAAAAAGCTGAATTTACGGCTTTTGAGAACAATACAATTTCTATGATTAATAACATGAGGAAAGATGGAATAAAAGTGTACGTAAACGATAGTTGGAATCCGCTTTCAAGTGATTTTCTTGCAGCCAACCATGTTAAATTGTGGATATTCGATGAAATCGCAGCGTTCTGCGGAGGAATAGGTATCGAGTCCCAATTCAGAGAGATACTATATGACGAGATGGACCTAATCGAAGGTCCATTAGTAGGCATCATTACCATTTTAGCACTATTGCTTATCAACAATCAGACTCCGCAATTTCAGGCGGTATCAAAAAATAACTGGATCACAAAAGAAAAGCTGCAACGAATATACGAGAAAAATTACGGCATATCTAGAGGCTTGGTGAACATGAAGGTTTGTATGAATTTCCCTGGCTATGTTCAGGATGCTCAGCATGAATATATTTCATTGTTAAACCATCAAGATCTGAAGGAGGTATATATCATGGCCCCATATTTTTCGGATGACAGGATTGCTAGGGCTCTTGTGGTTGCAGCTGAAAGATTAAGGGCTAGGTTGAAAAGGTCAAGGTCAAGGTCAAGGTCAAGGACTGGCACGCACCGCCACTACGCTCCTGGTAATGATTCATCTAGTACTAATATTGATGACAACTCAAAGAAAATTCATGTCATCTTTCCAAAAAAGCAAGAAAACCTGATTATTGAAGAGGCATCAAAGTATTATGCATATTATTTGCGCGACAATCCAGTGGTGGAGACTAGGCAATTTTACTTTGAAGACAAGGATAATGCGGTAAAATACGAAATGCTACATGCAAAGCAGATGGTAGTAGTATTGGAAAATGAAAAAAGGAACTGGACGAAATATGTAAAATTCGGTGGAAGTTATAATCCTGCAGGTCGCGCACATACCATGTGGGAAATGAATGTCAGGTCAATTAATGGAAGCTGGGATGTCAGTGACGAGGGTCCTGATGCACCAGCTCATAATCCAATAAGGGACTATTTGAATAATGTCTTAAAAATTGTAGTAACAAAGTATTCTGAACCATTTCCATGGGGTCAGGCGAGTGTCAAGTTGTCTGCTATCGAGCGGCTCTTTATGAAATTATCTCAGATCATTTGGGTTTAGTTTAGATTGATTAATAGATCGGTTCTGCAGCGACAAGATCCTCTTCCTCCTTTTTTGTTAGTCTATAGAGTGAAATTGAAATTGCAGATAGAGAATTTACTACGCTTATCGTAGGTTTTCTCGTAGTAGGCTTTTCTATTGTCTGTTGCGGCCACAAGTAGATTATTTATAATCTTGTTTGTCGCTGAAAAGCACATGATTTGTTAATGATACAAAGTTTTGGCACAAAGATTATTCAACTGCATAAAACTGACTTATGATTCCAATTCATTATCGTCTATCTTGAGCCCGTTAAGCTTGATAAATCGCAATAATGATTCATGGTCTTGGATCTTGTAATAGCGTTTCATGTGCTCTAGAGTCTCATCATTGTACTGCATGAATCTTTTTTTAGCCTTATTCACATTTTATCTACTATTAATGTAGTAGATAAATTTTTCATTAATCTTCACTAAAGATAAAAACTTTGCATGTAATACTAGTAATTATCACAATTAATCATGGAATCGGTTCATATCGAATTAGCCTGACAATATGTTAAAATAAGATGTATGTGTTCCTAATCAGTACCACCAGACAATAGAAATAGGCAAAGTCATTTGAATCAAAATCAAGAAAACTCAGGTGAAGAGAATAATTCGAATCTAAATGAACCTCCAGACAGCAATAGCCATAGTCAGAGGTGCGAAACAATAGATGATGGGACTGAAGCGTTCATGCAATGGATGGGTTCTTCTGATAAGAAGTCTGTCACATCAGATAATCCAATAGTTTTAAAAAAATTTGTCAACGATGTGCATACTGTCCTTTACGATACTTCCTTATCAATGGAAATTGATGTTAAATTGACCGGAGGTATACCATTCTGCAATTACTGTAAATCCGACGAATGTGCACATGTTGGTTTTACCATATGTTTAGAACAACTTGAAGGTCATAGACCTAACGGTGAGGAAGAAACGGTCGATGATATTGTCGACAGTTGAATATTAAACATTTATTTAAAATCGTCTTTAGCAGATGATTTTTGGATTACTTCTTTTTCTCCTTAGCCGAATTGAAAAAAATCTTCCTATATCAATTAGACGCGTAGGCTGCTACTTTCCATCCCATCTTCATTAAATGGAGTTATGAATATTGTACTATTTTCATTGCTCCGTCATCGGTAACATGAATGAACTTGTGTCCCGATATTCCTTCCACCTTGTGCAATGTATGGCGAGTAGTTTACCGACTTTTGGCTCCCGTATCAGAAGCTGAAATGTTGAGTCTCGTTCCCATTTTCAAGATGTAAGGCGTTACAAATGTCGTTACTATTGTGACCACTCCAAGGATAGGTAAAATGAATGAAGATATTACACCTAGATCCTGTCCCGCCTTTCCTACTACCAGTGACAGTTCTCCCCTTGCGGCAGATATTCCCAGACCAGTTCTGATTGCAGTTGTCCCGTTGTGACCTATTTTACTAAGCATGAAGGCAGTTATCAAAAATTTCGTGGCAAAGGAGGTTAGAATGAGAATTATTGCTGGGATTATGTAAATTGGTATCTTCGAGATATCCATAAGGGCGCCCACGGATACAAAGAATATTGCCGCAAAAACATCTCTTAGCGGAACCGTAACAACCCTCGCTATTGGTGCACTCGCAGACTCAGCTACCAATACGCCAGCCAAAAAAGCTCCTATTACTACAGAGAGACCAAGTTCACTTGCCGCGAATGAAAGCCCAAAAGCCAGCCCAAGTATTACTATAAGAAGAACAGAATAATCATTGGTCCTAGCTACCTTATCTATTATATGTGGCAAAAATCTTGAACCGAGGATTAATATGCCTCCAATAAAGCCTGCTACAATGGCCAGAGAGATGACTAACTCAATGGCTGATATCTCCTCTACTGCTATTGATTGTAGAACACCTAATGCAGTTACTGCCAGGACATCTTCCACTATGAGCATACCTAGGATAATTACTGATGACTTTTCCTTTATGATTCCAAGTTCTTCCAGGACCTTTATGGTCACGATTGTGCTAGTAATCGACATTGCCAACGCAAGAAACAATGAATCAAAGTAAGAGAAGCCTAATGTTTGAGATACAAAGAATACTATGGTCAGAGTTGCCAATGACTCAGTAAGCGCAATCACTAGTGAGGTCTTACCTACGGATTTGAGTTTTGCAATTGGAAATTCAGTTCCTATTACAAACATTAGAATAATTATTCCCAACTCCGCAAGATTATTCAATAAGCCTAAGTCATGGATCATGCTAAAAGGTGGAGTATACGGGCCAATAATCATTCCTGCAATAATATAGCCTATCACCATAGGTTGTTTCAGCTTGTGAGTAATGAGTAGCATCACGGCCGCAACAATCATGATTACGGCAAAATCTTGAACCAGAAATTGGGCTTCTCTCGCTCCTACAGTGAATGTTTGAGCTATTATTGAATGAATTGTCACTTGCATTCATTACTCCATACAGTTAAGTGTGATACAATTGTATTAGTACTAATTCTTTCTGTTTTGGTTTTTCCTTCAAATAAAATCAAAATTAACTTTAGAGACTATCTCAATCAATATTATTTCGTAATGCCAAGAAAATGAAAGTGTAATCAAGCCCCGTTTCCTTTCAATTCACAACTTTACCCAAATGTGTTTAATCTATTGGTTCGGTTAGTTTAAGACCAGTTCAATACTACCTGGAACTATAGACTCTAATTTGGTAATGAAGAAATATTACAACTTCATCAGTGATGAAGAAAGGTCTGATCATAAAGAAATTTGTTAGAGTAGAACCTAAAATTAATGGATAATGATCTATTCTCAGAGTGGATTCGAACCCGTGGACCTATACTTGCGGAAACTATAGCTAGAATTCATTTAAGAGAAGGAGTTAACTACACAGTTCCCCAAACAATTTCATTTGAGGCATCTGAAACACTACAAATCAAGATAAGGGTGAGGGAATCTTTAATCGATTGGTTGATTGCTCAAGGGATAGATTAGCTAAAGGGCTTCCTATTGTTGGAATAGCCTCTGGTTTAGGCATACTTGATATCTGACTAATATTCCGCAATTCAATCACAAGGCCACAACTAGGGCATACGTAAGTATCGCATTGAATGGATGTACCAGAGCTTGAATAAGTTATTTTAGTGATCTTGTAAAATGAAAGAAGATTTAGAACATGAAATGCAAATCTTTCCAGAAAATGACTTTAATTGTGACATCTATGCTTCCTCACCTACTCTTTGTACAGTCTCAATTAACATATTATAAATTTCTTTAACTATTCTACATGCTGTCTATGCATTAAAATGGCGGTAACCCTTCTTACAGTTCTTATGATCAGGTCAATGTAATAGATTTTTCCTTAACCAAGCAAATAAATAGTCTGAACTCTGTCAGGGAAGGAAGGTCGTTAATTAGTACAAGTTTAAGCCTTTGAGGTAATCAGTTCAAAATGATAAGAATGAGACAAAATCAAGAATCAAACACTATAAGGAAATATAGCCAAGCCGACTTCATGATCTGTAATTCCTGCTTTTGGTGCGCTTCAAATCTTTCTAGTTATAGCCCTACGGAGTGTCCTGCTTGTGGCAGTAATAAAATGGAGTTAATTCCAATATCAAAAACAGAGTCATTTAGGCTCAATATCGATGGCGCAGGGCTTTCAATGGAGTTTTGGAATCTTCCGAAAATATAGTCGCTGGTGTATTAGGCAATAGATGAAAAATAATTAGGTATGTTATTTCATCGATGCGATGCGTTTATTCTCTCTTTACGAGCACATAGTGTGGCGTATTTTCAAGCGTCGCAGGAAATACGGTTTTGTATTCCCATCCTAATTTAATCAGCTGTCTTGCTTCCTCTAGATCGGTAACTGTGGATATGTCCACTACTTTTCGTCTTTTGTACAGTGAATTACCATTTACTGAACTTTGCACTGCGTTCTTGTGAATATGGGTCTGTCCATTCTCATCCAAAAGTCTCCATATTGTCTTTCCACTGAGACTGACTTCCCCTGCTTTTTCAAAAGTGATCAACTGGTTAGGGAATCCAGCATTCTTACACTTGTTGCATTCTTGCATCTTTTTTAGCGGTTTAGATGCTTCCGCTTGTATTGTTGTTGCTGACATTGATTAATAGGCATAATATTAGAATTTAAGGTCTGAAGCACTTTATTGAGAGGGAGGGGAGGCATAGAGGGTGGGAATTGTGCCTTTGGGTTTCCTATCAGTAACACAAACTATTGCATTTGCCATCTTTGACATTGTTTTGCTAGTTTCTTTGTGGAATACCATCTATAGATGAACTTACTGGCTATCATTACCTGCTGCGATAATAGCCCATACCCATAAAGGGGGATTTTGAAATGGCATTGCGTTATCCTATAACTTACTTCTAAGTAATAAAAAATTTATTCTCTTACTCTCTGGTCCCTGGCTTGCTCCTTTCTTTTTCATGAATCTCACAATTTGAAGAATTCGTTAAGCTTGAATCTATGTGGTTATAGTATACATTGCAGATCAAATAGGCGTGAGGGGTGGGTGTCCACTAAATGCGAACCTAATATTTTAAATCATATTTACTGCAGGCGCGTGTATGCGCGTACATGTCCACGTTTACATAAATTGTTACTACCATTATATTCTATGCCACAAAGTACGCGCATGATCTTCTAGCTCAGCTTCCGAATTGAATGATGTGCCACAGTGATTGCAACTATAGCCCTTGAATCTATTCACAAGTCTTAGATGTCTAAGATGGCAAGTTAAAAACTTTTACACCAAGCCATCTGAACCTTTGCTATAGTCCCATGTTGAAAAATAACTTGGAGTAATCTCGATGATAACTGCATTCCCACTTCTGGACATATCCATTAACATCTTTGCTCCCTGATTTTCAAGATCTCCTAAATATTTTACAACAATTTTTTCTTCAATGGGTACGTTATGATCTACATTCTCATGTACTGTCACCTTCCCTTTTCCTCGTACACCTCTGTATGGTTGATTTGGTTCATCTATACAAAAGTAAATTGTATCATGATTTTTTAAATTAGATACCTTTCTTGATTGCCTCGAAGTTCCAATGTATAATTTGTTTGCAGCCGAGTCATAGTAAAACCACGTAGGATGTATATTTGGATCTCCTTTTTCATCTAATGTCGACAAGTGCAAATTCAATTTGCTATTAGTCAGGAAATCAACGACTCCTTCTTTGGTCATTGGAGCCCCAAATCCAGGATTGGCGTTAAGAATATGCAATAGTCATACTTTGTTTTGCAAAGTGTATAACTCTTATGATGACTATAATCGATCAAAGAGGCGAATAATATTGTTAGAATACACAATCTTTAATAGGCATTCTGCTAAATTGAGTATAATGAAAAATCAAATCTCAATAATCGGAATAGCTTTGTCGATTTTATTTGTCGCAACAGCTACAAGCAGCGTCTCAGCTCAGAACGTCACTACAAATATGTCAAACACTGCTGGAAATATGAGCGCATCAGCCAATCAAACCATGGGAGAGCTTGGACAAAATGCCTCTAGTGCTATGAATCAAACAGGCGAGTCAGTGAATGCTACAGTGGGAGAACTCGGTAAGAATGTAACTGATGCTGGACAAACTGCGCTGAATAAAACAGGCGAAGCTTTGAAGGGCGTCGGTTCAGGTGCAGCGGACGTACTTGGTAATATAAGCGGAGAAATTAAGGAAGGAATAGGAGCAAAGTAAGTACTTTTCCTTTCTTTTCTTATCTTTTCTTTTAAAGCCAACTTTCCACTGATACATTTCATAGTGTACATGTTGTAATTACAGTTAACGAAGTGGTAGGTGGGTTACAGTTCCTTTCCCACCTTCCACTTTGAATCAATCTTCGAACCAAGCCAACCTGCATATTGGACAATAAAATCCTTGTGTCATTTATCCATTAGTCAGTAACGTACAGGAAGGTGATTTCAATCCATACATAGCCTAAACATGAAACCACAAGTACCTTGTTATTAATAGCAAAAACACTTCATTAAAAGAGCAAACAAGCAAATATTAATCTAGTTTAGTAAATAGGATAAACACGAATGGGACGATTAGGAGATATCTATCTATACCTACGTAGTACCGTTGCCAAAAGTCCATACAGATTTGGATGGATTATTGAGGGTAAGCTCGCTGCTAGTGGACGTTTAATGTCCCCTTCACAATTAGCATGGGCTGCTAGCCATGGAATCAAAAGTGTAGTTACAATTAGAGAATTTCCTCTCGAATCCACATGGTTTACAAGTGGATGCGGAATTGCGTATAGGCATATACAAGTTAAAGACCATAACGCGCCCCCTGTAAAGGAACTTGGTGAGTTAGTTACTTACATTGACACTGAAATAACAAAAGGAAGACCTGTAATAGTTCACTGTAATGGAGGAAGTGGACGGACCGGGACAGTCTTGTCAGCATACCTTATGAAGAAAGAAGGTTTAACAGCACAACAGGCAGTCCGAAAAGTAAAGGAGATTAGAGGCAGAACTGCTACATACAAGAAACAACTGGATACTTTAAAAGAGTATGAAAGTTACTTGGATAGGGCTAAGAAGGAAGGAGAAACCCGCAGCCAAATCTGATGATAAAAAAGGGAACTCGCTTGGCAATTGTCTGCCTATCACTGGCTTTATACAATCTGATCCGTAACTCCTGCTTTTTGATATGCTTCATAAGTACCCTGTTATCTGCCTACGAAATGCCCTACATAATACATACCTATGCTCAGTGCACACACAAGCACAACAAGCGATTAAACAGTCTTACAAGTCAAAATAGAAATCTTGCAAAAAAGGAAGGGAGACTACGCCGAGGCAGCATTTGTCTTTGCTAGCTTAGTACACAAGTCCAGATGACTTGCTCTTCCTTCAGGATGGCTCTTACTGTAGTTCCATGTTGGATTTCAATCTTAAATAAAGAACAGTCCCCTAGTGAGTAATTCCTAAAGTAGAGGAACATTCAGTGTTAGTAGAAATGTTTCGTATTCCTATTATTTATCTTTGAATTGTTATTCTTATCGTTATTGTACTTATTGTTGTTGTGACTCCCGTGTGTGATATTACTATTGTTGCTATTGCTCCATACCTTCTTAAAAGAGCTTAGGATATTTTCAGAAGCAATGGGGACTCGGTATACTTCTTCTGACCACTTAACTCCATCAACCCCTTCCATATGTTTTATGTTCGAAATTGTATCCATTAGTTGATCGCTATTTTCATAAGCGTAATCACTAACTACATCAGAGTTGCCTATTTGAACTGATGAAGATATCATCCCATCCATCTTGGACAGCTGCGTGACCCTTTTTTTGATGTCGCCATCGTATAGATTAACATGGAGTGATCCTCTCTTTAATCCGAGTCTCTGGAAGTTGGGTTGGATTTCCACATTAACAACTCCACTTGAGAGGATATTTCTGGTTCTGCGTTGTATGGTACTGAGAGGAATCTTTAGCTGGGTTGATATTTGCCTATTATCTCTGCCTGAACACAAAAGAGCAATTATCTCAAAATCAGTTTTGTCTAAAGGAATATCACGTGGATTGATATTCTTAATAATTCTGTTAGATAAGATGCAGGATCTCCATTGTCGAGATTACGTGTTTCGCCATACACTATACATTAACCTCAACGCTATTAACTCTATCTACATGCGTGGATGCTCTTTTGTTTCTTATTTCTAGAATCAGATAACATTAGACTACCATCACAATTAGCAAGAAAGATATGATATTATACTTAATAATACACGATTTGGGGATACAATCACTGATAACTTCATCGTCTACAATGGCCATAAATTTGCGTATATTAGGTGATATTTAGCGTCATCTTTCCACCATTTCCATGATATACCATCATATACTATGAGCACGAGTTGCTATTAAGTGAGATGTTTGTAGAACAATTGTGATGCAATGTAATTGTGACTTCACTATTCAGGGAGCCTAATTTGACATATTTTCGAGTCGACGGGACCAGACTTGCAACATATAGTCAGTCTACAAGAACTCAGTAGACGGCCTCAATTCATAAGAAAACTTGGTAAATGGTAGACAAGTTAATGTATCTTTTTGCATGATATTTTTTTATATCATGCCTGATATACTATTACTGGAAATATTGAAACGAGAATCTGATGGCAAATAAAGCTAAATTCCTTACAAAATTCTATGTAAGGTATCGTAGTACAATTTCTCTCAATAAGAACCTACTTCTTTCAGGCATCGTGGGGTTTATTGTTAGTCTTGTGGTTGCATATGTGTCTACGAAGTATTCGTCAAACGATTTCACAAACTCAGCTGTAACAGTAATATCGGGATTCATATTCTCTAAAATTACCTTTGTATTTCTTTTTCATTTTGATAATAGGAAGAGATATACAAAAAGATTTACTGGTAAGCTGAACATTCCTGTTCTAAAAGAAATAGTAAAGAAGATGATATTTGCTGATTCTATATTCGATATTGTCAATAATGTGTCAAGATTCCTCATTCTGCTCGAGCTACTGAGAATGGATTATCAACCTGTGCAGGCAGCAACAATTGCATCCCTTATAGCATCGTTGTTCTCTTATTTAGCAATAAATTTAATTGTGCGAAAATTACATGTGTTTGGCTCAAAGAGAAAGATATGGTAAGAAGTTAGTAGATAATGTAACCTGACATCATTATCCATGAGCTTCCTGAAGTAACATTTTCTTCCATCTAAAAATGATCCAGTTCTTTTTTAAATAAATGCACGGCTATGAACCATCGACTCCTACACCAACAATA
The DNA here is from genome assembly GCA_963788355.1 of uncultured Nitrososphaeraceae archaeon. Classification (GTDB taxonomy): domain Archaea; phylum Thermoproteota; class Nitrososphaeria; order Nitrososphaerales; family Nitrososphaeraceae; genus TA-21. The sequence goes on along the minus strand of CAWBGD010000003.1, from coordinate 35,027 downwards.
TTCTTGTACCCCCGACCTAGCAGTTTTCGCGTCAAAGTTTTTAGCAAAGTTATATGGTAAGAAGAACGTTTATCTCTATATTTAACAGTACGCGATTGAATTATCCTAATAAATACCTAATTTTTCAATTTTCATGACTACGGCACTGAGTCTGCCATAGATATAAACTATGTAATACTATAATTGAATGATGACAGACGAAGTTGAAGTAAAATCTGAAACGAAAGTAGATACTAAAGGCGATACTGAACAAGATTTAGAGAATCTCGGAGATAAGGTCAAAGCTGGAGCAAAAGCTGTGGGTAAGAAAATTGAGGATCCAGACAGAGATTTAGGCACAGAATACGATAAAGAAAAAATTAAAGAGAAAGTCGATTAATCTTTTCCTACTTTCTTGACACTTTTTTTTACCTTTATTGGCGTTGCTACGCGAGTGTAAGATAATATAGTTCAATTAATGCCCTTTAGTTAAAAAATTCATATAATTACCTAATGCCACTACTCATTCGTAATGTAATTCTTTAAAGCGTATCTTTAGTGCATTGCCATGGTAACATAGGTATGAATTAAAAAAGGCATAGTTGCAAATTAGCATTCTATTAATCTATAACGGATATTAACTATTATTACTATTCAATAGTGATGACATACAAACTTATGATGCTTGTACTGATAATGTCAGCAGGCATTACTGCAACACTAAGCATAGGGCTTCCGATGGCGCACGCTCAACAAACTATGGACGTAACTAAGGCAACTGCAGGTAAAGCCACTGGAGGAGAGAAAATGGGAACTGTGACAATTACACCTGAAGAACATACAGTAGATATTGTAGCAAATATGACTGCACCTCCAGCAGAGGGTAATGTATTCGAAGGGTGGCTTGTAGATGCAGGCGGTTCGGATTACAAATTGTCTCTTGGAGAATTCCAAAAGAACGGAACATTACATTACAAAGAAACCTTAGTCAATCCCTACACGTACACACAATTTGTAGTGACTGAAGAACCATTTGAAGACAACGATCCAAACGCAGCAGAAGCATTTGCAGGGTCAGATCTTCAAACTCCATTCGGACAGTAAGAATACCCACTTTCTTTCTTTTTTTTGGTAACATATTTCTACACTCATAATTAAACTGGAATCCTTTTTGACAGTAGTTACTATATCCCCTCACTCATATGCCGAATTTGACTGCAGTGCCAACTTGAGCCATTTCTTGTTCCAGTCGGCCTGAATGATCAAGGAGCAATTCATTGATGCCCCATTTGAAGTAAATTGTGCACTAAAAGTATTCAGGAATTGTTTTTTGAACTGCTCTAGTTTGCGTCAAGTCATAGCCTCTAATCAAGTTGCTAAGCTTTAATCCAACTTTTCTTACAGCTGGTTGGTCATCCGAATACGAAAATCTATCCAATAAAGTATTGATTACAGAAGATATCGACTCTTTGCTGTTCTGAAAATCTTGAAAAGAAGTTTCTCTGGTTTCTATCGTAAAATCTGCTCTTACTAGTTTAACTCCTATTGTGCGAAATAAATAATCTCCTCTCTGTGCTCTTTCATAAATTTCATCGACAAGTCCATTTAGAAATTCTGCAATTTTGACCTTATCTGTTATGTGTCTATTCAAAGTGCTCTCAGGTACTCAGAGAAATATGATCACCCCTTACAACTACAGGATCGATATCTTTGCCGTTTGCTACATTCCACATCCAAGCTCCGTTTGCTCCAAATGTCTTGACCAGTTTACGCACCTCTGTCGCTGCAAGCTGGCCAAGCGTAATTATCCCCAATTCTTTTAATCGTTCCTGTGTCTTAGGGCCTATTCCTGCAACCAAACCAACTTCGAGAGGTTCCAGAAACTTGGTTAAGTTGTAAGGATATACAACAGTCAAGCCATCAGGCTTGCGATAGTCTGATGCAATCTTTGCTGAAGATTTAGTTGTCGTTACTCCAATGGAACACAACAAGCCGCATTTCTCTTTGATTGCTTGTTTTATCTTCATAGCATAATTTTCTGGTTCAATTTCTGCTCTTTTAAATGTGCAGTCCAAAAAGGCCTCATCTATACTTGCTTGTTCTAGGACGTCAGCAAATCGTTCAAGTATTTTCATTACTCTTTTAGAGACTTGGCTGTAATAGCTGATGTCAACTGGGAGACGAATTAAATTGGGGCACAAAGATACAGCTTGTGAAAGTGGCATTGCAGATCGGACACCATATTTTCTTGCTTCATAAGAACACGAAGATACTACGCCCTTGTTTATTTCACCTTCCCTTTGGTCTGTCATTATTACTGCATGAGGCTTCCCTTTTAGAGTATTGTCTCGTAATTCTTCGCATGATGGATAAAACGCATTGAGATCGACACACATGATCACTTTTCCAATCCATGTCTCCTGGTCCTCGTGCGACAACAAACAGACAGCTGATTAATAGAATCCTATCCATATTTTATTCTTAATTTCACTTTTCTCTATTATCAACTTATGAAGTGTATAACATAGGGGGGTGCTTAAGTTTAGAAAATTCTAAAAAGTAAAAATTATCAACGAAAGGTTAGAAAGATCGCAGAAATACGTGACAAGAGCTAAGATCCAGTATTCAGGCGGGATTAAAAGGGTCTTGCAGCTAAAGATTAAACTGGACATCCATTAATTGACTAGCATGTTCAACAGCTAGATTGTAATGACTCTGTCTTTGTGGTATGCCAACAGTTCTTCGGTCTGTTCCCTTGTAAACATAATATCAAAGTCACGCTCGTTATAGAAACACAACTCTTTCCATTTTTCTACTTTGAGGTCTTTGTGCAAGGTCCTTTCATATTCCAATAGTTCCGATGCTTTTTTCACGTGATGAAATACTGACATGTCGGCTATTACGAAAATAGTTCTGTCATCATACTTATTTTCAAGTTCTTTTGTAAAGCCGCGTAGTCTTTCGATGTCTGGGCCCTTGAAATACGGATTGGTGATTACATTCTCAATATCTACAATGACAAGAGCGCCCCGCCTTTCATTTTCTTTTACGTTGATACCCATTGATTCGAGTACTTCTCTTACCTTATCAGTGCTATCATAGTAAGGCAATAAGGCAATAACAGAATTTGGGGCATTTTCGATCTGGCCCTTAACATATTTGGAATATACTTTTCTCATCATATCTAAATTAGAATATAGAATTAGATAATGATGGCCTATTGGGACACTTACTAGGCTGTCTGAAACTTCTTCTTCTCGAGCCCGTTTATTGCTATGCTCACCTCCGGAATCGTAATATGTTAACGAGTCCATGAGAAGGAGTATGCAATATTACTTATTACACATTCATCTTAGAGTGTAGGTTTCTCTATTCTCGATTTGATTCCTCAATTTTTAAAGGGTCAAGGCACTTTTGAACTTGTACGATCAAATCCGTAATCCGTACTGGTTTTTGTAAAAATTTATCAATGCACTTAGCGGACTTGAATATTTCGTCTTGAATTTCGAATGCGCTTATCAATATTCTTGAAACTCCTCCGTCAATCTCCTTCACCTTGTTCAGCAATTCTATACCATTCATTGATGGCATTCTGTAATCTGAAATAATACATCGGTAGTTTCTGTGATTGATTCGAAAATGCTCTAATGCCAAATTTGGGTCAGAAAAGCCAAATGCTTGCACGTTAGCGATATGACTCAAGGCTTCTTTAAATAAACTTGCAAGATCAATTTCGTCATCTACAACTGCCACAAACACTGGAGAGTTTTTTTGTCGATCCAATGTAGCGCAAAATTATTCGAATGTGGGATATTTAAATTTTTTGTAATTGGGGGCTATTATTTATTTTTTCCTGCAAGCATTATTAATGATTTTAGAAAATGGCTCAAATGTTAGATTTAGATCTTCCACCAATGAAATCAAACGTGTTATATTGCATCAACTCTTCTTCTCTCTTCAATTTTCAACTTTTTTGAAATTTAGATCCAATTGTCGAGGGTGATATTTCCGTCGGTCATTATTTTTATTGCGGTCTGAAAATTTTTTTTCTTGATTTCGCCTCCCAGTTTTCTTAACTGCTTGTAATGCTGAAACAAAATTGATATCATTACGGAATGAAACACTAAAGGCCTGGCTGCCATCATACAGGCCGAATTATGAAATCTAACATAGGAGAACATTTCGTCAAACAGTTTTCTATCTTTTTTATTCAATAATAATCTAAATGGTCTCCATTTTACTCGCTCCATTTCTGCTGCAATTCTGAATGATGGAATTGTTCTACCCATTCACATCAATGATATGACTCCGAATTTAAAGAAGATATAACCAGAAAGAGGGGGAGGCCCGCTCTCAAGGGTGCTACCCCTCATATACTCTGAACAGTATATTCATCGCTAGCATCTTGCAACTCCCTCGAATGGTGGGCCAGGGACCTCGGTTGTTTGCTTTTGATGCATAATCTTGGCCCACCTATTTTTTTGACAAATTGTGGACATTGAACCAACGATTTCTCCTCTTATCAAGAATATGTACACTGCCAATCCCATTTGAGAAAGGGGTCAGTTTCTGCTACCAATCTATTTGTTGAATTCGTTGCCAAAGGACAATAAAATTTTTTAGGGTCCCGGCTGATAAAATATATAACCTGTCGGTCATGACTCCAACATGAAACTTCAAGATCTAATAGTCGTTGCATCAGTTTTTTCCCTTCTATTGGCGTATTCTGCCGTAGTTGAAAATGCTTACGGACAGTTGGATCGATATTGGATGGTTCTTAGTGGAGATCAGCAAACACCGGCTGTCAGTACAGATGCTATTGGTTTTGTTAGTTTAAAATTCGATGATGATTCTACAAGGCTCATATACAATGTCAATCTAGATAATATACACAACGTTACTGGTGTCTACCTTTACTATTCAACCCCGAATGGGAATGCACTAGAGTTTTAGATTTATTGAAGGAAGCAAGAGAATCCAATAAGCAGTTCAAGGTATCAGAAACATTTGGGCCAATAGAGACAACTGGGACTGTCGGTCTTGGTGGTGTAACTAAACACGATCTTAATGGACCATTAAAGGGTAACTCTTTACCACATCTTCACAAGATGGTAGATGACGGAAAAGTGTTCGTTGTTGTTCATACAGAGGATTTTCCCAATGGTGAGATTAGAGGAAACTCATTTGTTGCTATTGACAGAGTATTTCCTGACTTGAACGAATTCCGTTGGAACTAGTTAAATTATGTAGAGCATATGATCCATAGATTTACGAATTTTTTGATTATTAGTTATAGAATACATTCGTAACAACAGCCACTAGTAGTCTAACCAGCCAGTTTTACTTATTGTTGTAGATAGTTCATGGAAAAGAGAAATAGAAGCAATTCATAATGATTATTATGAGCCAGTCCTCTCTGTAAAGGCATTCTCGCACTTGATGAATCTATAAGGTTTGCAGCTATTGCAAATGGTCTTGGTAAGCTGATTGCTGAGGATTATAGGGCTAATTTGAATCCTCTTATGACCAAGGAGGAAACGGCACAATACGCGATCCAGGCTGTTACTAGGGCTGCAATGAGAGAGGATTTCACATCCAAATTGGGACCATTTCAATATTCAGTCGGCAAATATGCGAAGCTTACTCGTGCTGTAATTCCAATTGATGCAGTAATTCCAATTGACGATCCAAAGGAACAGGCATATCTGCTGCCTGTCACTTGATGTAGACTCTGATGCAGTAGGGATTATAGAGAACAAGATTATGAAATTTTTGAAAGATAATCTTCAAAGCAAATAGTTCAATAAGAAAATAGGATAACTGCACTTGGATAAAAATTGGAAGGAATAAAACCTTGTAATTCCCCTTGAAAAAGCTATTTTTCACAATTAGAATATTTAATTGCTCATATGCTCATAAGAGACATATCATTTTATTGTCATCGGCAAAATAGATTGCTGTGAGTTATTTTGTCCCATTTACTGAAGATATTCTAAAAATTGTCGGCGTGTCAAGATGTTTTGAAAGGATATACAAGTTACCATCTGGACCTACATCCATGTCTGTGACTTTACCTAGTCCGTATGCAAACATTACGTTTGCAACTTCCAGTTTTTCTGCTAGAGTATTATTAGTTATCTTAGTTGGTAGCAATTTTGTTCTATTTTCATTCAAATCAAAATCGTAGATTTCGCCCAAATTAAAAGATGCAACAAATAAATCATCTTGATATGCCTTTCCTAATTTTTCTGAATTTAAGAACTTGAGTGCGGTAGGTGCTGTCCTTTTCTTCCAGACAAATTCAGGGGCACTATATTTGCCTCTTTCGTCGAAATCGACTAATCCTTGCGGTTGTTCGAGAGCTGACTTTCCAGTGTTCGATATATTTTGACGTGCTCCCATACCTTGAATTTTATTCCATCCACTATTAAATCCTGGTTCAACGAGATTGATTTCATCACCAGATTGAGGACCATTTTCAGTATCCCATAGTTTGCCGGAAACCGGATCAAAGTCAAAACCAAAGCTATTTCTGATTCCGTATGCGTAATAGAGGTTAAGAGGGGGAATTTCTCCTAGTATTCCGGTTCCAACTGCATTTCCATCTTGAGTAAATCTAAGTATACCTGCCCTGCCATCTGGCAATACCCCATCATTATTATTCTGAGCCATAGTCCTTGTGGTTTTGTTTTGGTCTCCATGCATTTCACCAATTGCAAGGTACAAATTGTTATCTGGACCAATTTGTAGGTTCCCGCCGATATGAGAATAGCGATTTGCGGACGGCGAAGAAAACAAGAGTTTGGGGTTCGTAAGTTTGTTATTTATAAGCTCGTACCTGTAAAGTTTATTGTACGAGCTATCAATACCTGAAGAATTGCTCACGTCGCCGTTAGGTGATTCTGAGTAATATAGAAATACATATTTTTTGTCAGTATTGTTTGAAATAGCAATTCCAAGAAGTCCACTTTCCCATTGATTGGTGACATTAACATCCAATAACGGGTCAGCTAATCCTTTACCATTTAAGATTCTTTGGACCTTTCCGTCATTCTTATTTAATAGCAAAATATCATCATTTCCCAAGAAAGCAAATTGAGTAACTGACGTGAATTGGTTTAGCTCGCGCAATCCAGGAGTAAAGTTTCCCTGATATATTATGTCCAGCTTTAGATTAGGATCAATAACCGCGGGTGTATTACAGGGCTTTGCACATATTTTATCTGCTGCAGAGCCAAATTCGTTTGTTAATATTAGATTTAATGACAAACAAGAACAAACCAAGAAGATTAGTGCCAGAAAATGGATAAGCAATTACTCGGCTTTTGTTATTAGCCGACTTTTTAAGATAACCATTCATTGAATCTGGCCGAGATTTCTTAATGGCGGAGCATAGGCAACTAAGGTTTGCATAAATATACGAAAGAAACAAATTCAGGTCGGGCTTATTTTCTCACCCTTGACATTAAAAAAATATCATTCCTTCAACCTTTCGTCGAGCAGAACTTTGTGAATATGATGGCATGAATATTCATAAAGTGTATATCGACGGAGGTTCAATACTAAACAATGAATTTGCGATTTTTGTCAACCTGTCATGGATCATTTCTAAGAAGTAAAATACAGATCATCAGGGTAAAAAGTTTTAATAGCCCATGTAAAAAATTCCATCATTATGGGACTGGACCCTAAGAGAGTTCATACTAAAGTGAAAAATTAGATGCTGCAAGGATTGATACATTCAACAGGGTCAGTACCTTATTATCAAGTGAGCCATGGTCAACTGAATTACTATGAGCCCTTCAAGGGTGCAGTTTCTTGTTATGACTATATTTAATTTTCATAATTTCTCTGGTATCCATACTTCGTTATTATTACTATCATTAGTATACACAGGTATGTTTCTTAGCATCATTGCAGTGGCTCCTAACAATTATGCCAGTGCACAAGAGGTATTAACCGCCGCATTCGTAGGTGATATATCATGCAATAGTAACGGCATATCAACTATTGAGTCAATCAAAGCTGATAATCCGGATGTATTTATTATTTTAGGTGATATGTCATATGGACCTTCGGTTGGATGTTTTTCCAATCATATTGAAGACCTTAAAAGTCAGGGTGTTACTGTTAGGTGTGATATTGGCAACCATGATTCACAAGCAGAGGCGACTGATGCACTGGAAAAATTATATTGGAACCTGTGTGCAGGTGGCACATCCAGACAAGGCTTTTGGAAGTTACATGCTGGAGCCATTACTATTTTAGGAATCAATACACAGTGTGATGGTAATAGAAATCATACGGCAACTGAGCCACCCTGTGATTCAAGAAGAATATTAAAATTCTTGAAGAGTGTGGACAGGAATACATTTGTTGTTGCGACTGCACATAAGCCACTGTGTGATTCACCAAAATCAAAAAGTCCAGCATTTGAGTGTGATAATGATATGCTGGAAGAATTTGATCGCATTGGCGTGACAACAACTATAGGCGCAGATAATCATTGTTCAGCTTATAACGAAGGTAAGTTCATCGCAGGCTCTGGTGGAAGGTCTCATTACTCTTGTTCTGGGTGGGATTGGGTTGATGATACCAAATACGCATACTTGTTTATGGTTTATAAAGATGGTAAGCTCGACTTTGTATTCAAGCATTTCAAGACCAGGGCTGAAATATCACCACATTTCCTGATCGATAGCAATGAAAACCAGGAGATTTTACCCGGAGATACTGAAGGAAACTCCTCACACACCTTAATTCAATACAGTAGAGGGGACTGTAGAGTTTAAAGATAAGAACGGAACCATATATTATCAAATACCAACTGTGCCAGGCGTAGTTCCTATTCCAAATGAGAAATAATAATCAAAATAACTCATTCATCTTCATTCATTCATTCACTTACAGCTTTTCAATTGAAAAGGTGTCTTCATCTCGGCCGTTAACACTATCGTAGAAAGAAGCAGTTAGTGTTTTTGTTCCATTGTTACTAACATGTATATCTAGAAAGCCATTTGTCGTGAATTGAGTTACTACGAATGGATTCTGTCCCAAGAAATCATACAATTCATCTCCTGCTGTGCCTACAGTAACAAAGATGGGGCCCTTTGGATTCACATAATTGGAGTAGTTTTTGTCTACTATAATTGGATATGATTGTCTAAGCTCATTTACTTGCAAAGGATAGGTTCTCTGATAGTTGTGATTATGAGCCGTGATTACTAGATCTACACCATATTTTTCAAATAGTGGGTGGTAGAAATCGCGTAAAGCTAATTGGGCCGGGGTGAACTGTTGGTGACGTATAAAATGGTCTGTATCCATATACTATGATCCAGTCGATATTCGGATTTGACGATGCTTGTGCCAAATCGTTGGCTACAAAATTGTATTGAGGTGAACCTATTGCGAAAGGAATGAATTCCTCCTTTCCTGTGGACATTGCTAGAAAATGGACGTTTTGATCGTCAAAGGAGTAATAGGGCTGATCAAGTTCAAAATGATTGGCGTATTGAGCAAATCGAGAAGGCGAATCATCCTTATCGTTGCTATCTGTGTCGTGTTCCCCTAATGCAATCTTGACGTTGCCATCATAGTTCGAAAATTGGTCAAAAAAGCAAACAGGATTCTTGTCCTCTGATAGATCACCAAGCGCCAGGAACAAATCAGGGTTTTTCCCTTTCATCTGGCTTACTATCTCTTCTGTTACTGAATTACAGCCATAGTCACCTGCTGCAACCAAATTGATTCCGTCTTTCTTAGTCACAATATTTTGATCTTCGACATTAGATGCGGCATTAGGTGCTATACTATTACCTACGACTGTTTCCGTATTACTATTGCCTATGGCCGAGACCTCTGATGGAGCAACAATATTAAAGGAGCCTGTAACCGTTTGAGGCTCGTATCCAGGACTTGTCACTTCAATTTGTACCACTAGCTCGCCCAAATCACCATTCTCACCTATTATCCAAGGATATACGAAATTTCCATTCAAATCTGTAACGCCGTCGAAGTCTTTTTCGTAGTTATCGCCTGGATAAATCAATGTACTCCGTCTATTTCGGCGTCTGGAACTGCTCTTGAATTTGAATCAGTAACTTTTATAGTAATACTTTGATTGTCACCTCTGCTGATAGGATTTTTCTGAGCAGCTATTGAAACCTGCAAATTGCCTCCTAACGTGGAGGAAGTGTTGGTAGAAGTTGTAGACAAAGAAGGAGTAGTAATTGATGGTTCTTCTTCTGGCTCTAAGGTGGGCGGCGTAGTTGTTGTCGTTGCTGTTGTAAGGTTGCTTTCAGTAGGACTCAAGTTGGATTGGGGAGCGACAGTCAGAGGTGGGGATTGTAACTGGGTAACATTACCATTGCCAACGGCCGAGACCTCTGATGGAGCAACAAGATTGAAGGAGCCTGTAACCGTTTGAGGCTCGTATCCAGGACTTGTCACTTCAATTTGTACCACTAGCTCGCCCAAATCACCATTCTCACCTATTATCCAAGGATATACGAAATTTCCATTCAAATCTGTAACGCCGTCGAAGTCTTTTTCGTAGTTATCGCCTGGATAAATCAGTACTCCGTCTATTTCGGCGTCTGGAACTGCTCTTGAATTTGAATCAGTAACTTTTATAGTAATACTTTGATTGTCACCTCTGCTGATAGGATTTTTCTGAGCAGCTATTGAAACGTGTAAGGGTTGACTCTCGCTTTCCGGTGGGGAAAGAGTAGTAGTGGTATTGGTGGAAGTCGTAGGCAAGGGTAAAGTGGTACTTGATGGTTCTTCCTCTACCTCTTCTTCTGCCTCTAAGGTGGGCGTAGTTGTTGTCGCTGTTGTAAGGTTACTTTGAGTGGAACTCAAGTTGGGTTGGGGTGCTTCAGTCAATGGTGGTGATAATTGTGGCTGTGCCGGGGGTTGTGTCTGGGGCTGTGCCGGTGGTTGTGTCTGGGGCTGTGCCGGTGGTTGTGTCTGGGGCTGTGCCGGGGGTTGTGTAGTATTGCTATTGACATCTTCAGAGGCACCTTCTCCGGTCACAAATACGCTATACCATCTGGTTGCAAGAGGGGGTGGACAGGTCAATTTTGCTGTTATCTTATTTTCCCCTTGAATCAATCCTGTATAATTTTCACTTACTACAAAATTCCATTTGGAGTAATCGCCGTCTCCCGCAGCGCCCACAGGAAATGCATTCTGGTATGGCCTGACATTGTTGACTATGACCGATACTGTGCAATCTTTGGATGGGTCATCAGACGATTCACCAGAGACTTTGAGTTCTTGCCCTGCTACTACTTTTTCTCCTGTAATAGGGTCTACTATCTTGATCGATTCTGTGGGGGCTGGTTCTGGTGGTAGTGATGTTAGATTTCCTATTTGACCATAGGCAGGATATAATGTGGCCGTAAACACGGATAACAGAATAACTATACCTAAATTGTGCAAGCTAAATATCATCTGTTTAGAATTCACTTAGTGGCAACGACCTTTCTCTATAAAAATGGTGCTGCAATTTTATGCATATGTAGTTATAAGATCGCAGTACGTATGAAATTGTAGTTTGTTTCTAGCATTTTATTCATAAAATTCTTACATGTCTATTCTGAAATAAGAATTGCATTGTATGTTGGCTTACCTAACCATAAGATCAAACCGGGGGCAGACGCCGCCATTAGTCATAATCAATAGATCTATTGTGACAGCTAACTTAAAAAATGCTAATTGTAGAAATATCTCATGAACAAGATCTATCCTAGCTTGTTGATTACGGCGGGCCTAGTTGTTATTGCCGGGACATTCATTATGTACGAAATAGAAAGAGGAGCACCGAATTCAAAGATGACAACATTCCTTGATGCCCTTTGGTGGTGCGTTGCCACTGTTACTACAGTTGGTTATGGAGATGTCGTTCCAGTTACTAGTATAGGAAGAATGGTGGCATTAGTCTATATGTTCTTTGGAATCGCGCTAATTTCCACCTTGATGGCCGTTATTACAAACACGTTCTACAGAAAAAGAATTCAAAAAGTCGAAAATGAAAAGAACGAACAGGACATAAAGTATCTCAGGAGTCTGCTTATAGAAAAGCTGTCAGACATAGAAAAGAAGCAAATTGAATGCATGGAAACAGTGAATAGAATTCAGGCGTCGGTTGAAAAAGCAGATAGGCATGATAAGTTCGCTCTAACTTAAATCAAGAAGTAGACAATGTAATTTGACTTGTAATCCATGCTAAGCATCTTCTATACCTGGCTCCACTTATCATAATTTACAAGATCATTTGAGCGTCATTGAATGAATTTGTTTGTTACAAAGATCTGTTACTGTTAGCTATTTGGCTGATTTATTTAGGCATTTTTAGTGTTTACTTTACAAAGCCCCCGAACACCACTAGCAGTTATGGCGGGGTAATGGTGTCAAATATAGTCCAAGCTTCCTTGATTTTTCCGTTTTCAAAATGAAGAATTTCGACACCATGCGTTTTAACCTCCTTATGAGTAGGTGCAATGCCTAGAAATTCTTTTTCAAAAGTGCCTTTCCATGTCCACCTTATAGCAACTTTGTCCTGTTCAGCAAAGTCATCTACAATTGTGACTTGATGGCTGGACTTGCTGTATGTTGATCAGAAACAGCATTTGAGATAATTTTTAGTTTGTCATAAAATGGGTGAGAGATAGCAGCAAAACCATCTCTAGGTGTCTGAAGGATCTGAAAGATGAGAAGAATTTATAAGACGAAAGAAGAAAGAAACAAAAGCATAAAACTAGTTAAATTTTCTGCTATTGGCTCAGTAGCTATCCTATTCACTCTAGCTTACTTTTTTCAAATAGAAATACTCTTTGAACCTGACGCAACATGGGCCACTAGTACAGAACCTGTTAAAGGCTTTAACAGACCTACAGACGTAGCTGTTGACTCCTTATCAGGTAACGTGTATGTAGCTGATACAGGCAATAATCGTATACAGGAATTCACTTCTAACGGTACCTACATAACATCATGGGGTGAAGAGGGTTCAGAGAATGGACAGTTCAGTTATCCGTCTGGTTTAGATACAGATAATTCAAGTAACGTGTACGTTGCCGAGAGATATAATAACCGTATACAGGAATTCTCTCCAAATGGTACCTACATAACATCATGGGGTGAAGAGGGTTCCGAGAATGGACAGTTCAAATATCCTTCAGGTGTAGTTGTTGACCCTTCTACCGGTAACGTGTATGTAACTGACGCAGTCAACAATCGTATACAGGAATTCACTTCTAACGGTACCTACATAACATCATGGGGTAAGAGGGTTTCGAGAATGGACAGTTCAGTTTTCCGTCTGGTTTAGATACAGATAATTCAAGTAATGTGTACGTTGCCGATACACGCAACAACCGTATACAGAAATTCTCTTCTAACGGTACCTACATAACATCATGGGGTAGAGATGGTTCCGAGAATGGACAGTTCAAATATCCTTCAGACCTAGGTATTGACCCTTCTAGCGGTAACGTGTACGTAGCTGATACAGACAACCACCGCATACAGATATTTTCTCCAAGTGGCAATTATCTTGGATCATGGGGAGGAGAAATAGGTACAGAAAATGGACAATTTGTCTCGCCCGGTGGTTTAGCTATAGATCTTGCAGGTAACGTGTACGTAGCTGATACAGGCAATAACCGTATACAAATACTTTCTCCAAACGGCAATTATTTAGGATCATGGTGAGAACTCATCGAAAGTGATAAAATTGCACGAGAATTTCTGTAGGTTATTTAGACTCTCAAATTAAGGACCGTATCTATTAATGGATTAGCACCAATTGGTCAGAATCTATCATCATAACTATACTGATGCCAGTGAATGGTAGAATTAATACTAACAGAACATCCAGGTATCTCCTTAATCCCACGGGATCGCTAGAATTTAACAACAGGAGCACTGCTAGCCTGAAATATTTTATCTTGGAAATTTGCAATCATTTCACTTACTTATTCAAATAGACGCGAGTTATATTCAGGCACGGTATCTGTTAGCTAAAAGTATTGGTAAAGGTTGTCTTGCTAGCCAATTCTTTTGATTCGTCAGGCAGCAATTTCGTATCTAATTTCTTACCTTTTCCTATAATTAATTGATTATAAGGCTGATCCTTTGATGGATACCAGTACAAGAGCTGGTTCTCTTTATCCCATTTCAGTTCATTACTAGTAGCCCATACAGTAAATTCAGGGGAGTAATGGATGTCGAAAGGAATATAGACAATCGTAGGTTCGTCTGATATCACTCTTCCCTTTAGTATGATGGAAGCATATTTTGAATCAGCATCAAAAAACAAGAAAGAGGGTTCCGCAGAGCTTCGCATTGGGAATGGACGCGCAACTACATCCGCATTTCGGAGTTTTCTGTTAGGTCCCAAAAGCGAATAATTCTCAAAATTCCAATTGTCTTTTCCCTCTTCAGTATTATACAGATCGTAGTTCCACAAAGTTGCGTTAAGAAGGAACCTTTCGATCTGAACATATTGGAGATTCAAATATTCGCGTACCTGCTCGGCTTCCTGGAATGCTCCGAATTCTGTTAGGAAGGGGACAAGTCCACGATCAGTGGCAGCCTGAAGCAACTGAGCAAAGATGGCGGGAAACTCCACCTTATATGTATAAATGCTTTCTGGAATTGCCACAAAAGAGCTAGCAACAGCCAATGCATCGTAGTAATGAAATGCCAAGGACACCGTTACTACTAAAGTTAGACATTGAGGACGGATCATCTGGCAAATAGGTGATTAGTTTGATAGAGTCAAGTTTCTTATCTACCATGACTTTTTTTATAAAGTCCATCTTAAATGAATCCTTTACATCTAATGGAGCTGCTCCATAAGACACGGGCATGCCGCCGTCGCCTGACATGGTCCAATCCACTCTTGGTTCAATGAATATGAACAGGCTTTCATCAACTTTTCTTATCTCAGAATTTACATTACGATAAAAGTCCATAAGAAACTTGGACTCAAAATCCTTTTTCGGTATCGTATTAGGGTGTGGCTCATTAAAAGGTTCAACCCCTATGACTGCTGGGTGTCCATTGCCATTGTTTAATGACTTGAAGAATTTAACTGTCTGGCCGATGGTCTTCTCCAAGTGAGTGCGGACTGGAAAGTTCTCAAGGCCTTCTTCAAGATTCGTCAAGCTATTCTCCCAAAAAGACTTTAATGTTTGCTTTAGGGATTTGTTGAGCATGTATTTTATCTGCCATTTTTTATCAGGATGCGAGGCCTTTGGTCGTTCATGTTCCTTGTCTATTGCCAGTGCCCAATCCGGAAATCCATCTCCACCATACGCTTCACTCGCTATGTCTTGGTGAAAATCTAAGATTACGTAAATGTTCCTTGCATATAGCTCGTCAATTATTTCTTTCATGCTTGCAAGATATTGTCTGCCTTCTGGTAACAGCTCTTCCAAGTTTGGATTTGGGCGAGGCTCTATTGCTTTCCATGAAACCAATAGACGCACAATGTTGAACCCAAGTTTTTTCATGAGATCTAATTCTGGTCTTACTGATTCAATTTCCTTCTTCAAATCAAGTTGCGAAATGTCCTTGACTTCAAGGGGTGCTATCGGAAGATAAGGTGGAAGCTTGCTTCGCGATGCAAAGTTCACTCCTCGAAAAAGCGCGTATCTTGCATGTTCGTCCATGAACCATGACCCGTTCTTCCATATTCCTTTTCTACCTTTTGCAGAAAGTTCTTGCTCAGCAACCGCAGAGGGTCTGGACAAAAGAACATCACTTGGATGTTTTTGAGCATACAGGGATCTACGCCTGCTCCTAACTCCCGCCAATATTATCTGTACTCCACTTACAGCTAGGGCGACGGCGGTCATCACGAGAAGGAAAGCTAAACCAAGTTTTGGGTACGCCAAAATCAAAATAGATAAAGACGTAATTATGATTCCAATGCCAAGGGATGAATAATCAATTGGTTCTCCCTCCTTCTTTTTCAAACTGGCGACTATTCTTATGACACCATTAGCTAGTAGACCAAACCCAAGAAAAATAATGAGCCATTTTGTGGCAAACTGTGGGAAGAAGAAGCCAGATCCAATATAAATAATGAGGCCGGCTCCCACGGCAATATTGATTATACGAGATGATTTTTTGACACCCTTCGCCCGAAGCCCACTTACCAACCTTTCTGCTCCAAGTATCATTAAGCCGATTCCAGCTAGGAACAGCCATATGTAAGCACCCGCTGTAGTGGTGGCACCATGAAATACAACTATGATAGAAAGTATGATACAAACACAGCCAACTGCAATCTGAAAGGCCCATAGCCATGACGATGATCTTGAACTAGTACTTTGCCGCTTCATTATCAGTACAGATGTTTAAAATGACACTATATATAGGAATTGTGCAGAATTTATTGCTACGATAAAACGTGCTATCGAAGAAATAGCTCGATGTAGTGTTTGAGAGAGGGAAACTTTTGATCTTGCGTGCTTGTACTGTATTGGCACTTTTAGAACATCTATGTGTGATAATCATCTACTGCGAACTAACAATTCGATCTTGAAGTATTTCGTTATCAATTATGCATTACAGCAAATTCGGCTCAATAATAACTATATAATGCATCTACGTTATACTACTAATAATGCCAACTCGAATATTCGTGATCTTCGTCCCTTTAAACATCAGTCTCTAGTTGCTGTTTTGTATCACTTAACTTTGATTTCTTCAAATAGCGATCCAAAAGTATGGGATTTAGAACAAGATTGATAGCAACTACTGACGTTACCACGGCAATAAACATATTCTTAAATTCATATTCCATTGGGAGAGATAACACCATAGCTACTGCAATTCCTCCTCGCAATCCACCCAAAATCAGGACATTCTGCCATTGAAGTGGTAAGCGGACTTTAGCTATACGTAAAATTAAACTTCCACTATATACTACGATGGCCCTTGATATCATTACTATGATAATGGGAGCCAGTATTACCAATAGCAACGAAACACTAGTAAATAACTGAAACTCGTACACAAATGGAATTCCTATTATAAAAAATAGAAAACTGTTTGTCATAAATCCCGCATAATCCCAATATTTGTGAAATGCTTCCCTGACTTGAATAAAGATATCTTTATGAGTTCTTACTAGGAGTATAGCGGTAAAGAGTGTGGTAACTACACCGGAAACATGCAGAAAATGATCAGCTATTAAGTAACCTCCGATAGCAATGGCAATAGAAAAAGTAAAATTTACATGTTCATCTCCTTGCCATTTGTTTAATATCTTACCTCCGACATATCCAATAGCACTTCCCAGAATTACAGCACCCAACATGGACCAAAGAAATGAAACAGAAGTACTTACAAGCGAAAACGCGAGACCTGAAAACATTATTCCTGTTATAACATTAAAAGACACAAGACTAGTAGCATCATTGAAAATCGATTCACCTTCAATAATTAAATTTAATCTCTTAGGAACAGTGAATCTCTTAAAAACTGAGGCTACAGCTACAGCATCTGTAGACGCTATGATTGATCCAAAAAGCAGTCCGTCGATAAACTTGATTTCGAAAATAGCACTCAAACCTAATGCCACTATAAAGATAGTTAGGATTACTCCAATTACCGAAAAGAATCCAATTGGTATTATTTCGCTTCTTATTTCCCGCAGCTTTAGCTTTCGCCCTGATTCAAAAATTAGAATAGGAAGAATGACCAAAAATATCAGATCAGGCAATCTATTCGTGGTAAAGTCATAAATTTTGTCTAGCTCTGAGTGAAATAATGGAATCAATATTGAGGCGGCGCCTAAAAACATCATAATTGTTACTCCAGGGATTATAAAATTGCGGGTATAGCGGTAGATAGCAGCAGCTGCTATCAAAAAGCCACATAGGAAGAGTAATGAGTTTACTAGCTCCACGTTGCCAAGATGAAATATTGCTCTTTATTTAAGTTTTAAAAGCGTATCCTCATATTCTATATTAATACTAATATTAACATCTTAATTTCGTTTGTTCTTAACTCTTACCATTCATGCAGATTACTATACAAGTGTGACTAGAGTGTATATGTTTGATAGCATGAAAGGAAAAACTACTGCTTATACATAGTGTAACAATAAATACAAAAAACTGTGGGTAATGAGCATTGACTGAAGAACATAGAGAACAAATAGAAGAAGAACAGAAGGAAAGAATCAAAGACGCTGTAATAGATTGCATTATTAAAAGGAATACGCGAGAGGGAACCCTGTTTTACATTAAAGATAAACTCGCAGTAGAAGTTATGACACATGATTATAATCACATTAGAGGTGAGTTGAAAAGGGAGTTAGGAACGAATTTAAAACATTTACTGCGAGATAAATATGCTTACCGTCGCGAATATTTTAAAAGAATAGAAGAAATAAGACTGATCCAGAGGAATCTTTGGAAGATAATAGATGAAAATCAAGATAAACCTGACCTTGCTAGAAGCTGTTTGGCTGAGCTTAACCAATCAACAGTTACGTTAGGTGATTTGTATGATTCGATTCGCAACTTGGATCAGATAGATAATGGGCTAGAAGAAGAAAAGCCAGAACAAACTGCGGACGCTTCAAGTACTAAAGCTATTCTACCTCCTGAACTTCATGTGAGTTCACATAGAATCGCAAAATACACATCAGACGGATAGCCTGTTATGACATAAAACTAGGATCTACAAAAGAATCCTTCAGTCTGGTCTAACCTAGTAATAATAGTTACAATATAATGTTCTTACTCATTTTGAGGTATGATCGAAAGATACCAGTACCTTTTCTTTACTGGCGAATGGTATTCATGTAGGTCAACGCTAGGTCACGTTTCATGGTTAAAGTTGACTCATGCTACAAGATATTCTTTCTTTATGATTTTCCTATGAGATTGATGATTTATTATTATTTTTATTATGATCTATCCAAAAGTATGTTCACAGAGTGAACAATAAACAAAACCAAAGATTTTAGATTTTAGTAAAAATATACTAGCCTGGAACTGCGGATACTATATTACAAATTTATTTGTCAGGGCATTATTGATTGATTGTTACTAAGATCTTGAAGCTTCTGAATCAGTTGTGTAAATTTAGAACCAGCCTCTTGTTGAAGCTCTCCTATGGTGGTCGTGTCGTTTCCTAGATTCGTCAAATTTGCCCTGAGCTCCTGAACCGCTTGTGTAAACTTTTCAGACAATGATTTGAACGCGTCTGAGTTTTTCAATTCCTGTAACTTATTTGAAAGGTCGCCGTCCCTTGGAAGGATTAGATTTACACCGGAGTTATTGAGGAATTCATTAAAATTTTGAGTTAATGTAAATACTTTTCTTTGTGAAGGGAAATACAAAAAGCGACACCGTTGCAAGCAAACCTACCGAGTAAGTATATTTAACCTCGTCTGCTGCATGTATCCGCTGCACCGCTAATCATTCAAATTGTTTTGCAGAGGATGGCTTGGTTAATTCCTTGGGAGCTGACTAATCTCAAGATATTGTGAAACTTATTACATAACTTTTTTCTAATTCTACGTAACAATCCTTATATTAGTGATACTCCTTGGAAAGAACATTGACATACGAAAAATCACCCGGTTGGGTTAGAGGAGCACAGATAGTTTTAGGAATACTTACAATAATACTGTCTATTTATGCCTTAGCGTTTCCTGCTGCAGCATTCGTTTCCATCATTTGGATCCTTGTGGTAATATTGTTCTTCGTCGGAATAGAGAAAATAATAACTGGAATATTCCTTCCACAAAGATCAAAGGGGGCAACAATTGGACTTGGTATACTTGTTCTCATCTTTGCAGGTCTTGCCATGGCCTTCCCTGTGGGCACTGCTTTTACTGTAATAATCTTTATTGGAATCGCCCTACTCTTCACTGGTATCGCTAGACTTGTTGAGGGTTTTTCAGGAAAACATTCAGGATGGGGCAAGGCATTTCTTATTGGAGTTGGCATATTGTCAATAGTTTTGTCCATTGCAGTAATGGTTTCTCCTGCGTTCGGAGCCGCACTGGCAGGATTTATTATAGCAATAGCACTATTGATAACAGGAATTCAGATGGTAGCCGCTGGAGTTTCGGGCCAAAAATTCCGAAGTCCTGTCGAAAAGTACATTCCAAAAGAATAAAAAGAAGTGCAATGACTCACACTTTTCTTTCCCTCCAAAGAATAGTAAACAGTTCGATGTCATGCAAGGAAGGAATAGACCTAGTCCTCTTATATACAGTAATAACGTACAGGTATCATAGGCGAAGTTAATTGACTGAAGAACAAAGTGAACAAATAGAAGAAGAGAAAAAGGAACGGATCAAAGACGCTGTAGTACAATGCATTATTAAAAGATCCACACGAGAAGAAACCCAACTATATATCAAAGATAAACTTGGGGAGCAAGTTATGACTCATGATTATAACCGTATCAAAGGGGAGTTGAAAAGGGAGCTGAGGAACTAATCTGAAACATTTACAACGAGATAAATATGCTTACCGTCGCGAATATTTTAAAAGAATAGAAGAAATAAGACTGATCCAGAGGAATCTTTGGAAGATAATAGATGAAAATGAATTTAAACCCGATCTGCAGATGAGCTGTTTGTCTGAGCTTAACCAATCGACGGTTACGTTAGCTAATTTGTATGATTCAATTCGAAAATTGGATAAGGAAGATATGTTGGATCAGAACGATAATGGCACAGATGAAAGAAAATCAGAACAAACTGAAGAGTCACCAATCGTTATTGCTCCTACTCCAACTCTCCCTCCAGAAGTTGAAGCTCCTTCTTCACCTCAACCTTCACCTCCAGAAGTTGAAGCTCCTTCTTCACCTCAACCTTCACCTCCAGAAGTTGAAGCTCCTTCTTCACCTCAACCTTCACCTCCAGAAGTTGAAGCTCCTTCTTCACCTCAACCTTCACCTCCAGAAGTTGAAGCTCCTTCTTCACCTCAACCTTCACCTCCAGAAGTTGAAGCTCCACCACGGAGGATTCAGAAATACACAGCAGATGGGAAGCCTGTTACGGCCTGAAAGCAGATGTCAAACGAAAAATCAACTAGATAAATTAAAGACATTACTGGCAGAATTTCTACTTTCTAAAGTAAGAAAGGAATTGAATTCGTAATGTTAATGTTAATTTATCTTGGGTGCTCAGAGTCCCACACTTGTAGTATTTTTGTTTCTTGGTCTAGTGTCTCTTTGTAACCGTCTTCTATTAGCTGTGTTATTGTGATACTAGAGAAATCAAACGTTTTATTTGCTATTGTATGTGTGTCATTTCTGCGTTCTATTCTAATTACTTGTTCGACAGAAACCATATGTTCGACCAAATCCGAATATTTGAGATGTTTCCCAGTGCTAAAATTTCTGGTATCGGCTTGCTGCTTTAGGATGTTATCTATTGACACCCTACTAGCCTTATTATCTTCTGCCAGCTTTATGAGGCGGTTAATGATATTAACGTAATCGGTAATCATTATTGCCATCCTTTCATCAAACAAGGTCCTATCATGATATGTCAAGTCATTTTTTCTGTCTACAAGTGCGTCATAATCAGATGGTAAGGAATCTTGCTTAATAGGATGTACATTGACAATGAAAACGCGTAATGGAGGAACTTCAGATTTTCGAATGTCATGCCAATATCTGCGGTGTTCTATAACTGCCTCCCTAAGTGGAGTATTTGCAACAATCCCTCCGTCCCAAAAATAGCGAAGTTTCTTAGTAGTATTAGCGAGACTATGTCCATTTTGATCCTGCTTTTCATTTTCATTTTCGCTCTTGATCCCGTCCTTATCATGGTAATCTTCGACCACTAACTTGGTATAATCGTAATTAACGGGTACTGAGCCACTTGCAAGAACAAAGTCAACTTCTATCCCATCATTATGATTTATTACATGTTCAAATCCTTCCCCGTCATTAGGTCCTCTCGCAAATTCAGGACTGTAGCGACCATATTCAGTTTTACGTGTACCATCCGCCTTTTCGTAACTGTCAAATATCACCGCGGTTCCTTCTTGAACGTCTACGCTTACCAAAAGTAGCCTGGGTTCATTATTTTCGTAGCTGGTTGCTATAGGAAACTTTGCAAATTTCTCAAGGCTCTTTTTTAACGGTTCGTTGCTATAAAGATACCATGTATTTACAGGATCGAAAAACCTCCTATCTTGTAACGTTTTAGAAAGACTGAAGACTTTCGGTACCCCCTTAAGCATGAACTGTTTTGTGCCATAATATCTTCTAGCCGATTCACTTGACGCCAAATCCTTATTAAAATAGCGCCAATAGTTTCTCCAATAATTCCACCAATCATCAAAACCCGGAAGCATATCTATGATGGAATCTGTCGCCATATACTCCCAGAATTCAATCAGTCTTTCTGCAGATCCTCGCCAGCTTTTGTTCTCTTTTACAAAACTGACTAGCACGGCTGCGTTCATTGCGCCAATGGAAGTTCCTGCTACAATATGAAACAACGGTCTTCCCTGCCTACCCAGTTTTACATCTCTTTCAGAAAGCAATTCGTAAGTAGCCTTGTAGACTCCAGCTTCATAAGCTCCTAACGATCCACCGCCTTGGAATACTAGTGCTCTTTGAAAATCAATCTTGTTATTCAATATTCAGGATTCTAATATGGAGAGGTTTCTTATTAGTGCTTTTAGATTATTTTTGTCGGCTGCATGGTTTCAATGGCTTGAAGCAATCATCTTCTTTACCTTTGAAATATTGTATATACTGAATTCTATAGTTAACGACGTTTTGCTTTATTTTACTTTGTTTCTTTATTGCTTAGTTCTATCTTTCATTTTCTGTCTTCCAGTTATGCCTGAAGATACCATCTGGATACCCATTATGATTAGAACAATTCCGAAAATTACTCCAACTAGACCGATACCAAAAGAAGGTACGATAAATATTGTAATTGCAACGGCTAGAGCTAATGCTCCTACTCCAAGACTTGACCATCTATGCCATCTCCTCCTATCTCGTCTGCGCAACCCTTCTACAATCTTGGCACCACCTCCAAACAGGAGTGCGATTGCAGCAATTATGACCAAAGTTGTAGTAGATCCTTGAGGGAATGTCATGAACAATACAGCAAAGAAAATGCAAATAATTCCAAGTCCGATAGTAGCAAGGCGAGAACCCTTGTGCAAAAATATGGCAGTAATAACCCTCTCAATACCAAGTAAAAGTAATGCCACTCCAAGCAGGAATACTAGCGTGACTGTCGTAATTACTGGATTAAAAATGATGATAATGGATAAGATAATTATTAAAGCCCCTAATCCTATCTGAGCTCCCCTAATCCAGCCAGGCTCTTTAGTTGCTGCTGTTTCCATACTGCAATTCACAAGTTCCTTGCTTATATATGCTGTTACTACACATCTCAATTCACGGAAGAAATATGTTACATTTTGAGGTACTACAGAAGATACCTTATAGTTTATTTCTTACTCTCTCAATATCGACTAACAACAACTAATTTATCTCAGCTTACCAAGTTTTGCGATGAGGGATGTAGGATTTTGATTGGCCACTCGCTTAACTTTACCTCATTAAAGTGACAGTTCAGAGATTAGTATACTGTAAAGTCAATTTAAGAAAAAACTCGTTATTACATTATAGTATCAGATCGATTTTAATCAGCGCAGTAAAGTCAATAACAAACAAATAAACAAAAAGTGTGGGGTATAGTTGTTCTGTTTTATTGCGCAGTACTTACTTGTCCACGGATTTCCCCATTGGGATTTGCTTCGGTGTGAACATTAACATAAGTCTCACCGCGCTCCATGGCCTTGACTAGATCGCTTACAGCAGTTCCCTGCATTTGCCCTTCCAAGCTTGATCCTGTGATCGTTCCATTCGCTAGATTACCTGAAATTTCGCCGGTTGGACCCTCAGCCTTAAATAAAGTAACTACCACTTCTCCATTCTCACCAGTGGCACCGCTATGAATATGTGCAGCAGTAACTTTGTCCATGCCAGTTACGTTCACGCTATAGTTAATTGCTTCTGGCCCATCACATTTAATGATGCAACACCAGTTGACTCGGTGGTGACTGGGGGCACTTCTTCCCCTCCTGAGAGCATTGCAGTAAACGCTTCTGTCTCTGTCTGTGCAAATGCCGAATTTAGATTTGCGAGCGAAAATAAGGATATCGCAACTGCAAATCCTAGCATCAGTATTTTCGGTTTATTCATTACGATCAGTAATGATTTAATGCATTTAAATGATTCTGCTCTCATGATTTGTAAATCAAAGCAACTCTGGCATGATTTTTCGTAAAACTTCAATACCTTAAATATCTGCCAAGGTATTTTGGGATCTTAATTTCCGATTTACTATACGAGAAGTGTATTATGGAAGCTTACCTACATATTCTGATTGCTTATCACATTTGTGGAAGGCGGATGCAAAATAGGTGATCTATTGAATTCTGATGCATGTCGTGCATTACGTCACATAATTTGATTTGACATTTTTGACAATATTCATTCTTGAATTCGACTCAGGAAAGCAATTTCTGGATAATCTATCTTCATTGTGAATGTGACAAGCTTCAGTATAGATTGTCATCAGTTATTTCAAAGCAAAATGTTCTAGTAGGATCCAAGCTTCATCGCAAGAGTAAGGTAGACATTCAACTGAAGTTATCTGAACTACTTTTTCGCATGGGCTCTAAGACACAATTCTTATCATAACGCAGAAAAATTATGACAGTATAGTAGTTAAATAATAGATGTCAATAAAAAGAACTACCATTGGTTGTTGAATACGTACGTGTAAGTGCAAATGATCTGGAATTGTGGGAAATAGATTACGAGGAAGGACTAGCAATCAATGTCTTTGAGCTGAACTTTCCAAAGAATCGAGTAATCGATCATGCTGGGAGCATTGAAGATTATTTGAAGAAGAAAGGTTTCGATCAAATGCATTTTCATGGCGGTGGTGGACTTCCCAAGAGGGTTCACTTGTACGCAAAGCACAGCTGTTCATTTAAGTAATAACAAACAGTTGGTTTACTATGCTTGTCCGTCGAAAGCTGAATGAGGGTCAACTTCATAATAGGATTTTCATTCAAGTTGAAATCCATTCAGCTTATTCAACCATGAAATATTACAGAAGCAGTTATCCCGTTAGTACTTTTATTAATTTGCTTAATATGGTCTCAACTTATTGTGACAAGCTTCGTCACAGATTGTCATTGGCTGCTACTTCAAGTCAAAATTGGTATGCTTACTTTTTACGTACATTGATATTCACCTTTCCTGTCTCGCTATTTGTCTTACCATCGTTGACTGTATGAGTAAAGCTATCGGATCCAGTAAAATCAGGGTTGGGAGTGTATGTGACAGTATGAGTTGTCTGGTTTATTTTCCCCAAGGTGCCATTCTCAGGTTGCGAGATGATCGAGTGCTGGAGAGTATCATCATCAGTATCTGAAGCTTTCAACGTAACATTCAGAGGAGAGTTTATACGAGTTGTAACATTTTGTTGTGTTACCACAGGTGGGGTGTTTACAGGTGTTACACTATTGACAGTGATTGAGACTTTGGCGGTATTGCTTGTGGAAGTATCATCACTTGCAGTGAATGTAAAGCTATCAGATCCAGTATAACCGCGATCGGGCGTGTAGGTAACAGACCCACTATCTTTGTCTAATGAGCTCAGTGATCCATGGGTTGGAAAGGATTCTATGGCGTAGGTCAAAGTGTCTCCATCCTTATCGCTTGCGTCAAGAGTTATGGAAGCAGGTGTATCACTGGTTGTTGTAACACTTTGTGACTTGGCAACAGGTGGGGTGTTTACAGGTGTTACACTATTGACAGTGATTGAGACTTTGGCGGTATTGCTTGTGGAAGTATCATCACTTGCAGTGAATGTAAAGCTATCAGATCCAGTATAACCGCGATCGGGCGTGTAGGTAACAGACCCACTATCTTTGTCTAATGAGCTCAGTGATCCATGGGTTGGAAAGGATTCTATGGCGTAGGTCAAAGTGTCTCCATCCTTATCGCTTGCGTCAAGAGTTATGGAAGCAGGTGTATCACTGGTTGTTGTAACACTTTGTGACTTGGCAACAGGTGGGGTGTTTACAGGTGTTACACTATTGACAGTGATTGAGACTTTGGCGGTATTGCTTGTGGAAGTATCATCACTTGCAGTGAATGTGAAGCTATCAGATCCAGTATAACCGCGATCGGGCGTGTAGGTAACAGACCCACTATCTTTGTCTAGTGAGCTCAGTGATCCATGGGTTGGAAAGGATTCTATGGCGTAGGTCAAAGTGTCTCCATCCTTATCGCTTGCATCAAGGGTTATGGAAGCAGGTGTATCACTGGTTGTTGTAACACTTTGTGACTTGGCAACAGGTGGGGTGTTTTCTGTATAAATCTCTACGGTTGTGATATCAGTCGACTGAAGTCCTCTGTTTTCTGTGACAGTCAACTGGAAACTCAACGTAGTACTTGCATCACTTCCGGTAATGACTGAAGTAGATGGAGCATCAAATGATGCCTTGGCTGAGTTAGCATTTTTTATGTTTACTTTAGGAGTTCCAGTGACTTGTTCCCATTTAAAACTTACATCAGCACTTGTGTACAATGAACCGCTTCCGTCCAAAATAACATTAGCAGTACCGGCGTCTATACTCTGTGATATACCTGCATCTGCTATAGGTGGTGGACAACCCAAATTATCCATAATTGCTAGTGTGCTCCTAAATATCCAATCAAAATCAGAATAAACAGAAACACCAGTCATAATATTGATTTTTATATTATTTATGAAGGAGTTAAGTTGGTAACATGCTTTAGCATCATTCTCTTCGGCAGAGTCAGATAAAGTCTTAACAACTTCGTCAAGCTGAGTGACCATTTCAGCTGTAGACTCATTAATACTAAACTGAGGGATCAGATCCTGAACTGACTTGAGTGGTGTTTCTATTTCCCATGTAAATTTAGGAGGACTCTGATCTTTATTTCCTGATGTGTCAACTGCTCTGACCAGAAAATTATGAATGCCATCTGTACCTATTGAAGTATATGTACAAATATTAATCTCAATACCTGATGCGTTTATTTCTGACTTACTAATTTGCCATGAGCCATCATCCAATTTGCATTCGTATCGTTCGATCCCAACTAAATCTGTACCATTAAAATCGAAATTAATGTCGTTGGAAGGCGTACTTTCGTCAAACTTAATTGCGCCCAGCCATCCTACAGATACATTTCCTAGGGTGGTTTCTGGCGGGGTCGTATCTCTGACGGTAATAATAAAATCATTAGTACCTCTATTTCCAGCACTATCAGTCGCATTACACTGTACTTTGGTTTGGCCAAGAGGAAATGTAGACCCCGATGGGGGATTACAATTGACGCTCAAAGGGCCATCTACAATGTCTGTTGCGTTTGAGTTAAAGTTTACAGTTCTCCCTAATGGACCTGTAGCCTCCAGAATGAGGTCGCTTGGCACTATTACAGTTGGCGGAGTAGTATCCCTAACAGTAATAGAAAAAGACTTTGTCGTGCTAGACCCATCGGCATTGCATAAAACTTCGGAGGTACCTATTGGAAAGATAGACCCTGACGCAGGATTACAATCTACTGTGATTTTTTTCCCTGACGCATCTGTTGCCGATACGGAATAGCTGA
The DNA here is from genome assembly GCA_963788355.1 of uncultured Nitrososphaeraceae archaeon. Taxonomy (GTDB): domain Archaea; phylum Thermoproteota; class Nitrososphaeria; order Nitrososphaerales; family Nitrososphaeraceae; genus TA-21. The sequence continues at coordinate 7,361 of CAWBGD010000003.1, read as the reverse complement.
CTGAAGCGCCATCTTTTCCTGTCGCTTCTACGACTTTATTTGAAGGAACTTTAATGTTTAGAGGAGGGATAATATCGTCTGTGGCTTGATTGCTGGAAGCCGAGGAAGTCACTAAACTAAAATATTCTTGAGCAAATGCTCCCTGTTGAATAAAAATATTTGAAATTAGAAAACTAATTGATACAAGTACCACAATCAAAATTTTTCCTATCTTGTAGCTGAAATGAATTTTTGGATACTCAATTAAGTTCAAGAGGCTTTCACAACTTGTGGATTTACCCCTTCATAAATATTCTTTGTTGTTAGAACTTGTTTTCTACTGGGCTCTAGTATTTTTTTTAGGTTTTTTCATTTTTCTGCGCAGGATTTTGATTGTTCTGATGAACTTAAACTGATCTAGCTGCGCGAGTATATTCGTCGTAAATAGCATCATTTGTCTATGATGGTTTACACGAGTCTTCAAAGGTCCAAACTAGTTCTATTTTCTATTGCATATATTCACTTATATTACTGTCTAATAATGCAAGCATCGATGCAAGATTACGATTCTCGATCTACGAAAGTTAACAAAATTAAATTGATCGGACTCATTATGGGTCCTCTATTATTCTTTATTCTCCTTGTTATTCCCGCTCCAGAAGGCTTACCAGAAAGAGGAAAAATAGTTGCTGGAATTACACTTTGGCTTGTTATATGGTGGATCACTGAAGCTGTTAGTATTTATGCAACTTCTTTGTTGCCTTTGGCACTGTTTCCAATAACTGGTGTATTATCACTAAGAGCAGTAGGAGCAGAATATATGTCTCCAATAATTATTCTTCTTTTAGGAATGTTCCTGGTTGTTCTTGCACTTGAAAAATCCGGCTTGCAACGAAAGATCGCCTTTGCCATGATGAGCATTTTTGGATATTCACCCAAGAGAATAATAATTGGTTTTATGATCTGTACTGCCCTAATTTCTACAGTTATCATGAGCACTACTGTGGCCATTTTGGTTATCCCAATGGCATTCGCTGTATTATCCTCACTATCTGAAAATGGTGTTAAAGTTAGTAGAAAATTCAAAGTAACGCTCTTGCTAGGGATAGCATTCTCTTCTTCAATAGGAAGTGTTACTACCCTAATTGCATCTCCTCCTAATCTAATGTATGCAGAAATAGTAAATGATCTTTTTGCCAAGACTATAACATTTGGCAACTGGTCTTCAGTAGGCGCTCCATTGGCCATTACGATGTTGCTAATATCAATATTGTTTTTTACAAGTAAAGTACGGAAGGAGCAAATGGACGAAACTCTCATTAGAAAGATAATTACTGCCGAAAAGGAAAAGATAGGAAAAATAACGAGGGAACAGAGCGTTTCACTATCAATTTTGCTATTGGTTTTATTTTTAATGTTCGCAGCTCCAGCTTGGGCTGGAGAAGATTCGTACCTTGAAACTGCAGTTATTGCAATTTTAGGTGGAATTTCATTATTTGTGATACCAAAAACTAGAACTGAAAAATTTCTAAACTGGTCTGATGTACAGAAAATTCCACTTGGGGTACTATTTGTCCTAGGCGCAGGGCTTTCACTGTCATTAGCGTTTACTTCTTCTGGCCTTGCTGACTACCTGGGAAGCAAATTATCAGTAGTGGATGTTTTGCCGTTTTCTATAGTAGTAATTCTCATTGTTTCCATTACAATGATTATAGGTAATACTATGTCAAATACAGCAACAGCAGCTATCTTCATACCTATTGTTGCAAGCATGGCCGCATTGAATAATTGGCCCCCATTGCCTATTCTTGCGGGAATTACCTTATCTAGTTCTCTAGCCTTCCTCCTGCCAATGGGAACTCCACCTAATGCGCTAGTTTATGAACAAGGGAAAGTACAGACGAAAGAGATGATCAAGAATGGATTAGTGCTCACCATAGCTGCTATTATTGTGATTTCATTGTTTACCATCTTTCTATATCCCTTGCTCTTGCCAGAAATATCGTAGTAAAAGTAAACCTTCAAAAATGGGAGAATTAGGGTTTGTGAGCAGAATATTCTTTCTTTTTCTCTGCCCGCTTACAATGTAACTTTAAACATGTTTCATACAAGATCAATTCTCAAATCGTGCGGATCAAATTGTAGTGTCAATAAAGAAAATACTTGAGTTTCAAAAATAGAGGGGAAAAATGGGCGTCACTTAAATGGGGATTAATTGACCGTAAACTTCTGCAATCGGAAACGCAGTTGTTCCAATCCTTACGAAGATGTCGCCATTAAGCATCATGCCCAAAAGATCTAGCATGCTCTTACCACTTAGACGTCCTGTAAAGTCCGCTGAAGTAAAGTTACCACTCGAGATAGTACCGTTGAATGGTCCTGTAATCTGCCCGTCTCTTGTGGCGCTATGTAGTGTGATTAAATCAGCAAATCTGCCTCCATCCCACTGTGAAATCATTATATTACTTACATCTGCGAGACCAGAAGCGTTGATAGTATAGGTTGCCATATCATCGCCTTCCGTTTTGATCACTGCCAGTCCTGTTCCATTCGATGCCACCCTAGGTTCCAGATCAGCCACGAATACCCCACGGGTTTGCCTCTCGGGTTCTTGACCAAATGTGCTTGCTTGGAAGACCATAGATGAGGAAGCTATTGCCAACACAATGAGCACTGTAGCTGTAATGCGGCATTCTAATCGCTTTTTGTACATTACTCAGAAGATTCTTCTTGTAGTATTTGAAGATTACCGTATCAATTTCCAGATACGGCTAAGAACTTTGTTTTTATATCCTGAAACTCGTCGTCGGTTACTAGCCCTTTTTCTTTTATAGTAGTTAGTTTTTCTGGTTTATGCATCGGATCTTGTTCTTGCGCAGGAGCAGATTGTACCTGAGCAGCTCCAACTTGTATCCTAGCCGAACGACTTCCCCCAAGTCTCTTACTACTAATCCGCCTAGTAGAATCCTTAAACTTAAATCATCTTAAGATCTGATTATTTTTATCCATGTCTTTACGATGAGATCTTCAATTTCCAGATTCTAGTTACTAGTCAAAATTCTGAAATTCCTCCTCAATCTTGCCTTCAATGAACGCAACGAGGCAGAGTTAATCGATAAGCTATTATGGCTACTTTAGCAGTTTGTGAATATACCATCGAGAATTTATTTTGCTCCTTATGGCGTGGGACTTGGACATTCCTCACGTCTTGTCTCAATAGCCTCTTATTTAGGTAAGAATTACTTGTCAAAGTTTTCTTCATATGGTGAGGCAGTACCGTACATTAGAATGAGCGGTTATGATTGCTCTATTGTGCCTCCGGTAGAATTTGTTTGGAGCAGTGAATCGGGATTTTCAGTTAAGAGAAGCCTAGCACAACTGCCACTATGGCTTTCAAATTTCAGTAAACAAATGCTACTAGAAACCAAGACTATGTCCACGTTTGTTTCGAACGTCGTAGTATCAGATTCAAGACTAAGTCCCATATTATCTGCTAGGATCTTATCAATACCTTCAATCGTTATTCTCAACCAAATAAAACTACTTCTCTCTCCTCGCCTGAGGCAGTTCTGGGGTGCAAGAGTATTTGAAAAATTAACTGGTGAATTTATGGGCCTATTTTGGAGTAACTCTGACAGAATATTAGTTCCTGATCTTCCGCCGCCCTATACCATATCGGAACATAACATATGGGATTGCGATGTCACATCAAGAAAGGTCGAATATGTCGGATTTGTCGTGCCGCTTAATAAGATACATGTAGATGACTTGACAAAAGTAGCCAATGATGTTGGGTTGGTCAGGTCAAAGCCAATTGTTTTTGTCCACATAAGTGGTCCTAGGCAAACTCGTCTCACCTTACTTTCAACCATTATTGAATCTGCAAAATCTATGCCTCAAATTCAATGGATTGCATCTGAAGGAAGGCCTGAGGGTTCAACTTCCCCAGTCAGGGTGGCACCAAACATTTTGTATACTACGAATGGTGTCCAATTAAGGATGAGCTTTTTGCCCTCTCGGATCTTGTCATAATTAGAGGCGGACATACTGTAATATCTCAAGCCATAATGTATGGAAAACCGATTATAACTATTCCAATTCAAAATCATGGAGAGCAATTAGGTAATTCTGAGAAAGTCGAGAAACTTAAAATCGGTATCAAACTAGATCCAAATAATATCCAGAAAGAACAGATAGTAGCTGCAGTAAACACAGCTTTAGGAACTAATCAGTATGTTGATAATTCGCAAAGACTGAAAAGTATCGCAGACAAATTTAATGGGATAGAAAAAATAAGTGAAATAATAAGACAGTACCTCTGATCAATGTTTGATATCCAGTTAGGTAAAGTTCCTAAAAACCTATGCAGTCTAATTCTCTTGAATAATTTATACTAGGAAATGTTAGCAAGTCTTATTTATTATTACTTCTAATGTTGTCTATTAATGAAAAGTGGAACATTATTAATAATAGGTGGATTAGCCGCATTGATCATCGGCTCTATCGTCTCTACTTTAATTTATTACCAGATACTTAAATGGTAGATGGCCATGAAATTATTAAGAATTTCTAGTTCCTGATGATAAATTAGAAAAATTACCTAAAAATCTATTTAACTGCTGAGCAGAAGTATTTGATAATTATTAAAGGCTAAAACAGCATATTCGACAAGCAAAATGAAATTTAAAGAATTAGATCTCAAACTATTGAATAAAAAGTAACTAGGCTATTGTTAGAGTCAATTATTATTTCAGTGCTGAATCATAGGTCAAATTCAAAAGAATGTATGCTGCTGATTAAATAATTTTTCAATATTATTCATTAATTGACCGTTGTTTTTGACTTCCGGAAGCTGGACCAAGATATCACGCAAAATGTTAATTTTACTCTTCACTGCTGACTGTTCTATTGCCCATAGCTCTATCTGGGAGTACAGGTCTCTCATAGGTACTGAATACTCGCTAAGTAATATGAGAATAGTCTTCTTAGTCATATCTTTCTCTTTAGTCGTTAGACTCTTGAAATAATCATCTGCTATTTTTAATTGCTCCTTTGCCTTTTGCAGTCTTTTTCGATAGACGTCTAAATTGTCTAGTTCAGGTAATGTCATGGTCAATTCTTCTTTTCATCAATAACCTAATAACTTTGCCAAAACTTTCTGCCTCAAGACTAGTCCATTCGTCTACATGGCCTAAATCAAAGTTCAATACCAGTTGGTATTTTACAATACTTGCGATAAATAGGTAGTCGTTTGGATTAATAGGATGTCAGACACCTAGGCTCGCATCATAATTTGGTCATTGCAACATTATTATGAGCGTTTGGAAAAGTTAGCAGAGCAAATCCGTATCATGCATTATTAGTATCAAAATAACTTTTGAACATGCCAATGTCAAGGATATTCTAGAGACAGTCGGGGCTAGTGGTATCAATCATGAGCTTGAAAATGAAATCAGATTTCTCGTTACTCCAGAAAATACACACTCTATGATTGGTACTTGATACTATCTCAAAAATCCTAGGAAATCTTCACCTGAAATTGACAGAGAGAATTTCATAAGACCGTTCCAAATCACAGGTTACAAAATAGCATCGTAGTATCAATTGATATTACTTCAAACTTGATCTACTATGCTAATTGCTTTTATTTTTCTTTTTCATTTGTGACAAGATCTTCTCTATCAGATCCTTGTTTCTATCCGCATGAGTTGGAGATTCGATATCTATCCACTCACGATCGCTGGGTAAAGAATAGGAGAATATGGTGGACCCAAACCGAGGTATGTGCGCTAGGACTTCATAAGATAGATCGAATGCATCACCAAGAGTTGACGCTTCCTTCTGCATGTGAATAAAGTTAAGCAGATTCTTACTAAAAAGATAGATTCCAAGAGTCTCTGGCAATTCTAGTTTCAGAGTTGGCTTTTCAACGAATTCTTTGATTCGGAAGCTTTTCCTTAGGATCTAAAGCAACTATACCTGTTTCCTCTCTTCTATGATCTCTTGTAGCAATAATTCCAATAAATTTACTATGATCATTCTCCTTTATACTTTCCAGAAATTCGTATTGACGAATAAAGTCATCCACATCGACTGCGCAGAGATTATCTGCAAACCAGACTACAAAGAAATCATCATCTTTGACTAATGATTCAGCACTCAAGATCGCACCACCCGTACCGTTCTTCATGTCTTCCACAAAAATGATTTTTTTGCCTATAATATGCTCTTTCCCTTCGAAATAATTTACAATCTGATTTCCCAAATGGTCAAACTCGCACACGATAATAAAAGACTCTACCATCGAAAATTTAGCCAGGTATCTTGTGATATGATCTATTACTGGTCTACCGTTTATGGGTATCATAGCTTTTGGAGAATATAGAGAGAAAGGCTTTGCTCTAGTTCCAAGGCCTCCTGCTAATAAGATTACCTTCATCGGCTAATACCACAATTCTATTCCTGCTTACAAATATTCCTATCGCCCTTAACATGGTGTGTGCTGAAATTCTCAAAAACTAGAAGTAGGCTATTAAGGTACGACGATAACTAATCACTCAATATGACGTCACGACGTGATATTACCATACTTCACCAGAGTTTAACCAAAATGACATTGTCTATGTTGATGTGGATGTCTAATGTATGACACCCTAAAGGTAGATGCAACAAAATCTATCGTTGTAATGCCCGATTTTTTCATTGACCGAATAATAACATTAGGTTCTAAAGAGGAATTTGTCAATCTATTGACAGAAAAGGTGCGGTTTGGAGGTGGTAGTATACGTAATATTTCAACAAAAGATAGAAGGGGAGGGAACGCAGGAAATATTGCTTACTGCCTAGCTAAATTAGGGATGAGAAAGGTTACTCTGTTTACAGTTGCAGATGAGTTTGGCTCGGCGATGCTGCACAAACTATTTTCAAAATTTGGAGATGCGGTAAATCTTAAGATAGAGGGTGGAAAACATGGAGTTTCAACAATCCTTGAATTTCTCGATGAAATGGCTTCGAAAGCAAATGTAATTTTAAATGATTCAGCCGACAATGAATATTTTGGTTCAGATAAGATTGCTTCTGAGGATAATCTGAAAATTCTAGAAGATGCTGATGCAGTAATGGTGGTCAATTGGGGGAGTAATCTAAAGGCGGCCGAGCTGGTAGAATATGCTTTCACAAAATCTCCAAAATCCTTCCATTTTATTGATCCTGCAGATATTGACCTTAGAAGAGACGAGTTCAGAGATTCGCTCCCTTAAGATTTCAAACTATGTAAATGCTCTATCTCTGAATGAAAACGGAGCTTAATTCTTTGGGCAAGTCTTTGGGATTGAATTGAGTGTTACCTCCCAACAATTATGGCGAGCAGCAGATCAAAGATG
>CAWBGD010000002.1:0-215830 GCA_963788355.1 uncultured Nitrososphaeraceae archaeon | reverse complement strand
TTTCTACTTCACTGTCGTAGAGCCTTACTAAGTCAGAAATAGTAACGATTCCAAGCACTTTATTATCTTCGCTAGACAGAACAGGCATTTCTTGGATTTCGTTAGATGAAAGCCTTACAAGAGCGCTGTGAAGAGAATCTGTTACATAAGCAAAGAATGGGTCCTTTATCATAACACTCTCCAATTTTACAGACTTGCGGTATTCTTCTGGAAATTCAAAAAATTTGTGCCTAATTACAACACCAAGTAGTCTATCATTTTCGTTGACAACCGGAGCAAACTTTGTTCCATCTCGATTCATTGTCTGAAGTGCCTCGTCGATAGAATTTTCAGGAGAGAGTTTAGTGAATGATTTTCTAAATACGTCTTTTACGTACAGCTCTTTAAGAATTGGAATTTGATATTCTTTCCTGTGGGCAGGAGAATCTGACCTACTTATTACTTGGTTTCTGAAAATTGAACTACGCTGTCCTGACATTATGTAAGCTATGAAGGTTGCAAGCATCATAGGAGCTAGCAGTGCATACCCACCAGTCAATTCGCTTCCCATAACTATGGATGAGATGGGTGTTTTTGCAGTGGCCCCAAAAAAAGATACCATTGATACTATTATTACAGACGATACATCTACCCATGCAAACAATCCTAACATATGAACAACAGTTCCGATGAATGCGCCTAAAAGTCCACCTATTACCATAGAAGGACCAAAAACACCTGCGCTCCCGCCTGAGCCAATTGTTAAAGAGGTAGCCAATATCTTGAAGATAATTACCAATCCAATGATGTACAGAGGTAAGAGTGTATAGTCTTGGTATATGGCTATCTGTAACCATCCATAGGACGTCCCCAATATTTGTGGAAGAAACATCCCGATTATCCCTACTAGAACACCGCCTATGGCAGGCTTCAGAAATTTTCTAAAACGAATCCTGCTAAAGTAATCGGTTATTGCGTAAAAGGTCTTTACATATGCTACGCTAACGCCTGCAGAAATAAGTCCTACTAATGCGTATAAGAGTAGTGACTCTGGACGAGTGTACTTTACCAGGTCTAATGGAATATTGAATAACCTATCCCATCCAAATACAAATCCAAAAACTGTGTATGCAGTAACAGATGCAACCAATCCAGGTATTAAAGCCCTTATTTCAAAATCCCTTCTGTAGAATACTTCTGCGCTAAATATGGCTCCTCCAAGGGGAACTTTGAATATGCTTCCTATTCCCGCACCTAATCCAGCGGCTACTGCAATTCTTCTTTCATCTTCATCAAGCTTGAATAATTTGCCAATTATATATCCAAAACCCGCAGCTATCTGCGCAGCGGTCCCTCCGTTCCACCACTTCCACCACTTCCTATAGTAATCGCCGAAGTGAGGCCCTTGACAAGTGGAACTCGAGCCCTAATCTTTCCTCCCTTATGATGGTATGCTTCAATCACTGCATCTGTGCCATGTCCTTCTGATTCTGGCGAAAATTTCGTCGTAATTAGGCCAACTATAAGGCCACCCAGTCCCGTTATAATGGGTATCATCCACGGATATTCAATATTTAGAGTATAGGAAGTTCCAGAGTGAAAACTTCCTGGTAATGGGGGAACATATCCAGAGCCTGAAACAAGAAATAGACTAGTAAAAAATCCTACACCTAGATAAAGGCCAATTGAACCTAGGCCTGCAGCTATTCCGAGGACGAATCCTACTAGAATCCATTTTCTAAAATAGCTAAAATCGAGGTAGTTCCATTTGTTTTTTCTAATATCCTTTACTGCTTTTATGATTCTTGAATATGGCCATGTATTACCGCCCACTAACTATTTCACCAAATCTGCTATCAAAAACAGTGAATTCTTATGGGCTTTAATTATTGTTATAAAATTTCCTGCCATTTTTGTACAGTCAAATATCACGGCTATTACTCTGGGCACCGATAACATGCTCTACCGTTTATTGCGCTCAAAATCTTAATGGTTGTTTAAATCCTCACCAATTGTTTTTACCATTTTTTAGATGACTACTAGACTATTAGATTGTAGATAGACCGATAACACTTATCATCGTACTTTCCCGCCCATTATATTTAATATAACATCCTTTGAAGGCCAACAGAGAGGCGTTATGACTCAGACAAAAGTGAAATCCTTTAGACAGGAATATTTCCATGCTTTCTGAGTGGTCTGTTTTGTCTTTTTTTGTGAATCGACATAAGGGCAGAGATCAATTTTTGCCTTGTGTCCTTCGGCTCGATGACATCGTCAACGTATCCTTTCGAGGCGGCTATATATGGATTTGAAAATCTGGTACTGTAGGCTTGAACAAGTTCATTCCTTTTATTTTCACGGTTCTCTGATTTTGTTATTTCGTTTCTAAAAACAATATTGCAAGCACCCTCTGCACCCATGACGGCTATTTCGGCACTTGGCCATGCGAAGTTGTAATCTGCTCCTATGTGCTTGCTATTCATTACGCAATAAGCTCCACCATAAGCTTTTCTGATTATGACAGTAAGACGAGGAACAGTCGCTTCTGAAAACGCGTATAAGAGCTTCGCCCCATGTCTTATAATACCACCCCACTCTTGTGTGGTTCCAGGTAGGAAACCAGGCACATCGACGAATGCAATTAATGGAATGTTGAAGCAGTCACAGAACCTTGTGAAACGTGCAGCCTTATCGCAAGAATTTATGTCAAGAACGCCAGCAAGTACTTGAGGATTGTTTGCTATTATTCCTATTGGGCTACCATTCAGTCTTGCAAATCCAATTATAATATTTTTAGCCCAGTATTTGTGAACTTCTAAAAAATCGCCACTATCAACTATCTTCCTAATAACTTGCTCCATTTCATAAGGTTTGTTTGGACTGAGTGGTAAAATTGAATTCAGCTCCTGATCCTCTCTTTTAGGATCGTCTTTTGATTCTACGCGAGGTGGATCTTCAAGGTTGTTAGGAGGAATGAAGGAAAGCAGTTTTCGAAGTATCCTGAAACAATCCTGCTCATCTTCTGCAAGGAAATGCGCTACTCCACTACTTTCGTTGTGAACAGAAGCTCCACCTAGATCGTTAAAATTTACATCTTCATTGGTTACTTCCTTGACTACCTCTGGACCTGTGACAAACATGTACGCAGATTTGGTCATAATTATAAAGTCAGTTATTGCAGGAGAATAGACAGCTCCTCCAGCGCAGGGACCAATTACAAGGGAAATTTGAGGAATGACTCCGGATGCCTGGACGTTCCTGTGGAAAATCTCTGCATATCCAGCAAGACTCATCACTCCCTCTTGAATTCGCGCACCTCCAGAATCATTTATTCCAATTATGGGTACTCCCTGTTTTAGAGCAAGATCCATTATCTTGCATACTTTGGAAGCGAACCCCCAACCTAATGAACCACCGAAGACCGTAAAATCATGTGCAAATGAATAAACTAGGCGTCCATCAATCTTTCCATATCCTGTGACCACTCCATCTCCAAGAATTTTTCTATTTTCCATTCCAAAATCAACGCACTCGTGAACTACAAAGGGATCAAGCTCAACAAAGGTCCCAGTATCAAAAATTGAATCAATCCTTTCAAAGGCTGTGAGTTTGCCCTTTTTCTTCTGCTGCCTCCTGTTTTTCCTTTCCTCCACCTAGAAAATGAGTCTTTCTTTTTTGGTCTAGTTCAGAGTTCATATTTCTGGGTTACATACAAGCACTAAAAAGCTTTAACTTGTAATAACATTAAACAGAATATAACAATTGAAACATGAATTATTCTGTGTGGCATCATTATATCCATAATAGCTAAGTCCCGTTCTTTTACCAAATTCAGCCATTTCGAACTTTCAGTATGTTTGTTTGGCGGCGTAAAGTCTAATTTATTAGAACTTAAACTACTTCCTCAGAATGTTAATGATTTCGTCTCTCATGCCTATTGTTCCTTCTTTGAAAAGTTTTTCTTCCATCTCTTTCATAGTAGAGCTGATAACTGGTTTGAAATCCATCTTAGACATTATATCTTTCTCTACATCGATTCCTGGGGCAACCTCTTCTAGAATTAATCCATCAGAAGTTAATCGGAAAAAAGCTCTCTCTGTTACGTAGAGAATTTCTTTTTGATATTTGATGGCTTGCTGGCCGCTAAAGATAACCCTATAGACTCTGTCAACAAACTTACAAGTACCATCCTGAACAATTCGTAACTTGTTATTTACAATATTAATCTTTTTTTGTCCCGCTGTGAAAGCGCCTGCGAAGTAAGTTTTTGGTGCGCCACCTGCAATGACTGGAAATCCACCTGGTCCGAAGATTCTATCTGGCAAAATTGAAGGGTTGACATTTCCTTGTCTATCGATTTGAAGGAATCCGAGAGACGCAGCATCAATTATTCCGCCCTCAAAATTGGAAAACATGTCAGGGATCGTAGAAAGGGCAAAAGGGCTTATAGCTAGACCAAAATCAGTTCCAGGCAGAGCGATACCGCCCCAAGGACCTGATTCAATAACAGTTATGATGAAATCTGCTATATTCTCCTGCGCCGCTACAGATGATACTAAAGCTGGTATCCCGATTCCCAAATTTACTAAAATAGGTGCTCCCTTATCTTTGAATAGTCCAATTAATTCAGCGAGTATCCTTCTAGCTATGACCCTCTCATATGCGTTAATTGGTTTTCCAGTAACATCTTCGACCAACTTATCAGTTATTGGAGGTACTACTCGGTACAAATGCGAGGATCATATTCAGTATTTCCAGATTGCCAGTGGTACTTCTTTGGTGAAAGAATAACATAATCTACGAGGGGACCTGGAACGTCAACCTCTCGAGGATTCATTGTCCAAGATTTGGTTAGCCATCTTGCTTGGGCAAAAACAGTACCCTGCTTGGGTCTAGCTTTTGCTCCCTGTGCAATTGGGAAGCACAGTCCCCCTAATGCCCTCGTCTTCCATAGATAGATTACCATTTTCATCTGCAGTGGTTGCTCTTATCAAAGCATAATCAGGCTTTGGAGCTTGGTAGAGAAGATATTCCTCTCCCTCGATATCAATTACATTGATTTTGCAAAACATTCTTGTAACTGCTTTTTGGTTTAGAGCTCCTCCCTCATTTCTTGGGTCTAGAAATGTGTCTATCCCTATCTTTGTTATTAAGCCAGGTCTTCCTGACGCAACTTCTCGAAACCAGTACACGGGCTATACCAATTGGCCATCCGTAGAATTCAATTCTGTCATCTGTTACCAGCTTCTGTAGCCACGGAGAAAAGCCTAGGAATGGCAACATTATTCCTCTTAGAAATTTCTGATTTGGATCTTTGTAAAGGAATTCTGCTACTGAGTCAAGAGCTCTGGCAGGGGCAGCGGGTAGAGCATCTGATACTATAAAGACGTTCTTGGGACGTCCGTATTGTACAGTAATGTTTGTAAAGCTCCAGAATGAGGTATTCTGGTGTCGTAGCCAAGTTAAAGCCAGAAATGGCAATAACACAGTCATCCCTTACTTGTGATAAAACAGCAGTGGGATGAACTATCTTGTTGAACATTTATTTATTCAGGGTGATACAGTAATATGTCGTATTTACAATTTTGTATATCTGCCACTAATTTCACGGTCAAATAAGTTATGAACTAAATGATTCCATTTCAGAGCTATCGGGCCGGTTAAGGTTTGGATAATGAAAACTGCCTTTGGTGAAGATGGACAAGCACTAATTACTTGCTCAGTGTATAAAAATCCAATTGGCAGTCCAAGAGTCCCAATGCCGAAATTGTGTGGAAATGAATAAGTTAGTTATTAGACTTTCTTTTCTGCATTGTTAGATTTGTTAGAAATTTTCAAATGAAAGCTGTGCATAGTAAATCTATCCGCATAAATCTAAAACAGTCTCATATATTTTCGTGCTAGAGCAAAATGAGCACGAGCTTCTTGCCCGCATTCCTTATACATTTTTTTGTTAAGATCACCATTCTTGCCAATAGCTTGGCTTGCGCGAAATAGGGAGACTTTAGCTCCTTACACACGACTTATAGCACATCATAAAATAAATAAGATCGATCATGATAGTGTCTCCAGTTTGTTTCTTGTAGTCAGAAACAACAAGTTTTCTTAGGTCCTCTCTTTGGTAGAAATCAAGGTCCATACTAAGATGGGCTAAATCTTCTGCAACATCGGCATATCTCAGAGGCGTATTGAATTCAATTCTGTCATATAAATAGAATTTCTTTTTTGATAGAAAAATGTTTCTCAAATAAAGATCGCCGTGTATTTCACGTATTCTTCCCTGCTTCATGCGTAGAAAGAATAAACTTTCATTATTTTTCACGAAATGCATAAGCCTTTGAGCGTAAATCTCGCCCGACTTAAGTTTAGAAAGAGTCAAGAAATTTTCCTTTATCTTGGATGCCATAAACTCATGGCTTCCGAAGTTAGTAATTCTCGCATTTGTTTTGGCATTGCCATGAAATTTGGTAAGTTTTCTTGTTAGGGAACGAATTGTATCACTGTTAACTTTGCCCGCACGTAATAAATTATCCATACGATGCTCTTGTGGTATTTCTAACATCTTAACCGCATATTCTAGAGCCTTACCTTTACAGGATAAATTTACAATTCTTACGCCTTCGCCTCTACCTATGACCTTTACTACGCATGTGTACATACCATCACAGGGAACGATTTAATAGGACTTCCTTCTGACAGTATCTTTTCCTTAAATGGAGTTTCGAAAAATCAAGGATGCTCCCAAATTTGACAGCCTTTTTTACCTTATATGCGTGTGAACCAGTTAGTAAAATCCAAGAGATATGGGTTTCTATAACCTTGACGTAAGGTATAGGATGGACATATGAATTTTCATGCCTCAAGCTGGCGATGATATTTTCTTGACTTATTTTCAAGCCGATAAGGTAAACATGATTCTTTGTTTTATTAATTTTAATTATTCAAATATTGTTCCTACACAGAAAATGTTGTGCAAGACAGTGCAAACAACCCATCAAAAAATGTCAGGCTCCAAGCAGATAGGATATTAATATCATCAGACTCTTTACTAGCAATTGTAAAATAGGATTAGGTGCAATATAACTCCCATGACCATGGAATCGTTCTCAGTGTCTAGTATTATGAATGCAGATGTAAAGAAAATTACTGCCGATCAAAATATCGTGGGAGCATGTAAAATTATGCATGACCATCAAATTGGATCTGTTGTAATAGTAGAACTTGAGGATCCTAGTATGAAACCTGTCGGAATAATTACCGAAAGGGACATAGTACGTATTCTGGGTGAGCTAAAGCCATGGTTGTCTCGAATGCCACTGCGTGAATTTATGAGCAAACCTGTAATTACAATCGAATCAAAAGCATCTCTAAGAGATGCCTCTGATACAATGAATTCCCATAATGTAAGAAGGTTAGTTGTAGTTGATGCTGCAAACAATATGGTTGGCATAATTTCAGAGAAGGATATTTTCAGAAAAATAGCAAAAAATAGAGAACTCGTAGCAGAATTCTTTGGGGATAGGTTACCTGCTGAAGGCAAAAAATTATTTGAAAAAGTTGCAGACTTTAATTTAGGCTATCCTCGAAAGTTGTGACTATTTATGCTATCGATATATCTAAAGACTAGGGTGTTAATTTCATTATGTGTAACTATCAAATCTTAAGCGTCTACAACGGGTCGGAACAGGATCCAATTCTACTTATATGCGCCTCTTAATAGGCGGAGGGGTCGAATAGACGCCGTGTCCGGAAGTTCAAGTTGACCGAAAAAATAAACGAGGCTATCAAATTACTGCAAGAGGGATTGATAATGGACAGGGGTATCATATTACCTTAATAATATGAAAGTCTTAAGAAGAGATGCCAAAAAATGATTGATCATGTAACCAGAGAAATCCAGAATCGTAGAGAATACGTAGAATCACTTTTAAACAGTTTTGGATCGGGTCAAATTAGTCAGGATAAATTAATTAGTGAACTGGCGGAGGAATTTAACAAGTCATACACAATTATTCAGAGCCTAGATTTTCAAATTTCTCAATTAAAGAAACGATATGAATTTCTAATAAATATCATAATATCAATGCCTGAAGTGCAATCTAATGCTTCATTGACAGAGAAATTCAAAGAATTTTTCCCGGAGGATTCTCATCCATAATTTTTTCTTCTCTTGATACCATATCAATTCATTTTTTTGAGACTTTAATCATTAGAAGATCTTTTTCAGAACAGATCGTTTCTAGATGACCAAGGTCTGCTATGGCATCCAATTCATCGGTACCCACAAAAATTTCATTTAAACCAGCGGGAAGTGAGCGTCGACCTATCCTAATCTCGAATCCGTCTTCTACTCTATCGATTATGAATCCTCGATTTTGAAGTAATTTCTTCGATCTTCCTGCAGGCATGAAAGAATAAGCGTTGGTTCTCTCTTAATTTCCTTCCTACGGCCTCTTTTATTTGATCATTTCTGCTCGCAGTGCTGACCTAAAGGTGGCGGATATAATCATACCTAAATAGACGTCCATAGGATCATCTATCGCTTATGCTGAAAAGGAAAACGCCTACCAAAATTCTTGTTGCTGTTGATGCGTCTGAATATTCTAGGAAAGCATTTGAATATGCCTGTATGCTTGCGCGGACCACCAGTAATCATTTGCAAATCCTGAATGTAATCGAAGAGTACGTCAGTGTGGGATACTCTATTTTCAAACAGTTAGAGAAGACCAGTAAGGAAGTTCTTCGCAAGTATGAGGATAAGGCTGAATCATTAGAAGTGAAATCTGTAAGTACTATACAATCTAGGGGAAATCCGGCTGAAGAGATTTTGAAAATCGCAAGCAGAGAAAATGTCGATACAGTCGTGGTAGGTACTAGAGGCCTCAATAGTAGTTCGAAGGAATTCGTTTTGGGAAGTACTTCGTATAAGCTCGCCCACTACTGTAAATGCACGGTAATAATTGTTAAGTAGTTGTGTGCGAAAGCCCCACTGCATACTTACAATAATGACATACTGGAAATAGTATTCAAGAAAAAAAATAGACAACAACAAACTCGACCTGGGCAGGATATTATGAGCAACATGTCACATTAGTAACCAAGCGTCTCGAAGTATTAACATTATTTATTTCTGTAACCAGTTACAAATAGATTATGTATTGGACTGCTTCCCTTGGTTGGTTAGGATAATCTCAATTTCCTAGGGCGGAAGAGTATAACAATCAACACAACAACACCTGCCACGACTCCAAATAATGAAATGGTTAAAAGCCAAAACAAGTCCAATAATAGGGGCTGTCCTGAATACGCTATTAAAATGTGCGACCACACTGCAGGACAGTGCACCTGCCTACAATAATTAAAAGGCGTTAGTCTTCTGGAATACTCTCCTTATCCTTCTCTCCACAGCTCCTGTAATTTCCATCAGATTGTAGTATCCGTCGGGGATTGGGGACTCCAACTTTCTCTTAAAATACAGTATTTGACTAAACTATAGTAAATTCGATGATATCTCATGTGATAGTGATGTTTCCCTTGTGATATGCACTTCAATGTTCATGTAAAAATAAGAATAATTACACAATAATATTAGAACTATGCCCATTACAGAACCATTGCTGAAAGAGACAGCCATGAGGGCAAAGACTGACTTTCATAAACTGCTAACAAAATCATTGGATTGTGCTCACAAGTTTAAAGATCGATATTCTTTAGAAGACAGTCGCTACAAGTTTTTTTGCCCATTTCTTTGAATTAAATGGTTGGCTAATTCTTCAATTAGATAATTTCATTCTATTGCCAGACTCTCAAATAATTAAATTTAATGATAAAGTCTTAGACGCTAAGCACAAGTTAACATTTCTAGAGCAATTCGACACGATAAACAGAGCCAATTATTGTACTACAGGAATGTTTTATACAGAACAATTGCTAAAATCCATGAATACCAGCATTGGGATAAAGGTTAACAAGCATGGATACTGGCATGTTACCAAAGAACTGTAAATATATCTAGACTCTTCATTGACTAGTAGTAACGATATAAAGAATAACACAAAACAATTAGTCTTAAATACACCGGCCAAAAGCCATGAGTATGTGAAATACATAATTAATGATAAGGTGTCAGATACACATCCGATAAAGTGCAACAAAGTTACTCCGGTTGATAGGAGTAAATGGAAAACGCTATTAGCTATACTTAACTATAACTTTTAGAAATAAAGTACGATAGGGATGAATGGTAAAGTGCAATCTTTGATGTTCAGAATTTTATGTACCGATAGCCTCAACTTTGACTGATACCCCAGGCCTCATCAGGGTCAGGCCCAAAATTTTGTCTGTTCCAGTCCCTAACATATTCATTGTATTTCTTGTGCAATTCCCAATAGTACTTGCCGTTTTCTTGTTCACTGTAATAGGAATCATCACTAATTCTTGGACCGACATTTTTACTCACCCACTCGTCAAACTTCATAGGGCCAGCATCTTTCTTGCCTTCACCATTATTACCATTGAATTTGGTACATAACCTCTAGCGCAATGGTAGTTGACTCGTAATAACTGGATACTGTGGCCTGGGCGTTGGCGATTGTTTCAAGGATCTTGACCCTGCGATATGGTTGAGTTTCTTTCTCATACTCTTGCCACATTAGCCTATCAATTAATTCAAGGCGGTCGATCTTCTCTAGATGCAATTCCTGAAAATGCTGCGCAATGAATTGCATACGTTGTAGCTTCATGGCTTCTACCTTCTTTCTATAACGGTAGTAAGTGGCAATTCCCATTTTCATTCCCAGTTTTTCCAGATAAACCAAGGCTTCAGGTGCATGAAAGCGCATTGTAATAGTATCAATAACGGCCTTTTCTTTATCACCTAGCATGCTTAACATGATAAGAAAATTATCACTTCCTAGACGTTGTATTCTCATTACGAGTATTTTACTTTAAACTTGCTCATTGTATAGACTTCGAATTAGAAAGAGAGAGCATAAACTCCTTCCACTTTCCTTCTTTGTTCCCACGATATCATGGTGGAACCTTTTCAATATTTCTGCATGTACTTGGACTTTTGTTGATAGATGGCTCCGATATATTGATTTTGAAAGAAGATTCCAATTATGGTGCTTACGATTTAATTTTTTCATGCCACAGATAATTACCGAGAATTTCGGCACTTCACGCCTGACGTCTAATCGCACTTTACTATTTTGAGGTGTCTAGACTCTTGTATTCTTTCTGAGCATTCATAAGGTGTGCTTTTGCAATTGCAAAATAATCATTATCTATCTCTATGCCAATGAATCGCCTTTCTAGCTTTAACGCAGCAATGCCGGTGGTTCCAGATCCCATAAACGGATCAAGTACCGTCATGCCTTCTACTGTTAAAGGTGTGATCATATGTTTTACCTCTATAGTGGATTGCTCCCATGGATGTGTTAGTTTCTCCGGTGCCTCTGACTCAATTAGATCATCTATATCACTAAACATTGTCGGGCCGTTTTGCCCTTCTCTAGGTTTATAGTACCAAAGCATAGGTTTGTACTTAGGCCAGACTCTTTGTACCCACATTCTAGCAGTACGTCCGTTATGCTTTACGATGACCTGCCAGTGATACACTAGTTGGGAATTTTCAGCTATCAGTTTGCCTATTTCGAATAAGGCATAATGGCCTATGAAAGTGACCAGACTCCCTCCTGGTTTGAGTACCCTTTCCGCTAGTTTTGCAAGCTCGGCATAAAGAGAAATACTTTCTTCCTTATACGGCGGATCAGTAAAGATCAAATCAATTGATCCTTCGGGGATCGTTTTGCCTAATTCCCTAATATCTCCCCTTCTTAAATCGAATATGGAATTTGCGTTTGAAGTTGCCGATAAGGTTTTAGCTAATTTCTGAGCATTCTGTTTTTCTAACGCCTTCTGGATTCTCTGCCATTCCTTAGATATCTTAGATCTGTCCTGGCGCAGCCTGTTGATAGTTCCTGAGTTGGCTGTTTCAAGTAGGAATTCTACCTTTCTAACTGTGTCCCTAGAAGTGTGTGCATCGCTTGCGATCTTCTCGTCCACTCTCCCCAAGGGTGTCAGATTTCTGTCACCCTTCGCAGCCAATGCCATATTTTTTCTGGCAATTTCTTCCAAAATCGGTTTTTTGGTTAGGGCAAGCTCCACCCTTCCAAAGGTGTTAAGATGTCGTCGGTTAAGATTGCAATCTATGACAAATAATTTTTCTTTCAGATCATCATCGAATTCTTTAACGATCCAAATTAAATCAATTCCTAATTCCTGGCATGCCCTAAACCTATGATGTCCGTCTAGAACGATCCCTTTTGTGTTAATTGTAATGGGTTGCCATAGTCCATTTTCCTTTATTGATTGTTCTAGATCTTCATAACTAGCGTCAGAGAGTGCAGGGACTAGTTTTGTATATTCGTTGTTAATTCTGATCTTCAAGCTTTTTCCTTGTGCCATGAAACATTGTTACATAACTTGACGATGAGCAGGAGCTGGAAGGGTACGTTTTTTTGAAAAAATTTCATTCAATGAAACCCCCTCTCAAAGCAGGATTCTGGGTCCCCGAAGTACTTGTCTATCATCTGTTCTATGGTTATTTCAGTGCCGTCGGCCTCCTCTAGCCGATAAAATTTTTCAGAATTATTACACCCCTCTCCAGCTCCTGTTGATCGCAGAAATCCATATTCTTCCTCTATTACATCTGCACGTGGGAATACACGGGACTCTGTTACCGTTAGCCTTAGAACAGAGTTTTTGAAAAGAGAGAATACGTTTGAAACTTCTAAATCTGCAGGATACCAGAGATTTTCATTTTTATTCTCCTCATTTTTCGTATAGCTGAGTAATCCGAGGTTAGATAGTGGTTTTAGGTATTTCGTGTATAGATCTCTAATACTAGGCTGAGGAATCTTCAGAATAGCATGCATTGCCTCAGCAATCTCTTCGCTAGTTAACCCCTTGATTTCTGGGGCACTCCCGATCATATTTATGAAAGTAGGATATATGACATCGTTATAGCATTGGGCAAGGTGGGTTCTGACGTTGCTGCCCCCTCTCTCCATAAGTTCCCACGTTTCCTTCAAATCCTTGAATGTAGAAATAGGGTAGAAAGCTCCGCTCTTAGTGTTAACAACACGAGGCCTATTATCCATGTGCACCTTGGTAACTACGGCCAGATAGGACCGTATGCGATGCATCACGGTCATTGTCCAAACACTGTCCTTTGGTATTGAATTAACGATGGCCTTGAGAAATGGTATTTTGATGCCGTATGTCTTGGGTTCGAAGTGTCTGCTGTGGTTTCTAAGTTTTTCAACTATTGACGCAACTATCCGTGTAGCCTTTTTCTGGTTTTCCCTGCTAACGACCTGTTCATCATATTCTTCTGGCAATAGGCCTGCTTGGTTTCCCATGAGCTTTATCGCCTCCCCTATTTTCTCGGAGCTAGTGTTTGGAGTTACGTTGATACTCCGCCTTGTTATTTCAGCATGTCTTTTACTATCGGAAGTATCAATAACTTGGGCAGAAAATACGACGGGCTGACCGTCTATAATGTTGGTTGAGGCTTCCTGTCTGCCTGAAGATGTCTTATCCGTAAAGATATATCGCTGTCGTCTTTTTGTGTCCTGACTGGAAAGAGACATTATTGTGGCTAGAAATCCCTCTTGTGGAGTGTCTGAGATAATTATGATGAGGTCTCCAAGGCTAAAGTACTTCTGGGCTTTATCCCGTAGCTCTCTGATTTCCCGCACTTTCTTATTTTGTTCAACTATCAGCTTGCCAATCTTTTCATAGTCTCTATTTTTTGAGGGTGCGCATTTTGCAACTGCCAGCTCGTCCTCAATATCGTTAAGTTGCTCTTCTAACTGTTTGATCATAGGTTGAATGAAGGTTAGTTCGCCTGTGGCCTTGTTTTCAATCACAAGTTGACCACGTCTATGAACAAATGCCTTGTCTGAAACCCCTACAAACTGCTCTACATATTTGTCTGGAAAAACTCTTGAGCAAAGTTCTAGAAGGTAGTTTTTACCTGCTCCCGAATCCTTTGAGTTCACGTTATGAGGTATTCCTGTCTTCGTGAATGCACTACACATTCCATAAAAAAGTTGTTTTATTGAAATCTTGTCATGTGAAGCTTCCTTGTATAATGTTTCAAGTACAAAGTTGATATCTTTCTCAGTAACTGGGGTATTGATTAATTCTTGTTCTTTATCCTGTTCTGTAGAAACTACTTCGGTATCGATTTTATCTTTCTTAACTAGCTCCCGTGCTTCGTTCTCTAAGGCCTCTATATGTTCTTCGACAAGTTCCCAATTGCTTACTTGTTTGACAGTGTTCGAAATGCATATCGCTATTTCTTCAGGTATGGGTCCATCACCGTTTCCGCCACTATCCAGTATGCGATCATGAGAGGTACTCTAGTGTGGCCTGTTGGTTTTTGTCCAATGTAGGACTAGGGAAGGCATAGCTGTATTCTTTTTCCGACCATATGATAACGAAAACGCCTTCGTTGCAAGCTATTTTGGATACGCCTAACTTTTCGGCTTCTTCTGTTAGCTCTAGTTCTATATATGCCAATGATTTATCTAGACTTCTCCCCAATTTTGTCGATCTACTCTTATGCCGCCTTGGTTCCACCAAATGTCATACCAAACACAATAATCGCAGGTCCCGCTTTCCTTCTTCACCATCGGTTTATGGCACTCTTTGCAAGGAACATATCTGTCAGCAGGAGATGTGATCTCTGTTGGCCATTTGTGAAGCCATTCTTGTCGTAGTTTTTCCCATTGGCGTTTAACCTCGGGGTCTTTCATTGCATCTGCTTCACGAAGCCGCTGTTCTCCTTGTCCTGTACCTGGTCCTTGTCCTGCACTGGCCTTACGTCTCTCTACAGCTCGCCTTTGCAATATTCGTACTGCGTGTCTGACTCCTTTACCACGGTTCTGTTCCTTGGCCATTTCTACTGCTACATCGAGGCGAAATTCAATTGCACCTTCGAACCTGGCAAAAAAATTACCAGACAAGGCATTTGTTCGCTTACGGTGACTACTGTAAATTGGTAGTTGCGAGAGCTTCTCTCTATGTCTCTCTAGCATGTGTAATGATAAATCAAATTCGATTTTATCCCTGTAGCTACACCATAAACAGCGAATCCATGGTAAAGGTAAATCTTGAGTCTTTACATAGGGACCGTATGGACTCTCTCTTTTTTCTCTCTGGTAACGATATAACAGTTTTCGTCGAGCTGATTTACATCAACATCGTGTTTAACATCGTCTGTGTGCCGAATATGATGTGTGATTGTATCTTTATGGATATTCTTAAAGTCGCAGCATGGACATTTCAAAGGTCTCTCTGGCGTTCCGTCTACAAGTAGGTTTGTTACTCCCAGAATTATCTCTGTCAATCGGTAAAGACCCCCCTCTCCCTTCCAATCCTGTTTTCATTTTCCTTAGACTTTCGTATAGCCTGGTCGCACGCGAGTTCGGCTTCCAGTGCCTTCAGCTGTCCTTCTTCAGTGTCTCGCCAGTAACTAACTTCGTCTCTATTTTTGTTATCATCAGATTTCAAGAATAGGATGTATGCGTATTCAGCCCAACATCTCCCCTCTTCAGTTTGTTGCCACCAAACAGGTTGCATTACTTCATCGTTCATGGCCTTATCGTAAACTTCAGGTTCTGTCAATCCGCAAAAACTCCCCTCCTCCTGAAATACCTAAGCTCACTCTGAGGACGTTGTTTCTTCTTACGGGCGCGATATTCCTCTGTGTTAAAGTCTAATGGGATTCGTTTACCAGTTAGTGAGAGTACTTTTTTGTCAAGATAGATTGTTTGTCCACAGTACATGCATGGAAACGGCGAGCTGAAGTCGCATGCGTAAGGCTTGTTGCTTTTTACTTCTATCGGGATGAGTACTCCCTTTTTGCTTCGTTGCTTTGGATCAAACTTTGTAGGTTCAATACGACATTTTTCGCATACGGTGACGTGGTCAGCTGAATTATGATTCAGTATTGATATACCTCCGGTCTAGAATAATGAGTCCAGATTTCTGCAGCTCGGCGTTCCAATCAAAAATAAAGATGAAGTGGCGCGCTTGAAGCTTTTAATAACTGGCGGAGGAACTACTTTTGACCTTTCCAATTTTCAATGCCTGCCTGTGCGTCGTATCTTGGGAAGCGCAGTTCTGTGTTAGGCTCTGGGTTTCGTTGCTGGGCCCAGTGCCCCTTGTCTTTGTTTTACTTACGTAATGTTTCCAATCACGAATGTATTCCTGTATCTTATCCAGACATTGCCCACACACTCTATACTCGAAATCTTCTAACGTGTTAGCTTCGGACGTATACTTCCAATTTGTAGCGCCTTTTACTGAATATACTTCTAGTACGACTCTGTACAGAGAATCTAGGCCTTCTTTTTCTTCCTTACATCGTGGGCATACTAACTTATTTTTGGTTTTACTCATTCCGTAAACTTCCCGATGCAATTTGCACACACAAATAGGGTAACGATTCCAAATTTCCCAGCGTTAACTTTGATTTCATTAGTCCCAGCAGCATCGCAACCTGCAAGCATCGCATTTTATCCGCTGTTTTACTACCTCCGAATAGGTTTGATTGCGTCGAACGATGCCTTTTAATGTCTGGCGCGTCGATTGGTCGATTTTCATACTCGTTTTAGGCGAACTCATATTACGAGGTGTTACCTAGGGATACTATAAATAAGTCAATGTAGGTGGACTATTTGTTAAAATGGTCAAGGTTAAACGTAAAATTGGTGTGAATACAAAGACTGGAGAATTACAGATAATAAGAGAAGGTAAAGAGAATAGGGATCGAATCTTTGAATTTATTTATACAAAAAGAGCCGAAGGAGTGAAAGCTGGCGCTATAATAAGAGCCATCAAACTTAGCAAGGAAACAGTACACAAAGATTTACGAATATTACTGAAGGATAAGAGAATCTACCAAGAAGGCACAAGATACTATCCAGTAATTTCTATCCGAAATGAATTTCTTGTATTTGGAAAATCCTTGGAAGAAGGGGCCCATTACCTGATAGATAGGGAATTAATGGAATCTATAGAAGAGAACATACTATATGACTTAAAGAACTATCCACGATTGAAGCTCCATCAAAGGATAAAGATAGAATTTCCTGAGAAAATAGACACGTTCCGTGATCTTGAAAAGGCACCGTTCATTGACAGCCCGTGGTACTTAATGAGAATGCTAGTAGGTCCAATAACAACTGAAAAATATTGTACTACTAGTTTTGGACATCAGGAATCTTTGGAGAAATGTATTTTTGAATTTTCAAATCGCATTGGGGCATACATTGCGTATATTTTTCTTCAGTCATTATATCCCCTTCAAGTTTCAAAATTTAATGACAAAGACAGAAGCGATCTATGCAAAGTTATGATAGAAAAGGGAATTTCAATCAGTGATTTCTTCATATTTTTTAGGGACCTTGTCACTCAGTTGGGATTTGGCAATCCAAACCCAGGTCTACATGATCATGAAAAATTATTCGAGTTATCTCAAAATAATTTTGACACTATTTCAAAGGGATTAGAAAAGGTATATCCGAATCTCTATATCGGATTCGAAAACTGGTGGCAACACGTTACCACTAACACTCTAGCACTTCGTAATGCTTTGGCAACTTCTTCAACTTGCCTTCATGAATGGAAGAAAATAACTCCTTTCAAGTACTCACCATACTACCATTGCAAAAAATGCAATAGGTTTTCAGGATTCCTCGGAGAGTCTATAAAGAACGATTCGAAAACAAATTAACTAAAGACTCTCGACTGAATTATCATTTAAATTTCACTTAGCACTTCTGTCTTTACCTTTGCCAGTTTAGGATTCTCTTGAATCAGGGAAATAATCTTATTCAATTGCTCGTCATGTTTCTGGTCGCTAATCTTAATCTGCTCACGGAGTTCAAGCATGTCTTTTTCATATTTTTCATTCAAAGACAAAATTTTCTTGTCCTCTTCGAGTTTTATTTCTTCAAACGCTGTTGGAGTTAGAGGATAGTCTGCATTTCGAGCAGTATTTGTTTTCAATGGCATTAACCAATCCACACCTAGCGCAATTAAGAATGGAAGGTTTTCTTTTCAGTTCTTCGGCGGCAGTATTCCATTTTGGATTAAGATCTTCTGCTTAAGGTCGTTTCCCATTCTTGCTTTAATATACCTGTTACCCTGTCTTGAATTCATAGTCCACCGACACTTTTTCTTTAACGCATATTCAGGAAGGTAATCACTATCATAGCTAATCGATGAATGACGAAGGCAATATGGGTTAAATTTTTTGGTCCTTAAAATGAGTTCAAGTTTTTCCCTCTCTTCATCCGGGATGGAACCGCTCTTTAGCATTCTTTGAATTCTTGATTGAAGCTGTTTCATCATAGTCCAAAGCGCTTCTGACTTGACTGGAGATCCGTTGCGTAAATTGCAGATTAATCTTGCTTCAGGTTCATTCCTGAAAGGATGTTCATTTAACCAATCCCTTACATAAGGGAAAGAAAAAGTTAGCAATATGGGTCCACTGCCAGTCTTCGCTTGATGTGGGATTTCTCCTTCACCATACTTTTCTCTTAGTCTTATGTTTCTAATCTTTAGTAATGTAATTTCGTGGTTTCTTGCGTCTAAGTCCCACATCAATGCTAACGCAGCTTTATTTCTTTTGAATTGTTCATACTTTATAATAAGTGCCAATTCGTCTCTATCCCATAGCTCAGTATCAAGGTACGGACTCAATCTTTTAGTCTTCTTTCTCTTAATTTTGACGAAGGAAGGAGTCTCCCATTCATGCGGTGATTGGAAATCTCTGTTAGAATCAGTACTTCTCTTCTTCCAATTATGTAACCACCTCATAAAGTATTTTATATCGCTGAGATAGTCATTCCACGTTGTAATCCATCTCTTATCAGGATCGACTCGATACTTTTTATCTTTGTATTCAAAAATAAAAAGATATGATCCCGCTTGTCTATTTTGTGGAATGGCATGTTAGGCCCCAGGAAGTAAGCAAATGCCAAATTTGTCTTGAGGGTATTATTGATATGCCTTTCCGACAATCCATTATTTTTCATGAATTCGTAAAGCTCGAGAAGCAATGAGGCATTTTCAGTATTTTGTAAGGACGAGAATTTACTCACAGTGGTGGAAAGTTTGATTGGCATCCTATTCTACCCCCTCATAACAATATTGCAAGTTAAGAAGCCCATGTATAAGAACCCGTATAATGGATGGGCCGGAAGGGATTTGAACCCTCGACCCCCGCCATGTCAAGGCGGTATCTTAACCAGGCTAGACCACCGGCCCCACGTGTCAATGGAAGAATTTTTCTCATTCATATCTGAAACTGCGCAGTTTGTATTTCCGTAGACAGCTCTTCCTTATGCGATTCTTACGTCTAAATATAAACCACACTGAAACACTAATCTCATAAATCCGAATATTTTTGAATGTACCCCAATACGAGATGAGCCTGTCAAATCAAGGACATTCAGATCGGTTAAGTTTCTTTAAGTACAGACAAGAAATTTCCAGCAGGATCTTTGAACCAAGCTGATTTCAGGATTCCCCCTACAAATCCCTTTCTCATCAGTCTTCAGCTCGCCTTCGTTGTAGATTTCAAAACGTACTCCTAATTTTACCAGGTCGTCAACAGATTGGTCAACATTATCAACAAGAAAATTAAGGACGGTGAAAGTTGCTGGGGTATGATCAGATTTTGGATAGATGAATATCTCGTTACCACCTAAGAGCTCTAAGGTTATCCCTTCATTTGATTCTGAAATATCAAGTCCTAGCGTATTACCATAGAACTGGAAAACGCTTTCGTATCTTTGAAGATTGCCATATGCCATGATATAGCGTACCTAAACTATAATAAGATATAGAAATGCCAGATCGCGTCCTATGGCCAAAGTAGTCCTAGGATATATTAAATTGCATGGAAGTCACGTATTCCTATATCCGTTTACCAAGAATATAGGACTAAGCTGGCTTTAACATACTTTTTTTAACTCACGCTATTGACCTTCCAGGGAAAATATTTTAAATTGCTCGTATCAATACTGAATAACGGATCCTATATTCTAGAAACTTAACGCCGAATTTCGTTTAGAGAGGTGACTTTGCACGCAATGAATAAAATTACTGTTGGCAGAGAAATTCTTGAACATTTCCATACTTCATGTTATTTCAACCCCAATATCAGAGCGAACATTTCAACCGAAGTTGACATTAAGATTAGAGCCGAGGGGTTCGATTTGTTAGACCGTCAAATACTTTTCGTCACGAATCGCTGTTACTGGATGACTCAGGAAAATTAATCAGAATTGCCCCCGGGTCATTTGAAGTGATAAATGAAGGTACAGTGGATAATAGGAGATAACAGTGGATAATAGGAGATAATTAGAGGGTAATGAGGGGATAATAGAGAATAATGCTATGTTGACAGAATTTCTTGTACTGTTTGTGACTGTTAAATAGTACAAAAAAATATTTACTCCTGTTGCTAAGCAATGATGTGACTCCAAAAAGATGACCTTAAGTAAAGATGAAAAAGAACGTCTGGTAATTGACCTGTACATAAACGGAAAGACACGCGCAGAGATTGCTCACGCCGTGAAAATGACCTTTAAGACAATCCAGACCATCATTGCTCGATATGAAGACTCTCTTCCGTCCCGATTACCGAGCAAGTTTTCACAAGCTCCTGACCAAGCTCAAGGAGGGCCTCGATCCATTATCAGTAGCTATTGAACTCGATCTTCCTGCAGAAATCGCCGAAGCATACTATCTTGCCTTTAAAAGACTTATCGGGCTTTCCAATTTCGCAAAGATCTATACCGATATAGGAAAATCCTTAACAGACTTTATAACATTTTATAACGATGTTAAATCTCGAGATATTACAGTAGACAATGTAAAGGAAGCGATTAGCGTTTCGAATCAGTTACCTCGTATCCAAGATGATCATGCGAAGTTATCCTATGAACTCCAACAGATACATCAATCTCTACCCCAAGCAAGACAGGAACTTCAACAATTAAATGCCCAACTAGCGCTGTTACGAGGTGCAACAATATCAGAGAATTCTAAATTGCAATACGCATACCAAAATGTGCATAACTTGAATGAAGAATATGCGCGCCTAGTTCGAGCAATTGGGCGGATTAAAGGAAATAAAGATTACCAAGATTGTAAACAGCTTATTGAGTCAGTAGTTGGCAATATTGTTAACAATCACAATTTGATTATTGCGATTACCATTACGGTGGTCCTTAGCGCACTGGAAAGTCATGCGACACCTGAATCCCGGCCTTATGTGAGCGGTTTTAGTAATGATTTAATTAACAAAACGAATAAATCAGCCCTTCTCAAAATGGATGAGATTCAGACATCTTTTCATGTAAGACTTCTAGAACAAACTTTCGCAGAATTGGGTAAAGAAAATCCAATGATCATCTTAGAACGCTCGTTAGAAATAACAGAAAGACAGAGAAGTCAACTAGATATGGTTCTAAAGAATAGGAACATAAAATAGAAAAGCCATGATGTCAACTTTTTAACAGGTTAAATAAGGGTTTGTATTCGAGAGCAATCTCCTTCCTTAACAACCCTGCAAGTACATTCAACAAAGCCTTCCAATTCCTTTTCGTGTGAGACGATTATTACCTGTGATGCGCTAAGTCCATCGAACACATACTTCAACTGATACATCTGCTCTTTGCTGAATCCGTCCGTGGGCTCGTCCAGTATTAGCAAATTATCATCCATATCTGCAAGCCTCTTGATAACTTCGTTTAACGCAAGCCTGTATGCCATAGCAACTGCTGTCTTCTCGCCCCCACTTAGAGTGTCAACTTCCATTTGATGCCCATTCTGATGGATTACCGGTGCAAAACACTCATCTAGCTCAACCATAATTTCTGGGGAGTCTACTAACAAGTTAAACCATTTTTGGAATTGATGCGCAAACCCTTCATTGATTGTTTTCATAACATATGTCTCTATAGTATCCAAAGAAGGAATGAAACATTCGTCCAGCCACCTTGCCATGTTATCCATGTATTGCAGTTCTTCGTATTTTTTGCGCAAGGAGTCAACCTTTTTGCATATTTCCGCTATAGTGTCCTGCGCTTCTTTCACAATAGAGGTTTTGACGGCCAGCTGCTGTTTCTGCTCAGACAATTCATCTGCAACGCTTGTTCTTTCTGATTCCAGCTTTGGTAATTGAATTAAATCACCGTTCTTTGACTTGTAAGAGGATTCTAGTCTTGGAATTTCTTCTGCAGTCTCTTTGATATCATTGTCTATTTCCACTATTGATTTTTGAACAAACTCAGTCTGCTCGACTGTCTTTGTTTTTGACTGTGCAATAGATAGATTATCAAGGTACCTTTTCTCCACGTTATCATTTTGGTACAAGGTGAGCACACTCTGGCAGTTCCCGTACATTTCATTAGCATTTGAGAGTGATTCAAGGTTCGAATTTACAGATATCAGTTGTGTTTTTTCTGGCGCCGCAAAATCGTTACTTTCAAGTCTTTTCATCAAAAGCTCCAGCCTTTCAACTGCCTCCTTCATTTTTTCTGATGCATTTACGCCTGCCAACCTTTTGGCATTCAGTCCAGATATTTCAACCCGTATAGAGTTCAGTTCCAACTCCAATTTTTCATTCTCCTCAATTTTGGAACCGATTTCATTCTTTTTGTTTTCAAACACCTTGCATGCATCGTTCAGGGCCGAACAGTCTCTTTCAAGGACTGTTTTCTTTTGCTTAAATTTTTCAACCATTTGCGATACATGTCCTGAAGTTAACTTTTGTCCGCAGCATGGGCATACAGCCTGATGACTAAGCTTCAGTATATTGTCAATCTGCTCCTGCTCATTAGAAATCTCACTTTCAACAGAGTTCATTCTAACTGATGTTTGCGAAAGCCCGTTAGAGACATTCTGGAAATCCTTTCTTAATTGGGCAAGCGCCATTACATTCTCACTGAGATATTTTTCCCTCTCGGTGAGGCTGTCAAGGTTTGAAGTAGCGTCGTGCGCATATTCTATCTCCACATTCATCGCTGCTATTTCACTTTTGAGTCTTGAGCACTCAGTGTCAAGTTTATCGCCTTCATTTTAATCTGCGCTTCAAGTCTTGCCTTCTCTGAAACTAATCTGTCGTACGTCATTGCAGAATCTGCTAGAGTGGTTAATTCTGACCTCTTTGCCATGAGATCCTTGTACGGCGAATCCAGTTCAGCTATTATCTTTAATGACTCTTCTGCTCGCGAGAGGTCTCGTGCAAGTCTATTCAACTCTTCCAACTTGCTTGCCTTATCCTTTTCATACCTAGTTAAGTTGGTTTTACAAGACTTAAGTGAAAGGTCTAGCTCAAGCAATTCTTCTTTAGTTTTTGCAAGCTGAGCAAGCTCTCCATCTAAAATATTTATCCTTTCTTCACGTTCCTTTATAAGTGAACTAATTACCTCTATATCATTCTTCGAATTAGTAACTAATTCTTGCTTATTCGTTAGATTGGATCTATATTCTTCCAAATCTGCAACCAGATCCTTCCTACTTTTCAATAGTACCCTTATGCCAGAAAGAAACTTTTCAGCGTTCCTTTTTGCAGTACTATATTCTTCAATCCCAAATGCGCGTCTCAGAATATCCAGCCTTTTTTCATTATTTGAAGAAAGAATCTGTTTCATCATCTCTTGCGGGGTGTAAACAGCGTATCTGTAGACTACGGAGGTTGTCTTTGTCTCGGTTCTCTCATTAATTTTTATGATATCAAGGATCTTTGTCTTTAATTCACTTACTGAATAAGAAGACCTGGTCCCATTTTCATACAAGTATCCTTCATTTTGAACAATCTTGTCGCGTTTTCTAGAAAGTGATCTGTATACCTTGTAAATTTGTTTGTTACTTTCAAATTCCAAAAAGACAGAACCTCTTGCAGTGCCCACTCGCAGAAGGTGTTCAGCATCGATATCGCCTAAACCAAACAATGCGAATTCAACTGCAGATAGTATGGTTGATTTACCAGAGCCGATGTCTCCCTGAAATAAAGTTCTACCATAAGGAAAGTCTATGACAGTTTTATCCTTGTAACTGCGAATATTTTCTAATTCAATACTCTTTAGTATCATTTACCGTGAGCTCCGCGTCCAATTGCCATTGATATCGATATTATTAAAGAACCCGCCATTCATAATTCGCCCTTTTCTTCCATTTCTTTTATTCATTTATTCATTCACCCACTCAATCGCTCAAAGATAGCACTGACTTTGCCAGTGAATTTATCCGCTCGTCATATATTCCCACTGTTTCATTTTCGATTTTTTCTGTTCTAAATGCATCCAGCAGTTTTAAAGCCATCTCTTCGTCCTTGCACATAAGTGCCATCTTTTCCTTTACCAATTGTGGTAAATTTGAATCCATTTTGAACTTTTGTACATTTTCTATAAATATCGAAGTTTCAATTTCAGACTTGCTCGTTCCCCTTACGTCTAGCGTGCCAGTGTCACATGCTGAGGATGTAGTCAAATTATTCGTGTTCAAAATTGGCACGAGCGCACCTCTTGAAAGCAAGTTTGCTCCAAATTTACCAAAGTCAATATCAGAGAGCCTACCGTTGAGAGCACCTACAACTTTGACCAAAATTATCTTATCCTTGGCGTCAAACGAAGAAATTGCATCTTCGAGCATACGTTCAAGCTCTGTGGCAGACATACCGTCAACTACGACCTCCCGTGAAATTATCTCAGCTACCTTCACTTCTATGAATTGACAATCAATTAGTTTGTCGTCAAAGCTGACTATGTAGAAGCCTCGCCTCTCGCCCTTGGCAGACTGTTCTAAATCTTCAAAAGTGGAACCAAAAAGAGGACCAGGATAAACTATTTTATTTTCACCCATCTTTCCTTCAATTCTCTTGTGTATGTGTCCGCCGCCATAGTAGTCGAACCCTCTTGGAAGATAGCTCAGAGGGATGCAATCTTTAACTAATGCCTTATCGGTAGTAAGCTCACTGATACCTTTGTGAAGAAGAAGGATCTTAAATCCGTCTTCTGATTCAAGTACAGTCTTTGTCCAAATTTTCATAAATTTCCCTATCAAGGCCCATTTTTCGTCCTGAAATCCCAGTAATCTTTGCTTTTGTGCGAGCATCAGTGAAGAGCTGGAGTTTTATGAGCTCGCCTTCCTTATCATACCCTGTTGGTTTTATGAAAAGATCAGTAGAGTGTAAGATGTCAATCATAGATACATTGGTCATTGCAAAATCGTGCGAGCCGTAGATCATGTAGGTTTGAATTCCATGAGATCTTGCTAGGCTGATAAGCTGTACGGCCTTCTTTACAGGACCTAACTGGGGAATATTCGCATCAAAAAAGTCGCCTGATATGACGATAAAGTCTACTTTTGCATCGACGCAGGCCATTATGGCATCTTCAAATGCCTTCAGGTTCAGATCTCTAAGTTTGGGATTTCTCCAGGCTCCTATATGACAGTCCGTAATATGTGCAAATTTCCTTATCATTTTCTTCTTCTACTCGTCCTCCCAAATCCCCCTACTGCTGCATGTTCTCAAGAGGTGGGAGTTAATTAAGCATACAGATGGTTATCTGTAGATTAGCTAGTCTAATTTTTCCAACTCAAAAGCACTGTGAAGTGACTTGACTGCCTTTTCACAATCACTATCATTTACCACGAAAGCAAGATTGAGCTCAGATGACCCCTGGGCTATCATTATGACGTTGACATTGTCCTTCGCAACTGAGCCAAAGACTTTAGCGGCTACTCCCTTAATTCCCCGCATTCCAGACCCTACTACTGCAATTACTGCCACGTCATCGTTTACCTTCAAATTTCTAATTACTTTGCCCAGCAGTGTCAAGTCTAGTGTAGTTGTTGCTGTATCTAAGTCATCCTTTCTTACAACCATCGTAATGCTCGATTCAGATGGACTTTGAGATATCATCATTATGTTCACTTTTTTCTTAGCCAGAGACTCAAAAATCCTCGCTGCCTGTGCCTGGAGTGCCGACCATACCTCCCCCACTGACATCTATCAATGCAGTGTGTCGAATAGCTATGATTGATTTGACTATTTTTTTAGCTGACTTGCTGGTATTTTTTGAAATTATGGTACCCTTTATGTGTTAATTTGGAAGTATTTCTGATGTGAACAGGAATGTTAGAGTCTAAAACCGGTTCAAGTGCTCGTGGATGCATGTATTTTGCCCCGAACAGCGAAAGCTCTGTAGCCTCTGCAAACGATACCTCCTTTAGGACTCGAGCGTTAGATATTATCTTTGGGTCCGCAGTCATAAGCCCATCGACATCACCCCACAGGAAAACTTCGTCGGCATCCAAGCTTGCAGCTAGTATTGTCGCTGTATAGTCTGAGCCTCCTCTGCCCAATGTAGTGGTATTCCCGTTCTGATCTGCTCCTATGAACCCAGTTATTACCGGTATTTTGTTCTTCTGTCAGGAGAGGTTCAATATTGTGCTTTAATCTAAGTTTGGTTGTATCCATAAGTGGCCTGGCTTCTCCAAAATTGGAATCAGTTAGAATGCCAGCCTCCTTGCCTGCCAAGGCAACTGAATCTATATTTCTTTCTTGCAATACAAACGAAATTATGGGGGCAAGAAGCCTTTCACCAAATGAAAGCAGATGATCCAGAATTTTTGGTGTTACTTCGTGAAGGATTACTATCCCATTAAACACATCTCTCATTTCTGAAACTAGTTCTTCAATTGCCGAAAGTGCCTTGGATTTCAAGTTACTATCCTTTATGCTGTATTCAACAATTTTTATGTGGGCTTCTTTAGTCTTATCTAAAAATTCCTTGATGGCTTTTCTGTCACCTTTTCTTACTGATTCAGAAACATCCAGTATTTGATCAGTCATGCCATCTATTGCCGAGAAGACTCCAACAATCTCGTTGCCTCTCTTTCTATAGTCATTTATCAAATCGGCAACTTGAAGTATTTTTTTTCCTGTATCTACAGCTCTTCCGCCAAATTTCATCACCAAGCGCATGCTCTGAAGTATTATTATCTGCTAAATTAATACTTGCATCAGAAAAAACTTGGATTGAAATGATTATCATCTAAACGTGTGAGATAACGTGATTTTCAGTTAGAATTAGTGCGACTCAGATCTGATCTGGCCTAATCAGATCAGTATGGGATTGGATCGGCATATCAGATCAGATGACTGTCCTCATACGCTCTAGAGTGACAAGATTACTTGCTCGCTAGGCTAATTCAATTCAATAAATTCTACGAGCTAAATGCATGATAAATAAACATTGTCAGAAAAAAGTGCTCTTGCCGCCTAGAGGTGACAAGAGTATAAGATTACTATTGGTTACCACCCATGCCCCCAAACAATTTTGAAAGTGCATCCAATATTGGGTTGCCACTTGTGGCGTTTGTTTGATTTGCAGCTGCGCCTGTTTCGTTAGTTGCCTGTTCTGCAACTGGTGGTTCTGCAACTGGTGGTTCTGCAACTGGTGGTTCTGCTGTTGTCATATTGGTTGTTGGTTCGCTGACAGTTGGCTCACTAACTGTTGCATTTGAAGTTGGTTCCATGGTTGTTGGTTCTGGTTCGGTTGCTGTTGGTTCATAGTTGTCATGTTCCGTCACTGTTGCATTTGGTTCAGTAACTGTCATGTTTACAGATGGTTCCGTGTAGTCTCTGGAGGTACTGGGACTGCTTCAGTAACCGCATTGACTGACTCATTGGTCGCATTAGAAGCTGCACTGGACATTGTGTCAGTGACTCCGCCAATAGTCGCGTTGGTCGCGTTAGAAGCTGCGCTAGACATTGTGTCAGCTACTTCACCCATAGAAGTATTTGCAGCAGAAGATACTGCACTGTTAACTTCACCCATCGTAGCATTTGCTGCACTTGAGGCAGCACCTGTCATTGTAGTATTCAATGCACTCATGGTGGCATTTGTAGTGTTCATAATTGCGGTCGTTGCGTTCGAAAGATTCGACATTGGTTGTGCCATGGCCAAGGTTGTAGAACCTAGCGCCATAACTGAGACAATAGTAGCCAGCAATAAACATATTTTTCCGTTCATAGGCTTATTCAATTATAAGCTCCCTTTTAATGGTTTTGGGTTTATTCTCTACATTCCTGCGTCTTTTCTGAGAGACGATTAGTTCTATGATGCATGTACGAGTGAGATTCTGTTCCACATCACAGTTTTGTTTTTATCTCATTTTTTTGGTTCTACAAACTTCTATTTATTCATTCATTAAGTCTCTATTTTCAAGGCCTTTAGATCAAATCTGCAATGGGCAAGTCATTGTTTACCAGAAATAGAGTCGTTCCTAAGGCAATTATAATTCCTCCTTATTGAGTAATTATTTACCACTTTGCTACACATAAGTCATGATAGATACTATGAATAAGAATATCATCTATACAAGTTACAAAAACGACAGACTCTTAGCTATGTTATTTCGAATGAAGTCGTTTAGTCAGAAGAATTGATTAATGACAATGCTTTGTTGAAAATTTCCATCCATTCTCCCACTTCAATTTGCCAGTATTAGTATTTTGCTTGCTTGGGTGATATGATGCAATAAGAGATTTATTTTCGAACTCAAAGCATGCTCCGTGCTGGAACTTTAATTTTTTCAATTCATAATGACGGCAGAGTGATTCAAATGCGATCCTTCCAAGTGCTATGATTACTCTAATGTTTTTTTCTAGTAAATCAAGTTCTGATTGCAAGAATCGAGAGCAATTTTTGATTTCTGCGGGAACAGGTTTATTTAGAGGTGGGGCGCATTTTATGACAGAAGTGATGTATACGTTTCTCAAAATGAGACCATCATTTTTAGAAATACTTTGCGGGATACTTGCGTAGCCTATTTCAAATAGAGCCTTCATTAACCACTGTCCAGAACTGTCCCCGGTAAACATCCTTCCAGTCCTGTTTCCTCCATGCGCCGCTGGTGCAAGGCCTACTATCACTAACTGGGCACTCTTGTCACCTAGGGCCGACACAGGTCGTGACCAATACTCATCATTGATAAAACGCTTGACTTTATGTTCCCCTACCTCTCGAATATATGAAACGAGCCGGGGACACATAGTACATTGTACTACATCTTCGGACACTTGCTGCAATGACTCGGCAAAATATCCGCTCATGTACGATTTTGTGTCAAACTCAGATATAAATCGGCTATATTCTGGTAAAACAAAATAAGTTGAGAAAACCAATTAATCAAATCATTCACAAATTACTTGCATACATTTAATGATATTAAGGAACGAATATGCTCAAGGTCTAAAAGATATATGCCAATAAAATTTTTTGGATTCAACAGTCATTATTTCTTTCTTCTTTGTTTTCAGTTAATTAGTTAGTCGGCTAAGCGAGATTATTCTTACTGTGTGGAAATATTGGGGCTCAATCAATAGACCAGAACCGATCAACCAGGTCCCATAGATTAATCCTGCACACGGGGAGCAAGGTAAAAATGAATCTTTCCGACATTTGAAACTCGAAACTCCAGTCTTAGTGGCATTTTTGTCGAATATTCTGCCACCAAAGATCCGCCACTGACACTGATGGCTTTTGTGATTTTTGAAAGATAATCAAGGCTATAAGTTGCCTTGCTATTTTCCTTAACTTCAAGTTCCTCTAAGCCTTCACTTCCTGATCCAAGTTCGATATCAACTTCTCCAGAATCACCTTTACCAAGAAATGATACCTTGCCCTTTTCTGAATTTATGGTAACATATTCAGATACTACTTGAACATCCGTAAGTATCTTGTCAAAAGCAGGAGGATTCATGACCACTTTAGAATTGAAAGTCAACTTTGGAAGTGGAGTAGAACTTGCGGCACTTTCTATCAATCTCATCTTATATTCTCTAACATACCCATTTGAAATTTTTATATGTAGAATGCTGTCTTCAGTGACTTGGACCTCTATTGCATCTCTCTTATCTGCCCTTTTCATTAGCTTGGAAAATTCATCGATTCTGACTCCAAATTTAACTGCCGAATCAGACTCATAAACCTCAAAGGCTGAATTAGGCCAGCTTATATCAATCAAAGCAACATGAGATGGATCCATTCCTCTAAATGAAAGTCCCTCAGTAGTTGCTTCAAAAGTGGCCTCATCTACAAGCGTCGATATTGCCGATGATACCGCTTTCCATTCATCTGGGGATTTTGTCTTGGCGATAAAAACCAAATGTATCTATCGGTTATTTGGGATCTAAAGAGAGATATTAAACATTGCTATGATAATTCTTATTCGAACTACGCTCTATCAACGATTTCTCATGTCTTATGCGAACGAGCAATCGAGTGAAATAAGGAAGGAAGGGAAGGAAGGGAAGGAAGTAAAGCAAGCTAGTAAGGGAAGGATGGACTAATACTGACTTAATTTCAAATAAATGGATATGAACATTTACAAGTTACTATGATTGTGGCTGAATAATCAGCTAATATATTTGCAGTATAATTGTTTGCTCTCAGATTAATTTCTTAAAAAAATATTTTCAAGAATAATTTCTCCAAGTGTGATTGCACTTGGTACATCTGTAAAACTGAGTTGTTGCCTCATCTGCGGATCTTGTTTGAAGCATCCACCAAAACGCAAGGTTGTTCCCACACTTGGGACAGTCTGCACTAGTCGTTGGCAATGCATCAGGAATCTTATCTATCTCTACAACTTTTAGCACACTTCCTGTTCCTCCATCAAATGAGCTGGGAGAATTCGATGAAGTAACTGCAAGTTCTTCTCCAATTTCCCTATTAGTAGAATATCCACATTTAGGACAAATCAAAACCCCTTCATCAAATCTTGATTTCATTCTACTTTCGCATGTCGGACAGAACTTCAGGCCGAATCACTTTCCCCTTTTATTTTGAACTGTGAATCTAAAATTTGCTCGATATTTTGTATTTCCTTTATGCCAGAATCCACTGATATTTGTAGTGTCTCCATTGCAGATGCACCTTTGGAAATTATTCTCAAAATATAGTCCTTGATTAGCTGGTGCTTTAATACGACCCCTGCAAATTCGATATTCTTATTCTTTAAAAGTTCGTGTTGAACAATGTATAAAACTGATATGTCTTCCTCTCTAATTTTCAGCTCAACAGACCTATCATCATTATCATCCAGCTCCAGAAGCATTATACAGACAACTACTTATTGAGGATATAAATGATACCATTTATGATGATTCTTGAATGACCAAGAAAATTTTATTTCAGATATAAAAATTTCCGAATTAACAGATTCAGGTCCTAGCATTAAGCAGACCGCATTTGAGGTAAGATTCAAAATTGACGGAAAAATAAGGGATGGTTTTGAACAAAAAAACTGGGAACGGGCATATAATAAACATGACAACATATTCAGAGTCACAATTATTCTTGAAGTAAGGGCAACAAGGAAGACAATATTTTCAACGAAATTAGTGAGAAAGGCAGCATTTTTTTGGACTCGTAATCCCAAGATACAACATAGAATCTGGATACAGATAGTAAAAGATGACATGCCATTTTATCCTCTAAGTGTAGATGACGCTAAATCTTTGTTATTTGATTTTGACAAGGTAATCGAGCTCGATAATCACGACCTTGGATACTAAAGCAAAGAAGATAAATGTCCTGATAAGCGTATCTTGGGGCAGACATAACTTTACAGAGCCAGTAGAAATATCAGGTCAATCTGAGGCCATAGAACTAAACCGTAAGTCACAGTAACGTTCGGATAAGAAAAGAACTTCAACCACTTATTTGAAGAGGGGTTACTTAGTGTTCAAGGAATGATTGGTACGACGACTTCTGCGCACGATTACCACCACGCCTAAATATGACAGGAATGCATGTTGTCATTAATGGCAAAATATGATGGAATAAAGGGACAAGAGTTATTGGATGTAGAAGAAGGTAATGATGAAGTCACTTTGATCTTTAAAGATAATAGATTTTTGTTCGTAAAACTTGAAAACGGAAAGATTGTGTGTGACTCGGTTCCGGAGTGAATTAATCTCTTTTGGACTAGTATCTTTGAAACAAATAGGCAAATCATTGTTGTAATTCTTTTTCATTAGGTCTCAGATCTGCAATGGCCTTTCTGGTCAGCCATTTCCTCTTCCCTTAATTCAGCCAATTGGAGTTACTTGGTAGTCCTCAAGAAAATAATTACAATGCGCAAGATATCATTAATAACTACGCAGTATTTTTGGTTAAGTGCCTGATGTATCATAGAGCAGATGAAATTAAGAAAGAAAATTTCATTGGAAAATCAGTTCAGATAAGAGGGTGGGTTTATAGACTTAGAAAACAGAAGGATAAGAACTTTGTACTTGTCCGTGATGATAGAGGCGGCGTAATTCAGTGTGTTTCTAAAAGCAATCTTGGTTCTGACCTAACTATAGAGTCTTCCGTAGAAGTTAGAGGAGTGGTGTTTAAGGATG
The DNA here is from genome assembly GCA_963788355.1 of uncultured Nitrososphaeraceae archaeon. Taxonomy (GTDB): domain Archaea; phylum Thermoproteota; class Nitrososphaeria; order Nitrososphaerales; family Nitrososphaeraceae; genus TA-21. The sequence continues at coordinate 183,336 of CAWBGD010000002.1, read as the reverse complement.
AAAGAGCAAAGGAAGGCGGGTACAAAGTTAGGGCCGATGAGTTAAAGGTGATTGGGAAAGCCCCTGCAGACTTTCCGATCGGAGAATATCAGAGCACCGAACTATTGTTAGAGAATAGGCACCTAGCGATCCGAACCAGGAAGATGGTTGCTGTATCAAAAGTGAGGGCTACTGTAACTCAATCTGCTCGTCAATGGTTCATTGACAATGATTGGATGGAGGTAAGTGTTCCCACTATTGTCAAAGGCGCTGTGGAAGGTGGTTCCACCCTATTTTCCTTAAAATACTTTGATCAGGACGCTTACTTGTCGCAAAGCGCCCAACTATATTTGGAAGCTTTGATTTTTTCACTAGGTCCAGTCTGGACTATAGGCCCTTCGTTTAGAGCAGAGAAATCACGCACCGTCAGGCACCTTGCTGAATTTTTGCATCTTGAAGCCGAGAGCCCATGGATTGGGATGGACGACTTGCTTAAGATTCAGGAGGAACTTTTAAATAATGTCGTCCAGTCTGTTCTGCGAGAAAGATCAAAGGATCTAGAATTCCTAAAGGCAGATCTTGTAAGTCTAGGCCGTATGCGAAAGCCTTTTGAAAAGCTGAATTACGAAAAGGCAATAGAAATATTGCAATCGAAGGAAATCAAGGTCCAGGAAGGAGATAAAGTTAGGTCGATAGAATGGGGAGATGATCTGAATATTGATTCTGAAAGAGCTATAACGCTTGACCGTACAAATCCAATATTTATTGCAGGCTTTCCAGTCAAGGTTAAACCATTCTACGTAAAGGAAGACCCGAATAACAGAGGAACATCATTGTCAGCTGATCTGCTTTTACCAAACGGTTTTGGAGAAGTAAGCAGCGGGGGTATTAGGGAAGACGATATGGATGTTATCAAAGCAAGAATAAAACACGAAGGTTTGGAACTTGAATCTTATTCTTGGTATCTGGATCTGAGGAAGTACGGTTCAGTACCACACGGAGGGTTTGGAATCGGTATCGAACGTCTTGTAAGGTGGATTATGAACTTTGACGACATAAAAGAATGCGTTCTTTTTCCAAGAACAATGTCAAGGGTTATGCCCTGATCATGGCAGTATTCATGCAAGTCCAATGCCACAGGGGAAAATTACTCTGCATGTTTAAATTCAAGTAAGTGCGTTAATATTTAAAATGTCATCCGAGCCCAAAAATGGGGCAGGACCGCTCTTCTTTGAATTGGCAGGAAATTTACGGTTATCCGTGCTGTCAAAGGTATCGGATAAACCGTATAGGTTATCCCAGTTAGCGACAGAACTCGAAGCTACAATGCAGGAAACTCATAGAAACGTTGTGCGCCTGATGGAAGCGGGTTTGGTCTTGAAGGATAGCGAAGGGCAACATATGTTAACGCCGTACGGGAAGTTGGTTGTATCAATCCTTCCGAGCTTTACATTCTTGTTCAATCAAAGAGAGTACTTTGGTGAGCATGATCTTACTGACCTACCAAGGCAGTTTATCGAGAGGATCGGTTCGCTTGAAAAGTGTGAAGTGGTCCACGGGGTGTTAGCCATTGTGCAGAGATGGAAGAATTTGTATCTTGAATCAGGATCTTATATCAAAGAGATAATGGGGCAAGTTCCCGTAGACCTAATCGAAGTGTTAAGCACAAAGATCGAGTCTGGAGTAAAGTTCTCTTATATTTTTGGCAGGGACAGCGTTATCCCAAAGGGAAGGAGCGAGATACTTCATAGAGTGGGATGGACTGACTTAATAAGCAAAGGACTTGTTGCGAGAAAGATGCTGGAAACGGTAAGAACTATGGTAGTAATCAATGAAAAAGAAGCATGTGTTCTGTTCCCAAACTTGAAAGGTGAACCTGACCTAAATACCATGTTTTATAGCCATGACAGGGATTTTCATTCTTGGTGCAACGAGCTATTTGAATTCCATTGGAAAATAGCATCGTCATTTGATGAATCCAAGTTGATGGCTGAAATATAAAAACCCAGAATTTATCGGTTGGAATTATGAGACACAGTGTTTTTTGATGTAAATTATTTGAATAATCATTGGAATGTGATGACATTCTGCTACATCATCTTTTTATATTTCGATCGTACCTGAAACCTTATGCCCAAGGCTTTCGTTCTCATGAATGCCGAGTTAGGTAGTGAAGATTCTATCGTTAATGAACTAAGGAATATCGATGGCGTTAAAGAGGTATATCAGGTATATGGTGTTTATGACATTGTTGCCCAAGTAGAAGCTGACACTATGGAAAAAGTCAAAGAAACAATTACCTGGAAACTACGCAAACTTAACGGAGTAAAATCCACACTTACTATGATAGTAATGGAGTAGTTAGAAATTAAGGCTATCTAGTAGTTGTTAAGGTAATAACAATAAGGATTTGGGCTCGTCTTTTGAAAATGTTGGATTAGCACTCAAAAGAAGGCAATCTGGCTTTGTCTGAATTTTGTTATTACCAATTATAGGTACTGTCTGTATCAGCGTTGCTGTTGCACTAAAATAAACGATCATTCTTAGTTGATGATCAAGTACAAATGGAAGTTCATTATAAAGATCTGTGAATGACGCTCAATGGATATCGTGGTGAAGCACTTGATTTACTAAAGAAATATCAAATAGAAATTGGCGACCACGTGTGTGTGGAGACTAAACAAGGTAGTAACTATTGTGGGATCATTATTCCAAGATATGAAAATGCTACTCCTGATCGAATTGTAGTAAAACTTGAAAATGGATATAATACTGGAGTATCTACACAGAAAGTCAAGAATATAGTTAAAATCGATAATACGGCAAAAACCGCGGGGGCCACTATTGATATACCTGGTATGAGTCATGGTGTGGATACTATTATTGACGACAATATTGAGGCACTAATTCCAGCCGAATCTGATAATCTGGAGAAACTGCCAGGGCTCGAAGATCTTCCCAACGTGTCTTTAATAAGCACTGGGGGGACTATTTCCAGCAAAATTGACTACAGAACTGGTGGTGTCAGACCAGCTCTCACTGCACACGATCTATATGATTCAGTTCCTGAACTGAGAAAATATGCTTCTATTGAACCCCACGAACTCTTTACAGAATACAGTGAAAACATTACCCCCGAACATTGGACAACAATCGCTAAAACAGTTGAAGCTAAGATTCGTACCAATAAGTATAGAGGAATCATAATCAGCTCATGGAACAGACACGATGCATTACACTGCCGCTGCCCTGAGCTTTGCCCTTAGAAACCTGCCGATCCCTGTGGTTCTGGTTGGCGCACAGAGATCATCGGACAGACCTTCGTCAGATGCCGCACTTAATCTTCTTGGAGCCTCTATTCTAGCAACGAAGCTTGAAGTAGTCGGCGTTTTCGTGGCAATGCACAATACAATATCAGATGATGTGATTTCCTGTCATATTGGGACTCGAGTAAGAAAAAATCACACGAGCAGGAGAGATGCATTTGAATCGATTGATCTGGATCCAGTTGCATTTGTAAAAGGGGAGGAACTAGAACTCTCAAGAAAGAACTCAGATATAGTACTTACCAAGAGAACAGAAGAAATTCAAGACATGAAAGTGAAAACTAATTTTGATAGCAATGTAGCCTTGTTGAAATTTTATCCAGGGTTTGATCCCGGATTAATCGATTACAGCGTCCAATTTGGTAATAAGATAATCATACTTGAAGGGACCGGGCTTGGTCATGTAAGTAAAAAATGCATTCCTTCACTGAAAAATGCTATATCACGAGATGTATTAGTATTCATGACTTCTCAATGCATTTGGGGGAGGACAAATTTGAACGTTTATGAGACTGGAAGAGACCTATTAAGTGTAGGCGTCATTCCTCTGCGCAACATGTTGACTGAAACGGCTACTGTTAAGGCAATGTGGGCATTAGCCAATTTTAAAGATTCACAGAAAATAAAAGAGATAATGACAAAAAATATTGCCAACGAAATCACTCCCAGGAGAACGATCGGATAAATATTGCTACCTGTTATTGGTAAACTATGATCACATGACTCTGGCCGTACGCTTAGTCTTGATTAATCTAGCCAATAGACCGTCATAGACATGCTCAGGACTATCTCCGGCATAGTCTGGTAAAATAAAAGAAATTTGGTTTTAATAGTTAAAAAAGATAAGGTGCAAATAGTTAAACACTCACTAGCTCATACAATCTGTGTCCACTATATCCCCCAATAGGTTTCACAACACCTTTAGTTTCAAGGGAACGCAAGAAGGCATTTGCAACAGAAATTTTTACCCCATTAGCGCGCGCAAGAGCTTGGCTAGTAATGGGTTTCAAGGTTCTTATAGATTTCATCGCTTGTCCCTCATCGATTAATACAGTTAATTTTTGTTTCTGTACTTGTTTGGCAGAACCCTTCTTAGTATCTACTTTTTTCTCTTCGCCTGCTGGGCCTGATGATGCGCCCTTCTGTGAGCCACCGACAGGCTTTTTCTTCGCGCCTCCCATAGACAGACCTTGCTTTGACCATTTAATAAATTATTTCATTACCTAACTGTATGTGCATTTGCTGCTAGAAGAATTCTCGTAATATTTTAAAATGGTTTAACCTAACAATTGACATTGGATTTTTCCGTCCTTGTTTCTACCCTTGAAAAAATGGAGGAGACCTCAAGTAGGCTTAAACTTACCGACCACCTAGTCGCCCTTTTCAAAAATACGCCTCCAGACATACTTGACAAGGTGATTTATTTAATTCAAGGAAAGATTGCTCCAGATTATGAAGGGATCGAACTTGGATTAGCAGAGAAAATGATCGTTCGAGCCGTAGTAAACTCGTCTGGTGTTACTACTGAAAAGTTATACCAGATATATCAAAAGACTGGAGACCTGGGCGAGAGCACAAAGCTAGTAATGGGCAAAAAGATGCAAACTACTCTCCTAAATGAGCAGGTAACAGTCGAAAGAATTTATTCTACATTTTATAGGATATCAAGAACTCTTGGAAGTGGCTCCCAGGAGGTCAAGCTACGACTCTTATCCAGCCTGCTTAATGACTCATCCGCCACAGCATGCAAGTATATTGTCAAATTTGCACTAGGAACACTCCGTTTAGGGGTGGCTGATTATTCGATTTTGGATGCTTTGTCGCTTGCCTTCACAAATGATAAGAAACTGAGGAATGTTCTTGAGCCTGCCTACAATGTTTCAAGTGATTTAGGAAAGGTTGGTAAACTGTTAGCAACAGGAGGTCTTTCCGCTGTCGCATCACTAAAAATCCAGCCATTTATCCCAATTAGACCTATGCTCGCAGAGCGAGTTCGTACCGCCGAAGAGATCCTGGATAAAATGAATGGAATAGCCGCAGCAGAATATAAGATCGATGGGGAAAGAGTTCAAATTCATGCTGGTTCAGATAAAACAGAAATCTTCTCCAGGAGATTAGAAAATATCACCGCACACTATCCTGATATTGTTAGATCGGTGGCCAAAATTAGATCGAAGAATATCATATTGGAGGCGGAAGTGGTAGCCATTGATGAATCTACAGGTGAATATCTGCCATTTCAAGAGTTAATGCATAGGAGGAGGAAATACAATGTCTCCGAAGCAGTTGAAAGGTATCCGATTTCACTAAACCTTTTTGACATTTTGTACAAGGGAGGTCATGAAATAACACATCTCCCGTATTCAAGCACGGCGTGCTGTGCTAGAATCTTTAGTGCGAAAAACGAATGACTCGACTATCAAAATTATCGCGCAAAAAACAGTTCAGAATCCTGTACAAATCGAAGAATTTATGTCAAAGGCGATAGAGTCCGGATGCGAAGGGCTGATGCTAAAACAGCTTGATAGCCCGTATAGGGCGGGGGCTAGAGGCTATGCGTGGACTAAGATCAAAAGAGAGTATCGAAGTGAAATTGCAGATACGTTGGATTTGGTGGTTGTTGGAGCCTTATATGGTAAAGGACGAAGAACGGGAAAATATGGTGCACTATTGCTTGCGGCTTATGACCAGAAATCTAATAAATACAGAAGCGTATGCAAGGTAGGAAGCGGATTTAAAGACAGTGACTTGGAGTCACTCTTTAAAGAACTTCAACCCCATGTGTTAAAGAATCAGCATCCGAGAGTAAGTTCAACCTTTGAAATGGATGTATGGTTTGAACCAAGTGTAGTCATAGAAGTGATTGCATCAGAAATAACATTAAGTCCTTCTCATAGCGTCGGCATGAACGAAATTAGAAGTGGATTTGGCCTGTCACTCAGGTTTCCCAAATTCACAGGCAAGATTAGGTTTGACAAAAATCCAGAAGACTGTACAAGTGAAAAAGAGCTGCTATCAATGTACAAACAACAACTGCGAGCGATAAAAGCCTAATTAAACTAACTAGTTCAGCCTTATCTAAGTCTTGGTAGATAAAATTAATCCAATGAATGTAGAAGGTACTCTGTCTTATGGAATTAGATAGGCTTTACCTTTATCATGAGTTTGAAGTTGCTGAAGATATCTTTACATCTATTGCGAATTGTGACTTCAGTTATACCTGCAAAATTTGAAATGTCTATCTGAAGTAAGTTTATTCCAAGTAAAACTGCCGCTAAGTAGATGTAGGCTGCCGCTAGACCATTTGGAGCTTTACCGTCAGCCAGTAAATGGTTATTTGTCTTGCTGGCTAAATCTATTGCAAGCCTCTCCACTCGTGTATCAATTTTTGAAATGTTAACAAGCTTTGATATGTAGTGATCTATCGCTACATTGGCCGATGTCGAAATCATGGAATAGATAGATCTATTAGTCTTAATCCTATTGCTAGTAACCATATTTAATTGTGGAGGGACACAGGGTTTAAGAACCACTTCTGGGGATAATGTTTGTGGAATAGAAGAAGAGATGATATTCTCTGATGAGCAATTCATATCCATTACCATCGATCGATAATATTTAGATGCAAGCTTTACACTTGATCTATCATGCTCTGATATGCCGGCAGCTTTAATGATTTCTTCTAGGGACCTGACGACTCCACATCTCCTACAAGCCAAATATATAGTTGCTGCCGCTATGCACACAATAGATTTGCCTTTTGCTTCACAAGTACTTTCAAAATTTCTATAAATCATTGAGGCAGTTTCAACAAGTGATTTTGGTAGACCTAGAATTGAACACATTTCGTTAATTTTTGAAAGGACATTTGACAGTCTCCTATCCTTGGGAGAATTTACCCTAATCCTAGTGTGCCATTTCCGCGCTTTATTCATTTGTTCTACAACTTGATAATCAAGTGATCTTCCACTATAATCCTTAGAAGTAGCACTTATTTCAGTACGTAAGCCGAAATCGTGTAGTGAATAACTTGTTGAACCACTGGCACGCGTGTTCTTATTTCTCTCCTCAATATCTGTTGAGTGCGTTTCAGGTCCGTAATCGTCAGCTTCCTCGATCACTACATATCCACAAGTTCTACAGATATATTCGCCTTTATTATAATCATGCACAATACTGGATTGGCATTCAGGACATTCTGCCTGGTACTGAAGTGGGTTCATTTGCGCTTACCCTTGTATAATTTAGTATGTGAGCGATATGATTTAGGTTTCCTCGCAGTATCTCTGTTACTAGAGGTAGGTTCGGATTCAAATACTTTCATTCCGCTTATTTTGTTACTTGATTTGGTATCTGGTAATACTGACGCAAATGGTGCCCTAACTGAACCTATGAGTTCAATAATTCTTCCTATTTTTGTGCCCTCATTGTCAAATAGTAATTGACCAATCTTAGAAAATCCGCAAGATGGGTGAAGCTTAACAATAAGCCTTCCACTTCGAGCTAAGTGAAGGACTTCACCAATTTCCATCACATTCATATTCACCATCCCCATACACTTGTTATCATTGTATTCTGTCAATAAAAATTAGTCATGTGATAAAACTAAGTATCCATCGTATTTCTATAGTAGATCTATGACAAGAATCCTATCTCTTGCTTGCACTTCTATTTTCTTGCATTTTTTTCGCGATCTGATTTAGCAAATTTGATTTCTTTTCCGTCTTAGGGATCATGAGATATCCTGATCTGACAAACGGTCTTCGTGGGTATTTTGCGTTGGAATTTATATCTTCTTCAGAAAAAGTCAAGCCCAGACGATTTGAGGCCTTTGTCAGTTCCTCAATAGTTGGATCATAAATGGCTGTATCTTTGGAAATTTTTCGCCCCTTTCTTTTACTTAGATTCTTGTTAAAATAATCTAACCATAAAATGACGTGTTCATAGTCTTTCATCCCTACATCAACAACGACCCTTACTCAGTTGGATATCTTCGGAGATCAGTCTTGTTTGAGGATATTGACAAGTATGATAGCAGAGGATGAGACAAACTGGGTTCAAATTTTTTCTAGCTTCTAGCGCTTTATCAAGATAGCATTAATTATTCCGTCCTGAGAAGGCCTCGAAATAATTCTCGCTTGACCAAGTTCACTATCTATTATTGCTCCTTTAGAGAGTACGCCTCTTCGCTCATAGTCCTTATTGGCAGGATTTTTGGCAACTTTTAAAATTTTCACCTTACTAGTCTTCTTTTCGACTGGATCGGAGACGTTCGCAAATTCTACTTTCTTGAATGATATCTTTTTGTTTCCTCCCCTTACTCGCCGCTGAACGGTAATAGACTTCCCGACAACCGGCTCGCTTGGATACCTATCAATTTCATATTTCCGTCTTCTCCTTGCTGGGATTATCTTACCCCCAGTAAATTTTCGGCCAAAGAGATTCTCTACGGATTTTCTCATTCAGATCAGTTTGAACAAGACGCTATTAAGAGTTTTTCCATCAACAACAAAAACTGGGTTCCTATACTGCTTTCTGAACGAGACTATTCTTTAGCTCAACTAGATCATTAACTCCAAAGTATTCCTGAAATTTTTTGGATGTACGATAGATTTTCAACCTTCCAAGATTTTCATATTCAATGAAAGAACGTGCTTTCAAATCCTTGACATGTGAGTATGCCTGGGTTCCTCGGATTTGGACCAGCCTTTTCGAGGTAATTGGCTGTTCATATGCAATGTAGGACAGAGTCTTAAGCGTGGCAACAGGAATCATAGGTTGCTGCGCAAAACGCCTGACCAGTGGAGTGTAAGAGGGTTTGACTTGAAATGCAAAGGTGTCTCGTTGCAATTCGCATATTTCTATCGCCTTGAATGCATTCTGCGTTCTCTGCATCAATTCCTTGACCATTTTAACTGTAATTTCTCTAGAACTTGACCCCGAAGCTTTCATTAGTTCGTCAATAGGTAATGGCCTTCCTGACGAATACAGAGCAACTTCCAACCTAGCAACAATCTCTTCTTGAGGATATCTACCACCCAACAGACATCACCTGGAAAATCCGTAATTTAATATTAATCTGATTGATTTGGGTAGCAAATCATGAAATCTCCATCGTTCTCTTGGTTAATTGTAATCTTACCTTTTAAAGCGAGGTAAAGCACAGCTATAAAACATCTAACTATCTCGATTTGGTCCATTTTCTCTGTCAACTTTCGGAAGAGTAGAAATTTGTCAGCACTAACAATATCGAAAATCATGTCCTCGTATGATTGAAGAATCTGCTCAAACTTGACTAAATAATCATTGAAATCAAAGCTTTGCACAGCCTCCAAGTTCAAATGTTTCCTTGTTTTCCTTGGATTTGCGAGATCAATTATCATATTTTCTAAAACATGGAGAAGCTCTTCCAACGATACAGGATAAGTCGATTCAATTCTATACGGTATCTCAATTGGCCTAAGTACTGGAACGGGCCTATCATCCTCAAATGAGTCTAAGCTTTTCTTCATCATCGCTATTTTCTCTAATCTAAAAATACTCTCAACCTTAAGTCTATAGATCAGCGAGGATGACAGTGCAGCTATACCACAAACCCTCAGATCTTTCTTTCCTGTGTCGGAAATCAATTTCAAAAGCATCTCTAGAAGGGATCTGACTTGAATATCCCAAACGTCTTTCTTGGACAGAATGGACGGGTTAAACAGAAGATCTAGGGGCGGTTTTGATATACTATGCCTCGTTTTGTCGTTTGTATCGTCCATTACTCAGAAGCTAACATTTTCGTAGTATTAATCATGTTCTTTCTAAAAAAAGAGAGTGTTTGAGTACATTAGTTTGATAATAACAACAACATTCAAAAGTCGCTGTTTGGCTAGAAACAGAATTGGGAATGGTCATGGCTTCAAAGAAGGAACTGCGGGAAAAGGAAAATTTGGAACGTCTATCAAATGCAATTGCTACATTAGATTCTATTTCTAGAAATAACAATATTCAACGAAATATAAGAAATATGATAAGAGAGGTTATGAGTGCGATCAAGAATGAGAAGAATGGGTCAGTTTCTGTTCGCGCCGCTAACGCGATAAGCATGTTAGATAATGTAACTCAAAACCCTCAAATGCAATCTCACATTAGAACTATGGTTTGGCAGGTAGTTTCCACATTAGAAAGTATCAGGGAGTAATCTACTGTTTATTCTCAACATTCTTTACTGGTTTTAGCGGAGGCGGCAGCTTTTCAAGTTTATGATTTGGATTTGCGAGATAATGCCTTGAAGCACCTTCTCCACTTAAAACAATATTACAATTAACACATCTATATCTAATTGCCAACTCATATTATAGTGAATTGAACTATCTAAAAAGCATACGCATAACGGATATTATCTTAGCCTAACTATCTCTCTGCTATCAGGAACCATAGACTTTATCCGTAATCTCGAGTAAACGTTACTTGCTACGTTTTCTGATTTGGACTTTTCACCATGATTTACTAGGACCCGCTTGGGTCTGACTCTCGAAACAAAACTTAGTATCTGACTAAAATCGCTATGCCCGCTAAAACCATCAATTTTCTGGGTAGAGCATCTTACAGGTATCACCTTCAATTTGCCCTTCTCATCTAGCATACTAGCCTCAGTTATGCGTCCATCGATAACGCGCCGTCCAAGCGTTCCATTTATTTGGTATGAAACGAACATGATTTTGTTTCGACTATTTGGGGCAATCTCTTTAAAATATTCCACGGATGGACCCCCCTCAAGCATTCCAGAAGTTGCCATAATAATTGAGGGATTTTCGTCATTCAAAACCTCATCTCTGCGTCCATAGCCGTTGACGGCTGTAAAGTATTCTGATTGGAAAGGATTCACACCTTGTGATACCGATTTTCTCACATCATAACCCAAGTAATGAGCATACGACATGTGAATAGCACTCGCCTCAGAAATCATCCCCTCAATGAAGATAGGGGCTTCGATAAGTCGGCCCTCCCTCATTTCTCTGTCTATGACCAACATTATTTCCTGTGCTCTTCCTACTGCCGGAACGGGGATCAATACTTTTCCTCCTCCCGACAACGTTTGGTTAACACTCTCGGTAAATGTTCGATATACAGTAGATTGGTCTGGCATTATGTCAGTGCTGTTACCGTAGGTACTTTCAGTGATCAGGGTTTCGACCCTTGGATATATCGAAACTGCACTGTCAAGTAATTGTGTTCTAGCGTATTTGTAATCACCAGAGTATAGTATATTATGTACTCCTGAAATGTTGATATGAACCGTTGCACTGCCCATAATGTGACCAGCGTTGTTAAGTGTTATAGTAACATCAGGGGATACATCTGTTGGTTTCCCGTAAGGAAGTGTGATACAGTGCCTAATTACCTCGTTTACATCCCTGGACTCGTACGGTAAGTAACTCCCATTGTTCTTAGCTATCTTTACTGAATCATGCTGAAGAAGTGCCATAAGTGGTAGCGTTGGTTCAGTACAATAAACTGGTCCTTTGTAACCATATTTAAAAAGAGTTGGTAAAAATCCCTGATGATCAATATGAGCATGACTTAATACAACTGCGTCAATCTCATCAAGATCAAAGTTAAACCAATCTATCCTGGGATAAGCAGACAAACCCGAAATGTCCCCGGGATTTATTCCGCAATCAAGCATGACCTTACTTTCGGATGTAATGACCATGAAGCAAGATCTTCCTACTTGTTTGACCCCACCTAAACATAAAAGTGATATTTCCTCTTTACTTCGTGGCCTAGATCTGATCCCTCTTGGCTGGTCGTTTGAATTCATTTTCATGGTACCGTTCGAAGAATCCTCTGTGTCGTTCTTGATGATGAGGGGTTGTCTGAAAATTCTCTTGCCTAATGACTGCAAGAATAAACTACGTTCCCTTGCTGAGCCCTTTAGGGTAGAATGAATGAGGTTAATAATACTAGAGGGAATGTGAGGAGAACGCAAAGTGTGAGCAATCCACCCAGTGTTTTCAGCTATCGAAATAATCATTTCAGGAGTAATCAGTTCAGGATGGTTAACCTCCAGAACCACCTCGCCAGTAGCGTCATCGCAAAAAATAGCAGATATGCTTACATCTCCAGGAAGAACCTTAAGAATTGCCGTACGTGTTTCTTCTTCAGATAATCTTATCGATGGGTCAGTTCTAATAGTGAACCTCTTCTTTAAAGACCTTGAAAGGGAAGATAAGTAGTATGTAAGCTCGGTCAAAGAGAATTTGGGATTTAAGGTGTACAATGAAATATTTGGGCCTTCGAATTTCGCACTAGTTATTTTTGATTCGGGAGGAACAGAGGGAAGGATAACATTCGCAAGGATATCATCGTGGTTTGTCTTCTCTCTCTTTTCGTTATTATTTTGCCCTGAGACTCTCTTGGATTTTGTAGAGCTCTTGACTTTCACCGTATTCTGTAGCGAAATGCCTTCATTTTCATCAATATTTTGATTCAGAATTTCATTTTTCACTTTGGCTAACTTTTGTTATGGATATGCCGGAATCCTGCACCATTTGCCGTTGATATAAATACAAAAAACGTACTTATGTAAGGCAAACAGATTCAGCGCCGTTACAATCCCTTTAAGGTTAGACGCCCATTAATATATATTTTGAGCAAGTCTTTGCCAATCTTAATGCCTTTTTCAGAAAGGCAAGTAGGGAATTACAAAGCCTACAATTACAATGAAAAACATAGACCATGAAAGAGCAGTAGAGATAGTCTTAAGTCGCTCCTTCTTGAGCCTTGATCGGCTTTCTATTAGTGAGCCATATAACTGACCTCCATCTAAAGGGCCTATTGGGAGAGCATTAAATATACCCAGGTTGAAATTGATAAACCATAGCCAATACAGCATATTTGCAATTATTGGATATGAAGGCCCGAACACAGGTGAATAGTAATTTGCAGACATCTCATCAGAATATGGAGTGAAACCCTTTACTACGGTTGGGGGTGGCAACATAGGTATTATACCTGCTGTAAACGAGCGCTTGTACAATTCCAATGCTTGCGTTGGAAGCGGTCCCAATGAGACTCCAAGTATCGGCTTAGAAGGGTCTATTGTGTTCGGGAGAGACAGTCGCTGAGTAAACTTAGTGCCTTGGTGATCTTGCCAAACAATAGGTATGCTAGTGCCGATGCTACTTATCAGTACTGACCTCAACTCCTCAGGAGAGTGTATTTCTTTCCCTGCAGCAGACAGTAAAACCGAGTTTGGTGTTAGACCCAGGTTCTTTGCCAATGAGTTTTCTGTTACTTCCGAAATTATTACCCCGGATTCGATATTTCTTACCTGTTCGATAGGAACCAAAGTAGAGACAACAACGTAAAGTAATACAAAACACGCTGCCGCAAGTATCATATTATTCAAGGGCCCAGCTGTAAGTACAGCACTTCTTTCTTTCATGGATGCCCTGGCGAGTTCCTCCCTTTCTATATTAACAAATGCTCCTACCGGAATGCCTAACGCTAACACGATACCTGTAGACTCTACCTTAAGATTGTGAACTCGTGCCACAATTCCATGTCCTGCCTCATGGATAAAGACGCTTATTATCAAAGCCACCAGGGTGTAACCGATAGGAAGAATTGGATTTATTCCTGGTATTAGCAAATTTGCCTGAGGACCAAAACCTCGAGCTGTCTCTCTAAATGTAACACTTGATGCAACTGCAGCTATACTGCTAATGATCAGTATCAACGCAATAGCAGTTATGAGTGGCATGAGATATACGTTAAATTTAGCATAGATTCTAGCTGCCCTAGTTCTGGCTATCCGATCAAAGAACTTCAATCCAAATGGAGTATGAATTAGAATTAAAGGAAATGGTCTAAATAGATCCACATGAATTTTATTCTTCTTCTGTTGTTCCAGATTTTAATATTGATTTTATTAGATATTTAAATGAATTTGTTTTGATACTTTTATGGGTATTTTATCCATACTTATGACCACTCTATTTATGCTGTTTAGATTTTTCTGATTAAATTCACTTTCAACCTATTCTAGTGCAATATCAGATAGGCAACTTTCAGTACCTCACGGGATACTGTGAGTCTGAAAATCTTTTCATATTTTTCTCCAATAATCTATCGCGCTCCGTTCGATGGGTTCACAATCATCGTGTTGTAACATCATCAATTGATTCAATAGCTCTTCTTTTTTCTTTACATGAAAACCTTCTTTTATATGGAATTCGATCTCATCGAGATCAAGAGATTTTGCGCATATGTTACAGTTGACTTTTTCCATGTTATGATTTCAAAGCTGGGACGTATTTATCTACTAGTGCCTGCAATGAAGTTTTCCATACTTTTTATTTCGAATTCTACATCAAATTATGTAATAACATCATTTCTATAAAGTATTATATAGAGTAATACGCAAGAAGGTTTAGTCATTTGAGCTAATGTATTATTTAAGAGAATCTGGAATAGCTGTTTTAGTTTTTACCTTATTGAAATTTCAACATTGTGTTCTCATGGACAATAGTGCCCAAATTGTTTGAGATATCAGTCGTACTGGTAGTAATTGGGGTAGGAGCCGGTATTTTGGGATCGTTAGTAGGCATTGGTGGAGGTATAATTATGTCTCCGACATTATCTTTCTTGGGTCTTGCACCAGCACAATTGGCAAGTACCAGTCTTATTGCGGTATCATCTACAAGTACTTCCTCAGTTATTGCTTATGCAAGATTACAGAAAATAAAATATGATATAGCTATTAAGATGGCGATTTTTTCAAGTCCAGGGGCTATTTTTGGCGCACTAATTTCCACAAATATAGCTCCATTGGATTTCAAATTACTTTTCGCGATTCTACTATTTACAACTGGCGTATACCTACTATTTAGGAGATCCATTCTGAGTGAACGCAAAGTAAAAACTGATTCAAGGTGGATCAAAATTTTTTTCTATTCCGGCATAGTTGGGGCTGGCATTATTTCAAGTTTATTTGGAATTGGAGGAGGAGTTATTTTTGTCCCAATACTAGTATTGATTAGTGGAATGAACATGACATCTGCTGTACCAACGGCGCAATTGGCATTGATGTCAACATCTCTGGTCGGTACCATCACTCATGTTATCTTAGGAAATCCAGAATATTCTTACGCATTGTTTCTTTGTATAGGATCATTTGTAGGAGCACAAATTGGTTCGAAACTTTTGGCGAGATTTAAGGATTCTACGTTAGCAAAGATATTTGCTTTTTTGCTAATAGCAGTAGCAATTCGAATTCTGTTAGATTTATACAATAAATAAGGTTAGGTACTTTATAGTTGGCAAAAAACCAGGTTGCAAGTTTTGCAATAGTCGGTCTGTAGTAAAAACCCAGTCTAGCCAATGCATATGACCACTAACAAATTGAAGAAATTTTAGGCCTAAATAAAAATATTGAATACAGATTGACACTATTATCTTGTAATAATTTCAGAAAGAAGTCGTATTAAATTCTAAGCTTAAGTGTAGATATAATAAGAATATTAAATAGGTGATATAACCCATTTCTGAGCAGAGTTTTTGTTGATTGAAATACCAAATCGACTAGTTTGTGTCAACAATTATGCTATACGATATCTAGAATATGATTCTACTGAGGTAAATAATCCTAGGAAAAAGGAGGTCTTATTACTATTACATGGGATAGGAGCATCCGCCGAAAGGTGGTTGCCAGTCGTACCCCTCCTGACCAAATATTTTAGGATAATAATTCCTGATATCATTGGATTTGGATACAGTGATAAGCCGACTGTTGAATACAGTATGAATTTCTTTGTTGAATTCATAAGTGAATTTTTAGAATGCCTACGAATTAAAAGAGCTCACGTAATGGGTTCTTCATTTGGCGGCCTAGTTGCGTCAGAATTAGCTATGAAATTTTCTAGCGTCGTAAGGAGAATGATTCTTGTATCGCCAGCTGGGACTATGAAGACTGCGACGAAGACCCTTGATGAGTACATTCTCGCCGCATTGTATCCCACAATCGAAAACGCAAGACAAGCGTTCTCGGATATGTCTTTCGATCCGAAAATAGTAACAGATGATATTATCAAGGATTTTGTTAATAGGATGAAATTGCCTAATGCCAAGTATGCCTTTATGTCGACATTATTGGGAATACGTAATGCCGATGACTTGCAGAATAGATTAACAGAAATCATGTCCCCAACCTTATTAATTTGGGGTAAAGAAGATCGGATGATACCGTCTCATTATGTGAATGAGTATATGAAAATTCCGAATTCAAAGTTGGCGTTAATTCCCAAATCTGGTCACACACCTTTTACTGAAACACCCAATTTATTCGCCAAAATTGTCTTAGAATTTTTAGGTGAATTTCAATAGTATTAAATAAATGCATAACGAGTAAGTTCTATGGGTAGTAATCCTGATATCGACGACACCGTTTCGTCTTACAAGAAGGCTGTTGAACAAGGGAACCAAGCTCAACGTGAATTTATCAAACAATTCTCAAATCTTCAGCAAGATGCGATGCAGAATTTTTTCTCAATGTTACAAGGACTTACATTCTATAATGCTATGTTCAAAACTACCGTTCAGAGCGGTGGAAGAATCTCTATACCTGAGGCTGAAAGACAAGCTCTTAAAATTGATGATGGCGATTTAGTTCAGGTTATTGTGATACCGATAGAACGAAGACGAAAAGAGCCAGAAAAGTAATATTCGACCTCGAATAAGTCGGAATTGGACTCAGATACGGACTATGGTAAGGATTTTCTTGCACTAAGACTATCAACTTTATAGCATTGCGATTATTGAGATCGTGTTCTGAGCCATTGCCCTACTTTTGGCAAGACATTATTTTGAGAATAGCTGCTAGCTATCAATCCTACATGACCTGTGTGAAATCTCATCAATCGTTTGTCATCGCTAGAAACTACCTCATTAAGAGGAACGCTGCACTCTGGTGAAACAAGATGATCTTCTTCAGCAACAATATTGAGTAATGGGATATCTATTCTCGACAAGTTTATTAGGCTTCTGCCAAGCCTCATCTCGTTATTGAATAATAAATTTCTCTGATAAATATCCTTGATCCACTGTCTTATTGTCTCTCCAGCGATTGGAGGAGTATCATATAACCACTTTTCAATTCTCAGAAAGTTTTGAACAAATGAATCGTTATCTATATTCTCAACTAGATTGAAATACTTATTAACTCCTTGCTTAAATGGTTTTAGCGCCGCATAACATTCGTAGAGTTTCTGTGGAGGGAGATTTCCAATAGAATCTACCAATTTATCAATATCCATATATCTCGCAATATTAGCAATTACTGTGGTATCTTTACTGGTGTCCAAGACAGGCGCTATCGTTACCAAGTTCTTAACCTTTTCCTGATGCAATGCAGTATACATACATGACATTGACGAACCCATACAATAACCATGTAAGGTTATTTTGTCTACTGAATTCCTGTTCCTTACAATGTCAACGGCCTCATCCATGAAGTAATTCACATAGTCATCAAATGATACGAATTTGTCAGCATTAGCGGGAGACTTCCAGTCTAAAAGATATATATCAAAACCTTGGCTCAAGAGGCTACGAATCCAGCTCTTATTAGGCTGAAGATCGAGGATATAGGATTTATTTATGAGAGCATAGACGACTAGGATTGGAGTTGATGCAGTTTTAGCTACCAAAGGTCGATAGTGCAGAAGTCGAAATAATCTTTTTTCGAATAACACTTCACTATCGGTAGTACCCACAGCAATTTCCCTAGGATCAGAAAGGATCTCCCTGGCCTTTCTTATTTTCCTGACAATATCATCTTGGTAAGGAGGTTCACTAAGAACAGAAGTTCCCTTCATGATTGTGCCTTGCTCCTGAGCACCGACGTCCCTAGGTAAAATTGTTCTCTCTTCCATACTTTTTTACACTTTCAAATTCTTTGCGGAGATCTCGGACATCCCTCCTCAATTCGGTTAATTCCCTTAATATTATATCAACTTCTGACCGAGTTGGCATATTCAATATTTCCATATTTTTTTCAAAAATTCTATGGATGCTATTCATCAATTCAATCTGAGCACTAGAAACCTCATCGTAAGCTTTGGCAAAATCCTTAGAGGTAAATAAGGAAGTAAAGGCATCTTCGAAGGCGTCTATCAACGCCATTCTTATTTGTTCTTGATCCCATTTTATCGAGACTGATGACTTGTTGGCTGTCAGATTATTAAAGGCATGTGTATAGGCGCTATTCATTTGAATCCAATAATTATTTAGACTAGCGTAATTGTCTATCATAGATTTAATTAAGCATAATAATTCTGAACAGTATTCATTGTAATCCTTCACAAATCCTTTCATTGGCCCTATCGTAGGTAACTGAACAATTTCATTCCACTTATCGTAAACTGATGCTAATTCTGATTCTACGCCACTCATTGTACGATTGTGTTCATCACGCGTTTGCTGTTTTGGCCTAAATGGATCAGACATGTTCTTTATTTCCTTGTGGATATTACAATTGACCTGCTATATTCCAGAATAAATTGTTTAAAGTCGCTAATATATCTTGTCATATATCGTGGCTAATGTCGCCTCTCATGGACGGTATTGCCAATATGACCTCTGGAGAGCAATGGGAAGTTTCACAAGGTAGGAACTGTAAAAACAAATTCCTAATTTGAGTTTAAAAATAGTTTATAAGGGCTTACGTGCAATTGTCGCCTTGTCAAAAACTGGATTGACATGAGCGTAAAAAAGCCTCTTAAAATTGGGCTCGTAGCTCAGCATGGATAGAGCGCCTGCCTTCTAATCATCGTTGAAGAAAGCAGGAAGTCGTGGGATCGAAGCCCACCGGGCCCGCCTTGGCGGTTTTTGAAAAGAGCATTTATTTTTTTCATTTGATATGTCCTTTCTAAACAATTTTAAATGGCTTTCAGAATTTGATTCTTGCAAGAAATATTATGGTTAATGATAATCAGCTTACAAGTTTGGTAAAATCTGCGCGCGAACAATCATCAAAGCGAAATTTTAGTCAATCTGTCGAAGTAACCTTAGTGCTGAAGGATATTGATGTAAAGAAGGGATTTACCCTGAACGAGGTTGTTTCACTGCCAAATAAACCTTCCAGACAAGCCAAGATTTGTGTTATAGCCTCAGGCGATATGGGAACTAGAGCACGTAAAGCAGTAGTAGATAAAGTGATAGAACCTGAGGAATTGGACAGACTAGGTACAAATAAGAGGGAGGCTAGGAAGATTGTCAGAGAATATGACTTTTTTTTGGCTGACACATCTTTGATGTCCAGCGTAGGTCGCTCATTGGGCCAGTTCTTAGGTCCCAAGGGAAAGATGCCAACACCCTTCCCCTATGGTGCTCCCATAGAAACAATAGCTGAAAGATTTAGAGGGTCTGTTCGTGTTCGGGCAAAAAATCAACTAAACGTATCTACAAGGATTGGAGATGAAAAAATGCAGGACAATGAATTGGTAGCCAATGCAGGAGTAGTCATTACTGCTGTTGAAAAAAAGCTGCCACAAGGGGATAAGAACATACATAATGCACTCATCAAGTTTACGATGGGAAAACCGAGCAAATTGTCAACTGTCATGGACAAGAAACAAAAAGGTGTATAGGGATGTCAGCAGCAACAGGATCTACCACTAAAAGAACTCACTACCCTAAACGTAAACAGAAACTATATCAACAATTGCAACAGCTTCCAAAGACTTACGGCGTTATAGCCCTATCAAGTATGGCAAAAGTCCGTGCAGCTCAGCTTATGAACGTACGTAAAAAATTTCATAATGAAATTCTGATAAAAATAATTAAAAATAAAGTTAGTCAGAAATCCTTTGAAACTGTTACTGGAGTAGAAGGATTAGACAAATTATCATCAAAACTTGAAGGTCAGTGTGCGTTGATGTTCACTAACGTCAGCCCTTTCAAACTAAATCTGATCTTTGACAAAAATAAAGTTTACATGCCTGCGAAAGTGGGCGACGTTACTAGAAAGGATATCGTAGTTTCATCGGGTAATACTGGTTTAACACCAGGCCCAGTACTTTCAGAGTTCAAACAAGCTAATGTCCCAACCAAGATCGACCAGGGTACAATATGGGTTAGCAAGGATACAACTGTAGCACGCGCTGGAGACATGATTAATGAAAAAACTGCTGCATTGTTGTCTAAATTAGACATAAAACCCATTGAAGCTGGAATCAGGGTAAAGTTTGCAATCTCTCAAGGCTTGGTGTTTGAAGAAAATGACCTTATAATAGATTTAAAAGAATATTCACAAGAACTCACGATTTCTCACCTTGGCGCACTGTCGCTTGCGATTGAATCAGCATATATAACATCAGATAGTGTTAAACCCCTTCTACTGAAGGGCTTTCAACATGGAGAATCACTAGCTCTTGCTTCTGGATATATCTCTTCTAGTACCGATTGCGAGAGCATTGTCTAAAGTGGAGTCTGAGGCTCGCACTATTGCTCGGACTGTCAGCGACAAAGGCTACATCACTTGGCTAAGCATAATGCCGTTCAAATTGGATTTGATGATCACATTGAGGCAATCATTTAGCCTAAGATGAAAGTGTAATCGTCAAAGTCTCTTTATTTATCTAGAACGAATTAACCGGTAGGGCATTCAGGACGTCAATCTGCTTAACCGAAAAGAGCAGATAGTCCTTCTAACGCCTCTTCTTCTTTCTTTTCTTCTTTCTTTTCTTCTTCTTTGCTTGAAGCGGGGGCTGCTTCGCTAGGTGAGGAGGCCGGTGCCGAAGATGCTGCTACCGCAACAGGAGCTGCTTTTAGTGCTTCATCAATATTTACTTCAGTCAAGGCCGCAACTAATGCCTTTACTTTTACCTCGTCAGGACTGGCACCAGTAGCCTTAATCACGCTAGTAACATTATCTTCTGTTATGGGCTTTTGCAATTTATGCAACAATAACGCAGCATAGACGTATTCCATTGTTAAGGTAAGGTCTGTCTTTGACCATAATATAAAACTTTCAAAAGTGTCACAATATCTTTGTACTTCTAGCTACCGCATAGAGATGTTCCTTCAGATCCCTTTCGTATAATGAATTCATCTTTTCTAGTAACGTGGCTCTTGCTTGTGCTCTATCCTCCTGGGTGTGGGCCCTAAGGACATTTGCAAACATTTCTGGAAGATTTTCTTTTATCCAACCATCAAGAACATGATAACGCTCTTCATTAATCCATGTAACTTTTGATGAATTCTCGTCAATTTCCCCATTGAACGATCCAGTTTCTACCCTGTCTATAAGCATAAATATGCAATTATTGGGATCAGGGCTTGTTAGTACTTCCTTTGGTCTTCCTTCGCCTTGTCCAGACCGTACCTTGTCGATTAACCCTGCCGGAATGATGGAGAACCCCTCAACATTAACCCTTGAGCCATTAGTAGAAGTAATACGTCCAATAATGACTCTAGTATATTTGTCATATGGTTGTGATACAAAGACACATTCACCAGCTTTTATCTTACCTTTTGATCGCCCAAACATCATTAAGCTGCCTCAAACAAATTATTTATTACTTACGATATTTCACTTTTTAGGCTCCTTATTCCCACAAGGCTGTAGTATTGACAAAAGTGAGATCAAAATAATATATGACATTTCATAGATATGTTAGGAAATGTCACTAACTAGAGTTTTCATTTCGGCAGAAATTTCTGAAAGAGATGAGATCTCGAATATTCAGGATAAGATTTTTGCGTACGGCAACCTTGACTTTCGTAACGCAAAAAAGGTAGATAGGGACAATTTTCACTTTACACTACTTTTCATTGGAGAAGTTGATTCTGCTTCATTGGATCAGATCACGGGAATTGTTTCAAGCATCAAGTTTAGCTCCTTTGAATTCAATTTTGCAAAAATCGGTGGTTTCCCAAATACTAAGTATACCAGAATAGGTTGGGTCGGGATAGAAGGCATGGGAGAGCGAAAGATGTCAGAACTGGCGGAAGCTATTGGGCAAAAGTTATCTCCATTTATGGTTAAAGAGAAGAGTCACTATGTTCCACACATAACCTTATTTAGACTAAGAAATGGAACCATTAATTTGGAATCAATGCTGGCAGAGCACAATATTAGTATATACTTTCGTGATAGGATAAAGGAAATTAATTTGAAGAGGAGTATTTTGACTTCAACTGGCCCCCATTACTCCAACATTGTTACTGTGAAGGCTGAATGAAAGAATATCAGCAAGTTATAACGGAAGCTATTCAGAGTTGTAAACCTACAATTTCGAAAACAAAAGAATTGGAGGTGGTATCCCAACTAGTTAAGAACTTGATTGATAGGTCCATTACGAGGATAGCCGATAACAGAATAATAAATTTCTCCATTGGTGGATCTTATGCGAAGGGAACCTGGGTTGCTGATGATATGAACGAACCTGACCTAGACATATTTGTAAAATTCGATCCGAGTGTTGACAAACGCGAATTTGAAGATCTTGGAATAAAAGTGGGGCTTTCGGCTTTGAATGAATATGACCCTTATCTTAGGTATTCAGAGCATCCTTACGTAGAGGCCAAAATAAAAGATATTCGAATAAATGTTGTACCCTGCTACAATGTAAAAGAAGGTAATTGGAAAAGTGTGGCCGATCGATCACCTTTTCACACAACATTCATGCAAGAGCATCTAAATGATTATTTGAGAGACCAAGTCAGACTCTTGAAAAGATTTTTGAAGTCTAGCGGCATTTACGGCTCTCAACTCTCGGTCTCTGGGTTCAGTGGTTATGTAACAGAAATACTCATCTTGAAGTATGGCTCCTTCATGAATGTCGTAAAGTACATGGCTACTTTAGATCATGAAAAGGATTTAGTAGCATTGCATAATCTCGATTTACATTTATTTCGACATTTTGATAGCAAAATCATCATTATAGATCCTATCGACACTAGGAGAAACTTGGGTATAGCAATTTCCCCAGAATCGCTAGGCAAATTTATCTTGATTGCCCGTTCTTTTCTTGAAGATCCATCGTTAGACTATTTTAGAACAACTGAAAATAGTATAGATGTTGCAATAGTCGAGAGAATTAGATCAAATTTGTTAATTGTAGAATTTGCAATAGGACAGAGGAGCCCTGATATCTTGTGGGGCCAACTGAAGAAAAGCTTGAACGCCTTGTCTACGCAATTAGAAAAAGCTGGCTTCAATGCATTACTAAACACTTGTATCACTGATGAAAAAAATTATGCTGCGTTTGTATTCCTAATAGAATTTATGAAATTACCTCCTTTTACCCTACGTAAGGGGCCAGAAGTCTTCAGGAAAGTTGATACAAAGGCATTTGTTTCAAAAAATAATTTAATACCTTACTGGATTAATAAAAATATGAAAGTTCTTACAATTTCAAAGAGAAAAAATCTTGATTCAAAGCAATTTGTCTCTGAAATTCTGTCGGGGGATAGAATCGACTGCAGGTCTTAACAAAGAGATAATGAAAGATTTACGAGACGGATTCGATATTTATTGTGGAACTGACCGAGGGTTGAGCGCATCTATTATATCAGCCTTGAGTAAGGTGATCCTAAATGATGGAAAGATTGTCAGTTCTAAAAAAAAGTGAAGATATTAAGCAACTTATTTCTTTTCCCTCATTAGAAGATAGCATACAAGAAGATAGGATTAAAGAGTTAGAATCCATCGGCATAACATCAATCCTCTCATATGGTAAAACTAGAATTGGCAATCTTTCTGTCCTTGGAAAAGGATGTGTGGGCATAGCTATCCCAGTAATCTACAGAAAAAAGATGAGGGCTCTAAAGGTTAGGAGAACAGATGCGAACAGAGATAATATGTATAATGAGGTTATTATGCATTCAATTGCAAATACAGTAAATGTTGGTCCGATTCTAATAGATTTCACAAAAAATTTCATCCTAATGGAGTTTATAGATGGGATGAATATCTTTGATTGGTTGTGCAACAAAATTGGACAGAGAGATCATATTCATCAAGTTATCGCATCCTCACTCGAACAATGCTATTCTCTGGATCAAATCAAATTAGATCATGGTCAGCTAAGTTATCTAAAACATCATCTAATAATTTCGTCCAAAAACCAACCTAAAATAATTGATTTTGAAAGTTCCAGTATGCGAAGAAGAACAGCCAATGTAAGTTCTTTCGTACATAACTTCTTGTGGGCAAATTCCTTATACAGCAAACTTGGATATAAGTTCACAAAAGAGAAAAAGCTGAAAATCCTCCAATTACTCAAAGATTATAAAAGTTGTAAGACAAGAGAGAGGTTCGTTGGGATCTTGGATTTCTTCAATAGCCAATATTGATTAAATTGTCTAATGTTGACGCCGTCACATGACCTCTGTGGAGGCCTTATTTGGGCACGAGTGCACTAATATTTCATGAGGAACTTATTCCCAACTTGAGAATTCCCTTACGCTCATCGCGTATAACCGACGCACCATGCAATAATAAATTCGAAATTAACTGCTACACGAAATCCAGATATTACTCGTCGATTTTCTATCATCTAGAATTCGTGATGACTGAAGATACCGCATCAAGTACAATTCCCTTTCCCACTTTAACAATTATCTACTTAGTTGCAGAAGCTCACAGCATTGTGGAGGAAATTGGTCATAAATATAACAATATAACAGTTGAGGACTGTTTTGGATTTTTTCATGGCGGAGTCAAGCAACAGTATAAAAAGATTACCATATGGAGTCAAGGGATAGACACACTTTGGTTCAATGCAGTAATTGCAAGAATTAAGGAAATAGGAAATGTTGAAACAGTACCCATTGTATCTGGTGGGATTATGTACTCTGTATAAACAAGACATATGTTTCGAAATGGCCCTTCAAGTTAATAGAGAAAAGAATAGGCAATAAGTCAAGCTATCTGCTTAGACTACTTACCACCAAAAATCGCTATATTAACTAGAATTTGGCATCGCTTTTCTCAAGTCTATCAAAAGCTTTTCTCCTACTTCGGGATTTCCCATCATCTCATACCTTCGTTTAGGCATACTTATCTGAATAAGAGTCTGCGGATAGGATTTAATGAGAGTTTGGGGTTGCGCTCTGAGTATTGCTTCCAAAATTGGTTTGAGCTGCTGTTTTACCTCCGCATCCGTCAATGCTCTGTCCACTGCTTCTAACATTAACTGCTGTTGAGAAACTGATTCTAACTCAATATCTTCCGTAAGCGACAGGGTTACAGTTATACCGTTGTCGGTCAACTGAGTAATCTTGTATCTTACCTGCGTTTCATACATTTTGGAAGTTATCGTAATAGTTTCATCATATTACTGTTTACATGTTGGAATTATCATGCAAACAAAAAAATATTATGAAAATAGAACACATTTAAATTAACTAGTATTATATCCTATGTTATTACAATGAAGTACAGGAGTCGAACAGACATACTTGCCTCAATCTTAGACTCTGTCAATAATATAGATGGTGCTGGGATTACTACAATAATGTACAAATCATTCCTTTCTCATTATCAATTAAAAAAATACATGGCAATCATGCTCAAGAATGATTTAATACGATTCGAGGAGGAAAGGCGTTTATACAGAATTACAGATAAAGGTGTGCGATTTTTGCAATTATTTAATCACATGAATCAACTTGTGGGGGTGAACAAAGATCAATAGTGTTCGGATTGGATTTGGACACCTTAGAATTTTAGTCATACTCTTAGTGAATATGTAAGAAACAGTCGCTTTTTCTATAGAATAAGTAGATTTTTGTTTGGAAAATTATACGGGTTGGTGTATTCATAACATGTGTGTTTTTGCTCAAATTCTCAGCTGTGACTTGTGTCAAGGGATCCCGTTCTTCAAACGGGCGTGGAAAAGGTTATTGTAGGAAATCAATCTAAAT
This sequence comes from uncultured Nitrososphaeraceae archaeon, assembly GCA_963788355.1. Taxonomy (GTDB): domain Archaea; phylum Thermoproteota; class Nitrososphaeria; order Nitrososphaerales; family Nitrososphaeraceae; genus TA-21. The sequence goes on along the minus strand of CAWBGD010000002.1, from coordinate 157,111 downwards.
TACAAACATGGAGGGGAGAACGAGGCAATTAATACGAATTTGGATTCCACTTATACTTGTAGCGGTGATTATCTCTGTTTTAGTTGCATCACTTTTGGGAGTCCCATTAAACAAAAGTTTAACCGCGGCTGGGTTGACAGTAGGTCTTGTTCTAAGCGGGTTTTTCTTTAGATCTCATGGGCGGGGAAAGTGGGAAGGGCGAGGTCAACAAAGCGGAACTAAGTTAGATAGATAAGGGCTTATTCATTAGACTGATTCGTTGGCCATCTTTTTTGTGGAACGAGCGTTCCTTCTTACCGGTTCATGCTCCCCCTTAACTAATTCTTTCCTGGTATAATATCTATGTTAGAACGTCAAACAACAACCGAAAATAATAGAGGCAAGCTGGAGATAATGGCTGATGTGGTATCTCTAGGTACCTCCGGTATCAAGAAGACACACATCATGTACAAAGCCAATCTAAGCTACGACCAGATAAATAGATACTTGCGAGTGCTTTTGAAATTAGAATTTATTGAAATTGCGATCGATGACGGGACTGGAATTTATAGAGCGACCGAGAAAGGGAGGTTATTCCTTCACTACTACAACATGATGAGAAAAACCATGAACACTGATTATGAAATGCCCTGCCTCTTAACCAATGATTATACTTGAATCTTTGGAATTAAATTGATTCAAAAGAAAAGTTAATTCAAAACCCATTTAATGATCCCTCATTCCAGAGTCGATTTTTGAAACTAGTCCATATGACATCGAGTTACTATGTGAAGGAACCATAATTTCGCACAGGTCCATCTGGCATTAACACACATAAATGCCAGGATTGACAATAATTGGGATCTATGGTACATACTTGGCTAATTAAGATAAATCCTATAAATCCAGAAAAACCAAAAATTGTGCGGGGTGCGAGTATAATAAGAAATGGTGGCTTGGTCGCATTTCCGACAGAAACCGTTTATGGTTTGGGAGCAAACGCACTGGATCCAAATGCAATAAGCCAAATTTATTTGGCTAAAGGCAGACCTGCTAATAATCCATTAATAATACACATAGCGACAATTGACGATTTGAAAGAGATTTCTAATTCTAGAAGCCGGAAAGTATTAAAGCTTGCCAAGATGTTTTGGCCAGGACCGTTAACATTGGTTCTGCCTAAGTCAAAAGTAATACCTAAAATAGCGACTGGTGGTTTGGATACAGTTGCAGTACCGAATGCCTAACCACAAGATAGCGCGATCACTGATCAGATCCGCAGGAGTGCCAATAGCTGCACCATCTGCAAATATTTCAGGAAGGCCGAGTCCAACAAGGGCAAGTCACGTAATAGAGGATCTTTGGGGTAAAGTAGATTTGATAATTGATGGGGGGATAAGCGCAATAGGTCTGGAATCTACGGTGCTGGATATGACATCGTCTGATCCTATATTATTAAGACCTGGTGGCTTGCCAATTGAAAAGGTAACTAAGTTAATTGGTAAAATTCGTATTCATCCTAGTGTCAGAGACCCCAGTTACTCCTTGAAAAAATTCGGTAGGTACAAATCTCCAGGGATGCTATATAGACACTATTCACCAAAGGCGGATTTAATTGTTGTAGAAGGACCTCGATCTAAGGTTAATAGCAAGATCAAGGAAATTACAAGTAGGGCGAAAGCAATAGAGGGCAAGAAGGTTTGCATAATGACCAGGCGTCGTCAGCATAACTATAATGCAGACATGGTTAGGTTCGTAGGAACCGATTTTAAAAGTTTTAGTAAGAATTTGTTTGACGTCTTTCGTTCGGCGGATAAACACAATGTAGATGTGATAATTACCGAGGGTATTGATAGCATTAATTTAGGATTGGCCGTAATGAACAGGTTAAAAAAACTGCCAAAGTCATAATAAATACATAGAATACTTTTCTGGGAACAGAAGAAGAGAAGAGAACATAGGTTGAAAGCAATGAGCCTTGAAACTGGAGCAGTTCTGCGTATTAACAATTATGATGGATTGGCAAGCCATACAACTCTGACCAATTCTCAAAATAGATGCTGCCAGATTCAAATTTCGGCATCCTTTGTTCGGGCATTATGGCGATTACTGGCAAATCAGTTAATTTCTGAAGAAATGTAGGAGTCATTGTTTGCACCTCACTTGGATTAGATGGCATCCGATTGATAACTATCCCAGATACAGGAAGTCCGTACTTTTCACAGGCCGCGACAGTCAAGAGAACATGATTTATTGATCCTAATTTGACGCTAGTAACTATTATTACGGGTAGGTTTATCAATTTCACGAAGTCAGCCAGAACGTGCGCCGATGTCAACGGCACCATGATTCCACCTAACCCCTCAACTAAAATGAAGTCATGTTTTTCCTTCAGTCTACGAAATGCATGCAGGTTATTTTTTAAGCCCGCTTTTCCTTTCGTAATAACTGAAGCCATGAATGGGGACGCCGCAATTGGGAAAAAAGATGGATTTATTTCATCGTCAGTATCGCTTACATTAGCAGCCCTAGCCAAATTTGCAGTATCTTCCGACCTAAATTTCTGACTATAAATACCTGTCCCTGTGGCGAATGGCTTCATAACACCCACGTTTACTCCTCTGCTTCTGAGCAAGTAGGCTAGACTGCAAGCTACGTAGGTCTTACCAACACCAGTATCAGTACCAGATATGAAAATACCTTTTTTTGAAATTTTATTCGCTGTATTTCTTATTTGATGATTCGTAGTACGCATAGAAGAGTATTGTATATAGTTTTTTAGCATCTATTTTTCTTAATCACGTTACTTTGTGAATAGTGTTACTGTCGATTATTGGTAAAATTTCACTTATAGGCGCTATCCTATACAATTTTCAGAAATTTCAGAGGTTATTAGATGACGCACCAAATGAGAGATTTTTATTGCTCAATAGTTAAAAACAAATTATGAAATACTCCAGCATTTGCAGCCATCTCAATAGTAGTAATCTTCATGACTGTTGACCTATATTCTACCTCTTTTTCTGACGATATGATAATTAATGTAGTAGATAGGGAAACTGAGAACAAGACTGTCGGAAAACTAGCTGAATACGATAAATTGGTTGTTACTATCAATGGGTATAATATTTCGGCCTTCATAGCAGATACCAATGAAAAGCGCACCAATGGACTTTCGAGAGTCGAAAATTTGGACAAAGATCAGGGAATGCTATTCGTCTTAGATTATCCCTCTAAACAAGGGTTTTGGATGAAGGAAATGAACTTCCCTATTGATATAATTTGGATAAATGATAATCATACCATAATTGATGTAAAGCCGAATCTCCAACCATGTGTTTCAACTTTTTTGTGTCCAGTGCATTCACCTTCAAATAATGCAAAATATGTACTCGAAACTAGCTGCGGGTTTTGCCGAATCTCATTTAATAGACGTAGGCTCAAAAGCTGTAATTAATATCAATGCATCCGGATAACGGATTTAGAATATTTTGATACCTTTTTATTTGATAAAAAAATAATTAGAAGTAAATTACAAAAATTGCTCAGGCGGGCTGTCCCTGCTAGGAAGATCCAATTGCGAAGATTAATTACTCTAAAGTGCCATACCCAACCAACGAACACTCGACATGGTAAAGGATTTAATAATTGAAATTGAAAAAAAGCGAATTGAACCTGGTTCTAGTTTAACAGGGAATGGTTGAAATAAACTATGCCGGTAGATTTGATAGTCTAGTTATTAATTCTCAAATTGAAAATACAAGTGATCATTTCATCTATACCAATCTTGGTGGGAGAGTAATTAATCATCCATACGCAAGGATTTCTCTGATGAAGCAGGAGATTGCCGATAGTGGCAAAGTTGAATTTGAGATGACAACAACACACATTCCTGCAAATCTTGTTTCAAACGCAAAAGTCAGAGTAACTCTAATCCAAGAACATAAGGAAATCGCAAGTGATACAGTCCATTTAGAGATAATGGAAAATTCAAATTAAAATGGAGTGAGCCTGTTTCAGAAGCTCATGCAGACGCGTTTCATAGTTATGGCTCGAGGTGCCGATACCAAGAATTTAGATACTATACATTACATTTGTTACTTGCTGAATCGTTATACTTCCGGTTAAGCGAAACTCTTTACGATATCAACCTTTCCTGTCATCCAAGGATGTGGTTCGCAGTGATATGGATACTCTCCTTCAGCGGTAAAGGTAAACTCATAAGTTTTTTGAGGCGATACCAAGCCGATGGTATCCATGGAATCGAATTTTCCATTTATCTTGTCAACATATTGATTGTCAGAGGTTACAGTGTGTGCCGTCACATCGTCATTAGTCCAGACTACCTTATTGGATGCCCCCAATCCCCCTCTCACTTCCTTGGGCTCATAGTTTCTAGTTTGAGATGGTAGGGCTGATCCTTCTACTATTGCCACGTTCACACTTTCTTGTGGTTCTAAAACTTCCTTAGGAAGTTGAGGCTTGGCGTTGGCCTCTGGCAGATATACAAACTGATAATACCACATACTAACTGTTACCGCAACTATGAAAGTCAACATACTAATCCCAGCAGCATAATTATTCATTGTCTACTTCAGAAAAACATGAATAACATGGATCATATAAAAGCATTAGGTTAAACCCTAGGATCTAATTAGTTCATTGGATAACTTTTCCCCGTATTTCTTTTATTTTGCCATTGATCTGAACATACTATATTTTCATTTATTCGTTATTGAAAGTTTGGTTTAGTTTTAGCTCTTTTTCAGGATCTTGCACCTGAGCCAGTTGATTGCGAGGAGACAGTACCGCCTTTAGCTGGCTGGCTGAGCGGTTATAGGTTTCTCTTCCTTTGGACTAGTAGATGGTGTAGGCTTAACGGACTCTCCCGATTGCACGAGAGGAGGTTTTGAAGTAGAAGTAAGAGGCGGGGTGGATTTAGCTTTCAAAGGACTTGGAGGAATCACTGGCTTTGGAGGAGGTGCTTTTTCCATTGACCTTCCATGTCTAAATAAGTGCCACATCCCTGCAAAAACAAGCATCATGATTCCTACAATGAATAATGAATAGTTTTTCATTCCATTAATTACAGCATAATAAGCGGCGATATTAAGATAAACTTGGAATGCGATTAACGCTATAAACACTGCATAAATCCATTTTACAGGGATGTTGATTGAGCTCTTGCCAGCTCCCGGTTTCTTGGGTTGAAGTTTTGCGTTAGCTTCTGCGTTCTTGGCCAACTTGATCATCAAGTAGGTAAATCCGAAGGAAAGTGGAACCAGAAGAATCATTACCAGATACAGGAAAATTGGATCTATTACCAATCTTTCCAATAAAGATTTGGTCCGATCAGGATCGATATAAAAGCCCCAATAAGTAGTAACCAAGATCTGTGCCAGTCCTGTTATTCCTATGGCTGTTATAATTGGTCGATCTTTCCATGAGAACTTCTTGTACCTATCGATGAATGGTATTATGAGTAATGAAAAAATGAATAGGCCAGGCCATGCTACCCCAGTTGTAAATTTATCATATGCGCTTCTAAGGAAAGCGTATAGACCGGTCAAATACCACTCGGGAACTGTAATACCTGGCGGAGTATTTGGGTCAAATCTCAATCCAAGATCGACTGGAAATACACCACCAGTTAGCATAACTGCTCCACTTACAGCCATTACCATTGGAACGTCGAAGACGAGAAATCTAGGAAAGTGAACGACCATTAGGCCAAGTAATGCAATGGGTAACAAGAATACGTGAAATGCATAGAATCTTAGAACAAAGTCATGGAATCCAGATCCGAAAAATGCATCTCGCATCTGAGGGCCTAAAATAGGAATCGAGTTCGTAAGTGAAGCAGCGATTGAAATGGCTAATTCCGCACGCTCACTAAATATTATATCATAACCTGTGAACGCCTCAAGTATTGTTAAAACACCAAGGATAATACCAGTGACCCAAAGAATTTCATTCCTAATTTTATATCTACCGCTAAAGTACCTGATAGTACATATGGAGTAAGGCAAGCATTACCATCGCGTTGGAAGCATGGTAGTGTATATTCCTCAAGTGAAATCCGTAGGGAATAACATCGTTAATGTTCTGCACACTATTCCAAGCTCTATCCAAAATCGGTTCGTAAAATAGCATTAAAAGAGCGCCCGTAATCCCCAAGATAATAAACATAATGAAGGTCAGCATTCCAAGAAAGCCAAGTGGACTGACAAACCTACCAGGGAAAGTGAACTTTAGTCCCATGAAGATTGTACGCTCTACGCCGGCGTACGTCCATCTAAAGAATTGAACGAGACTATTTTCTCTATGTAAGGAAACGCCCAAATCCCACTATCCCATTCCCGTTTACGCTCCAATTAGGAGGCTTAATCCAAATACTTCCCTGCGAATCTACTTCCAAGTCAAGTGCAGGAAGTACATTACTTGGCGGAGCTTGCAAGGCAGCAGGCCCGGCAAATGCCTGTCCCGTTAGAGGGTCATACAAACTTCCATGGCACGGACATTCACCTCTTTTCCTTCCTTCTTCGGGAAAGTACTTCCAGAGACACCACAGATGCAAACAAACCTGGCTGTACATCCTGAAGGCTGAAACGTCATTCGCTGTGCCTCCTAGTTCTTCAGGCAAACGAATAAACTGCCATACTCTGAATGCTTCCTCATCCAATACTGGATCGTTCGTTTTTGGATAAATAACAGCCTCTGAATGATTAACAGGAAAAGTCTTTACACTAGCCTGAGACCCATCAGGTAATTCAACTTTCTGTCTTTCCTTTAATTGGCCTGTTGGATTTGGGAGGAATTTTCCCCAATCTACGAAAGGAGCGAATGTCATAACGGTTCCTGCGGCAGCCATTAGCTTCAAGAAATCACGCCTAGATACCCTACCCCGGCTACCCGAGGGTTGTAGAGTCATATACAAAATGACTTTCCGAAAATATCTTATAAACTTTACCTACTCGGATAATTCAATAATTCTTCTTGCAATGATATATTTGTTCAAGTTTTCTTGATTCCATTCACGTTGACCCCCTTAGTTTTGGAAATCTATTGGTATGATAAGATTGATCGTAGGAGTTAAGACTTGGTGGCACAGTTCAAGTTAACAAAGTCTCTGAAATTCTGCCCTGCTAAAAATACTTCAGTTAGTTACGATTTTAGTCAGGTTAGGTAAGAATGCTATCAAGTGCGCGCAAATTGCCAGTAATGAAGATTTAAAAACAGTTCATGTCCGAAAAACGGTCTCAAGTTTAACGATGGTGTTATTATGTAGGCTTTATTCACAAATCCTGGAGTAGATTGTGCGCGATTGTTGTTGCTTCACCACATATCTTTGGGAGTTGAGTCTAGCAATCGATTTACTCACTTATCAAATGCCATATTGAAGATTGAACATGGCAAAATTTTTACGGTTTACTTGCCGAGATTTGGAGTTCCAGTAGATCCAGGTCCGGTTCCTCTTTGAGTTTGTCCTATTCGGATCATTTCATTAATCTTGTTTTCTATTTCTTTTAGATTTTCTTTTACTCTTGATTCTTGTTTTCCCAATACAAGTAGCCTTGTGTTAGATAGTTCCTTCTTTTCTTCAAGATCCTTTATTGTGTCATCTTTCTTTGTCTTGATTAAAAGAGGGCCAGCGCTTTTATATACGACTTCGTCTTCACCCAATTTCTTAAGCTCCTCAAGGGCCTTTTCTATTTCCATAGCTTCAACCTCTATCTGCTGCTTCTGCATAAGAATCGCCTGTAAGTTCTGTTGCAGTTGTTGTAGTCTAGATAGCTGCTCTCGTAGCCAAGGAGGTATTTCTTGTTCGCTCATTTGTCTGACGTAAGAAAGTACCATCATCAATTTATACTGTTCATTAGAGTATGGGTTTATTTATTAAGACAATTATAGGCTGCGTAAACATACAAGATAAAAGAATTGAATATGGCCCTCATTGAAATAGAGTCATGTGTACTTATTTGTAGGTAAATGCACGCCCCCGAATGAATTATGTTTATTTTTTGATTGCATCCTTTCAAAATTATTTCTGGCCTAATAGCAGCTACAATAGCCTTCGTTATTCTTCGACCTGTTTTGTCTGAATGGTTTCTTATTCTAATCTTAATTCTAACGTGTACTTTGTATCTTTTCGAGATCCACATCATAAGCCCCCGCTGCTAACTTATACTTGCATTTTTGACATGCCCAGATCCCAAGAGCGATTCGGGAAAAGTGAGTGGCGCCACACATGGGGCATCTTCTCCTCTTCTTTAAAGTCCTGTAAATTAGGCCATATCGTTTTCTAACAGTCGCTCCATACTTTACGCCTAGGCCCTTTAAGGGGCCGAGTTTATGCTTTCTCTTTTTTACCAATAGAAATCAACCTCTGTCTAAGTTCCTGACCTCTAGTCATTGCAATATCTGCTACTTGCAGTACTTGCTCAATTGTCAAGTAGCCGTTTGAGCCTTTTTGAACTGCGGTATACTCTCCATCAGAATTAGTAGTAAGAGTAATTCTAGCATCCATACATACCTCTTCTTCAGTAGTTGGATCTAACATCAACGAGTCACCTATTCTAGCAAAGGTAATTGAGACAGGAACTGTATTGATTGGAGGATCCTGTACCTTACCTGTATCGACAACTTTTTCATCCTTTATTTCATAAACTGGGAATTTGGATGTTAATATCGCCAATACTACAGCATAGGAAGTAGCATCAAACAAATTTCCATCCGTGTTTATGATACTGCAGTCTACAAAAACGGTATAAACTATTTTCCCTGGGATTAATGCAAGTTTATCTAATGCCAGCATTTCTGACTCTCTAATACCCCTGTCCACCACTCTTGCTAGCTCGATGGTTTCTTCGTCAGGAGGACCAGGCTCTACGAATGGGGATGCTGTAGGTAATACCTCGGCTGAAACTATTAAGGCCCCTTTATTTTCGAGCCCCTCGAACGGTTCTCCGGTCTCGACCTTTACACCAGCTACAACTTCAGTATTGCCCAATTTTACCCAAGCGGAACCGTTCGCCTTTGGAATTACGTTTGTTTCGATACTCAGAGGTCGACTTTCATTGAATGTTCTTCCATCAAGTCTTCTCCCGTTGGATATTTGATCCTTCATGTGAAGTTTTCTAAGATTTTCTACTATTACCGTTGACCGTCTTGATGCGCTCAATTACCGTTCTTCAGCTCCGGTTCATTACCAAAATACTTTTGCATTAGAGATGCACGTTGAATTTCATAAACCTTCTCGCACCCTCTAATTGCTTCCTTCAAACAAGCATTGAACTGATCTTTATCTAATCTCCCGTCAAGTTGGAGAAGAGTAATCTGCTTAAGATTTGGCATGAAAGCGACAGGCATGTCAGCTCCTCCCTCTTTATCTTCTGTATCGTTTATGTCTAGAACTATCTTTTCATCTACCTTTCCAGCAGCACAGGCCGAAACGATATCTCGCATATTAATTCCAGCATCTGCCAACGCCACTGAAGCGGCAGTTATTCCTGCACATCTAGAACCACCGTCGGCTTGCAGAACTTCAATGTACACATCTATCGTTGCTCTAGGATAATCTTCTAGCATGAGTGCTGGTTCTAGAGATTCTCGGATTACTTTTGAAATCTCAACTTCTCTTCTTGATGGAGCAGGATTCTTGCGCGTGTCCGTAGAGAAGGGAGTCATGTGATATCTGCATCGTAGAATGCAACGATCAGTCTGCGCCATGTGTTTGGGATGAACCTCTCGCGGTCCATATACTCCTACTACTATCTTATTTTTCCCAAATTCTATTAGGGCTGAGCCATCAGCATTTTTCACAACACCTACTTTGATGTTGATATCTCTCAATTCATTTGCAGTACGACCGTCAGTTCTTTTTCCACCTTCATCAATCAAGCTTCGTGCCTGGGTCATTTTGAATAATTCCCATCTTCTGCACTGGATTCGTCTCCATTAGCATTTTCATTGTTAGCCAGCACATTTGCTCTAGATTCATCTACAGTTTCTTGAACAATGTCATCTCTATTTGCTGATCCTTCCTGTTGTTCATCAGGAACGTTCAAAAGTTGTCTAATCCTTTGAGTCAAATTTGACGTGTGGGCTTCTTCTTCCACCATACGTATAGCCCTAATTGCGAGCTCAATTCCATCCTTATTCTTTCCTGAAACGACGATTAATCCGTTTTGACCTATTGTTATCCTGGTACTCGTGGCAGACTCTATGGTTTGAATCATAGACCCGCGCTTTCCAATCAGTCTTGGGACCCTTGTAGCAGAAATCCTAAGCAACTCACCAAAGGGTATTTTACCAAGGTCCTTGTCTTGGACGGTCAGAATCGGATCCCTTGTCCTATCAAAGGTAGAAATTCTAGCGCAAATGATATCTCCGACTGACAGTTGACGATTCATGTCATCTCTCGCAGGAGAAAAGTCTCTTCCAAATAAGTCTTGGGCAGGCAGATGTGCAGAAAAACAGGAGCAAATATCAACGTCCCAAGAAAGAGAAGAGTGATCCTTAATTTTCCCTATTACAATATCATTCACCCGTGGAATGTAAACACCAGAAAGAGGAATTACTTTAGCCCCATCGCGTGCAACTTCCGCAATCCCAATCCTACTTGATATTATGGAATTTCCAGATCTATGGGCGTTGAGTAGTGGTCGAACATTTCCTTCCACAATAGTATCACCAGGTATGACAAATTTCCGCCTAATTTCCTGCATTTGACTATTTACACTCCTTAGCTAATCGATGTAACAGCATTATCTTATCCATCTCTTTCAATATGATTTTGTCAATTACATCCTACTTATATTCTAAGTGTGATAGTGCTTTACAGCTTCTCAGTCACTTGGGCTGATCCCTTAGTGGCAGCTCCGAGCTTTTCCAAAAAGGAAGCTTTTGTCCCTGCGTTAATCTCAATATCTACCTTCAGCGAGCCATTTGAAAGCCATTGTTCAGATTTGGTTTGACCTATCTTCCTTATTACGTTGTAAGACTGAGCAGAATACGAAGCAGGTACTATTACCGTGAGTACTATGGTTTCTGACTTCAATGGGAGTATTTTTCTTACTGCATCTACCACCGTTTTGGCCTGATCCTCAGAGCGTCTGAATGGGTCAATCGCTACTCTAGCTTCTTCTACAGCTGAATCAATCCGTACTATAGGATGAGGATTGTGAGTCCTTGGGTCTACAAAAGTTTCATAGATATGTTGTACTATTTGTTTTCTTTTTTCCTCTATCATCCTACGACGCTGATCAGTGGTTAAACTAAGATCACCCTTTAACAATATCTGTTCGGCTACCTGAGTCGTGTCTGTAGTCTTAAAGGACTTGAGTAGCTTTTCCGAAGATGCTCTGTCACCCTTATTTGCGTCTAAATAAATCTCTTCTGAAACAAGTACCGGACCTATTTCTTTTGTTTTGCCCAATTTGTAATTAAGCGCAGGATCTGGCTTCACAAGAATTTCGAATTTTTCTGACCCTATGTTGAGTCGCACGGTGGTGACCTTACTGTCGGCCATTGGATACGGATAGCAACTCGCGTTTCATATATAAGCTTGTACTTGGCTAATCTTGTCGAGTGCCCGAACAAAGCCTTGTTTACCAACAATGGTAAAGTATTTTTCGCAAAAAAATGCAGGTGACCTACCTACTCGTTAACGTAGGCACGTTCACCGTGTTGTGCCAAGTCAAGTCCGATTTCTTCCTCCTTCGGTGTAACCCGTATACCTCCGGGCCATACTTTGTCCATGACCTTAATGATAAGAGCAGTTATGCCTACTGCCCATGCAAGTGCTGCAAAAGCACCAATTGCATTTTCTAACAACTGAGGAGGATTACCGAAGACTAGGCCATTATCACCCCATGGAGTGAACCGTTTTTCTGCCAGTAGACCTGTCAAAAGGGCTCCCGCAAGTCCTCCAATTCCATGAACTCCCCATGTGTCCAATGCATCGTCCCATTTCCTCCTGTTCTTGAACATCACGGCAGCGTAACATACTATGGAGGCTATGATTCCTATAATAACGGCGGACATTGGTGACACGAAACCAGAAGCCGGAGTAATCGCTACTAGTCCAGCTACAGCACCAGACGCTGCACCTACCGTTGATGGTCTACCAGTGTGCGCCCAGGATATCACGGCCCATGTAACTGCGGCCAAACCAGTCGCAATTTGAGTCGCTACAAAGGCACTTGTGGCGTTAGTTGCAGCGGCCGCGGCAGATCCAGCGTTAAATCCAAACCAGCCAACCCATAGTAATGCAGCTCCAAGTACAACAAGGGATATGTTATGTGGCTCCATTGGAACTTTTCCGTATCCAATTCTGCGGCCTAACATCAGGGCTATTATGAGGCCAGCCCAACCGGAGGTGATATGTATTACTGTGCCGCCTGCGAAGTCTAGCGAGCCTAAGCATCCAGTCCATCCAAAACCGCAATAACCAGGATTCATCCCATAGTTGTCGGGGCCAGTTATTTCCCAAGTCCAGTGTGCGGCAAAGTCATACACGAACGTGGCCCACAAGATTATGAATATAATAAAAGCACTAAACTTCATCCTCTCTGCAAGTGCCGCGACAATCAGAGCAGGTGTAATAATGGCGAACATCATTTGAAATATCATGTAAGTCTGATGCGGTATTGTGTAACCATCAATACCCCCATATGCTATTGATGGGACATCATGAAATACATTGTTTAGGCCTGCCCAGTCAAGTGTTCCAATAAATCCATATCCGCCCGCATCTGGCCCAAATGCCAGGCTGTAACCCCAAAGGGCGAATTGACCTGCAATAACCCCTGTAGTGATGAATACCATATGGAGAGTATTCACAGCATTCTTCTGTCTGCTCAGGCCCCCGTAGAACATCGCCAAGCCTGCCGGGGTCATCATAAGGACAAGTGCAGACAGATGTCAAGCATCCAAGCATTGTCACCATGATCAATCTCGCAAGGTATTAAATCGCCTTCTGCTGTCAGATTATAATTTCCAGCAGAATCTTGTTGAAAACAATGATAAATTACTCCAGGATCCCCAGGCTTGTATGCCGAGACACTCACTCAAACCGTTAAACACTAAAGTTGTAGTCCCTGCAAGTAAGCCAACTATAATTAACAGTGAAGTTCTACCTGTACTATACATCAATCAGCAATAATTTGTAGGAAGTATAAAAGATATTAGAATATAATCTAATATTTTTATGTCATAATAGCTCATTGCACCAAAATGACAATAATACCTAAAATTTCAATATTGTGTTAATATTAATTACATGATTAATTTGATATCTTGGGTGGTGCGAACATTGAGTAGCATTATACCACTAGCAATGGCAATAAAAGTACCCACCTAAGTACTAATATTTAGAATTAAGAATCATGATACGTGCTTCGACAGAATTTCCTTTATTTCCAAATCGTCAAGTAATGTATCGATTAATTTATTGCGCTCGTTTACTGTGATATCATCTGATAAATCAATGGAATCTATAGCCTTTAACTTCCAATAACTTTCCACAGCCTTTCGAATGGTTGCTTGAGCATCATAGACTACTTTGCCAAATGCCGTCAGAAAATGTTTTCCATTCTTACGCTTAACCATACCTGTCTTCATTAGTCTGGACATTCTCGAATAATACTCCTTACGTGAGAGCTTTAGCTGTACAGAAAGGTCACCGCTGTTACCTCCTTTTGTGGCGATAGCGTTAAACAATTTAAGTGATTTGTCATCGCAAATCGCATCTAGTATTTCCGCTACCGAAACCAATTCTATCCGCACTTATTACCTACGGAAAGTAGTTATAGATTCTCTTTGATTTGATTCATTGTTTTGCCTCTAACGGACATAATCTTTAGATCTTACCAATTATAATAATTTCGATTTTTGTCGAATTTCTTGGTATTTTTGCAAAAATGATTTCATAACTTGTCAAGGGTTTAAATTCATACGTTAGTGACCTAAATTTTCGTCTCCCTCAATTGTGCATTGCACAACATTTTTTATGAAGTGCACACACTTGATGTGCTATGGAAGGTTATTGTGTGAAATGCAAGGCAAAGAGAACGATGAATGATGAAAAGAAGGTCGTAATGAAAAATGGAAAACCGGCAACTCAGGGAATTTGTCCGGTTTGTGGCACAAAAATGTTTAGGATAGGTAAGTAGTACAATTTACCTATGTAATTTCGGTCCCTGCCTTTTTGTCGAATTTAACGGAAGTCACTTCATTTTCTTTGAACGAATTAGTCTTGTTATGAGACGCGCTCTAATCAAAATTACCAAGTGCGTCTCTTTCGCTAGATTTACTCTTTAAATTTCGTTCCGCAACAATCGAGGTTTGGATTTGATTATTTTCTTTAGAGAGAGTGGACGAATGATCTTCTGATACACTATCCATTTTGGCTACAGCATCCAATATCTCTTCATGTAATTTCCCAATTTTGGCGTGCTCTAAAGCAGCCTGTTCGTCTAATTTGTTTGCCAAATTTGGTTTGCGTAACTGTATCAAGGTGAGCCGATTCCACCTTATTTGATCGATTATCTGGTAAGTCTGAAGACACCCTGTTCAGCTTGTCATCGATATTTTTTATTTTGCTTTCTACTAGTGACACCAAATCCTTTCTCAGCTCCCTCAGTTCAGTGATATCTACGGACGCCTGCAAAGATTGGAATCTTTCATTACAATTGTGTATATCTTCGGCATATTTAGCGCGTAGTCTGTCATACTCCAACCTCGGTAGCTTGTGAGTTTTATATGCTTCATAAATTTTAACCATGTTTTCTTCAATGATGATCTTTTCAATTTTAAGAGACTCAAGTTCTTCAACTTCCATCTGTGAAGGAGTTGTCCTGAACGAGTTTGATGTTTCTTTCGATCTGTTAACGCCCTTACGAATCAAACTATTGAATACTATAGAGCCAAGTCCCCCGGCTACGATTGAACCGGTTATTAGAATGAGATCCATCCCATCCATTCTTGATTGCCGAAGTTTAAAATCTTGTTGCTATAGAGTTAACGGGCCAACCGCGCGAGGGTTTATATCATTTTCTAAATTATTTGGCGCTTGATCCAGCTATATTTTCGCATATGTGGCCGAGGGTAGCCGCACTTTGCACACATCTTACTCGTTTTATGATAGGAATTGTGCCCGCATCTTCTACACCTTATGTGAGTCTTCTTGCGGGTGAATTTCCCCATCGATGTTGTTCCTCTAGTCAATCAGATTCACCTACTAATGCTAAAGTGAGATTTTTACATCGGAGGAGGGGAGATAATCACAACGTTGTCTCCTCTCACTACAATTGTGCCTAAATCGTTAGATTTACTTTCTTCTAGTCAGCTCTACTGAATCTTCTAATAACAAGTTCATGTGTTGATCGAATCCATGAAGATTTCCTCTGATTACCTTTCCGCCTTTCAATTTAATTAAAACAATCTTTCCTAGACTTTCGTCAAGAACCTTAACGGCCATATCTACAGACAATTACCACTCTACCATTGATAATGCGTGATGAAGGTCTATATTAAAGTTAATTCAGATTTCAGTAAAACTTCTAAGTATCGATTAAAATATCGGCCTGAGAATTTTTAGGGCATATGGATCAAATAGGCGCAGTAATGTACTCGTCTATTGACTGACCTACAGATACTTATGACAATGTGGATGATCGATGATCGACGATCAGGTGGAAAGATCATTAAACTGGTGTATCGCAGCAATGATATTTTTGGTTAGATCATTTAATAATTTTTTTCCCTGCTTAGTAGACGCGCGCATCGGGTCACCCAGAACACCTGTCTTGGTTATTTTAATAAATGAAGAAGGAGTATTCAAAAATGATGACGTTACTGCGGGCAATATCGTACTGGCTACGCTCCCTTTTGTAGCTTTAGTCATTTTTACCAAATCAGGCCTTATTGCGAGCATGAGCGATGTCTCTACAAATCCTGCGTGGTCGAAATCTCGGTCCAACAATTGCCAATAATTTATCGTATATATATTGGATTTCTGAAGCAATGACCTCTCCACGCTCTGTGAGATGTATTGAAGTATTCCTTTATTCCCATGATGACCATTGAGAATGATTATCTTCGGTAGTTCATATTCGTATAGTGAAAGACAAATTTCGCTTATTGCGCTTGATAAGGTAGTACTGCTTAAAGATATATTGAAGAATGGTTTGTGTTCGAACGAAATTCCATACGGTATTGTAGGGAGCACCAATAAAGGAATCTTTTCTGCTACTGCATTTGCAATATTTTCAATTATTATCGAATCTGTAGAGATGGGTAGGTGACCACCATGTTGCTCCAAGGAACCAATTGGAATCAAAACATGCTTTATCTTATCTTTGGAGGCTCGAATCTCATGATCACTCATTTCATAAGCTTTCATAATACAAATAGATTGATTAGAGAACTTGAGTTATAAACTATGTATAAATAACATATTAGCGAAAGTAGACGTAATTTGTGTTTGACACAATCATCATTCACTTTTCAATAATCAAGTTTTTATGTAGACACGCCCCCAATTTACTTCAAGCTTACCTTCCAAGTATAATTTAACAGCTTGAAATAACGTGTTAGCCTCCGATCTTTGTCCTCTTTTGCGTATCGTTTCGACAGTATCGTTGGATGAAACTTGAAAAGAATCTTGGCATATTATTGGCCCTTGATCCAAGTCCTCCGTTACAAAATGCGCAGTGCATCCAACTATTCTTGCGCCTCGTTCATAAGCTTGTACATATGCATAAGCACCCGGAAATGCGGGCAGGAGGGACGGGTGAATATTAATTATTCTATTTCTATATCTCCATACAAAATTTGGTGTCAAGATTCTCATATACCGACCAAGTACTATCAGATCAACGTTGTATTGTTCAAAAACTCTCAAGATTCCAGACTCTGCCGTGACCTGATCTGAATGAGCAATGTGATAAAAAGGTACGCGGAATTCTTTTGCGAGGTATTCTAGTGTTTTTTCGCTCCCAATTATTACAACAATGTTTGCATTTATCTTTAATTTTCTTCTAGCATCTAATAATTTAGCTA
The DNA here is from genome assembly GCA_963788355.1 of uncultured Nitrososphaeraceae archaeon. Classification (GTDB taxonomy): domain Archaea; phylum Thermoproteota; class Nitrososphaeria; order Nitrososphaerales; family Nitrososphaeraceae; genus TA-21. The sequence continues at coordinate 140,068 of CAWBGD010000002.1, read as the reverse complement.
AACAATGATGCTCTTTGCTCACCAGGATTGCGACGTTCCTTGGACGATCTGGCTCTTCAAAATGAACCTTGACTTCCATTCCTAATTTATCGGCCAAGATCTTCAGACCCGAATGAAGCTCTTCTTTCTTTACTTTTCTAAATGATGCTTCCAATTGCATTCCGAATAATCCTCGAATAACATTTTGATTAATTTGTTCTATGTTACCATTATTTCGGAAAATAAAATTAGTTATATCTGCAACTACGCCTTCTCTATCTTTGCCGATTACCGTAACTTCCACAATTGTTTTTCGTTTTTTATTCACGGTAAGATTTCGTCATGGATGTTAAAAATAAATCATTCTGAATGACACTTGTGGCCAAGACTTATATAAGTTGGCCACGAAAGCAGGGCAATGGTTGAGCCAATACCAGAAAGTGCATCATTTATTGGGTTATAGGATTTTCTTTAGAATCTTTCAATTTCAAATTGGATGACTCGGATGAGATCAGTGGAAAGACAATACAGGTCAAATAGGCAGAGGAAAGATTTCGATTATAATAACCCAACCCGCAAATGTAATGTCTGCTATACATTATCAGCTTGGCATTGCTATGAATGTGATACAGATTTTTGCGAAAAACACTTTCATGATGACAACCATAGAAAACTTTGTAGACTTTGATGTTACATGACTTTCAATTCTTTTTGAGATGAATACAATTTCAGATAATTGATGCGTGACGACTTTTGTGGAGCATATCACCTTCAAAATGTGGTTCCAGCATGTTATTGTAGGTGCGGGGGGTGGGATTTGAACCCACGAATCCCTTAGGAACAGGGTTCTATGAGCCAAACTGGCCATTCTAAGCTTCACACTCGATAACTTATGATACGAGACCTGCGCCGTTGACCGGGCTTGGCAACCCCCGCAATTTATCTATCCACGCTAGCACTGGCAAATAGCCAAATTTATCTATTCTTAATTATCATTCAAGGTGTGCAGTCGATTGAAAACGAGTCAAGATTATTTGGCACGAATGGGGTTAGAGGAATTTTTGGGAAAACCCTTACTTTAGACATGATAATTGATTTGGTCCATTCTTTCGGCACATATTGGGAAGGTGGACACATTATTGTAGGTTCGGATGGTAGAAAATCAAGCCATATTCTAAGTCAAGTTGTTCAAGCAAGCCTAAATTCGGACGGCTTTCAAGTTCATAATGCAGGCTATATTCCTACTCCTTGTTTACAATATTCCACGAAAAAGCACGGCTACGCAGGCGGTATCATGATAACTGCATCTCATAACCCTCCTGAATATAACGGCTTGAAACCCATTGCTAAAGATGGTGTAGAAATATCTAGGCAAGATGAACTTACTATCGAAAAAATATACCGAGACAAACAATTTAAGAAATCCATAAGGTTAGGCCTTACTTATAGTCGAGAATTTTTAGATTCTTATATGAACGCGGTCATTGCTTTGGTTGATTCTGAAAAAATAAAGAGGCGCAAGTTCAAAATTGTAATGGATTTAGGGAATGGCGTTCAAGCATTAGTTGCACCTACTATATGCGAGAAACTGGGATGTAAAATAATCCCTCTGAATGGAAATATAGACGGAGATTTTCCTGGTCGAGGTTCTGAGCCTACACCAGAAAACCTCAATCAGATGAGCTTGATTGTAAAAAGAACTGGAGCCAATTTCGGGGTTGCATATGATGGAGATGGGGATCGAAGTTTATTCTGCGATAATGAGGGTAAAGTCAAATGGGGAGATAGAACGGGGGGTCTGCTAGTGAATTATCTACTTGCTGAAAAGCACAAAAAGGTTGAAGTCGTTTGTCCAATAAATACTACAGTCTGTCGTATCCAAAATAGTAAATGAACTAGGTTCAATCGTTCGTTACACAAAAGTAGGAAGTGTAGAAGTTTCAAGGGAGATGATCAAAAAGAAGGCACTACTAGGATTGGAAGAAAATGGGGGCTTCATGTACGGCGCATTAAATGAGGTAAGAGATGGAGCAATGACAACAGCATTAATGCTGGATATGTTAGCTAGCACGGAAACCACTCTTTCTACGATGTTTTCTATGTTGCCTACAGTATATCAATACAAAACTAAATTTAGTATTTCTGATTCCTCAAAAGTTGAGAAGTTAGTTCAAGCTTGTATGAATCATGGAAACCCTACTAAAGTTGAAACTCTTGATGGGGCCAAGATTTGGATTGATGATGAAACTTGGATTATGATACGTCCCAGTGGAACTGAACCTATACTTAGGATGTACGCAGAGTCTAACGACAAGGCATTGTTAAATTCAAAAGTAAAGGAATACACTATCTTAATCAATGAACTATTAGAAGTCAATTAGAACCCGCAGTGACAACATTTTTAATACTCCTATTTTCTACTTGTTATTCGTTAAGATGATCCCAATGGGTGATGAGATTTAATTGAGCAAAGAGTATTATGTGAAATTCGAAACTCCGAAAGATCTCGTTAATGAAGTATATGAAGCCGTAAGAATTGCAAGACAAAGCGGGAAAGTAAGGAAGGGAACTAATGAAACTACAAAAGCTATAGAGCGGGGAGTAAGTAAGTTGGTTGTTATTGCCGAAGATGTGCAGCCTCCAGAGGTAGTTGCACATCTTCCAATTCTGTGCGAGGAGAGGAATGCGGCGTATATTTTTGTCCCAAGTAAACAACAGTTGGGTGAATCGCTTGGAATAGACGTAGGTTCGGCAGCAGCAACTATCATTGACGCCGGTGATGCGCAACACATTGTGGATCAAGTAATAAATTCCATTACTAATCTCAAGAACAAGAAGGAGTAGCAAAACGGTTAATGAGTAAAGCTGTAGAAGATAGGGTTACACCTGCAGAGGTAATCCAGATAGTAGGAAGAACGGGTATTGCAGGAGAAGTCATCCAGGTGAGGGTAAAGGTACTGGAGGGAAAAGACAAAGGACGCATACTAACCAGAAATGTTAAGGGATCAATTAGAATGAATGACATTTTAATGCTCAGAGAGACGGAAAGGGAGGCACGGAAAATCAAATAATCATATTGGTGGCCCAGCCGTGAGTAAAACTAGTAGTTCAGCTCGGAATTGTTTCTTTTGTGGTAGACACATATCTGTCGGTCATGGTACAATGTTAGTAAAAAATGACGGCTCAGTCCAGTGGACTTGCTCTAATAAGTGCAAAACGAATTTACGCGCATTGAAGCGAGATCCTAGAAAATTTAAGTGGACTAACAAATACGTAAAGGGCGGAATAAGAGTAAAAAAATAACGTGGCAAGGTGTTGAAAATGCAGGCCGTTGATCAAACCCTTATTGTCATAAAGCCAGACGGATTTAGAAGACGTCTAACTGGGAGGATTCTTTCTAGGTTTGAAGATAAAGGTTTTGAAATAAAGAAGATCAAAGCTCTACAATTCGATAAGGACCAGGCCGAAGAATTTTATCGTGTTCACGCAGGTAAGGCATTCTTCAATGAGTTGATATCAACCATAACATCAGGGACTGTGGTTGCGTGCGTAATGGAAGGTAACAACGCTGTGGATGTAGTTAGACTTATGATTGGAAGTACAAAATCCTTTGAAGCAAGTCCGGGTACTATTCGTGGAGACTATGGCCTTGGAATAACAGATAATATTGTTCATGCATCAGACTCTGCTGAAAGCTTCATAAAAGAGTCAAAAGTCATTTTTGGTTAAGTGAATCTCAGACAGCCAGTAGTTGTAGTGTTGGGTCACGTAGACTCTGGGAAAACCACACTTCTAGATAAAATCCGTGGAACTGCAGTTCAATCAAGAGAAGTTGGCGGAATAACTCAACACATAGGTGCAAGTTATTTCCCCTTAGAAATAATAAGGTCTATGACCGGGCCATTATTCTCTCGACTAGAGAAAACTCATTCCCAAATTCCAGGTCTGTTGGTGATTGATACTCCTGGGCATGAGGTCTTCACAAACCTTCGTATGCGCGGAGGTTCTGCGGCTGATATCGCCATTGTTGTCGCAGATGTAAACAAAGGATTTGAGGCTCAGACCGAAGAGAGTATTGAAATTCTAGAGAAACGTAAGGTCCCATTTGTTATAGCATTGAACAAGATAGATCAGATTCCTGGTTGGAGCAATACTAATTCCATATTTGTAAATGATCAGCTTAAAGAACAGACCCCCGAAATTCAATCAACACTGGATGAAAAAATTTACGACGTGGTTGGCTCTTTATCAAGAATGAATTATAATTCAGAAGCATATTGGCGAGTAAAAGATTTCACCAATGAAGTTGCTATTGTTCCTCTCAGTGCAAAAAAAAACATAGGCATTCCTGAATTGTTGGCTGTTCTTGTAGGGCTCGCCCAACAATTCATGACTAAGAAGTTAGAGCGTCATGTGGACGAAACAAGGGGTATAGTACTTGAAGTAAAGGACGAAATTGGCTTAGGACCCTCAGCAAATATAGTGCTACTTGATGGTCTGTTAAAGCAAGGTGACAAAATAGTTCTAGCCAAACGAGAGAATGCTATAGTTACCAAAATTAGAGCTCTTCTGATACCTAAACCCCTAGACGAGATGCGAGATCCCCGTGACAAATTTAGACCGGTGGATCAGGTTGTAGCGGCAGCTGGACTCAAAATTACTTCGCCCGATCTAGATGGTGTGCTGGCTGGAAGCCCCCTCTATGTTGTAAAGAATTCAGAAAATGAAGATCACTTAAGATCCTTAGTTGAATCTGAAATCAAGACGGCTTTCATAAAAACTGATTCGATGGGAATTATCTTACGATGCGATACTATCGGTTCGCTAGAAGCCGTGGTGGATTTATTAAGGAGGGAAAAGGTACCGATCCAGTCTGGAGACATTGGCCAAATTACCAGAAGGGATGTTTTGGCTGCTTCTGTAGTCAGAGAAAGGGATAGATACATTGGAGTGATTCTTGGCTTCAATGTTAAAGTTTTAGAAGATGCTGAGAAAGAGAGCCTAGAAAGAGGAGTAAAGATTTTTAATGAAAAAATAATTTACAATCTTGTACGTAGCTATAAGGAATGGGCGACCTACCAGAGAGAACACGCCGATTCGATTTTGTTTAATGAAATATCTCCTATTTGCAAGTTTCAATTCTTGAAGGGATATGTATTCAGGAGAAATGATCCCGCAGTATTCGGGGCAGAAATTTTGATCGGAAAACTGAGGCAAAAAGTATCAATAATGAATGAGCACGGAAGAAAAATTGGAACAATTCATCAGATTCAAGAGGCAGGAAAAAATTTGTCTGACGCCGGAGCAGGGACCCAAGTCGCAGTTTCCATGAAAGAGCCAGTCATTGGCAGGCAAATAAACGAAGGAGATATTTTTTATACTGATTTAACAAGCAAAGAGGCAAAATTATTGGCTGAAACGTTCTTAAATCGACTTGCTCCTGACCAACAGGAAGTTTTCCAAATCATACTAACCAAGAAGCGGGAAGCCGATCCATCATTTGGCTACATTTGACAAAATTCAATTATCTATTTTACGCAATGACTATTGATACTTCTGTAACAGCCCCTCAAGTCCTTTTTCACCTACTGCTCCAACAGCCTTGTCAACTACCTTCCCATCCATAAAAACGATAAAAGTTGGTATTGCATAGACATCGAATCTCATAGCAATGCCCTGGTTGTCGTCTACATTCAATCTACCAAAAGTTACCTTATCACCATATTTCTTAGCCAGTTTATCAAAAATAGGTAACATGAATTGACATGGACCACACCATGTAGCCCAAAAGTCCACTAATACCGGCTTGCTAGAACTAATAGTCTCGTCAAAATTTTTTTCGGACAACTCTAAAAGTTCTGGATTACTACTAGTATGAGATGCCATATTATTCAATATGAATTATGATTGATATTTAAATCTTGTAAATCAATCTTGTAAATTAGTTTCTGTGCTCCTCTATAATCAATCGAGATATCGCATTTGCCAATTTCTACCCACACAGATGAATTTGCAATTCTTGTAAATGGCAAGAAATATTACAAGTCTACTATGTAGCGTGCAATTACCAAACCATCCTCATGCGTCACTTCCATTGCATGATATGTAATCCCCTTTACCTCTGTTTTGTAAGCATGTTTTATCATATCAATTGATTCGGTCATCGTACTAGCCTCTAGTCTAAGAATAGAATCTGAATTAATGCGTATGTTGAACTCAGACATGATCTGCCCTTCTACTACAACTGTTAATAGGACCGCCTCTAACCAGTTATACAATAGTTCTAGTTCATCGGTTCCTTCAGCTGATATCGTGAGGGGAAATAGTCCATTTGCCTTCTCTGTGTCAAACATTAAATTTACAAGCGCCCTTCCAGACTGATCAAAAGCTTCACTTAAGGAGATCCCGTAAGCTTCGACATATGCATCCGTGATGTGTTCAAGATAACGATAGCCGTGAGGCACAAACGATTTCACATTGTCTAGATATTATAATCAATCGCAAAATCTAAATGAGAAGTAAATGTCCTCACATTTGTGAAAATTGAGGTTCCTCGTGGCATGAGAGATATCGAGTGGCAGGAATCAATTTATATAGAATTAATCAAGCAGAAATTCATTGATGCTGCTCAAAGATTTAATTTTGAATTTATGGAACCATCTCCACTAGAGATGCTTTCAACTCTTGAAGCCAAGAGTGGTACTTCAATCAGTAATGAAACATACAGCTTCGTAGATAAGGGTGGCCGCAAGGTTGGACTGAGATTCGATTTTACTGTAGGCCTCTCTCGTTTTGTATGCCAACGAAGAGATTTAAAGATGCCAACAAAACTCGCATCCTTTGGGGGGGTTTGGAGATACGATGAACCTCAAGCTGGGCGATACAGATTTTTTCACCAGTGGGATATAGAAATATTCGGCTCACCTAGTGAAGATGCAGACTCTGAAATTATAGAGTTTACAGCAAAGTTCTTTGATTTGCTAGGGCTAAGTGTAGTTGTTCAAATTAACCATCGTAGAATTATCGAAACATACTTGAATGAAGTGTTAGGAATTTCCGAAATGTCAACTATAGCTGAAATGTTACGGGCAGTGGATAAATTGTCAAGAAAGACACCTAGACAACTAATCGATGAGTATCGAGGAAAATTAGATTTAACAATGCTACAAAAATTGTTTGAATTCTCAAGTTTTAAGGGTAGACCTGAAGAATGTCCTTCGAGAAATATTTTGGAAAATTTTGATGCTTGGAAAAGTACCATTAGAGTTTTTGATATGTTAAGATCTAGAAAAGTCAAAAATGTGCAACTAAATTTTGGAACTGTTCGAGGTCTTGATTATTACTCGGGACTCGTATTTGAAATATTTGATCCTTCAACTAATATAGGCGCCTTGGCAGGAGGAGGTAGATACGACAAGTTGCCAGAAATTTTTGGAAGAAACGACATTGGTGCGACAGGAGCAGCAGGTGGTGTTGAAAGGATTATAGCCGCTATGGAGACCCACAAACTTTTGAACGTCAAGCCCAAGTCATTGATTTACGTTGTATACTCTTCTGAACAAGTAAAAAATTATGCAATCCAAGTGGCGTCAAATCTCAGGAGCTGTGGGTATAAGGTTGATTATGCCCTTCAGGCAAAATCTGCAAAAAGGCAAATTAACGATGCTATTTCCAGAAATGCAGCTGTTGTAATTGTCTTCGAGCAAGAAGAAATAAATAGGCAATTGGTAACGGTCCGGAATGATAAAGGAATCGAAAGCAAGATAAGAATTGAAAATCTAATGGAAAAAATTGGCGAAATGGGATTGTAGGTTGTTTCCAGCGCGACTTTTTTGACTAGAAATTCATTAATTTGCTCCTTGTAAGATGTAATGACATTTCGAGTTTGAATATCATAAATGAAGCACCGAGACCATTTTTCACGGTATCATATAACTTGATCTGATGCGATTTTTTCGGCAAATTTTTCCCACTTTAATCTAATTGACGAATTTGGGCTTACGTGCTTGAAAATTAAAGTAAGCACCAAGCGTCATTAACTAGTTTCGCTCATTGAAGATATTGACAACGATCTTTACTACAAACCTATTTATGGGTAAGTAAAGTCGTGAATTTATTATATTCGGAGGCGAGTAGGTTGAGTGACTGAGCAGCTTTACCATGATATAGTAATCATAGGCTCTGGTCTTGCCGGATTACGTGCAGCCATATCGTGTGCCATGGCCAATAAAAAATTGAGTATTGCAGTAATATCAAAAGTCCAAGTTATGCGATCACATTCGGTTTCTGCTGAAGGTGGTACTGCTGCCGTTATTTTTGAAGATGAAGGGGATAACATTGAGTCTCATTTGTATGACACAATCCGTGGTAGTGATTTTCTTGCGGATCAGGATGTAGCAGAACTTTTAGTTCAGAAAATGCCATATGAGATTTTTCAGCTTGATAATTGGGGAATGCCTTGGTCTAGAAAGTCCGATGGCAGAATCGATCAGCGTAAATTCGGGGGGTATTCATTTCCCCGCGCAACCTACGCCCAAGATAAAGTAGGATTCTATGAAATGCAGACTTTATATGACACATGCTTAAAATACGAAAATATTCATTTTTATAATGAATGGTATTGTACTTCGATTCTCGATGATGGTCACAACAATTTTAGTGGCCTGACAGTCCTAGAAATGAAGAGTGGAAATTTCACTATTATCAAATCGTTAGCAGGTATAATTTGTACTGGTGGCGCCGGGAGAATCTACAGCTTCTCCACTTACGCGTATTCTTCGACGCCTGACGGCTTGGACATGGCATATAGGGCCGGTCTTGCCTTAAAAGATATGGAATTTGTTCAGTTTCATCCAACTGGAATTATTCCGTCTGGAATCCTAATAACTGAGGGAGCTAGGGGCGAGGGAGGATATCTGATAAACAACAAGGGTGAAAGATTTATGAACAAATACGCCCCTGAAAAACTTGAACTTGCACCTCGAGATGTAGTATCAAGATCGATGATGAAGGAGATTGAACAGGGAAGAGGCTTCGTCCATGAGACTGGGGTAGCTAGCCTAAAATTGGACCTTACCCACGTGGGGGCTGAGCGTATTAAGCAACAGTTGTCAGGCATTAGAGAGATAGGTATAAAATTTTCCGGAATTGACATAATCAGTGAACCAATAGAAATAAGACCGGTCTGTCACTACATGATGGGAGGTATTCATACTGATATAAATGGGTGCACAGAAATGAATGGCTTGTGGGCAGCCGGAGAAGCCGCATGTAACGGTCCTCATGGGGCGAACAGATTGGGAGCGAATTCTACATCTGAATGCCTGGTCTGGGGTGGAATCACGGGTAAACTGGCAGCCGAATATGCAACAAATCGATTGAATAAGTCAATTGATATTTTGAATGAAAAAGTAGGCTACGAGGAAAAACGAATCTTTGATGGAATATTCAGAGGGACTGGAGACGTAAATCCGTATGAAACCAGAACAGAGCTTAACTGACATGATGGATGACAATGCCTACGTGTTTAGAAATGAAGAGGGTCTGACAAACGGGTTGAAGAAGGCTAGACAACTAAGCAAGCTATCATGGAGACATGTTAATGATAAGGCAATGGAATACAATACCAATTTTGTAAATGTCATGGAGATAGATTCAATATTTCGTGTCGCCGAAGTTATATTAATGGGAGCTATCGCCCGCAGAGAATCTAGAGGGGCTCATTTCCGCACAGACTTTCCCACTAGAGATGATACCAATTTCCTTAGGCATACGTTAGTATACTATAATAATGGCCAGCCATCCATTGACTGGTGTCCTGTAAAGTTCACACGATATGCACCAGTAGAAAGGAAATATTGATGGGAGTGCTAGAACAAAAAAATAATCGCAACAATAGGGAGGGTTTTCTAGGCTGGTTAGACCCTACTAGATATGGATGGGAAAGGTTTTCCTATTGGGCTCAAAGACTGACTGGGGTATTCCTTTTGGTTTACTTTGTTGGTCATGTATACGAAACAAGTTCTCTAACAAGTGGCAAAGATGCATGGAATGCCATGTTAGAACTGACTCAAACAGTTTGGGGACATTTATTTCTTATAATGGTAATAGGAACAAGCACTTTCCATTCTGTAAATGGCATTAGGCTCATCTTTACTGAGCTTGGTAAGGGACTCGGGAAACCAGGAAGGCCAGATTATCCCTATTATCCATCTTCATTGAACAGGAGACAAAGGTCTGGTATCTGGATTGCATTAATATTGGCAGCCATTGCAATGCTTTACGGCTCAAATGTATTATTCTCAGGCGAATGAATAAGGATTGAATTCATGGATGTCGCGAAACCTAATTTTCAAGGAAAGTCAGATAATGAAAGTCCACTACATTACTGGGGTAGCTGCGTTATTCGTTGTAGCTGTGCACATATTGATGCGATTGGTAGTGCCGTACGGTTCAAGTCTGGAGTATGATCACGTAATTTTCAATTACCATAATATTTTCTACGCAGTTTTGCTCGAGGTAATTTTAGTATTAGTATCTATTCATGGATTTAACGGGCTTCGGGTAATTTTGCTAGAGTTAAGACAGAGCACTCGATGGGAAAATAGCGTCACGACAGCTACAATTATCGCCATGATTGTCTTGGTATTTTATGGTACTAGAACCATCATCATTGCTAATGGATTAGGAACATGATTTTAAAAATGAGAAGGGATAATTCAATGGGAGTAAAAATGTCGGATGCAGACGAAAGAAAGATAACACTAAAGGTATTCAGAGCGAATACTGCGAGAAGTAAAAATACTTACTTTGAATCATATGAGGTTCCAGTTCAACGATGGACTACTGTACTTGATGGATTATTGTATGCCAAATCTTTTATCGATTCAAGTATTGGAATTAGATACTCCTGCAGAATGGCCTCCTGTGGGTCTTGTGGAATGAAAATCAACGGCATACCTAGACTTGCATGCTACACAAAAATGTCTGAATTGGATGGCTCTGAGGTGATTTGTGAGCCCTTACCTAACTTCCCCATAGTTAGAGATCTTGTAACCGATTTCAGCCAATTTTTTGAACATCACAAGAGGGTTCAACCATACATCCTGAACCAAGACAATCATCAAACTGATGCTATGTCTAGTTATCACCGTCAGTCGCCTGAAGAAGTTGATAGATTTTTACAATTTTCATATTGTATCAAGTGTGGGCTCTGTTATTCGGCTTGTCCAACAGTCGCCACTGATCTTAAATTCCCTGGGCCCCAAGCACTTGGCCAGTTGTATAGATATTATGCTGATTCTAGAGATGGGGGTGGGAAGGATAGATTGAAGGTGGTTGATGATAGGCATGGCATATGGAGGTGTCATTTTGCCGGATCGTGTAGTAAAGTTTGCCCGAAAGGTGTAGATCCTGCTTTAGGGATTCAACTACTGAAATCCTATATGCTCGGCATTTCGAAGAATCGAGGTAAATGAAATATTCGATAAACCGATCATAGTGGATTGATGCGAGGTTTGCAGAAATTTTGTTATCAGATCATGTTCGTCATTTTTCCGGCAGTTTGCTTTCGTTTACTTGTTTGGTAATGGCATCTGCCATGAAATGGTTACTAACTTTTACCTTAACACTATCTAGGCCATGAATTTTGTAAATATTATCTCGTACGTCTTGGGCAATTTTGAAACCAAATATGGCAGGACAAAAGGGGCTAGTTAAATGTAGGTCAATATTTACACTGCCTTTATCAATATCAACTTTGTCTATAAGTTCTAATTCCACAATGGAAACGCCTATTTCTGGGTCAACAATTTTTGAGAGCTCGTCGAAAATCATTCTACGGACTTGCTGAACGTCTTGACTCATACCATTTCGATTCAATTTATTCCTATTTAACTATTGATTTCTATTCTGGTTGTAAACCAGTTAGATTTTTGCGTTCGCTGAAAAGTAATGAGCCTTGGTCAAATAGTATTAAATAAACCTCTCTGTAGTTCATCTCGCATGTATAGATCAAGGCCAAAGGAAGATCTTGAGCCGGAAGGCCTTAGTTTTCTGACTTCCCTTGAATTAGATAATGAAATAGCGGGGTATGATATGTTGGGCACGCAAGCTCATGTCATAATGTTATATGAAAACAACTTACTAACCCTTGTCAATCTAAAAAAAATTCTTACTGAGCTACTAGTATTACGTAGAAATCCAAAAAAATTAGCGGGACGGGGGTACGAGGATATTCATGAAGCGCTTGAAACCCATATGGTGAAAAAACTTGGCATTGAAGTAGGTGGAAGGATTCAGACAGGTAGATCAAGAAACGACCAGGTGATTTTAGATGTACGGATGAAAGCAAGAGACGACTTGAACAATATTAGTTCAAGGCTCATCACCTTGATTGACCACATGATAAAGAAAGCGGAGGAGAATTTAGATTCTGTTATGCCATTTTACACTCATCTTCAGCAAGCGCAAATAGGAAACCTTGCACATTACTTCCTGTCCTATTCAGAACAATTGTTAAGGGATCTGGAACGACTCTCATTTTCGTATTCTAGCATTAATAAATCTCCCCTCGGGTCCTGGACCCGTAGGCGGGTCAAGTATTTCCATTAACAGAAAAAGGACTGCATCACTTCTTGGATTCCAAGGACTGGTAACTAATTCAATTGATGCAACTTCATCCAGGGACACCATACTTGAATTAATGTCCGCACTTTCTATCCTAATGGTGACACTGAGTAGAATTGCAGAAGATATTATTATTTGGTCTACCCAGGAATTTGGCTTCTTGGAGATTGCAGATAAATTCGCATCAACATCGAGTGCCATGCCACATAAGAAAAACCCTGATCCCTTGGAATTGATAAGGTCGAAGGCAACGCTAGTTGCAGGAAATCTCTTGACTGCAATCACCTTATTAAAAGGATTACCGTCTGGGTATAGCCGAGATTTGCAGGATCTGAAGGCAGTTTTTCTGAATTCTATGTCGATTGCCTCCTCCTCTCTTAGCATCACTGATGCTATCATAAAGTCTTTGATAATTCATAAGCGTCGGATGAAACAATCGGTAGTTAATAGTTATGCGTATGCGATTGATGTTGCAGAACAATTGGTAATAAAAAAAAATCTGCCTTTCAGAACCGCGCATAGGTTAAGTGGATCATTGGTCAAGCTAGCAGTTAAAAAGGATATGATCCCATTATCTGACCTAGGCAAGCATCAAATTGAGCCGATCATAGATGAAATTGCGAGCGACATAAGGGTAGAAGATGTAATTAAAATTCTTACTGAAATAACACCTGAAAAATCGATCTTATTGCGTTCAACCGAAGGTTCTCCCAATCCTGTTATGCAGAAATTGGCAATCAGGTCATTGAAAGCTCGAGCGCAAAAATATAGTGAAAAGTTAGATGCAAGAAGAAAGCATTTGACTGACGCACTAGACTTATTGGACAATATAACCTCTTCATATATCAAAATGTAAAACATGAAGTCATTTTATAATGCTAAACCGAGTAGAAAATATATCTGAAAACTTTGAAGTTGAAATGTGAATTGAGATTTTTGTCGATTCAGCCAAAAGGAAAACAAGCCTCCTACATTGTGATGGACTGAATAGCCCGGCCCAGATTCGAACTGGGGTCAAAGGCTCCAAAGGCCTCTATGCTTGGCCACTACAATCGACGAATGCAATATTCTCTACCGGGCTTCCGGGCTTAAATTCTCGTAAGTTAGACCATATTTATAATGTTATGTAGCTGTTTAGGATCCGTAGCAATTTTGTCATAGGATCCTCCATGGTTGCTAATATTCTATGAGCCAGTCTCCTTTGTCTTCCATGATATTCGTCCATCCTTCAGTATATGGTCAACTAACTGCACAAGTTTTCTAGGATGACGAGCTTTATGAACCAATCCAGTTCGAAAAAGATAGTCATCTACGTAAAATTGAATTGGAGAAATGGAAATGGTAGGCTTTCCCAGAAGCGCTGCTTCAGCCGTCATGGTACCACCGGCTCCGATAAAAATATCTGCAGTTGAAAGCAATTCCAATCCATCAACTACCTTGCCTAAAATCGTTACTTTTGACCCAAATTTATCCGTGAAATCTTTTTCTTGGTCTTCATATCTACTTAGAATCACGATATTTGCAACGTCATGAAATTTTTCGATAAGCAACTCAATTTGAGAGATAGTTGAATTCTCTGGCTTGTCAACAATATACGCAGCTTTGCTTTCCACCGGTCTCACAACAATGGTTTTTTTCTTTGTAAGACAATACTTTGGTCTCTTAATGGTTCCAGTACCTGGACCACCTTCATTATTGTATCTTCTTATCCAGACTGCAGGATCGAGTGCTCGATAACGAGTTATCTGTTTCTTCTGAATCCCAAAATTTTTCCATGCGTTGTATGGTATTATCCAAGGACACATGAGATGATGCGCTAGCGGGACAGTAAGTTTCCCTACGGCAAGTGCGTGCGGGGAATCATTGAATACGATCTGCTTCATATCCAGACCAAAAGCTACCCTAGCCGCTTCAGGCGAACAAAAATTGATTGCGAACGTAGGTTCAAAATGCCTTACGACATCGGCCAATTCATAAGTTCTTTTTGCACTCTCTCTAAGTTTTTCGTATTTAAGAGGACCCGCGTGTCTTCCTATTATTTTCATCTTAAGTTCCTTAGCTTCGGCTAATTGAATACACTCCCTATACTGTCTAGAAGTGCAAAATACATCATTGCCAGAGAGGACCAAGTTATCAATGATTGGTTTAAAAAATAGTACCTGTTTAGGTGTCAAAACATCAAACCAGATTCTCAAGATATCCACATTAAAATTGATGATGGAAAAGATTTTTCTTTAACCATTATTTTACATAGCTCAGGTAAAGTATAATATGTTGGTTATGGAGGCCCGCAGATAGTGAGTGCGGGATCAACGTCATTGCCTGTGACAACTATTTACGGATTGAGTACGGAGGGATATAACCTCGCCTCCTTCATGGCGTTAAAAGGAGCAAAGGTCTCCGTAGTCGATGATTCTGCAGGTATGGCTATTTCAGTAAAGCCTGATGTGGCGAGAACATATCCAAACGTAAACGCACTAATAGAGGACGGCCCTTTGCTTGCTGTCGAGCCAATAGATCTTGCGATAAACAATGCTGCATACGTCTTCTTTGCTCCTAGAATTAGGAAAACAGGACCTGATGTAAAGATTGATGTTACTTCAAAATTTCAGGACGCGGTAAGACATCTAAAAAAGAATAGTTCAATCATTTACGCAGTACCGACTGGATTTGGAACTAATATGGAAAACATTGCTCTAATTGAGCACATTACAGGATTGAAAATTGGAAAGGATGTATCTTACTATTATTTCCCTTTAAATGCAAACACAACTAGTGGCGAAGTTGTTCATGTCGGTACATACAAGTCTAAACAAGATATGCAATTAGCGAAACTGCTTACTAGCACTGACACACGAAAGAAAATAAATTTTGTAGATATAGGTTCACTAGAAATAATGCATTCTATTCAAACATTGAAGCAGTACGGTGTAATGTCATCAATACTCGAAATTTGTAGATATATCCGAGATGATGAAACGATGGCCGAACTATCAACCAAATCATTTAATGAAATATATTTAGATGACATTGCGAACGGTTTGTATGATCTTAGAGCAATAGGTTCCTCAATTAGTGGAACATCTCCCCTTACGTATATGGTAAACGGTACAGTCAAGAGTATTGAAGGATATGCAAAGCATTTGGTAGATGAAACTAGGATGATGTTGAAGAAACGTGACTTGAAAGCAAGTAGAACGAAAGTAACTATCGCATGGACGGTAGATCAGAATGAAATGCGAGGTGATAAGTTAGAGCTACTGTCAAGTATTGCTAACAGACTGAAGGATTACATAGGAGAAGTAGAAACTCATCGAGGTTCATTTGACCTTTATCCAACGGAAAAAACAATGATTGTCATCGCATGTTCGAAAGCAGATCTTGATAACGTAATCAGTAAAAGTCTGAATTCTGATCTAATTGTAATCAAGGCAGTCCCAATCCTACAAACAATCGATTAGGCATGGTAAGAGTAAATATTTATTGCCTTTGGAAAAAATTAAATTGCATAATGCCCAAGTTAAGAGTCTGCTTATACGGTAGCCTTTGAAATTAGGATTAACAATGTTAGAAGCCAAATGTCCAAACTGTTCTAAACGTGCACAAGTTGATAACGATCTCTCAATTGTAGAATGTAAGGAGTGCAATTACCGCGATACATACGAGAATTATATTGAAACAATGAAGGAAAAGGTAGAAAAAATGGCCTTTGATTATCAGCGTGAATTGGATAAATGATATGAGATGGCCGTTTTATTTAGTATGATGGGGAATTCGAAAGTCCTAAAGCCTTTGAGGTGAAATTCATGGTCGCTACCAGTATGATCCTTTATCAGAGCATGTTAATTCAGCGCCGCAATTATGGCATCTAACATGACATGCTTGAATGTAGGTCATGATGTTTTTACAAATTGGACACTTGACGTGAGCTAAATTATCGTTCGAATCAGAGGTCACTTAATATTTTCAATTAATGCTATTATTTATCTTGATCTCAAGAAAGATTAATTAATGCTTCAATCATTCCTTCTTGTAGAAGTGGCTGTCTTTAAAACAATAATATCCGACAAGAGTGGTAAGAGTATTAGCAGAGAAATTAAAGACAAGGAAGCGCAGCCATTAGTTGGCTCTAGAATTGGCGACCTTATAGACTCTTCAGTTCTTGGACTAACAGGCGGAAAATTTAAGATAACTGGTGGAAGTGATAAATCAGGAACCCCTATGAGAATGGATGTACACGGCGGCGTAAAAAAATATGTGCTTCTATCTCGAGGAACTGGAATGAGGAACAAGAAAGAGGGGACAAGAAAAAGAAAGCTAATAAGGGGGAACATCGTGACAGACGAGATTTACCAACTTAATTGTTTACTAATAGAAGGCAGTTTGCCAACCAGTTCAGAAGAACCAAAATAAGCCTTTCATCTTCAATAGTTATTTATCAGTTTTCACACCAGCTAAGTCCTCCATAATTAGGTTAATATCTCTGGAAAATTTGACAAGATATGTTGCATTGGAAAGAAACTCTGCCTGATTGGTATATTGAGAAATATGGTTATCAACCGTGTGTAAATATTGGAACCGCAGGTCATGTAGACCATGGAAAAACTACTTTGGTCGAGGCAATTACTGGAGTATGGACAAGCGGTCACAGTGAGGAGCTTCGTCGTGGGATCACCATAAAGGTAGGCTATGCCGATGCAGCATTTTACAAATGTCCTTCTTGTCAGCCACCTTCGTGTTACTCTACCCAGAATATATGCAACAATTGTGGAGGTAAGGCTGACCTTACAAGAGTGGTGAGTTTTGTAGACTCTCCGGGCCATGAAAGTTTAATGGCTAATATGCTATCAGGAGCTGCGCTCATGGATGGGGCGATTCTGGTTATAGCTGCAAACGAAAAAGTACCGCAACCTCAAACCAGAGAACACTTTTTGGCACTTCAAATTCTTGGGATCAAGCAAATGGTCCTGGTTCAAAACAAGGTTGATTTGGTTACTTATCAAGAATCAATCGATAACTACGAACAGATAAAGGAGTTTAAAGGAAGCTTTGCCCAAGATGCCCCTGTAATTCCCATTTCTGCACAACACAAGTTGAATATGGATGCACTGATAGGTGCCATCGAAGATACCATTAAAACTCCCGTACGATCCAAAAACTCCGATCCCATGATGCATGTTCTAAGATCATTCGACATAAACAAGCCTGGAATTTTCTTGGACCATATCAAAGGTGGCGTCTTAGGAGGCGGTCTAATTCAAGGCGAGCTAGACACTGGTGATGAGATAGAAATTAGGCCGGGATTATGGGACGATAAGAAGAATAAATATGAACCCATTAGATCTAAAATCGCAACTCTTGGAACCGGTGCTGGCCTTGTTGACAATGTTAAACCTGGCGGATTAGTCGCTATAGGAACTCTTCTTGACCCATCTTTCGTAAAGAGTGATTCATTAATCGGGTCTGTCGTTGGTTTGCCAGCTAAGCTTCCTGCAGATGTGGAAGATATTTCTCTAGAATATAACCTCTTTGATACTGCAGTAGGAACACATGAAATGATAAAAGTTGATCCGATAAAAAGTAAGGAATCATTGAGACTGAATATAGGTACCGCTCGCTACTCTTGGAACAGTTATGCATACAAAAAACAATAAAGCTGAGTTAAAGCTCAAAAGGCCAGTGTGCATGCTAGAAAGGAGTCGAGTTGCCATAAGTAGAAGAATAGGGGATAGATGGCGACTTATTGGCTCAGGAATCACAACATGACCTATATCCATAATCCCATTCAATAAATTTCGTACCATTTGTTAGATCAAGTCCCGTTTTAAACGGATGCAAGGCTTTAATCTAGCATCCAACCCTCAGACCACATTTTATTTGGTATGTCATCAATTAATAGTAAGAGGTGTTAGCCTACCATTCAAGGTGGCTGATACCTTCCCTGAGCCCTTTGTTATTTGGCCGATTTCGATGCTTTTCATTTTACTCTTTTCGAAAATGCTTCTGGCATTATCGATTGAGGATTTCGTCCCTATGACACAGAATCCGATTCCCATATTAAATGTAGTATACATCTCACGCTCTCCTATTTTGCCGTCTTTCATGATTTGTAAGAAAATTCCTTGTGGCTTTGGTAAATTATTCAATTTGTAATTTACTCTTTCATTTAACCTAGAGAGCTTTGTAAAAGATCCTCCAGTAATATGGGCAAGGCCATGCACATTTCCGTGCTCCGCACGTAGTAATTCCTTTACCGGTTTTACGTATATTCTAGTAGGTTTGAGTAATTCCTCCCCAATTGATCCATCGATAAATTTTGTCGTATCGTTAATCTTGTGATTCGATAGGAGTACTCTTCTTGCTAGGCTATATCCGTTAGAATGAAGTCCACTACTTTCTATACCCAATATTGCATCTCCTTCCTTGATTTTATCGCCCAGTATAACCCTATTCCTATCTGCCGTACCTAGAACAGTTCCTACCAAATCGAAAGAAGTAGAATTATCTTCATGTAAAAGATCCGGAACTATCTGCAGTTTCGCCACCAATGATAGGCATATCACTCTCAATTGCCCCCTTCGAAAGACCCTTAATAACCGCACCCACTAATTTCTTGTCTGGAGCACTTAATGCGATATAGTCTACGAATCCTACTGGAATGGCACCGACACAGATGACATCATTTACATTCATAGCAATGCAATCGATGCCGATAGAGTCATATTTTTTCATCATAATTGCCACGAGTATTTTGGTACCAACACCATCCGAATGCAGGGCTATTACTCTGGAGCCAAGCTCTATCAGTCCTGCATAATGCCCAAAACCAGACAATATACTATATTCTGGATTTGAGAAATAGGTTTTCGAAATAAGAGTGTGTATTGTAGAATGGATTTTTTTAATCTTCTTGAGGTCAACACCGGCATGAGAATATTTCGTCATATAGTCGACTATGAAAATTCGGATCTAACTTATAAACGACATCTTAATTTAATGACAGTGATAATAGTTGAGTTCATTGTTTGAAGATGCGGAGAGAGTCTTCATTGAACTATCAAATTCACAACGACTCGATATAATACATTCTCTGCATAGCAAAGAAATGAACTTGGCAGGGCTTTCAAAACACCTTACAGTCACTATGCAGGAAGTTCATCGAAATTTGAATAGACTAACAGAAGCTGGACTGGTTGAAAAGAAATCAAGCGGTGTTTTCTGTTTGACCACGTTTGGGAGTACCATAATAGGACAAATTCCATCCATACACTTTTTATCAAAAAACAAGGATTATTTCTCGAATCATTCGTTGGGTGATATGCCAATGAAGTTTATTCAAAGGATAGGCGCATTGAATAATGGTGAATTAGTTGACGGTTGGGTTGCTGTTGTTGAGAGAATAAAAGATATGTATAGACAATCACGCGAATATATTTACGGTATGTTACCCCAGGTGACCCATGACTTAATTGAAACTGTGATACCTATGATTAGGCAACATGGAATCAAGTTTAAATATATTTTGCCGGAAAATGCTCAAGTCCCCAGAGCTGGGATGAAATTGCTAAAAGATGTCAGTTACGATGATTTACTTAGGAAAGGTCTTATTGAAAGAAAAATGAATAAGAAGATTACTGTTGCAGTAGTGCTCAATGAAAGGGAATCGCTAGTAATGTTTCCTTCTACAGGTGGAGAAACTGACATGAATGAGATGTTTTATGGTCATCATGTTGCTGATGTTGATATATTCCATGAATGGTCACATGATTACTTTTTTTACAATTGGTACAACTCACATTCTTTCGACCCAGACAAACTCAAAGTTGTGTGACGCCATAATACCAGTCATGTAAATAATGGGTTATTTGAATAATGGGAAATGAATCTGATAGGTATTGGCAGGATAGTTTTCCACCATGACTAAATTCAATGCTATATCAACTCTAATCTCCGTCAGTTAATATTTTTCTAACTCAATACTATTTTCGTTCATTGGCCAAGTTCAAGGCTGAAAAAATGACTTCTGCCTTTTGTAAGGTTTCTTGCCATTCTTTCTTTGGGATGGAATCCATCACAATCCCTGCTCCAGCTTGGACATAAGCCTTATTATTGATCACGAATAGTGATCGTATCGTTATTGCAAAATCGCATGCCTTGTTAAAGGAGAAATACCCTAAAGCACCCGCATATGGACCTCTTTGTTTACGTTCTAATTCATCAATAATTTCCATGGCTCTAACTTTGGGTGCTCCGGTAACAGTACCTGCTGGAAATAAGGCTTTGAAAGCGTCATAACAATCCTTGTCATCTGTTAACCTCCCCACTACGTGGGAAACGATATGCTGAACATGGCTAAACCTCTTAACAGTCATCAGTTTCTTCGTTTTGACAGTGCCATATTTGCATACTCTTCCCAAGTCATTGCGGGCGAGATCTACCAACATGGTATGCTCAGAGATTTCTTTTTCATCTGATAACAAGTCATTTCTTAAGCGTTTGTTTAGAGCTTCGTTTTTTGTAACAGGTCTTGTTCCTGCAATTGGGAATGTTTCAACATTTTTTGAATCACTACGTAGTAACATTTCTGGACTAGATCCAATGATCAAATTGTTCCCATGCTTCAAAAAATACATGTATGGAGATGGATTAAGTTCCCTAAGCTTTTGGTAGATCTTGAGAGGATCGCCACTAAGGGTAAAACTAAATTTTCTTGATATGACGACCTGAAAAATGTCTCCCCTGTAGATTTTCTCTCTTGCCTTCTGTACTTTTTTAATAAATTCATTCTTGTCCATCTCACTACTTGGTTTGGAGAATGAAACCCTTTCTTGTGGTAAATCTTCCTTGGAACCAAGTAAAGTTTGTATCTCCTTTATTCTGGAATCCTTCCCCACATGAAAATAATAGGTTTTTCGATGCTTCCTATCAAATAATAATCCATCTGTATACATCCCAAATGCGAAAATTGGAAACTGATTTCCAAAGCTTTTTCTCCTCGTGGACAAAGACTCCCAAAATCGGAGTGCATCATAACTAACATAGCCTACTGCGCCCCCAATAAATCGGTACTTATTATTAGTAACTTTAGGCATCATTCGTCTTAATTGATCCACAGGATCATTCACATCCGATTCGTGAACTAGCACTCCTTCCTTATTGGTAACACGGAATTTCTTGTAATCACATGCTATGCGCATAACCGGGTCGAAGCCAATTATTGAATACTGAGATAATTCCTGTGGTCCAGTCAACGATTCAAGAATGAACACTATATCATATTCATTGTAGATTTTCTTAAAGAGATCGAATGGACTTTTTCGGATTGATAGTCTTTTTAAACTAAACTCATCCTTCACGCTTCCTCAGCTCCTTTGATCTTGGGTAGTGAAATCGACGATCAAGACTTCTCCTATGGGCTTCCCGTATTTACCTTGAATTCGTTTGAAAATTTGAATAACTTTAGCATTAATTGTAGAATTCAAGATAACTACAATTATATCATATATATAAGCAGCTCGACAATCTAATGACCCAATTTCAATTTGTGTTAATCCTCACTTATTAAAAGCCCGTTATGATCATCCTAGTGATATAAAGTCTAAAGATAAGTGCGATAGAAAATTCAGGGCTCTATTACGCTAGCACTCGCCAGAGGTTTTCGACCTAAAAATCCCTCATCTTTGCCATGCCAAAATTTTATTTTAGATTCTCCATACTTCCAACACAACCATACCTCTTCATCAAAGCGCAAAGAGGGAAAATCTACCAACCCATCGTCAACACTCTTGATCATAACACCTCGCTTTTCAAGTTCTTCTATTTGTTTGTACAAGAGTGATACTACCTGATTTAATTCCTGCTTTTTGGAGATAAAAGTATTAAAATTTGATACTTCGTTACTAATATCCTGTAAGTTTTCTTGAATTGAAATAACTCTATTTCGAAGGGTAATAATCTGAGAAAATCGTCTATGTACTTCAGGAAGAATCTTGTTAGCATCTTGAGGTGTAAAGTAAACACCCATGGCAATCAAATCGTCAGGCGACTACATTTATAGATTATTGTCTCTTTTTTGTTCGTGCTCTCTTACCATGCGTATTACAAACTGAGCTTGCCCTCAAGACTATGTTACCGAAGTCACCTAGTCCGTGCGAATAGTCTTCCCAGCAGTCAGATTTACCGAACAAATTGTCTAACTTGGCTGATGCCGTAACGGAAAATTTATTCAAAGTCAAGTGAATTGATTCATGACTAATGATTGAAGCAACAATAGCATGGGTCTTGCCCATTGTATCATATTCTTTCCAAGATTTGTAATTTGCGATAAATGCTTTGGATTGGCCATAATATGGTACATACATCAGACCTCTCTTACCTACCATCCCCCTCAGTCTGAGATCGACCACCAACTTTATCCAACTGTTATGATTGTGAGATGGATTCATTAAGTTTTTCAAGTTACTTTTTTCATGAATGACTATAATTAAATCGAAAAGTCATAAGCTTCTCAAATTCATTGCATAATAGCTTGATGACTGTTTATAAGGATATAGAACTTTTTTGATGCAATATTTCTAGTTAATAAAAGTAAGATATATAATATTTATAATAATTCATGGCTCATTTTAAAGATTGATGTGGTCTGAATTGAACCAGCCCTCAAGATATCGACTGTCGAGGTCTTAATATCTGGCTTCCCTTTAAATCTTACAAGTCATGAATGCGGTTAGAATTCATAATAAGGCTTCTTTGCTAAGGGAGAATCATAATATCAGGTCTCTCCAAGTTGCCGTGAACGCCACTGAAGCTGCTCTGATGTCTGTAAATCCATTCTCTTTATTGATAAACAAGGTCAAGATTTCTGATTCCATAATGTACATTTCTGATGTTAATTCTGAGTTGATACGACTTGATCTTTCTTTGTTCAAGTCAATTTACATAGTGGGTGCCGGTAAGGCGGCGGCAGACATGCTTCAGGGGTTAATGCACGTTCTTAAAAATGAGAAAAAAGTCTCTGATGCTGCAATCACTATTCCATATGGCACAACCACAGGGAAACTTGCTGCATCCATTATGAGAGCAGGACATCCCTTCCCGGATATCAATGGAGTTTTAGGTTCTAAGAAAATATTATCGATATTGGAAAAGGCCACCTGGAGCGACATAGTTTTTACTCTAATTTCAGGTGGTGGATCAGCATTAATGCCATTACCAATTGAAGGGATCTCCTTACAAGAAAAGCAGAAGATTACATCTGGATTACTTTCTTCAGGTGCGTCGATAGATGAAATCAATACTGTCAGAAAACATCTATCTGCAATAAAGGGTGGCAGATTGGCGAAAGCGCTTCGAAAAGGGGTTACTCTGGTTAGTTTGATTTTATCCGATGTTGTATCCGATAGGATAGAAATAATTGCTTCAGGCCCTACGGCGCCAGATAAATCTACCTTCAGTGACGCAAAGTCAATCCTGCTAAAATATAAACTTTGGAGTTGTGATACATTTGTTTCCCAGAATGTCAGAAATGTAATAAATTCAGGAGTACGAAAGAGAATTGAGGATACACCCAAACCTCAAGACCCAGTTTTCCAGAGAGTTCGTAATTTGATTATTGGGAACAACTTTATCGCATGTAAGACCGTGTCTTCATACCTCAATACTCGCGGAATAAGAACGATGAATCTAGGTTCGGATTTCACGGGAGAAGCATTTAGACTGGGAAATTTCCTTTCTAGGCTTGTTAATGATTTTTCGCGAGAATCCGTTCCTTACGCTTTCATTTTAGGTGGGGAAACTACAGTAAAACTACGTGGTAGATTAAACGGAACAGGTGGAAGGAATCAAGAAGCTGCCCTTTCTGCCATATCGAAATTGAAGTCCTGGTCTGACAAGGATTTTACTATCTTGTGTCTAGGCTCCGATGGAATTGATGGCAATACTGAAGCAGCTGGTGCAATTGTCACCCCTAAAGTTTTATCAGTAATTGATAAGAAGAAACTCCATGTTAACAAATATCTAAGGTGTCATGACAGTAATACGTTTTTTAAGAAAGTGAACTCATTAGTTATTACAAAACTCACAGGGACTAATGTAAACGATATTTCAATCGTTTGTAGACTTAGATAGTATCATTAATTCTAGCACAGAATTAGGGAATAAATACCATTTAAGAACACATGATTGTGAACGTCGCAACTAAATTGGATGTGTATTTTTAATTTGGTAGTGTAAATGCGAATGTAGCACCGTAGTATCCTTCATTATTGTAGGCCCATATTCTTCCTCCATGGGCCTCTACAATACTCTTTGAAATGAAGAGCCCAAGCCCTGTTCCTTGTTCTGACTTCGATGCAAATTTTGAAAATAATCGAGAATGAATTTCAGGGTCTATCCCTTTCCCCGGATCTCTCACTTGAACAACTACTTCATTCTCATCTTGCGTACATGCAATTGAAATCGTTCCTTCTTGAGTGAATTTAATGGCGTTATTTACTAAATTTGAAATCACCTGTGTTATTCTACTCTTGTCGGCATGCACTTCAATTTGGTGTGGGGTATATTCTATTTTCACCATTTTATTCCTGTGAGAATCGTTTTCTACTTGCCGCTTAGCTTCCCTAACAATCTGTGACAATATTTCGTCTATATTAAAGTGCTCCTTCACTAACTGCAATGACTTTCCTTCTATTCTTGTTACGTCTAATATGTCAGCAGCTAGTCGATCCAGTCTCTTGGCATTCCGAATAATCGCAGAAATTTGCTCCTTATCCACTTTGGCTGAATTCTTGCTATTGTTTAATTTATCTTCCATTAGTTCTGCTTCACCTAATATTGGCATTATGGGTGTCCTCAGTTCGTGCGCTGCAACATTAATGAATTCCTTCTGCATCCGGTCATGAATCTCTAGCTGCTTGTTTGCTGAGGCCAGGAGCATGTTTGATTCTACTAACGATTCATTTACCTTTTTTAATTCGTGTGTTCTGGATGTTACCGCCCCCTCTAGCCTCTTGTTCCAAGACAATATTAAAAACGCAATCCCAAATGCCAACGAACCGATAGCTATAATGACAATTGTGCTAAAATTTTTCTGCTGATTAATTAGGAAACCGACATTGCTTGCCAAATTGTGCGGTACGCTCAGATAAAGAGTCCAAATATGTCTACCATCTAGAACAACTGGCTGGTAAGCCAAGGTTGTTACGTTTCCAAGTAAATGCAAATCTTCAGAGCCTGATTTACCCTCTAGACCGTTGGTTAATATCTTATTATAAGAGTCTTTAATCTGTGAAGGTATAAGAGATTGGAACTCTGGTGTAAGGTAATTACGACCCACCACAGCTTCGTTTCGTGAATACAAAATAACTCCGTTTTTGTCAATTAATCCTAAGGTGCTTTCTAGATTTGGTGAGAGCTCCTCCTGTAAGAAGCGACCGAGATCCCCAAGACTAATGGCGGCTACTACTACTCCTTGGAAACTACTTTCGTTACGGTCAGATGCCAAAATGTTGGTAGTATTATTAGCCGGCTCAATTATTGGAAATGAAATATAGAAATGCGAAAACCTATTTTTTGCCTCTCCTGCGCTACCAAAATATGGCTTAAGTGTCATCTTAGGGATTCTAAAGTAATCTTTGTCACTTAAACTTGAATTACTGGTAACTGGTCCGTTGGAATCACTTGTTGAAAGAAGCCTACCATTGCTATCTATCCAGTAGTATGCTTCAGTAAGCTCTTGAGTTCCCATTTGTGCAGTATTTATCAACCTTGTGGCATCAGAATTTCCACTTTCTACCAATAATATTGCGTTGCTCAGGGTTCTTAAATTAACTGAAACTGATTCAATACTTCTAACTAATATTCTGGCTAATTCATAAACCTCAATGTTTGCGTTTGATTTTACGTCCTGCGCTGCAATAAATGCGATTTCAGTAGCGGTCAGTGTAGAGTATTGATATGAGAGAATCGCCAGGCCGATACCTACGATTCCGATTAATAGAAGCAGAATTATGTTATTTTTTGATAATGCAGTTCCTAGCAATAATCTACAATAAGTAAGATTTTATCTCTAGTAGATAAGTTAAAGCTAATGATTATACTAGCAGAATCGAATGTATCGAATGATAATTGACATCTTAAAATTTAGTATAAGTTTTTACCATCTGAATATGAGTTGTTAGTTACTTGCCAAAGTCTGGCTTGGTCATTGAGTCTATGGGGCTTAATGGAAAGACTGACATCTCCAAATAAGACTTCTCGAACTGATCCATCGGAGAGCTTCATCTCCAAGACCCCATTATCATCTACTCCCATAGCTAGGCCGTGGAAAATATCCTTTCCGTCTTCAACGGTTACTACCCTTCCAAATAGGTCTGATCTCTTCTTCCAGATGTCTACAATTACCTTTATCTTGTCTTCCTTCAATAGAGAATAATAGTACTCTAACCTTTCAAGGATTAATTTAGTTAAATTATTCAGATGAATGTCGTAACCCAGTTCATCTCTAAGGGTAGTAACTCGCGAGACTCTGATTTGATTTTCTAAATCATCTATACTATTGGCTGAGAAATTAGCATTCAGACCTATCCCAATTATAGCTTGATTGGCATTGTTACCCTCGAAATCAACATCGACTATGACTCCACAGATCTTTTTTCCTCGCACCAACAAGTCATTTGGCCATTTGTTTGTACATTCTAGACCGGTTAATGTCAATATACTGTCTGCTACAGCCAGTGCCGAAATGAATTGTATTATAGGTATCCTTCTCGGTGTTAACCAGCTTTGTAATATAATTGACATCCACAGACCCCCGGGTGGAGAGATCCATTTTCTTCCCATTCTTCCTCGACCAGCTGACTGTTCCTTTGCAATAACCACTACGCCATGTAGTGATAGGCCACAATTTTTCAACAAATAGTGGCCATAAATTTGAGTTGAATTGATCTTGTCGAGAAAATATATTTTATGACCTATTTCTTTCCCTTTGAGTGACGTCTCTAATTGCTTTACTGAATCAGTATCCATGCAAGTAAGACACTACTCCCATAAATTCACCAATCAATAAAATAAAAGTATGAGAGTCAAAAAAATCTTCATATCTAATTGTAGTTATTGCAAAGTCCATATTAATTAATACTGGTCCATCACAATATAAAGCTCAAGGCAATTAAGACCCCCGTAATTCTAGAACAAAGAATCATGTCAGTCATTGATAATATTAATTCGCCTGGATTATCGTAGTTCTTAAGTCTTTTGATGGCTCGTGCCGCAAGTGGTAACGATGCCATGGCCACTATTGAAAAGATAGGGGTGATGCTTGTTATAATACCAACTAGGATCATAGTATAGACAAGCGATTGCAATACCAGTAACACATTTACTGCACGAGTCTTACCTAGAATTACTGTTAGGGTTTTTTTACCCCCCATTCTATCTGCGTCGTAATCTGGGAATGAATTAACCATCAGAACACATGCCGATAACAATCCTATAATTACTCCGACGAATACTGCAGTTGGATCTAAATTTCCAGTCTGAACGTAAAATGAGCCCAATACGATTAGCGCACCCTTTATTGTAACGAAAACTTCGCCCAATCCTGCATTGGCAATATTTGTAGAGTAGAAGTAAATAGAAATGGTTGCAAATATGAGTATCAGCAGAATTATGATGCCACGAACGGTAATAAAATATATCCCTATTATCATTCCAAGGATCAGAAACATAAAAGCGGCAAAATATACTGTTCTTGGTTGTAGAAGCTTTTCTGGTAACACTCCTGTACCGCCACTAAATTTTGTCCTCCTTGTAATTGTGTCAATACCTTTCTTATAATCCCAGTAATCGTTAAACAAATCAACACTAATGTGCAAACAGATAACTCCACAAATGGTGAGAAAACCGTAGATAGGATCAAAAATATCATTCTTCCACACGCCAATCGCAATTCCATTTAGTGATGCGATTAATGAAGCAAGAAGAAATTTTGTTCTGATGGCTCTAGACCAAACAGACAAGTATCTTATTACTCGATCGTGCAACATGTTTATTCAACTTAGCGACAATTAAAAATTATTATGGAACATCTTTATCTCGTTCTTTGTTATGAGGTAACCAACGCAGATTACCCGAACAAAGATACCTGATAAAATTTACAATTAGATTTATCCCTTAACCCTGACTAAAACAAAAGTGATGTTGGGGATTTGTGTAGGTGCCCCTTAAAGCTTTGGCGCAGGGAAGTAGCCTCTCAGGTGAGGCGGTAGTGACGATCTTGGGGGAGGATTGTACTGAGGCCTTTGGGCTACCTGCTCATATTGTTCACTCCCTATCGGTCTGCTTGGATCGTAGCCTGGCAAAGTAGGATCATTGAATTTGTTAATCGAAGATGAGGAACTTGGTTGAGATGATTGACTTGGCGTTGACTGTGCAGTTCCCGCTGGTCTGCTTGGATCGTAGCCTGGCAAAGTAGGATCATTGAATTTGTTAATCGAAGATGAGGAACTTGGTTGAGATGATGGACTTGGCGCTGACTGTGCAGTTCCCGCTGGTCTGCTTGGATCGTAGCCTGGCAAAGTAGGATCATTGAATTTGTTAATCGAAGATGAGGAACTTGGTTGAGATGATGACTTGGTTGACTTGGTTGAGATGATTGACTTGAGGCGTTGACTGTGCAGTTCCCGCTGGTCTGCTTGGATCGTAGCCTGGCAAAGTAGGATCATTGTATTTGTTTGAAGACCCAGAATTACTCATATTGCTATTAATGATAATAACACATTTCCATTTATGGATTTCGCTTTTTGTAGTTTAGAAAGAATCAAACATTAGAAACAGGTCATAAAAAGTAACATCAATTGCAAAAAGACTTAATATGGCTACGTTTTCCTTATGAAAAGATCTCTATAATGTCCGATGAAGCTATTGCCAGTCAAGTCCTACACCAAAATATTGGTAAATCGGTATTGGTAAAATTGAAAGGAAAAAGATCAATAAGAGGAAAATTGAAATCTTTTGATAAACAGATGAATCTCTTGCTTCAAGATGCTGCGGACGTATCTGAAGACCGATCTTCTGACAACAATCAGGAAATCCAGATGGGCGATATACTGATAAGAGGAGACAACGTTATCATTATTTCTGTAGAATAGGTTTTACCTTGGATACAGGGAATTTTCCTTCTGATTCTAACGCTTAACATAACTTGTATATAACCGAGACCCTTATTCATCTCGAGCTTAGTCTGTGAGAAGAATCCTGTTAGATGGCAGTGAAAAGTACATTGACCTTAAGGGTAATCTCATGACAAGTCGACTTGAACTGACGGTATCAAGATTACTCAATTTTCTAGGGATAGGTTATGATTATAACTTTCCAGTAAGTCTTTCAGATGGATCTATTGTAGCTCTGGATTTCAAGGTAGGCGAAAAGTACCTTGAAGTAATAGATTCTGAAGTAGATATTCAAAAATTTGAAAGAGTTAAAAGGGAGAAGCCTAATTTGGACTTGCTCGGCATAGGAAGTTCAAAAATAGCCGCAAAGATAGAAGATTTGGAATCGATTAATATTATTGATTCACCAAGACATCAAATCGGTTCGATATTTATTGAAGATCCGTCTTTGTCTTTTGACTATGCCCATATACTCCCATTGGTAGAAAAATGCTCAATTTTGCATGGGCATACATCTACTGTCATGATTGAAATAATAGGAAAAATGGAGAATAATTTGGTTATAGATTTCAGCTTAGCAAAGAAATTAATTAAAGAGACTATTTCTGTTTTAGATCACAAATTTTTCATAAATGAAAAATACGTAGAAAAAGACAATGAGAAGCATTACGTGATTTCATTCGAAGGACCAAGCGGTGTTTTTAGATTGCAAGTCCCCAAGAGCACTACATACATCCTCCCGGGAGAAGCCACCGTTGAAAATCTCTCATCGATAATAATCAATCTATTGGCTAAGAAAATGCCTTCAAATGTAGAAGCATTGGGCGTGTATGTTTATGAAGGCGTGAATAAGGGTGCCCACATTCTTGCAAATATTAGGTAATTTTATTTGAGAGCAGTAACAAAAGCTCAAATTTGAGAGCTTATGTATACCTGTGGTAACGATACTGAATTTATACTGGACAACTAGTCGAATATAAGATTGTGATCAGGTGTAGCAAAAATAAGGAAAATTCAGATCTTATTGTTTATCAAAGTAATAATGAAACATGCTCGCTTCCAGTTGAAGTGATTCATTATAATTATGCAAATGATTGGAATTATGACAAGAGGACGCACGATAATAAATTACTTTATTATAGTTTGGATTGGTTTGAACTGTATAGCTAAAATTCATTGATTGAGAAGGCTAACTTTAATATCTCTAATTTCGTTTTAGGGTAAGCAATAGATGCCAAAGATTGAGGAAAAAGCATGGGATCCGAAATTTGAATACGAAATAGCAAAAAAATGGGAAGAGAACGAGTTGTATAAATTCACAATTGATGCTAGGAAGCGTGCGTACGTTATCGACACACCCCCGCCCTATCCTTCAGGCAGACCATGGCATATAGGCGCTGCCGCTCATTATTCACAGATCGATATGATTGCAAGGACAGGCAGGATGTCAGGAAACAATGTTCTTTTTCCTATTGGAATAGATCGTAATGGACTCCCAGTTGAAATTTACACTGAAAAAAAATACAAGGTCAGAATGCGTGAAATGGATAGGGAAAAGTTCTTGAACCTTTGTAGGTCTGCCCTTGACGAACTAGAGAAAGAAATGGTACAAATAATGAAATCTTTGGGCCTGAGCGGAAATTTTCAAACATATTACAGAACAGATTCCGATGAATTTCGTCAAATGACTCAGAATACCTTTCTTGCTCTATGGAAACAAGGTCTTATTTATTCTGCAAATAGGCCCAATAATTACTGCGTCGATTGCGGGACAACAATTGCCGATGCTGAAATTGTATATGAAGAGAGAAGAACGAGGTTGATACACATTAGGTTTAAAGTGAAGGGCACATCTGAAGAAATCGTTATTGCCTCAACTCGGCCTGAACTACTGTGTGCCTGCCAATGTGTAATTGTAAATCCCAATGATCCGAGGTACAGAGAAGCGCATGACAAGACGCTTATTTTGCCCATCTTCAATAGAGAGATAAAGCTAATCAAGCATCAGTTGGCAGACCCGGAATTCGGCACCGGGGCAGTTATGGTATGCAGTTATGGTGATAAGAATGATGTTCAATTATTTAGGGAATTAGGTTTGAAAGAAATTGTTGCAATTAATGAAAAAGGCGAGATGACTGACTGTGCTGGTCCGTATTCCAATTTGAAAATCAAGCAAGCCAGGGATAGAATAATAGAAGATTTAAGGAAATTTGGATTTCTGGAAAAAGAGGAATTTATAATTCATAGGACTCCCATTTGTGAACGTAGTAAAACGCCCGTTGAAATAGTCCCAATGCAGGACTATTATTTGAAACAGACTTGATTTTGTCCCAAAGTTAAGGAATTTTGCTCATGAATTGAATTTTCACCCGGAAATGCACAGGAAGATCTTGCTAGATTGGCTAGATGCTGTTGCTATTGATTGGCCAATATCCAGAAGAAGATTTTACGGCACTGAAATTCCGATTTGGTACTGTAAGAGTTGCGAGTACCCCAATATTCCTGAACCGGGAAAATACTACAAACCGTGGAAGGAGAGTCCTCCATTTGGCAATTGTAAGAAATGTCATTCTTCACATTTTATTGGGGAGGAGAAAACCTTCGACACATGGATGGATTCAAGTATAACACCTCTCTTCGTTACCAAATATGAGAAGGATCAAATATTTCATAGTCATACTTATCCAACGAGAATAAGACCACAAGCTAAAGACATTGTAAGGACCTGGTTATTCTATACAATGTTAAGATGTTACCAGCTTACAGGCCAATTAGCCTGGTCTGATGTTTGGATAATGGGTTACGGTGTTGACGAGCGCGGAGAGAAAATGAGCAAAAGTAAGGGGAATACCCTTGATCCGTACCCCATAATTGCCAAGTACGGGGCAGATGCTTTTAGGTATTGGTCAGCAGCCGAAGCGAATTTAGGTCAGGACTTTAGATGCTCAGAGCAAAAGGTAGCAGAGGCTCAAAAATTCTTAACTAAATTATGGAACGTAGGACGATTTATTTCATCCTTTGAAGTGATTACTTCACCACCACAACGGACTCTACCTACTGATGAATGGATTTTAGGCGAATTAGGCAAAGTGATTTCAGGATGTTTGAGGGGATACCAGGATCTCAATTTTTTTGTGCCTGCTTCTCTTATAAAAGAATTTACATGGAATGTATTTGCTTCTCACTATTTGGAATTAATAAAAGCAAGAGCATACAATAGTAACGATTATGACGGATACAAGTCTGCATTATATGCATTACACAAATGTTTTTCGACCATTTTGATACTATTGTCACCAATATGTCCATTTATCACCGAAAAATTATGGCAAGAATTGTATTCTACAAAAAGTATTCATTTGCAATCTTTACCATCCGATGATAATCCATATCAAGAAATGTGTCGTTACTCTAACCAAATAGTTGAATTCAATTCTATGGTATGGAATAAGAAGAAACAAACCATTTCAAATGAAACTGGCAAGCTACTCTCTTTAAGAGATTCTATAAACATAGAAATTCCATCAGAGCTTCAAATATTCAAAGGGATTTAATAAACATGCATAACCTAAAATCAAAACTTTAATGCTGAAATGACTTGAGAACCTAGCCTAACTTGGATAACTATGGTATTAGCATATAGACATTCTTCAATCTTTGCAGAAGATGATCACTGGTATTTCAGGGAATTTTCATCTCATGTTACATGGGTAGAATTAGAGTAAATTAGTCTATCTTTCATGTCTTTACATAAAATATTAAAGTATCTGTTTCTTTACTTATCGATATTGGGATCGGCCTGGAAAGCTATTTCTGACGATCACCGAAGAAAGATCCTTCTAATGCTGAGAAAAAGGGACATGACTCCGACAGAAATTGCTAAGCATTTTGACTTTACTTTACCTGGAGTTTCCGCTCACCTTAGGACATTGAAGGATGCTGATTTGGTTGTTGAAAGGAAGAAAGGTCAATATGTATTTTATTCTCTAAATAGGAAACGACCACTGGAGATGATTAGATTTTTTCAAACTATGTGGAACTTAGGGCGGATAAGATAAAGGATTCGAGCACGATAATACAATCAGGTTGGCGATAAGGCAAGAAGTTACTTGGGACTTGTGGTGACAGCCATATATTGCCATTGTCCATGCTCTCCCCAGGTGATCAAGCCTCTTTTTTAGCTAGTACGTCCATTACATCTTCGGCAATATCGATAGCAGTATGCGAACTTATGTTTGGCTCTAACGTCACTAGCAGGAGATTCTCATCCATATAGAAAGTAAGTATGGATATTTTTTCCCTCTCTACGTAAGCGAATCTAGCTTTTCCTAGGGTCCCATCAAATCGCTCTCTCATGGATTTTCTCAACGCTGTCTGTGTCAAGTATAATTCCTCGTTATTTTCATCCATAATGGAGCCCATTCCTCTCTTCATCCCACCAGCTATCACATTACCTGCATCATCAATGACTCCCGCATATCTCACATCATCGTGCAAAGCGAATACTGCTTCACATAACTTAACATAGTCCATACATATTCGGAATCAAAGCCAATTATTATACGTTAACTAGATAAGATTCATTTTTTCACGTTTACATTTGTACAGTAAGAAATTGCTATTTGTCAAGTCTTTCATTTATGCTCACTGCAATTACAATCATTCGACTGCGAAGCTTTAACGAATAAATGCTAAATCCGTACTAAAAACACCTCTGGATTTGAAAAATATCTGAAAGTGAATGTATGGTCATGCTTTGTCATCTTTAGGCTCAAGTTGCTTCATTCCTATGCTTCGAGTGCGTATTCTATCTTGGCTCAATCAAAGGAGCGTTTCTGGCAATATTTATCATTTCATTTGAGACATCAAATTCATAAGCGAATGGGTTATCAAACCATGTTATTGAATTGTCCCAACGGAAGGTAACCTTTGGACTTCCCCATGTGATAATCTGATCATATTTTCCACCAAATTTTTCACCGCCTTTATCTCCTCTCTTACCCCATCCCATGTCTTCCCTATCACATCTTAGATATTTCAATTTCCATAATCCATCACATTCTTCATCTAGAAACTGCATAACACAGACTCCACGTTTTCGATCTTCGTAGAGAAAATTATAAAGTCCTACGGCATATCCTATACGTCTGTCAAATATACTGTGATCGGTAGCTTGATATTTCTTGGAGAACTGATATCCGCCGGTATGCCATATTTCCTTCTTAACTGTTAGAAACCCATCAATATCTAGATTACCCTTATATGAAGTCCCACCCAATCCCTCATGAATCTCATTGCGGTGTCTTAAACTTCTACTGAAGAAAGAGAAGGCATTTTTTGTCCCTTCCTTTCTTTGAATGTACATCCCCCATATAACATTTAGAAAATCCGTGCGTGAATCTACCCAGCTTCCTCTTTGCTCCAGCTCATTAAACCCTGTAGTTTGCCATATAATTTCATTTTCTTGGGATTTTTTTAACGTAGTTAGGCCATTGAAAAGGGTAAGCCTAATCTTACTACCGTCAACACTCCACTGGTCCACATGTTCCCCATTGTGACCCAGACTTTTTCCGACTAATCTGAGGTTTGAAGCATCACCATTCAAAGTGAACCATTTTTCTCGATTTAGTTTTCTATTATCTGGGAACACCTGTATAGGCTTTATTCTAGATGGCACAAACCCAGGAATATATTTTCCAATTCTTGATCCACTATTTTTGTACGCAGAATGTTTTTCTGCATACGAAGTAGGTGTACGTTTTAGACAGTTTATGATCTTGTTGAAAAACACAAAAATAATGATGGTAATAACGAATAATTACTTTATCTTTTATGTACCAGTCTGAAAGCTGCTTCACTCGCATAATTGGCTGGGTATTGGGCAAATTACTTCCTAGGATAGTATATTACGTAATAGACACGAATACAATTTATCAATCCACCTCTGAAAAGAACTCGACATTCTAGAATGAAGGCGGTTAATTATCCGATTTCTAGTCATACAAATCGAAGGCGATTATGTCAAGCATTTTTTCTCCTATTAATAAAGACCCAAATGTATTTCATAACATACAGAATAGCGAATGTCCCCGCAACAGATAAGATAATGATCGAGATAAGCCAAATAGATTCATTACTGTCAAACAACTTAGCTGATACCCATAGTTGCTAAAATTTTGCATTCATCAAGCCTCTGATTGGTTAATCCGACCCAATCCTGTACTATATTATTCTGGATTCACTTTTCCCAAGTCGAACAAGTTTGTATAGAGTGAATGGATTCTTTTTCATTGATCCTAGGCAGTAATAATTCTTAAGTCAATTGAATTGTCAATGGAAGCTGAAGACTTCATACCATGTTCCCATCTGATTCAAGATTTGTGTCAAGCGTTTAATATTCCGTTTGAAGAAGATCTTGATATGGAGATAATTTGGAAAAAAATTGAAATAGGTATTATGAAATAATACATTTGTCAGTTGAATCTGAAAGAGATCGCCCTTCAATTGTGTACTTGCACGTGGCTCGAAATAATGACCTGTATTGGAATAACGCTCTATTTGAGCTTCTTATCAGAGATTTATCTCGCTCTGATGACAGTGGCCGTTTTTTCACCCCTAGTAGTGTTTCACTTTGCTTTTTCAAGATTGGCAAAGCATGATTCCGTATGCACTGGATGTCGAGCTGTGGAAAAGTATAGAAACTAGAACCTTAGTTCGTCCCGATATAAAATTTGGGATTTCATTAATTGATGTCACCTGTATAGTTCCCGTACCATAAAGCGTCTCTATATGACTTGGTGCTGGATATCCACATCAGAAATGGCATGCCCGATATTCGAAGTGTCATTATCTAATGCCAGGGTATCAAATGTTGAAGTCATGTTAGGATGGTGATTTACAACCTGTGAAAAATTGGCAACTTTAACATAAAATCGAACAACGTAGGAAAATCTTCAAATACAAACCTCTTATTTAACTTGCCATTAACTACGGTCCATCTCTGGAGATCTGTACAGTGCATCGTTTATTTGGAGTATTCGGTTTAAGTAATTGGATGTTGTGATCATTGTGCACCCGCGATTAAACTATTCTTAATATCAATATTTTCAACATATTTATGGCTGTATGAAGACTGGAATCTGAGGAATTGGCATTAATGTAATACTAATTGAACCTGGAATTGTAAAGTCAAAATTCTTTAATAACATACACAAGACCGGTCACGAAGCATCTGATTCTCCTTATTCATCTTTGCTGCAAAAAAGACTTGATAAGTTCAAGTCTATTTCAGAAAACAATTCCACCTCGCCACGTGAAGTGGCGGATACAGTTTTGAAAGCAGTGATATCTGAAACACCAAATTTCCGTTATACTGTC
This sequence comes from uncultured Nitrososphaeraceae archaeon, assembly GCA_963788355.1. Classification (GTDB taxonomy): domain Archaea; phylum Thermoproteota; class Nitrososphaeria; order Nitrososphaerales; family Nitrososphaeraceae; genus TA-21. The sequence goes on along the minus strand of CAWBGD010000002.1, from coordinate 102,917 downwards.
GGGGTGGACGCCGAGACAGTCATGAATATGAAAAAAACTTTGTCTCACGAAGAATTTGAACGTTGGATTTGGAACAGTTTTATTGAAGGAAAGGAGTTAGTTATCAAGTAATCAGAGTCCTATCGTCAACACATAGAAATGATTAGGAAAATTTCACAATTCATCTGCACCTTGGACCTTACCGTAACCTATGCTGGTCGCACCTAGAAACATTTCACAGTCTTTGTTGGGGCATATAAAAATTGCACATCTCATGCCAGGGGCCTCGGCGTTATCCGGATAGACTATCCTAATATCTACATCTCTTTCAAAGTTTTTTTTGCAATATGGACACTTTGCCATACCAATTCATGCTACAAGTAAAATAAAAAGTATATCAAATTTACAGTGCGAACGAATTTTAGATACTGTAGCTGTTTAGTTTCTCGTGTTTTGAATAATATAGATCAGTGAATTTCGATATGAGCCAGATATCCTGTGAAACTCATTTACTTGTCCTGCCATTTTGAAACCGTTCTTTTCTAGGACGCGAATTGAGCCCTTGTTGTCAGGATAGACAAATGCACATATTTTTTCTAATCCTATAACTGAGAAGGCATAACTGACGACTATGCATACAGCCTCTGTCCCAAATCCCATCCCCCAGGTACCTGCTCTCCTATCCAGTATCCAATGTGCGACACTTTAGTAGTCAAATTAATATTCTTTAGACTTATAATGCCAATAACTTTTTTACGAGTCTCCAAATCATTATTATATTCTATGGCAAGGTTAACGGCTTGAAGTGTTTTGAAACTTCTCTTACTTGAATCGACAAGATCTAAAGCATCTTCTCGTGTGTATGGATATGGAACTTCCCACAAAAATCTAGCTATTTTTCTGGTCATGAGTCTAGTGATTTCTGGTATATCATAGGTTGAAAGTTCCCTTAGCTTAATATGTACTCCTTGTAGTTTGGGAAAAACTGAAGGCAATTGCACAATAAAGGATGGCTTGCACTAGATATTTACATAACGCTTTAAATTCAATCGCTAAACGCCATTAGGCAGGTACATGCTCTAACAACTTGCAAGTCATATAACAACTAATAATTTGGCTGGTCGGAAAATATCGATACTATGTTAGCGAATATACAATACTTTAATAAAATATGATAACAATATGAAGGTTGATGAAAGCTAGAGGAAACACTATCTGTGATCACATTCAAACAGCCAGTGAAGAAGTACAAGGTAAAACAGAAGGATGTGAGGAATGCGAAAAGATCGGATCAACATGGGTTCATCTTCGCTTGTGCCTGGAATGTGGCCATGTAGGTTGCTGCGATTCATCTGTGAACAAGCATGCGACAAAACATTTTAAACAAACTGTACATCCCGTCATTAAATCATATGAACCAGGAGAAAACTGGAAATGGTGCTACCTTGACTCTGTCTTTGTCGAGTAGCAAGAACACATTCTTGCCACAAACCGTAACGCTTTGCACTCATGGAGCACCGAAGTAGCAACCGCCGTGAATAGAACTAGAAAACTATGAGGGCGTAGGTAGCCTTAATTATGTCAGGATGAACCGAAGTTTATTTCCGTCCTCCGGACTTGGCAATATATCAGTATTATTACCATCTTTGAAATTCATAGTAAAGCACTTTTCCATGCCTTCTTTAAGCTGATTGAAATCGAGATTCCCCGCTTTAAGACTATTCATTAGTTTATCGACGCATTCCATAATTCCAGTATTCCCCTGCTGAGTAGGGAAGATGTGATCTCTGTCTGTTGTTTTCAAGACAATGACGCTTATACGTGGGTTCACAGATTTTGAATTATCGCCTGAAAATAGATATAATGTTGTGGGTATTAAAATCGAGAAGAATAGAATGACATAAATGATGTACCAAGATTTATCATTCATGAGCAATTAACGGACCTGTTTTCTAATTTTAATGCTTGCCTAATAAATCTCATGGAAAATTGTTATCGATAAGAAAATGGGGATAACGATAACATGGATATGCTTCGTCATAAAAATTGACGGAATCTTACAGATTTTCACAATCATGTTGTCACCGTCTTTCAGCGTGATCCAAACATCACAAAATAATGCGTCGCTCCATTTATATCTTCATCTATTACGTATTCACTTTCGAGAAATTTAAGCTGGTCTTACAAAGAATTTATTGACTCTCGTTGGCGTACTTCAAGATATTTTAGTAAGAAAATCTCTACATTTGGACTAGTTTGAAAGAATTGCACTACCGAAAAGAACTGAAAATGGACTGCACCATATAAAGGACATTGTTATATTTGGACAAATCAGTACAAGGGGGTAACAGGTGTTTTTGATTGCCTATTTTAACTTTCATAATTTCCCAAATTCACAATTACAGCATTAGTATTATCTATTGCGAGATAGACGTATAAATCTAGTCTATTCGTGAATACGAAATTTTTCATTCGTAAGAGATAAGATCAATCTGCAAGTTGTTACTACTTTGACTACTCCCTCTGCATTATGGAATCCATACCCGGCACCTACAAAGCTACCTATTCCGATGATTACCCTTGTTGTCGATCTCATCTTATTATGTTCTGTTTGCTGAAATTAACTATTAGTTCTAATGTGGTTATCGAAATAGTCAAGATATGCGAGTTGATATTTGATAAGGCTTATAATGTAATTTGAATGCAATTTCAAAATATATGCCGATAGATTGGGATTATTTAAGATGCGACTTTCCACTTACAAAGAAATACGTGTATTTAGCCAATGCCGCTATTTCTCCTATTCCCATTCCAGTTTATGGAGCAATATCAGAATTCTACCAAGACGTTGTAAACCACGGAGGTACCAAGTGGAATAAATGGATTACAAAGATGGAAGAGACAAGAAGCCTGTATTGTAAATTTATCGGTGCGGAGGGTGATGATGAAATTGCTTTCACTCATTCTACTAGTGAGGGAATGAACATAATTGCTCATATGCTTTCAAATAAAGGCATAGTGATATCAAATAAATTAGAGTTTCCATCTAGTAATTTACCTTGGCTCAATCAAGATTCTAACAATATTAAGTTCGTAATTTCTACTGATAGTAACAGAATACTAATAGAAGATATTGAAAAGATGATAGATAAGTTTGACAATCACAAAAATAAAAAAGTAAAAACTATCATAACTAGTCATGTTCAATATTCTACTGGATTTAGGCAAGATTTGAAGGAGCTTGGTAAACTAACACAACGAAGAGGTCTGCATTTAGTTGTAAACGCAACACAATCTCTAGGCGCTTTAAGTTTCAATGCTAGAGATTTTAACGTAGATTTTATGGTTTCAAATGGTCATAAGTGGATGCTATCAACTTTTGGGATTGGAGGCATCTATATTAAGAGAAAATACTTAAAACATAGAGAATATTCCAATCCGTCCTTTTTTAGTCAATCTGGCCAAAAGCAAAAACAAAATTTTGACAATAATACGAAATTGATCATGTCAAACACTGCTACGAGGTTCGAACTTGGAACGCCACATTTTCAAAACATTATTGCATTAAATGCTGCAATAAAATATATGTTAAAGATTGGGACAAGAGAAATTGAAAAACGAATACTCGCTCTGACTGATTATCTAATTGATCGGCTTCTGAATATGGATTTGAAAATTTTGTCTCCGATTGAAAATAAGAAGGAAAGGTCAGGGATTGTGATCTTCAAACCATTCAATATGAAACCAACAAAGATCGTGGCCGAGCTAGAAAAGAAGAATCGAATCATCGTTTCTGCAAGGGGAAAAGGTATCAGGGTATCTCCTCATTTCTATAATAATGAGTCTGATATCGATAAATTAATTTTGGCCTTAGACGGAATATTCAAGGTAAGCAACTAACCAATAAGAGATGATTAATACGAGCAAAGCCATTCATGAAAATAATAAATTTTTCACTGTGTTAGAATTATTAGGGATAAAGTAGATCTTATATTCTCAAGCTCCCTAATTTCAGCCGCCAGTTTCTTTAAGCGATCCTTGTTGTCCGCATGAATTCTGGTAATAATATCGTACTGAGTGCCAGCTATTTTGTAGATAATCTCCGGTCCAATTTTACCAAATCAGAAAGCACGGTCTCTATAGCACCGTGATTGCATTCAATTAATAGGAACGCAGATACCATTGGGGTATTGTTTCCTATTGATTAGTCCAAATTATTAACCTTATTGCAGAATCGTATGAAATCAGTGCTATGGCCTAACTAGAGTCGATCAATCAACTAGGAAATTGGAGCAAAGGGGTCGGTTATCTTGTGTTTGGATTTGTTAGACTTTTTGTAGGAATTAGTATCAGCCGTAGTTTTAGAGTCAGCTTCTTTTTCTTCGCTTTTGTTATCGGGATCCGAGATGTGAATCTCAGTCTTAGGTGAATGACTTTGTTCTGTTTCTGATCGACTGGCAGACGCGTTTGATGAAGATGTATTGTCTTTGCCCTGCTTGACTGGAGTATCTTTGGTCTCCTTGACTGGAGTATCTTTGGTTTGCTTGACTGGAGTGTCTTTGGTCTGCTTGACTGGAGTGTCTTTGGTTCTCCTTGACTGGAGTATCTTTGCTCTCCTTGACTGGAGTATCTTTGCTCTCCTTGACTGGAGTATCTTTGGTTTGCTTGACTGGTGAACTAACTTTAATTTCCTTCATGGGGCTGGTATCTTTGACTTCTTTACCTTTGTCAGCAGTTAGGGTTGTACTTTGTAGAGAATTATGACTACTTGCTGCATTCTTGTTGGTCTTAGCTACGCTAAATTCATCTGTCACTTTTCCATTGTTTGTATGAAACTTGCCTACAATGGTGTTATCATTGTTGGAAATTGCCAGTTCGAGTGCACCAAAGTTGTCATCCTGCTGGCTTGCTGTAAAAGGAGCTTTTCCAGAGAGACCGTGAAAATTTATTCCACCTGTAGCGACAATCGCAAAAATTACACCGCTAGGATCATTGTAATTATTCTTATCCGAACTTGTTATGATTGGTTTGGAAGATTCCTGAGCATTGTACTTGATGGGAAAAGATCTCTGGTAAGAGTGCATGTGCGCTTGCAGGACTAAATCTACACCATAGTTATCAAATAGCGGATGATAAGTGTCACTTAACATTTTACTTCCTTCACAAGATGATGCTGAACAACCATTTGGAGACGTATATATTGGCTTATGCATCGTTACTATGATCCATTTAATATTTGGATCTTTGGATACGCGTTCTAGGTCATTTTTAACAAAGTTATACTGCTCAGAGCCTGCTTCCAATTCTAGTTCAGTTGCCATTGTAAGGACATGAACATTCTGAAAATCAAACGAATAATACTGTTTAGAGAGACCAAAATGGTCCAGATAAGAATTTAGCAACTTATTATTCATCACGTCGTGATTTCCGATACTAATCCTCATTTTGCTGTCAAAGGGCTTTATTTCATTGAACCAACAATCAGGGGTGCTTTCATAAGAATAATCACCCAACCCCAAAACCAGATCTGGATTCTTGCTATTAATGTTATTTATGGTAGCTTGGCTGTTTGAGGTACAACCCCAATTGCCCACTGTTAATATCTTTAAATCAGAAACTCCGTATATATTTCGACCAGGAAGATAAAGTGTGCTCACAAATAATATTGAAAATAGGGATCCGATGATCATGGCCCTAAAAAGACTTTGACTTACTATTATAACCACAGAATCAAAGTCAAAATATTGTCTTTAAGTATTAATCATGATTGTATTCATTGACAACTCTGCAGAAAATACCAATTGTCATCAACGCGAAAAAATTTAGGAAAGTGGTTTTGCCATTAATTTACATCATGACAATAACAATTAATGTATAGGAGAATTGTTCAAAGTATGCCCTGGTAACGATCATGCTAGATTTTATCGTGCTGCAATCATATATGCACAACTGAGTTACTGCTTCATAAAGACCAGAACATAAACCTATAATACGATGCCAAATTTTTTCACTGAACTTAATAACGAAAATGATTCAGTCATCCTTTAGATTTCTAAATTAGTCGTTAATCAGATGCTATCTTGCTGTGGCAGCTCTTTTGTATAACCAATTGCTATTTGTTGAATTTGCAATCCAGATGAAGACAGAAATCTGTGAAACACTTGCTTTGGAAAATTACGATGTGCAAGTCAATCCACCATTATGCACATACTGAGCGATTGAAATTGCTATCTAATTCAATGACCTGGTTTTCTTTTTCATAATTTATCTGATTTCATAGTTCTTATAAGTGGTATTACGAATTCAATTTTCTACTCCAACAAAGAAATTAAGATAAATATATCTTAGTGAGGTCATTGTTCATTAACATAGGGATCAATGTAATTATGATTCTTCGGACAGATAGTATGGTGCTCCAATAGCTTGTCTAAGCCCAGGTGTGGCCATGGTCTGATTTCCTTTTGTTAAGGACAATTTTAAGAATATGTAAAATCTTTTGAGTTCTTCGTGTCTAAATTCTGCTTTTCGAATCGTTTCGAAATCAAATTTTAGGTTACTCAACTCTTCGTATATTGTACTGTCCTCTATTGTTTCAATTAAAACCTTGTTTGAAACAGGTTTTTGTAATAACTCTACCGGCAAACTAAATTTCTTTATGGAGATTGAGAGCGTTTGCTTAACATAATCTTGAAAACTTCTATTATATTAAATCATCAATTGTATTGCTAACTACTTTTGCTTTAAATTTTCGATGATTAACCTACGTGCGATGTCGCGCAATGTTAGTGGAAGTTCAGCCTCTGTCAAGGTGACTGAATGCCAGATATCGATTCATTAATTGATTCCCTAAATTCAGGTGCCTTCGTAAATAGATAACTGTATACTTGAGTCAAATCGTTATTAGATAATCTGATGCTCCTATTCATGCAGTAGAATGAAAAATTCGACATGATTCGCGATAGGAACACGCCCAATACGAAATCTTCCTGATTGGTAACTACATTACTCAATAGAGAGTTATTTGCTTGAAAATGACTTATTACCATTGGTAATTCTTTCAAGGTTTCATCGATGGACTCATTAAATTGCTGGCTTACGTGATCACCAATTGTTAGAGACACCAAATTGCTGCTGGAAGTTTTGCCACTATTTCGTATATCCGAAGTTAAATGTTCATCGTCGGTCCGTATAATCCAATTTGTCAAATTATAATCCAATTTATGATATTTGATTAGATGATCCCTTCGCTCATTTAACGGTATTTCTGACTTACAAACACCGCATTTCATAGGGAGCAAATAGACAGAATCTTTTACTTAAACAACACTATCCTAAAATAAGATGGTTTTTAAATAAGGAAAAATCTTCACTCTTTTTTAACCTATTTAAGGGTTCGCATCTGCAGACGCATGTTAATGCTTTAAGTGTATGCCTAAACCTTGGTCAAAGAAAAGATAAATTGGACACTAGATTTCCAAGTGTTTTTCCGTTTGAAATTGATCGACAAGTTTGACCTTCTTAATATGTTCTAGATTGTGAAACCTACTTATCGTTCATTATTTATACGATTATATCATGAAATTGTTTTTATAGTAATGTCTAATTATTAAGCCTAGAAAATGAATACGAATTTGAAGTCATCCAAATGTGCTAAAGTATGTGTTCCTCTTGTTGCGACAATTATGATATTTGCTGTCATGACTGCTACGATGCATCAAAATACCTCTGCCCAATCCCAAAACAATACAGCTACCATCAGGTGGCACTAACACAACTGTTGGCGAACCCGAGACAGTTTCTATCCCACTATCAAAAGGATTTGTAGATGGAAAAATAGCGTATTTTATTGCCACTGATGCATCGGATAGCCAGATTGTTTCATCTGTTTCCAATACTACCAACTTCAAAGTCAACTACGCACCAGTCCTAGCGGATACCAACGAATCAACTCGACAGCAAGGTTATGTATTCATTAATGGTATGAAAGGTGAGGGACCAATGGGATCGCAGATGTCCGTAGCATCAGCATTGCCGGAAGATGAAGGATACAGCCCATTATTCGAAATAAATTACGTAAAGTGGGATTTGAATGCAACCAAGAATATTAGAGTTCTCAAATCAGTAGACGAAATTACGGCAGCTGAAGAAAATGGTGAATTGACAATTACTAAATCCAACATAGTAATCAACAGTCCAGCAATTACTATGACGCCTCCATAATTATTTCAAATACAATATCACGATCTTCACTCACTGAATACAAGATCATGAGCAGATTTGATATCTTACTCTTACAAGTATCACTTTAATAGTAAGACTCCTTCCGTTTTTACTATGGAAAAAGTAAATCTTATGAACAATGTATAACAACCGCCTTATCTCAGGTGGAAACGAGAACTAATTTGACAATTGGTCGTCTCTCATTTGTTATTACTTGATATTTCAAAAGGAGCGAACCAATTATGCACAGTTAGGATCGATTCCTAAGTTAAAGGTTTGGTTGAATTTCTCTGACACTGAAATTTTTAATATCCACATCAGATGCACTGTCCCATCTAAAGGTAGCTATTGGACCTCCCCATGTAATAACTTGATCTGGATCTCCTCCACATTCTCCGCCATTATTACCCCAGCCGCCATTATCTACCCGCTCGTTTACCTTCACCCATTGATTATTGTTATCCTTATCCAGCCACATTTCCAGCTTTACTGCAGTTTTACCGGCCTCTTCCATATTAAACATGATTGTCTTGAATCCAACCCACTTTCCATTAAGCGGACCCATGCTCTTTTGATGTTCGCTAAAGACATAACCACCACTGTGCCATTGCTCCTTGGCCCAACGAGTTTCACCGTTGTAGTAAAGCCCGCCTTTGTACGCTACCCCCTCACATCCTTCAGGATTACCCGACCCAGTATGTCTGCCACCTCTCGCATACCATGCAAAATTATCTCCCGATCCTGAGTTAACTTTGACATAACCTGTAATCTCAACATCTCTCCAATCGTTTGGTGATTGCATGTACCCCTTGGCCGCTATCTCACTATGGTCTAATGTAGAGATGTCCGATGACTGATATCCACTTGATGTGAATACACCCATTCTGACTTTCGTCGATTTCACCTTGAAGGATCCATCTGAGTTTTCGCTTAGCTGAGTTTGGGGCGAAAAGTGGGAGTCATCTTCAGGGTTTGAATTAATAAACCACTCTTCACCATTTTCTTTTGTTGGATAAATTTCTCGGATGCCGAATTTATCAGATTTTGATTTACCATTAGTTGGTGCATCTACTTTATCTTCATCCATCGGTGCATCTACTTTATCATTTATTTTATCGTCCTTTTGAGAATCTTCCTTATCATCTAGGTTTGTGTCAGAATCGCTTGCACAATTTTCGTCGACTTTACCGTTGCCGTTATTATCTTCTTTATCGCTACAGATTTCAGGTTCTGGTTCTGGTAGGCTATTACTTCCGGTCTGAACCGTATCGCCGCTAACAGATGCTGAATTATTGGGTAAGCCACAATTTTCCTCGAGCCCAGGGGTACAAGGTATCATGTCTTTTATTCGACCTGTTGTACCTTCTGAGCTACAATTTTCGTCGACTTTACCGTTGCCGTTATTATCTTCTTTATCGCTACAGATTTCAGGTTCTGGTTCTGGTAGGCTATTACTTCCGGTCTGAACCGTATCGCCGCTAACAGATGCTGAATTATTGGGTAAGCCACAATTTTCCTCGAGCCCAGGGGTACAAGGTATCATGTCTTTTATTCGACCTGTTGTACCTTCTGAGCTACAATTTTCGTCGACTTTACCGTTGCCGTTATTATCTTCTTTATCGCTACAGATTTCAGGTTCTGGTAGGCTATTACTTCCGGTCTGAACCGTATCGCCGCTAACTGATGCTGAATTATTGGGTAAGCCACAATTTTCCTCGAGCCCAGGGGTACAAGGTATCATGTCTTCTAATAACTCCATAATGCTTTCTGAACTACAGGTTTCGTCGATTTCACCATTGCCGTTATTGTCTTTATCGTCAAAACAAACCTCTATTTCAGGACTAGGGCTGATAGCGCTATCCCTGTCTGTTTCATTCGTAGACGAAGAGCCAGTGAAAGGATCCAAAAACGCAAATGGAGTTGAGATGGCAAGTGACGTGTTATACATATAGTAACTAAATATTGGAAACATACTTATAATTATAACAATACCGATTTTGTAACTATTTTCGAAGTACTTTGATACAGAACCTAATGAAAGACTACATCGTAATGCTGGTAATGAAAATGTAATATCTACGAAATGGCTTAATGACGGCCTACCTGACACGATTTTAAAGCTATTCTTTAAACATTTATGCAAAAGCGTGATTTTTACTTAAACACATTCTCTAAATAATCGAAGATAACTCCTTAACGGTCATATGGTATGTAAATGTCAATAATAATTGATGTTCCCTCTCTAGTAATATTCTACCTGAAATTATCTATCATCTGACCCATATGTCACTCCTTGGATCTTGGTTCAGCTGAGGGAATATCAAAATAAAGTCCTTAATTATAGTTTCAATTTATAATAATGAGTTTAATAGATTTGCAGGGCTTCCTAATTAATATAATTGCGACTTGGTTTGCTTTATCTACTTATAAGATTACATGCCATGATCAGCCAAAACTACGTCCGTACAACTAACTATGCGTTAATCGCGTAACTCCTCATCATTATTTTCTTCACTATAGTGAATAACTGTTGACATAGATATTTTTCAAATTTTAGCTAAAGAGAGACCTGATGTATTTTCTTAAAAGCTATGTGGCTTTAATAATACTTACTATTATCATTAATGTTCTTTTTCTGTCACAATCAAGAGATATTGTTCCTAGCATTTCCGCCACGGTGGCAGATCAGCAAGAAAATACTAATTCGACTCCAAGTATCCCCCCGTCAAATTAAAATATGCTAATCACACCTATGACATGCTACCTTTTGTGGTAGTAGATGAGGATGGAGTTAAAAAATTAAATTTTCCACGCCTTGCAGATGAATACAAACCTCTAGTTCAGATTTCATCATGAACACCGTTTGGTTTTGAATTTAAGAATACGCCGAGAGAAGTAAATGCATTCGGCATTGACTACGACGCAGACACAACAGAAGTGTATCCACTGAACAAAATTGGAAAATATCAATTTAGTTCCGGCAACTTGGATGGAATATTTACGGTTGAAGTGAGAGCTATATACGATGATGGAAGATATGTAACATATACTGGCCTCGTAAAAATAGATAATCCAGAAGGTGGACAAAGGGGCTTGAATCAGCAAAGCCCTGGTAATAACCAGAGTGCCTTACCGAACATCTTCTCTTAGGACGACCTATCGTTACAGTAATCAAAGAAAAAAACAGATCAATTCTCGTCCGACATGCCAAGTATCTCATTGGCAATGTCCCCCTGGCAGGATCAAGAGAGGCAAACTCTGTACCGTTAGATATTTTGTCTTCACCCACAAATTATTCAATTTCTGTTTGCGCAATGGCAGGACTTAGTGCCATCTTGAATGCAGCTCATTTTCCACCTTTCCCAGAAGAGCAGTCCATCGGGATAATTGATTATTTTTCTAAAGAAATATCTAATCGATATGTCAAAAACTTACTTTAACCAATGAAGTATCTCTTAAACATGGATCAGATGATTAAAGAGTTATCACTGTCTAGAAAAACATTCATCCTAGCTCTTATTTGCTTGGGGACCATTTACATGACTTCTCCTTCTATCTCCGGCTTGGCCGACTACTTTACTTTTAATTTGAGTAATAATAATGGATACTCAATTAATCAAAAGTTATTGCAATCAAATGGATTCACATACGTTGTATGGACTGATACTAGCAACTCAGCTAATGGGAGCGGTAATATATTTTTTAGAAGTAGTAATGATAGCGGAATTAGCTTTACTAATACCATAATCTTGAGCAACAAAACAGGTGATTCAAACCTTCCCGATATATCATCATATGGAAACAATGTCTATGTGACATGGGAGGATGAATCTCTTCGAAACTCTCACATATATTTTAGATCTAGTTCTAATAATGGCGCCACGTTTGGTCAGATCCTCGATATTAGTAACGATACTGTGTGGCCTACACTCGCCACAGTTGCCTCAAATAAAAATTATGTGTATGTAGTTTGGGTTGGAAGCAATGCAGATGACCCAAATAACTTTGAAGTATTCTTGAGGAGAAGTAACGATAGTGGCCAAAGCTTTGGTCCTGTATTTGATCTGAGCAAATCAGACGGCGATTCCATAGATCCTCACATTATGGTACCGACTAAAAGTAATAATGTCTACCTCGCATATACAGATTGTGATCCTAAGCATGATGACCCTGTCTGTCGAGTATATTTTATCAAAAGTACTAATCACGGCTTGACCTTTGACTCCCCATTATTAATAAGCACAATTCCTTTACAGGATCCGTACATTCCGACTGTGAAAGATTTTCAACCCCGGATTTTTAGCTCTTTGTTGTTTACATCAGCGATAAGCGTCCAAAATAAGACTGGGGAACACAATTCAGTAATCCCTTTAATTGAGTCTTCTGAAGATGGAAAGTATGTCTATATAATGTGGGAGGACGACCTGACGAGTACAGGTGCCTCAGATATTTTTTTTAGGAGAAGCATCGATTTTGGAAAATCATTTGATGATGCTATAAATATTAGTAATACACCAGGTATCTCTAGACTTGCCCAATCGATTACACTAGGAAGTGATATCTACCTTGTCTGGTCAGATACTAATACGACAATCGGTCAGTTTGACTTGTTTTTCAAGAAAATAGGCGAGAACGGAAAACAGTTGGGAAAAACGATTAATCTGAGCAATTCAAATGGAATCTCAGCTCCTTCTGATATAGGTCTTGATTATAACTCAAGAAAGATATACGTTGCGTGGGCAGAAAAATCTGAGAATCAGAGCACCATCTTGCTGGCAACGAGTGTTGACTCAGGTAACACATTTGAAGAGCCATTAAGGGTAGCTGCAAGAAACTCCCTCAGTCCGTCCTTAATTCAAATATCATATAATAACGTCAGTGGATTGGTTTGGACAGAATATGGAAGAGAAAACGCTGATATTTATTTTGCTAGAATAAGATAGGCAACGTGACAATTTAAAATGCTACATCCAAACTCGGACGAAGGAAGCCGGCCTGGTCTATCAAGGGAGTCATGAAAGTATCGACTATAGTTAATTATTGTAACCAATAACACTAGTACCAGTAATTAACTATAATTCCTTGACAAGCTAAATAATTATCTTTTAGAATTTAATAACCTAAGACTAGTACAAATTATGGATTTCCATAAGTATTAAGGAAATATGCTTTTGATGTGCATTTAACAATAGAGGAAGCACAATTATTAATATTAATCAATGAAGATGTAATCAGATATACTAATCAGTCTCATAAAATTTTCTTTGACTTGACGGCGACCCTACGTTTGTGGAGAATAGTAGCATGAAAAGCGTAAATTTCGCCTCTGGACTTAAAATTTTAGGCTTTTTCCTAATTTTTTGTACTTTTCATGTCCTCTATTCGACTTGGCTACTCTGTTACTAATTCAGAGGCTTGCAATCAAACCCAAGTAATGGAATTCTCTGCAAGCGGATCAGATCCGAACTTTCCAGCTGCTAGCTGTAGGGGATCTTAATGATCAGACTATATGGTCCACTTATGGAAAGGGTTCATGGATACAGCTAGACCTTGGTACTCAGAAAACTCTTTGTAGTGTAGATGTTCAATGGTATAAGGGGGATCAGAGACAGAACAATTTCGTAATCTCAGTTTCTAAAGATGGATCCTCCTTTAAGGATATCGTTGATTCGACAAGTAAGGGATCTACGTCTTCTTTTGATAGTTATGATCTTCAAGATCTCGAGGCAAGGTATATCAAGTTAACAATTAACGGTAATTCACAGAACAATTATGCAAGTATAGCTGAAGTTAGGGTAAATGCAATCGATCTTGAAAATATAAATGCGGTTGAACAACCAAATGGAAACAGCATTTCAAATGACTGCTCTAAACAGACAAAAGTTTCTGGAGCAACGGCATTTGGACATTACAGGAACTACATACCTTCGAACGCAATCGACAAAAACCCAAAGTCAAGGTGGGTTAACCAGAATAATCCCTCATCGATAACTCTTGATTTGGGCAATTCTAAGACGGTTTGCGGTTTGGATATTCAGTGGTTCAAAGGGGAATTTCGAGTGTATAACTTTATCGTTTCTGTTTCAAAAGACAATAAGAATTATGAAGTTATCCTTAAGACTAAAAGCAAGGGATCTACAAGTGGTTCGGAATCTTACACCACACCTGAAGCTAATGCAAAATATGTTAGGATAACAGTCAATGGAAACAACGAGAATAACTTTGCTAGTATTAGTGAAATAAACGTTAAAACTTCTGGCTCACATGCATCTTCTGATACTCCTCCTCAGTCTGAATTGGATGGAGGAGTCAATCAGGAAACGAGTGAGGAACCCCATGAGGGAATGGATACAGGAGTCAATCAGGAAATGAGTGAGGAACCCCATGACGGAATGGATACAGGAGTCAATCAGGAAACGAGTAAGAAACCGAGAGTTGGAACAGATGGGGTTCAAATGATATATCCAACCGCATCTGGCGGCGAAACGTGGTTCTTTAATCCAAATAATCCAGAGGATGGGCAATTCGATGAAAATGGCGCAAACATTGAAAAGAATGCTGATGGGAGCTGGCATGTACCACCAGGAACTACTAGAATGGATGTTTTTACCAAAAGTGCTGGATTACTCTCAGATCAGCAAAGAAGTAATTTTGCCACTTACGATTATTCTGAATTGGACCGAGTAGGGTATTGGTTACAACCGTCCGACTGGAAAAATATTGAAGTAACTGGATATTTCAAGGTAACTTCCACTAGCAGCGGCGACGGCATATCCTTTGTATCAAGAAGCGTAAGGCACAGTAACTCAATTCAGGATGGGTGTGGCGGCTCATCTTATCATAACAATATCAGATTCGAAGGAACATTCCAGTTCAAAAAGGAAATGTGGCATGTAAATTACGACATACTACCTCCCTCGGAAGACGGCATAGGTTCCATTATGAACAAGTGGGTAGGGTTCAAAGGGGTCGTTTACAATCTCCCAGATGGTAGTGTAAAGTTGGAATCTTACGTTGACAAAGACAATAACAATCAATGGCAAAAGGTGCAAGAATTGGTAGATACTGGCGATTGGGGAGATGACATGACTCACTGTAATGCTAAAACTCCAGGCGCGGCGATAACTTGGGGATCACCCATGTTCATATTCAAATCAACTGGCGTCACCTATGATTTCAAGAATTTATCTATAAGAGAAATAGCGCCACCGCAGTAAAGACTAATTACTAGAGAATTTAGAAGATGATGTATTTTTTTCTCCTTTTAGTGCGGGAAAAATTATTCACTATAATGTTACCTCTTTAAATTCTGAAGAACACTCGTTAAAAAATTTCCGAACTCTTCGACCTATCCCTTAAAAGATATAATCCTATTCTTGAATCAAATGGAACAGTCGAATGGAATTAAGTTAGCTATCATAGTTATTGTAGCTGCAGGCCTAATTATGACTACGATTTCCTACGGGCAGCTTGCTTTCGCAGACAAGGACTATGAGTTAAAAGGAGTTGGCAAGGGTAGTATCAGTTGTCCTGACGGAGAAAAAGTAAAAAATGCAAGGATTAGTTTCTTTGTTTTCTATCAGGATGATGGAACTTTTGCTGAATGGAATGTCGACCAGAAAAATCATGGTTCTAAAGGTGGGATTATCACCAAAGAAAGTGTTACTTCAAGTAAGTATAGTCTGAAAGGAGAAGAGGCATTTGATAATATATGTGATAGCGATGTGCCAACAAAAATGAGTATCTCAGGGAATTGTGGTGAAGGATCCACAGCAAAACTAAAGGCGGATAATGGAGAGAAAGGAACATTTAAAGTTCGGGCAAAGTGTACGACTGCCAAATAACCCACCTTTCTTTGGTAACCATAACTATGTTCTAACCTACCGATCACTATGTTCTTGGTATAAACTCAATAGGACTATTGTATATAGCTCTGATTGCTCTTGTCGAATTCTTTTATGATTTCAAATTTATTGTCAAATACGTTATTGGGCATAATTCTAAGTTGTGGGAATAGAGCTAATGGGTCCTTTGCTAGTATATATGCAGGATGTTCCTCACCGAAGAAGCTTTTGCAAAGATCTAGTGTCATTATTCTAACTTTATATTCATCAATTATTCCAAAGCTGTGAAGGTATTCATGCGCTAGAACAGTAAACAAGTAAGAGTTATACTCTTCAACTGATTTTGCTAGTCTTCTTATTCCGTCCAATATGAATTTATTAACTACTATTATGTTAGAGCCGAGGATATGGTATGCACCTAAACTTGTTGGCATTCCCTGCAAAATAAGACTTAACCCAGCTCTCCTCATGTCAAAGACAGCAGACACTGCAAATCTAACCAGCTCAAAAGCCTGATTATAGTCCTTTACTTCTATCGAGCTTGTCTTTATTCGTAATCTGGTCTTCGGCCACTTTCATAATACGGCTACTCCAAATTTAACTGTTGAGTCCGTAAAGAAAGTTCGTAGTATTTAGAAATCGGATTGCGATACTAGCGAAAAAAATCTAACTCCCTGACTCTATGAAGATTGTTTCCATCAAACTCTATCATTACGTTGCGAATTGTAAAATACTTGATGGTCCATCCGTCTGTATTAAAGATCGATGATTATGAACCTTGCCAGAATAAGAAAACTCTGAAAATCAATTCACCTACTTCGTTGAAGTGTAACTTAAATTTCCTCTTCATAATATAGTCTTTGAATGAATTATCGGGATAACCAGCAGCTGCAGGAGTTGAAATTGAGAGTCCAACGAGATACTGAAAGAGCTGATGAAACATTCAGAGTCGGGGTAGAGGTGGAAGGATGCTTACTTGACAACAAGGGTATTCCCGTCAATGCGGAACCGCTAATTAGGGAACTTGAGGGAACGACTTATGAAATTGACTACGAATATGGAAGTTGTCAATTTGAATATAAGACCTCTCCAGTGGGAATGAATAATCTCGAATATCTCAATATTGTGTTCGAACAGTTTATCGAAAGTCTTGAGAGGTTTGTCAAAAAGGCTTACAGAGAAAAAGAGGTCATTCCGGTATTTCTAGGCGCAAATCCTTCGCCTGAAGTAATGAACGAGAGTCTAATTACTGATAAGACAAGGTACATCAAATTAGCAAGTTGGCAGGACAGTCTCCCAGATGTTGAAATTGATGGCGATAAATTTAGAGCATCCCGCATTGCTACAGCAATTCAAGGTTTTCATCTACACTTGCAAGGAAAGAATCCTAGGAACACTGCAATCATGTTCAATCATATCTTGAATGTAGTTCCTTCTGCAATTGTTCTAGGGGCTAACAGTCGGCTTTTTGCTGGAAGGGTTTATTCTTTACATGAACCAAGAGTTCATTTGTATGATCAGTCAGAGCAGCAAAATTCTGGATTCCCCGCTATTCCCAGATACCTGGAGGGAGTTGAGGACTATATTGACTATGTTACTTCACGGGAAACAAATATGGCGAATGATTATTTTGAACTTGAGAAAGCAAGACATGACGACTGTAGAATACGGATTGGTCCCGAGTCATATCGAGTAGAGACCAGAATAATGTCTGTGCAACCAACTTCCAAAAGTCTGATGGCAATGGCTGAATTTTTTATTGGTTATTTGAGTAGGGCGATTAACGAAGAAAGAGAGTTGAGACCCCTTTCTTCATTAAGGGAGGAGAGAATTGCAGCTATTCGATCAGGCTACAATGCCAAGACTCATTTCAATGTTGTAGATACAATAAGAAGTCAACTTGACTTCGCACGCAAAGGTCTCTCAGAATTAGGTATCAGTTCTGAATTCCTGAATGTACTCGATACGAGATTGGACAATAAAAGTACGCCAGGACAATATGTGGCAAAATTGTGGGAGGAGAAGTACAACGGGTCTGTAAACCAAACGGTTTATGAAATTATTTCTGATATTTGGGAAAAGACCAAAAACAATCATCCAATTGTATAGCTATTTAAGATCGAAATCTAAGGGTTAATGTTTCAATTAATCTACAAAATGAAACGGATAAGATCAGAATGCCTTCTATAACAAAGTGAGGTATTTCTTATTTACTCACAGATAAATAGGCTTTTTAATCTAGGCCTTCATAAGTAAATCATGTCTTTAGTGGCTCCAAGACTACAAGGTAGACCATACGTTGGCGATTGCACCAACGACGATACTACGTAAGATATCAGAAGTAAATAAAGGAAATTATTTCACTTCCTCTATGTTATTGAGTTTCCATGCTCCATTGAAAGCCGACGCTTCCGGGCCGTAAATGCGGAAGTACATGAACCAGCCCTTACCAGGAATCGTCTTTATCCATTGGTCTTCTTTGCCCAGTGGAGCATTCGGACCGAAGTAGATGTCTGTCGAGCCGTCCTGGTTGGGCTGAGGTTTATCGACTATTGAACCTATAGCGAGCCTTGTCCTGGTCGGTCACAACCATAGAGCGTGTGTCAGTGTCGTATACGGTTACGGACCAGAAGAGAGAAGCAGGCACCGGCCCAGGAACGGTCAGTTTGTAGTTCTTGTCGCCATCGAGGTACGCACCGGTACTGTCGCGGACGCCCACGAAATAAATCGAGCCAGCACCGACTTCCCGCTTGCCCAGAGACGCTGAGCCACCGAAGGCCTGGAAATAAGCATGTAACGTGGTATCTAGGTCTTGAAATGCAGCGGTACCAAAGTCCCTCGTTGTAGTGTTCAATTGTCGGAGAGGAGCCCACTCCCAGTTACGGTCATTCCACACAATGCGCTCAGGGTTGCGGTTGCCGAAGGAATTGACCCTCAACTCACCCACGGCTGTCTGTGCTCCCTTCTCCAAAATACTAGTCATGCGGGCGTCTGGGTTGAAGGGTTTTCCCTTCTCGATACCCAGCGATTGCAGCATACCATACATGGCACGGAACTGCGCAGGGGTCGTCTCCGAGTCGACTACGGCTTTCAATTGTTTCCAGTAGTCAAGATTGCCCTCCCACTTAAGCAAGTTACTAACAAAGGGTTCGTTTGTCACGTCAACAAACTGGAACGTGACTCTCTCCCCAGCCTTGGCGAGTGGGTATACTTTGATTCCGTCGAAGGCATTAAGCGCCTGGGTCATATTTCCTTCCGGAGATAAGTAGCGGACAAAAAGAAGTACTTTCCAAGTATCGCTTCTACCAACGTTATAGCCCGCGGGGATGTCGCCTTGGTAGTCAGGTGGAAGAATCAGATATTTGGCACCCTGTCCCTTATCCAGGCCATTAAGGCCCATGTCGAAGATCCAGCGCATATTGTGGTCTTGGACAAGGCCAATGAAATTGCCCGGCGGTAGATCGATTACCATGGGGCCATCGGCCTTGAGGTCCAGGTCTCCAGCGCCATAGGGTGTGTCACCGTTACCGGTCAGGAACTCATGCTGGGGCCCAGCATGAAACTTGACACCGCTTTGATTAGATTTAAGGTTTTCAAATAAGTCCTGCAAGAGAGACTCAGTAGACATAGTTGGGTAAAAGAACTTGTAAGCCTCTATGGCCCTACCTAGGTCCGTGTCGTTATAGGCGCGCTCGGCTGTTCCGGGAGCCGGGTACCCCCGCTCGAACTTGTATGGCGAGTTGGCTTGTGTTGATGATGATGCATTATTTACAGGGGCTGAAGACATATTAGAAATAGAACTATTTTGTGCTACTGCATATCCACCTGATAGGGTTGTGCTTGTAATCATAAATGCAACCAATACAAGTGATACGAGTAGAAGTGAACCTTTGATGACTATCTCCTTTTAATCATCTGAAGTGTTGCTACTCGATGACACGATATAAGGAGTTTTGAAGATTCTTCCCATTATTTCCTTAGCAAGCATAACCCTAACATTTAATGTAACAAGCCACTAACATAGAACCATGCCAAAGTTCACCAAGGCTGAAAGACAATTGGTGAAAACCATTGTCGCTACCTATCACTAAAACGAATACCTGACAAAGATATTATTGCCGATATTTTCGAACAAACAAACAAGGCTGTATCTGCTCATACTCTTTGGCAAATCAGACAACAAATCAAGAAGGAATCAATGAAATGGTACATGACCATGAGAGAAGGTGAATACGAATACATTCACGAGTTTAAGGAAAGAATAGACGAAATACTTTGGCTGCAGAGAAAGCATCATGAAATTATTGATTCTCCCACTGAAGCCACATCAGTAAAGCAAACTTCAATGGCAGAATTGCATAGACTCAACATAACACTTTCAAATTACTTTGACGTAGCACCAGATATAATTGGCCATACCATATCAGCGTCATCAGAAGCGAAGGTACAACAAGGAACAGTAACAACATCGTCGTTTAGTCTGCAAATACTAGAAGACAAGCCATTCTGGATATGGAATAAAGAGGAACATCTTAGATTAGCCGTAGAAACAAACGAACAATGCTGCTTTAATCATATTGTAGGTTTACTGCAGAAGGACGGCAAAGAATATCCACTATTTGACTATGAGAAATTATTGTATGATGCATTAATGTCGACAGACGGAAGTTTCAAAGACAAGCATCTCTGGGTTAAGAAGGCAACGGGACTAGGTGTTACAGAGTTCATGTTAAGAATCATGGCCTGGATATGCACATCAGATATTGGATTCGATAATGGCCAGATGTGCATTGTTACAGGCCCTAACATAGATATCGCAACAAAGTTAATTAGGCGACTGAAGAACATGTTCGAAAGAAATTAGGTTGCATTTAATGAACCTTTATCGTGGGAGAGTAGCAAACAAGGACCAAACCCTGAAGTCCATAAGGTACTGCCGGTAAACTTTACAACAGAACATAAACAAATGTTAGCGCATTTACACATGCTAATTAACAAAAGAATATTTAGCGATCCCCAGTGAAATCGATAAATTAATTATAAGTTTGCATACGGCATACGCAAGAGAGTACTCCCTTGATAAGGAACAAACTTCATATTCGGATTCTTTGGACGCGTTAAGGTTAGCATACAAAATGTACAAAATGAATTAGCAAAACAAAACAATTTGAACCCGCTGCAGTTACTACCCGGTTAGCCTCGCCGATCGCCACTGCAGCGGTCCTCATTTTTTGATGATGAGTAAATTTTATTGGGATTTATGATATTTTAGCATTACACCCGAAGATTAGACTAGACTCGTCTTGTTTCTATTGCGTGCTTAACAGCAACCTGCAAATGAATTAATCATGTTTCTGCATACGAAATTAACTTCCCACCTTTCTTTAGTCGTTCATTAATGTTCCACTACCTTTGCTACCATCGTTCATAAATATTGCCAAAAATGTAAATGGTATTGTGACAATGGTGGTTATTATGATAGTGGTTGTTATCGTATTTTGATCAACACACTCCCCAAAAAGGCAAAAGTGGAATCAGAAACGAGAATATTAGCCATATACCTACAAACAATACGACAGTTTTCCATCTTCTTCTAAGTCGGGCTGTCAATCCCAAGATACATTATCCTAACTTGATTGTTCCTTATCTAATTTCCCCCACTTTCTGTATACGAATCTAATTTTGAGCAGGAATACTTGAAAGGGGAGGAGACCGGCTTTGGGAAAACATTTCGATAAATGTTGATTCTAAAAAAAACCTTAATAGACTCCCCCGTATAGATTGGTCAATGAAAATATTCGTATCCCAATTTTGGCAATTACGGTATTAATGACATCTATTGGAACTTTTAGCCTAGTGATAGGTAGTTTCACTGGGGATATGAATGCGTCAGGAGCAAATATAATATGTCTACCATTTCCCCCCCCCGAATGTATTGGAACCACAAGTGGTGACACTATGACGGGTTCCAGTAGTCATGACGAAATGTTCGGTCGCCAAGGAGATGGTTCAATGTTCGGCAATGGCGACAGTGACCTTATGTTTGGCGAGGATGGCAATGATTTTATGGATGGAGGCGTCGGGAATGACGGCATGGCAGGAGGAGAAGGGAATGACAACATGCGTGCAAGAGACGGGTTTGAGGTGATGAATGGTAATGGTGGAGATGACGTCATCGATGGCGGTCCAGGTTCTTCGACTCTCTCAGGTGGTTTTGGGGCTGACACGATTAGTGGAGGATTGGGATAGACCATATCAGCCATGCACAAGGACTCGAGAATATCAACCCGGATGGTGGCAGAGATAGAATCGATTGTGGTCCTGGAGATCATGATGTTGCACACATTAATGTTGGGACCGATCACGACATCGTAGTAAATTGTGAATTTGTAAATGATGAAAACTAGAAGTCGTTGTATGTCAGTTGTTGGTTCTATTGAAGTAGATCGGAATAATTAATCAATTATTTCCAAGTTACTATCATTTAATTTGCTTAGCATCTTTTTCAATTGCTTGTATTGAAGATTAGTCCTGTCGCTCTACATAGGAAAGCAACTTCGAACCTTTTCTTAACGCGTCTTTTATGTCCTCTTCTTTATACTGTGATAGGTTTTGCTTTAGTTTCTTCTTTCTTTGGGTTTTACCTGGTCTGTCAAACTTACGTGATTCTCCGGTTTTAACTTCCCCACTCTTAAACTTGAAAGGATTATCGCCTGGCTCTGTTAGACTGGTTAACTCTGCTTCCTGTTTTGCTTCATAGACTCTTACGATAACACCACACTTCCAGCATTGCCGCCAATTCTTAGCATCAGGAGAGTAACAGTTAGACCTTCTTACTTAGTCAGTATATGGTACTTTTATTACAGTCGCACGCTCAATAAGTGACAGTTTTACTGCCATGTTGAGCATACTGAGTGACAGTCAAAAAGCCGTTGTCGATACAATCACAATGAAACTGAAACTACCGCACGCCTTAGAGTACATGCAACATGTAGGACATAAAATGTCTGAGCGGACTTACTACCGACAAAAGAAACAGATAGAAGAGTTAAAACATGATCGCATGCACTTTATCGCAAAGGTCGCTTATGAAGAGCAGCATCTAGAACGACTAGATAGAATGGAATTGGTTGAGAGTCTTATGTGGGTAGATTACCATAAAGAAAAAGATCCTTTAAAGAGGGTGAAGATACTTACCCATATTGTAAACATACAACCATTCATTTCATCATATTATGAAGCAACTAAAACCTTGGTAGAAGAACAGGATTTTAAACTCAAGGAGCAATTCAGTCATCCTAATCCGCTTGAGGGTAAGACCAATGTTGTCATGGACAATGATGGCGAATCAAACTGGACATAACTAGACAAAAGCCTTCTATAGAATAATAATTTAGTTTATGTTACTATCTAAAGTATTACTTTCTAGCACTAAAGTATTACTTCATGTTCTTTATTATTGCTTCTTGAGCATCTTTTAATTTATTTAGTACATTGGAGAGTATTTGATATTCCATTTGCATGCTCTCCATCGTCATCTGAATTCGCATTTGCTTTTCTTCTGAAACTGATGCCATGCAATCTATCTTGAATCCAAGTTCAGTAACATATTTTATAATCTCGGACACCTTATTCATTACTTCATGTTCGTCATTACTTTTACTGAACAGAACAAATCCAACTTGCACAAATAAATAATCAAATATAATTATTTATCCATTATAATAGATTCTATACGTATAATTTGCACAAATTGACCGTTTTTAGGTGACCTTCTTCACCTTAAGGTGTAGTAGCGTGGAACGGAGTTATCTTTTGGCCTGTTCAAGAACCGCATTATTTTCAGTCGATGAAGAAAAAACAGAAATACTAGTTGATAAGAGGAGAACCGTTATGATTCCAAGAGGGAGCAACCAAACTACCAAGGATTGAGTTGCTAACTAAAAAAACGAAATCGGAATTTTGGTTTTAAACATAGAAAACAAAACCTAACTTAACGTCTATTTTACTTAATTACCTTTGAGTTCATCATTATGAACTATGACAAATCGTAGCAGACATGAGATTTTTGCTTCAATAATTCAATCTGCATCGCATGAGAGGGAAGGAATGATCATGACGAAGTTGATGTACAATACTTTCCTGTCGTATACTCAGATAAGAGAATGTCTAAGAGAACTAATCGGTTATGGATTACTAGAATATCAGAAAGATACTACAAAATATACAGTGACTCCAAAAGGACATCGTTTCTTACATTTGGTTGAAGAAATGGGAGATATTTTGAAAGTTCGGCCGATGCCAGAATACTAAAGACATGTGAAATTATGTTGACGACTTATTGGACATATTAAACCAGCGCAATTTTTTGTCTGAATTAGATTAATATTACAAGTATTACAGGTATGAGTTTACTTGCTACAAAATACACCTTGTAGACAATATTATTTCATTCTTTTTGTATAACTTAGTCGACTCAATTAGGATTTTCCGAGAAAATATTGCGATCATGCTCGCTATATTAAGTAAAATAACACCAAATAGCAAAGAGATGAAAATAGTTTAGGATTATCTACGTGATTCTAAATTATCAATTGTCCTAAGCCTAATAGACATGATTTGACCGTAATTCTTCGATGTATTACAATCGTTCATGTAGAGGTTGTGGCACGTACCTTATTCCTATTTCGCTTTGCAATGTGTGTAAAGAGTACGTATCTTGGTCTTGTGGTAAATGCCTGAAGACAGATGATGTTACTCATAGCCATAACTATTGTAGAGTATCGTATAAGATCCAAGTAAACAATGTAGTCTCCCTGAATACTGTCAATAAACATGAATAACTACAGAAATACTAATTATGATGTTTTTGGGCAAATACCTATGTTAGTAATCATTCTTCACTCATCGTAACTTGTTTTATTGCTGTTTCAACATTTGCTTCTGTTGATCCGTTGAAATCATACTCCCTCTCCCTTCAGTTACTTAGATGTTATATTTTGCGCTCTAGTTTGTCCAGTTCATGAAATATCATCTTGAATGGCCAACTGAACTTCAAGCGTTAGAAAGAAAGTTCCTTCTTGAAATTGAAGGTTTGGAAAAAGAATTTGTCTACAAGAAACATGCGCCTACGTTCTACCGCATTATTGAAAAGAAAATAGCATTCTTGAAGGAATACCTTGGAATGATGGAAGCCAATCCAACAATTACACTGGACGACTTAGCAGCAATAGTAGATCATAAACTGGAAAAAGAAGAAAGAGCATTACAGAACACAAAAGATGTATTTGAAACTGACAAGATATTTGATAGTGTTAGGATTCTGGGTTGGATAAAATATTTGATAATAGAAAAGGCCGGACGTGTTCCTAATAGTAATTAACGTTCTGGCTCAAACTTTTGATTCTGCTTTGTAAGTATCGGTCAACTTGAAGGAATAAAAATGACTATTAAGCAATATTGCACAATCAAAAACCATGACTTGCAGTATGTGCGGTTATCTTCTCAACGAGTCAGGTCGCTCATCGTGCAGAGCGTGTGGAAATAACTTTTCAGACTGATTATTCTTGTTTGCTTATGATCTTTAGTTAGGACCTCGGGGAATAGGCAAGCCAGCAAATTAACCGTTACGGTTACCTTTCAATAACTTCATTCGAATTGCGTCTAAACCCTAACATTTTTTCGAGTTCCTCGACTAAGTGTAAAAGGCGATGGCCTTTCTCGGTTATTATGTATCTCTTATTATCAATGTCTAAGATTAGCATACTGTTTTCAACCAAGTCCCTTAGGCATTCTCTGCTTTGTGTATAAGACAGGTAAGTCAAGTACATTATCCTCGTTAAACTCAACCCTTCCCGATCTTGCGCAACAAAATGTAGAATAGAAGCAAAAATTTCAAGTCTACTTCGATTCTTCATAGAAGTAAAGTGAGCAAATTGGTAATTAAGCAAATTAGAACTCGAGTATAGATAAATTCTCACTTAAGGGATGGGGGACGTTATTAACCACTAAAGACGTCAGCCACTGCATGATTGCGACTGACCTGCTTAATTCTAACCTTGACCCTTTCTCCCGGATTCGAGTTATTAACAAGGACTACAAAGCCTCTAATTTTGGCTACTCCTGTGCCCGATTTGCTAGTTTCTTCAATGGTTACGATGTATTCTTCTCCAACACTTATAGGACTCTTAGGTGCCTTTGATCCTCCAAAGCGATCACTTTTCTTCTCGTATCTTTCGTAATTTCGTGGTTTCTTCACGTAGTCCATAATAGG
This sequence comes from uncultured Nitrososphaeraceae archaeon, assembly GCA_963788355.1. Classification (GTDB taxonomy): domain Archaea; phylum Thermoproteota; class Nitrososphaeria; order Nitrososphaerales; family Nitrososphaeraceae; genus TA-21. The sequence goes on along the minus strand of CAWBGD010000002.1, from coordinate 76,601 downwards.
CAATCCGTGCGTATAACATTTGCTTTTCTTAACAGACTCTGACTAAGGGACATGATTATAGGCGATTTAATCGCACTGTTAATTGGATGCGTAGTAGTTGCAATATTGTCTATTACTACTATGTCATTAATTAAGCCCTGACTCCCTCTCCCTTAGGAGATCTCAATTTTAAGTCGAACTAAGCATTAGTTCATCTTCATGGCTTGAACTGGAATTTGTTTAGAAATGGGTTTTGGTAACGGTTCGTATAAGGACGGAGTAAGGTACTGCGGTAAATGTGAAATTTACATGAAGACAAACGAAATTTCATGTATTTGCTGTCATAGAAGATTAAGATATACCGCTCATAAAAAACAGAATGTATTTGTATTAGTTAACCTAGTTCAGCAAGACCTTATATTCTCAATGACGGATATCTGTCGAACTCATTAACACCTACAGACTAGGACTCCGATTTCGACCCCAAACACATGCTTGGGGTTCTAGTCTGTATCATTCAACCTTTAAAGTCAAATTCACTATTCTACAACACTGCAGGCTCGAACAACTCGATTGGATTGTCGTCAGGATCTTCTACCTGAATCTGTCTGCCACCAGGACCGACTTCCATCTCATTTCTAAAATGCACGCCTTGATTCTTGAGGTGGGCAATCTGTGCTGGCAAATCTTGCACTAGAAGTACTATTCGATTCCATCCGCCCGGCTCTTGCTGACGACCATCGGGCATAGGCCGAGAACCCGAAGCACCGGGACCGCTGAGGATCAGTTTTAGGTCGCCAATTGAAACCTGACCAAAAGCGGGAAGGTTTTGCTGATCCAGATTGAAGCCAAGCGTTTGCGTGTAGAATACAATTGAGCGCTGAACATCTTTTACCTGATATCGAACCCCTCGAAGACCTAGGACGCCTTGTGTTTTTGTTGATGAACCCGCTGTGCTCTGCTTGTCCTGCATGGTAAAAAAGAATATGAAATAAATTATTTAAGAATTGGGCCTCTCTAAGTATTAGGCGGTTTGTGTTAACAGCGGTTGAGTAGTGAACACCATTGTCTTGTAACATCCTGGACAGAGCATTTGTTCAAACCACTTGCGTAGTGATTGAGTTTCTTGCCCACACTGGTCACATACCATTTGACTAATCAAGTTAATCATAATAATATTAGCGCACATGAGTTAATAAGATTGCAGGCCCTGGGAACGTTGCAGAAGGACCCAGGACGCGGATGCGCGCGATGAGAAGCGTATTAATCTTGGCGTTCTGCGTAGGCTACAAAGCCGCTTTATCGAAAGGTAGAGTGACCAAGAACTATGTCTAAGAACACTTTATTGTCTGGGAATATTGATACAGACCTTTGTTATCACAACTCTAAGAAATCTTATGAATATGTATAGAAAATAACGCGAGCATTTCCGAAGCCGCTGTGGGGGCAATCGGTGAGGCTAGCCGGTAGTAAACATAGCGACTTTTTTTGTAACCAATTCTTGCGTGTACAACTATTATCTACTATGGAGCGTCAATTACAATCACCTTGCCTGAAAAGTCACCTACATCGGCCAAGAAAGATGAGGTTGACCCACAGGCACTCAAGGATGCAGAAATAATAACAGAATTAGAACCGACTTTGAAGAAAGGGAAGAAAGCAAAAAAAGAGAACAACAAAAAAGTAATAGAAACTTTCATGGAAGGCTATAATACAGGAGATAATGCCAAAATTCTGTCATGCCTCGCTGAAGATGTGATATGGGAATTGGTTGGTTTTTTTAACCTGAAAGGCAAAGACCAATTTGAAAAAGAAATTAATAATGAGGCTGGTGAGGGCAACCCTATAATAACAATTTCACAACTTGTAGAGGAAGGTAATATTGAGTTGCAGAAGGTGCAGTTAAATGTAAACTCAAAAATGGGGGAATTATGGATGCTTTGTTTTGTGAAGTATTCCATTTTGATGACGGTAAAGTAAAAAAGTTGACAACTTATCATATTGAAAAAAAGAAAGAGTAAATAATTATACTACCAATTAGTAAAGCCTTTAAGACGTCATTGGAAAGAATACGAATTATCTGAAGTAGACTAAAACGGGCGTTTTGGTTCTCTTTTATAGTAAAGGATTTTGAGACCAATCTTATGAAAAAAATGAAAATTATCGTAAAGATATAACCAAAGTATGAAGAAATTGCAGTAACCACATAGTTACATAATTCTATTTCGTATGTTATTCTAATAATGTGGCTATCCCCGTTCAGAGACGGAGCCTAACTAAAATTGAAGCCAGAGGCCGGCGTTAGCATCTCAACCTCTGGCTAGATTTGCCTCTCGAACCCTTTCAGGTTCAAAATTGGGTACAATATACAAATTTAAAATTCAAAGCGGACCTCAGGCGTGGATACTACCTGACCTAGACAAGATTATTCAACACGAACCTTTCTTAGCAAATCCATAAAAAATTATGGGCGAGATTCCGCCATTAGGATTTACGAATATACGATTTGATTTTTTCCTTCATTTCCGGCGTCATTATCTCTTCTTCCCCGTACCTGTGGTCCTTAAGGGCATGCTCTGCAGCATTCTTCAGAAGCTCTTCTCTAACTCTGCCCTGTACAACACAATCACAATCTCTACCAACATCACGACACGAAATTGTAAACATGATTACTCATAGGAGTTTACTCTACTTAAGAGTTCATACTCCCTCCCCCGTTAGTTATCTCTTCCATAAATATAGAGGCACTTCCAAAATGTAGATGGGTAGAACAATCCCATCATTTAGAATCGCCGCTTAAATGGAGCGAGCGACATAGAGATCGATTAGGTCAGTGCTAAATACAGAGAAAGAAGTTTGACCAAATGTTCTCCTATGTTAGATTCTATAACTCGGCTTGTATGATGCAAGCAAGTCCTATAGTGTGCCATTCAGTGCTTATGTCTATTGTGTTTCATCATTACAAACAATTAATGAAATTAACGGACAAGAAAAATAAAGATGCAACTTGACGTGAAGTCTCCACCGAGGTCCACCGAATCTGTACGTTAGACCGGTATTGCCCAGAACTTAGCAAATGACCGATCTACCATGGCAATAAATGAAAAATTATTCCGAACTTCCTAAATAAAACACCTTCCAACAATGTTTGGGCTATCGTGTTGCCACTTCGAAATGTTGGTTTAGGTGTTACTGTTGTAATTATATCATTTATATCATGAAGAACGTTGGGAAGCAAATCATTGGCTCGGAAGTCCAATTTTAAATCCAATAGACGGTCATATCGAAGGTAGATATACTGAAGTAGTAACCAGGCCAAAATTCGACCAAATTACAGGAGAACCATATCGACAACATGTTTGGAGGGACCAGAGAAGTTTTCTACATTCCATTTTCGAAAACTAATGTGGACGAAATAATAAAGAATAGAGCACGTACCGACAAATCTAACATCAGGTTTACTGTCAAGTTCGCAATGGAAGACACTAAAGAGGCGATGGCACAGTCAACTAGAAATCAATTTTCTTATGATATGTTTCTATGGCCATGGGATAAATTGTATGAATGGCAAATCATTGGCCAGTAGACGATTTGCTTAGCCGTCCAAAGGCGTTCAAGTCTGGGACAAAATTGGGCTTCAAGCCTTCTTGAGCCATCGAAAAATTCGAACACTCAGGCCGCCATAAACTTATTGCAACTACACTCGTTGCATTCCAGACTAAGGAAGGAGATATAGTGTTCCTATGATCCCTTCGGAAGTGTCCGCACGTGCATTCATCATTCTGCGCATAGCCCTTTGCGCTCACTCGTTCCATTTGAGTACGAAATAAGTTAGGAAATATTATTAATAAGAAATGATATACAATTGTTATATAAGAATGAGGAATAAACTGCTCTCAATTTACTTTACAATACCTATCATTTTATTCGCTGTAAACGTTCAGGCTGCTCAGGGTCAAGATGCAATGGATGATTGGCAGACATATGTAGATCCTGCGGGTAGATTCACTGTTTTCTATCCCCCAGACTTGCAAGCACAGGGGAAGGAAAATTTTCTAAGCAGTATTGACTTAACGCTTGGTAACTCCAGTTATCCAAGAGAGTTTAAGATTACAATCACCTACAATGATGATGACTCATCATTGCTTCAATACGCAGAGGGTCTGGAATTATCGCCAGAAAATTATTTATTAGGCCTAGAAAACCAATTAAAACCATCTTATCAGGTCTATAATTTAGTTTCTGACACCTCCAATTCGGACGAATTATATGGTTTTCCGACAGTAAGTAACACGGTAGATTTCACAAATTATAACGGGGAGTCAGGTCGAACGATGAACGTTCTTGCCATTATAAATGGTAAAGGCTCTTTCATGTTCTCATATTCAAATACGGTTGAAGCCTTTTATGAATATCTTCCAACAATCAATCAAATTATGAAATCCGTAGTAATTCTGAAATAACGTGGAAAGGTTTTTAATCTGCAGTTTCTAGAATATCTGCAATTACCATCAGAGCAAACAGATGCTTTAGACATGTCTACAAGAACCAGTTTTCCTATAATATGTTTCTGTGGCCATCGGATAAACTATACGAATGGCAGCATTGCCCAATAGAAGATCTGCTTCAACGTCCAAGTGCTAAAAAGTCTTCAAATAACCTGCAATTCAAACCTTCGTAACGTTCATCTGATTTCTGACAGGCCAAGTAGTCCAATGATGGTTAGTAACCCAAAATATCTGCGCTTCAAATTACTCTGACTGCCACTATGTGGTAAGTTTACCGCGTTTATCCAAATTCGCTTTTATATATCATGATCTTAATATAAGATTGAATTGGTTGGGGGATTTGTTTTGGCAGTTGCATATATCACGATTGCAATCTTTTTTGCAGTCATGTTTACTAGTATATATTGTATACCACCTTGTCAGATACAGTTACTTCGACTTGCATAAAAACAAGGGTGGCTACCGGGGGAGGTAATGGTACGCAAACTTGACAATATTTATTCCTCAGGAAGCAAAAATCAAGACAGGCGAAACAGTAGAATGGTATAATCCTACTGAAGTAGCCGAGCCTCATACCGTGACCTTCGTATTATATAATGATACCATGACTGGTGCCGTGTCTCCTCTTTCTGTTTCAAATTCTACAGAATTTGAAGCCATACCTCAAGGTTCTAATAATGAGCCCGTTTTGTTACCTGGAGAAGGTATGAATACGATAATCGCAGTCAATTCTAGGACATTCAGTCCAACCATTATAGATTCTGACGGAAAAGCGCAATTCCTGAATCCCAATGCAGATTACAGGTTTGATGGCAATGAGAAATTTGTTAATTCTGGATGGCTTCTTCCAAAAGGCTTAGAGCAGGTATATCCTGGTTCTGGCAATACCTTTAGTGTTACTTTCGAGAATATTGGCAAATATGATTACTTGTGTGTTTTACATCCATGGATGTTCGGGAGCATAGTAGTAGAATAAAAAACATAGAAATTAAAATCGCCTGGAGGTACTGGGACAACACCCTAGTGCTAAAAAGACTGCTTCAAATCTAGAATTCAAGCCCTCTTAGGAGAAGGTAATTCAACTTGGTAACCTGCCAAGAGAATGCCAAGTTGGATCGATGGATTTGAAGAAATTAAATGGTAGAAAGGATTGAAGTGTCACTTGTCCCTTTAATTTTAAACGAAGATATGATAGATTCTACTTCATGCAACTCCTTTTGATACCTTGATTCTTGTCCATTATATGAAATCTGGGACATCACTCTGATCGGCAGTGTTAATAACTAAATTATAATACCCTCCCTCCGTGTAAGTTACAGTTCGAGCCTGAATTCCGGATAGAGATGTGTAATTGTCAGTGATTAGTTCTGCTCCAGATTCGCTCAGTGCTTCCCGGGAAAAAAGTAGTCCACGAAAGAGTTAACCAATTCTGAAGGGCTCATGTCGTTAGAACTTGGGAGAAATGACCTTGGCACGACAACTACACCGATAACTGAATGCTCATACTCAGTGGGGTGCTATGCGATTAGTCTGATTCATGTTCATTTGATTATTGTCTAGGAAAACTACTGAGTCCCCTAGCATGCCAGTATCCCAAGGTTCGCTACTGATATGCCAGGAAGACGGATACTTTATCGAAAAGAATTCATCATCATAGGTACTTAGGTTTTCTTCCTGTGTCAGAGAATATGCTGGATGTGCTAGAATTATTAAAAGTGTAATTAACAATGCGGAGATTACGTAACCCCGAGTTCTAAACTGACACATTGCAGGAAGTGAACCTATCACAAGAATATTGGCATTATTGAATATTTAAGATGTTGTAGACTTTGTCTATTACAAATAACCATCATTATTTAGAGAGTCTGCAATGACTTCGACTACGTTGATATCTTTATCGGCTACAGAAGTGGCCTTGCTTAGTCTTAAGAGTTGGGCTGCTCCTAACATTGGTATCATCTAATCCATACTTATCGTATCCTTATCGAAATGTCTTCAAATGTTGGCCAAACTCCGCTATAGTTGTAGTCTTTATGCTATGAATATTAGATAGTATTAGTATTACTATCTAAGCGAAAACATGATAAGTTTTCAAGCACTCTTCAGTGTAACTAATTCCTCTTTGTATACGCTACCTCCATTACCTATCTATTATAACCATAGCGTAATAAAACATCTATTTTACCGAAACCGATGAACCTCACCTATGGCTGACATAGCTCATATAAAGGATTTGGAATCGCAACAATAATATCCTCGACCCTAACTTCTATCGATGTATATTTCTATATTACTATTAACAATAATAATCTTTAGTTCCGTTTCAAATAACGCTTTGGTCGCATTGCCTGCTTTTGATCAAAATTTCATAACCGATGAAGTAATCACAATCGGAAAAATGATTGGTTCAAACTCATGGTAATGACAGCAGTCTCAACTAAGGAGTTCTGACTATACAAACCTATTGGCAGTTGATTATTTTAGCGATGGAAAAACACTAGATACTATATTTTGGTTAACAACAAATTGGAAAATGCTTCTACTTATAATGAACCACTCGAAAAGGATTACGTATGGTATGCTTATCGCTGTTCCTTCCTTGCTCCAACTTCAGGATATAACGTAGCCAATTACAATCTTTATATCGAAGCAATTGATGGAAAATGGAGCGAATATCTTTACGAATCATCGTCTACAGGTTCCTCTGCACTGATAGAGTCTAAGATAAACTATACAGAATCCTATAATGGAACTACCATTGGGCCAGGGTATGTTAAACTGCAATTGGATCTAAGTCTATTAAATCTCCTAAGCATACGGCTTTCATTTTAGACCGCCGAATCCTACAAATCTAATGAAGTTAGAGATCTTACAAACTGGATCGCTATTCCTCCCGCTACTCTTGACATATTAACACACCAGAGGAGGTAGTCATAAGACAAGGAGAAACACACCTTGTCCCGCAGACATAGATACTCTTTTTCTAATATTGTTACCAATATATCTTTCGATAATGGAGCATATTTCTAATTGAGGGGCTTACATGTATCTGCCCAAACGATTCAACCTTCATTGTTTAAGGTACAGGTTTCTCCACAAACAGTAATAGGAACATACAATATACCATTTGAGGCTTCATTGTTAATAGCAACAACATATCGACATCGCCCACAACTACTCCTTTAGCCACTACGGTTGACACAGTGACTGAAGTTGTGTATCCCGAGTTTCAGGCATCTAAAAAATATCCAACGACTGGCTATATAACTAGTCCGGCAAACTTAACAATAAATGTAATAGCGCCACCTACTGTCAGTGAAACATTTACGACCCTTTGGGTCACATCCGGAACCCTCGCCGGTGTGATAGTAGGAACGTTTTCGACATTCCTTATTGATTATCTGAGAAGAAGAAGGGAACGCAACTAAATAACGGGGCATGCATGTAATCGCAAGATTTCGGTTAGATGAGTTAATTCTCTGTTACTTACGTTACTTGATACGCCGCCTGATTGTCCGTTTATCTCGGTCTTTCGCATAGAATTCGATTGCATATCAGACAACTAACTAAGCCCTAAAAGTTAAATAAATTTCATTTCCACAGGTCCGGGACCTGGACAACTTTAACTAGAGTATCGGGCGCGATAATAATCTATTTTCGTTTTCTTATACGCTTCCGGTGCGACAACTGTAAATGAACCTACAATTAACGCTAAGGGAATGGAGAACAAAATCGATACCCGATTTAGTCAGGGCCGGTTACGAGGCTAGTGAACTAATGAGTAGATTTGCACCAAAAGATAAATAATTCTTACTCATTGTAGAAGCCATTGTCATTCAATGATAAAGCACGGATTATTGAAAACTTCATGGATGAACTTTGTAAAAGACATAAGGATTCTATGAATAATGGGACTTCCACTAAGTTTCAAATATCCTCCATCTATGATCAACATCTTGCAGGATTTGATCGTTCCTTCGTGGATAATGTCTTAGACGAATTCGCAGAAGAAGGGCTAATTCTTACAAATAATGACATTATCGAATTAACAAAAAGTGGTAAACAATATTGCAGCGATAAGATCGGTTGAAATTCTCTAGTAAGGCAAGAACAGATTTAGACAGGAATATGAAGTATAACTACGCACCAGTCTTATCCTTTTTATTTTTATTTTATTAAGAAAGACAAAGGTTGAATACTCATGTTGAATCTTTTGGTAGAAATACGTTTATGAATTCTTTCCCGTAGTTTGTGATAGTATATTTTCCCTCCTGTTCTTTGGTTATCCAGTTATTTTCCATGGCAAAATCAACATAAAATCTAAGAAAATCTGAAGCATACTCGTTGTTAGGATCTATGGACTTGCGAATTTCTTCTTCAGGTACGCCTTGTTCTAACTTGGTACAAACTATTGCAATAATTTGTAGAGATGATTGTTTTTCAGGAGGCTTAGAATTGGACATCATTAACCCCTACCATATAGATCTCTTTATCAAGTCAATAGCCTTTACGCCTATTGTCACTGCATAACTAGCAGAAAACCGATAGTGGCAGATAAGCCTAAATTAATTAGTTAAGAAGGAATTGCAGTCTGCGAAGTTCGTAGACTTTAGACTCGTGGTGCGTTGAGTTAGTTTGTTATGATCGGATTAGAATCCCACATTTCTTTATCTTATTACCTTTACTGGTCTAACATCGTATTTCTTTGCTCCTGTTGTTCTAGCAATAGACCTGGCATGACGTCCGCAAAATGCTATCCAAGCGTAGGCTCCAGTATCTACCTGAATTCTTAGTTCGTATTTTACTGGGTTATTGCAAATTGAATGTTCATTCAATTTATCTTCGTAATTACAGGTAAATGGTTTAGATCTTACAGTCAAGAGAATAGGCTCAGATTAGTGGTCTAATAAATTATGGGTTAGGGTACAGCGAGTATTGGCTTGTCATTTTCGCGGGTCCACCACTATACGTTCTAACTTCTTAACCCTGGCATCCAACCTTTCCAAAAGAAGTTGTGCCTCTAGGATGTTCTTAAGTTGTGGCTGTTTCTCTGCCTGTGGAGACTTCGAGCCGCTATTCTCTTTGTGATCCGCTGGCTGCTGTTTTTTCTCCTTTACCTTACTCTCACAGTAATGCGGTCCCCCATCAAGTCTGAAGGATACCATTTTCCCAATCTTTGGCTCATTCTGATCTCCTTCTTACAATACGTGCACGGTTTATTGTATGACATGCTGTATTGGTGTAAATACCACACTAATAAGTATTGTTGTAATGTTGTTAGGGTATAAATCCAACATGGTAAGTTTATAACTTGATATGTCTTTTGTTGAAATTGTGGAAGGCCAAATCCAAACCTCAATTAGACTACCAAAAGAATTATTGAAACGGGCCAAAAGGTATGCTTTGGATAACGACACGTCTCTTGCTACTTTGGTTATAGACTCTCTCGAATCTTATCTTAACAAGAGAGAGAAATGAAACCACGAATGAAGGATTTTGTCTAGATAGGGGTGGAGATTCCGCTGAGTGACGAAGAAAGGATGGAATACTTTCAGAATGCTATAATCTCTTTAGACTTTATGATAAGATTAGTAAACTCAGTCCCGGATACTTTGATACCAATAACATTAACGGTGAAGGGTATGCTCATAAGTGGTAAGTTAATGTCGTTAAAACAATTCCATGAGGAACTAGGAATTACCATTACCGATAGTCTTCGTAATGAAACGCCAGAATTTAGGAGGGAAATACGGGAGTTTGCTCAAAATTTACTCAAACTCCGGGCAGTAGATGAAAACGGACATCTTGCATTTAATTACGTGTGTATGAAGGATCCAGTGTTTCACTTAGGCGGACGGCCCGTTGAAATGGATATGGCTGTACCAATCTGGATAGGAAAGATCGAATCGGTAGACGGATATTTCCTTGGAAATATATTATACGAGAATTCTGAAACTGAAGAAACTGCTAACAATGGTTAGACATAGATGGGCCTGAATAGTGGTGAGTTAATTTTTGGGCCATCAATGCTTGAATCGTCGGCACTATTAGAACAAGAATTTATTATTAATGCATTTAGTCAGTTTGTTATGTCTGAAGGGCCGGACAGGTGGACGAATGAAGGATCTGGTAAGGGAATGAACCCGGCCCCTCAGGGGTTGGTTTGTAAAGCAACGGTCGTTATAATTTCAGACTTATTTAGTGGATAGAACCCTTGAGAGAGGGGGGCCTTAGGTCTGATTGTTTTCGCTGGTTAAAATCGGCCAAACCTTTCTCGTGGACACTTGCAAAACACCAATGTTTAACGGTGAAACATTCTAGATTCTGCTGTTTGTACGTGCTAAACCACGAGATTGAATGAGGGATTAATCTGAAGATTTATTGATCCGTTCTTTCCAAAACTGTAGAAAATAATCTTTTTCTTCAGGTACCAGAAGGTCGCAAAATAATATCTTATCGAGGTTTTTAAAATCCGTTTCCAAGCCTATAAAATACTTTTTCCATTTCAATCTTTCTCTTAATGGGACATGGACCAACAAATCACCGATATTCATAAGTACCCTTTTCGAACCGTCAGGATCATATCGATAGATCAACGCCCAGTTTAGCGGATTTTCTTTGTCGCCGAATTTACCCTGTTGGATATATCCCTCCCTGCTATTAATAGGCCAACAATAGATTTCATCCACAGTCTCAAAATGGTACAAACCAAGCAAATCAGAACTGAATATGGCCTTCGAGTAGTACTCATGCTCTGTTAACCAACGCGAGATGTTACCTCTGATCCATTCGATATCATCGTCAAAACCCATAAGATCATCTATTGCGCGAGGGTATTAAGTAAGACTTATTTTCTGAAAGTCGGTAAATAGGAGGTGCCTAAATTCACATGTAGAGAGAGAACTCTGATCCAGAGCATAGTCACTACTCTATCGATAAAGAGAGTTCCGGACATAGAAATCATTAATGAAGTCTATGAACGAACGAAAAAGACGATAACAGAAAAGACGATCTATAATATTAGGCAGCGTATAAAGAAAGATTCGTCTCATTGGTATAAGACAATGCGTGAAGGACAGTACGAATACATCCACGAATTCAAGGAAAGGATAAGCGAGATAATTGATCTACAGAAAAAGCATCATGCTATAATAGATTCAGATAAGGAACCAACAACAGTAAAGCAAACATCAATGGCAGAGTTACACAGGTTAAACATAACACTTTCTAATTACTTTGACGTTGCTCCAAGTATAGTAGGAAATGGCATTACCTTACCAGCGACCCCAGAAAGCAAGACAACACCAAGAAACAACATCATCGTTTGATATCTTACAAGGTAACCCCTTCTGGATTTGGAGCAGAGAAGAATATTATAAGTTAGCAGAACAATCTATAAGACAAGCAGCAGAGGGGGATGGGGTAGCGCTACACTATCCTTCCTGTTGCTTTAATCATATCGTTGGCCTTCCACATAAAGACGGAATTGAATATCCGTTATACGATTATGAAAAAACGTTGTTTGATGCTTTAATGTATAATAAAGGGACTCATTCCAGAATAAACATCTCTGGGTTAAGAAGGCAACTGGATTAGGAGTTACAGGGTTTATGTTAAGAATAATGGCCTGGCTATGCACGAGCAATAGCCAGGAAGCAACTAGGAACAGTCAACAGATGTGCATAGTCACAGGACCAAATATGTGACCGTGGGATAAACTCTATGAATGGCAATACTGGCCTACGGATGTTGACTATGAGACCAATGCCTGCAAAGGCTGCTACAAAACTAGAATTCAAACCTTCTTAACTAAGCACAGGTAGCATTGATTGGCTAGCGAAAATGAAGAAAACGTAACCCACCAACCAAGTCAGGTTCGAGTTTTGTAAATAGCCATCAATAAGAATGATTCTCCTTTTTGTGATTCAGTAAATTTTTGTAATTGGGAAACGATTCAGAGCACTTTTCACACTTCCATTTATTTCTCAATGTTTCTTCATATGACATTGTCCTCCCATCCTTAGTTTCATATACTCCAGTACCAAAATTGTAAAAGGCGATATTACGGTTTAATAGGTACTTCTTTGTCCTGTTCATAATATTTTTTCATTTCTAACGTTCGTACCTGGTATATATCAGTCAGACTCAGCCCTGTTTATGATTAATCATAGGTGCTGCCTAGGCAGCCATAAGTATCAACTTTACATAAATATCAGTGGGCCAGGAACAACGACCACGAAGACCCAAGCCCACCAAATCAAGTCGGGGTGCGACTTGATGTTATTTCATCTACATCAAAATATAAGACGTTTTAGGTGTCGGAATGATGCCTCAAACTCCATAATAGGAGTAATTCGCTCGCTCTTCCTTTAATCTGAACATTTGCACTTTTCAAGGAAAAAGCCGCTATAGTTACTTTCGGCTAGCCTCACCGATCGCCTCTATAGCGGCCCTCATATTAGTGAGTGAAGTATATTGGGTTCTATGATATTTCAGGATTATAGAAGATTAGTCATATCAGTATTTCTTGCGCACTCTATCCGTTACTAATAACCCAGTTAGTTAGTATCCGGTTGTAGTCTATAAACGCAACATCTGAGACCTTTGGTTAATTATTTTACTAGTCCTCCAACGGTTGCCCTACATGATCCAAACACTCTTTACAAATTAGTTTCATGCTCCACTTATCTAATTCCAAATGACCGGTCTCACCACCACACGACTCGCATTTCATTGTTTTTTGAAACATAGATGGACTTTATAGGGTTGTTGAATATCGTTTCCATTTATGGATACTTTGTTCTAAAATGGGTATAATACAGACTTGTTGTTTGTGCGTCAATGGACTCATCTGATATAACAAACAAACTAAACGCGTTAATAACATTCTTCAGATACCCTACAACACTCAACATGCATCCTGTGGGCCAAGGCCTTCTCCCATATCTGCTTATTCATTCCTTGGCCCATCAAATACTTTAAAGCCAAAGAATTGATTCTCTAGGTCATAGAATTCTGACAATCTAGAATAGTAACTTTCGTTTGATATAATCGAATGCTGATCAATTGAAGTTATCGGGCCAGGGCTATATAACCCACATCCTGAATGTCCTGGTCCGATCTGGGCTATTCTAATACTGCCAGAAAGAATACATGATTCCAGGCTATTCAATAGGTTAAGGGGAAACAACAGTTTACCAAAGTCTCGCACGAATTGATTCCCTCTCTTTAAACTTCGTCAAATTCTTATTTACCCTTTTGATAAAGTCTATTTGTAAGTGTCATTTCCAATCACTATCAGCGTACTCGTTGCAACAATAATTGTTGCAGTTATTACAATCATGAAAATTAGAAAAGCACTTAAAGGCTGGAAGGTTAAACGAAAACCAATTATTGTAGGAACCGTGATTTGTCTAGGAATTGCCTGTTATTTCACATTGAGTTCTTTTTTCATCGGCATTCCAATTTTGTATGTTATCATATATGTAGCCGCATTTATGATCTCACAGTTTGCCTCGTATCATTATGCTGATCGCTCGCTTTCATTTTGGAAAACACCTGATGATTCTATCTATTCAAAGGGTGTTTAGCCATCCATATTGTATACATAGTATCAGTTGTTTTGCGTACTGTCATATCTCTCATTTTCATTGGATCTGGGTCATTTCAGTTTCGCATGTTAGAGTCTGCTCAACTTGCAGGTAAAAGTGAAATGATTATACTTCCATTAGTAGTTGTTGATACTTCTATGGTCGCAGGCATGGGACTTCTGGTAGGCCTAAATAGAAGATTGCTAAAACGTTACCGTCTGATAGAATATGGCAAGGAGAGGGTCGAAATAAGAAAGTAATGAAATAATCAAGTTGGCCTTATTTCAGTAATTAATGATTGATATAACGTGGTATGCTGGTGTAGTAGTCTTGAGTTAATGTAAAGATGGCATTCTAAATTTATGTCATGTCCTTAGTTTAAGCTTCATTTTCATACCATATTTTGGTCTTAGGGTTATTGCAGGATCCAGTTTAACACGTTGACTTGGGACCTTACGCATTTCCCATTTTCGTGCTAAGGTAGCTATGAGCAAAATACCTTCCATCCAGGCAAATGACTCACCAATACATCCTCTTATTCCACCTCCGAACGGAAAATAGCTAAATCTTGGCAAATGAGTCTTAAATTCATCGGTCCATCGATCCGGATTGAACCTGTCCGGTTCCTGATAGTATCTTGGATCATGATGCATGACATACTGACTCATCAGTATTGAAGAACCAGAGAATATGTTGTATCTCCCTACCGGATAATCATTTTCAACATAACGCCCAATAGTCCATACAGGAGGATACAATCTCATCGATTCCCTAAATACTTTTTCCGTATAATGTAATTTTGGAATGTCGTTAGTTGACACTATCTTGTTACCATCTTTATCAATATTATCTAGTGGAGAAAACAGAATCTAGTTCTTCATGAAGACTCCTCTCGACATCAGGATTTTGAGAAAGAAGATAAAAAGTCCAGGTAAGTGCGTTAGCCGTGGTCTCGTGACCAGCGACAAATATTGTCATGACTTCATCTCTTACCTGTTGATCAGACATTCTGTCGGAAGAATTTTCAGTTTCAGGATTAGTGGAGTGTTCTCCAGGCTCTGTATCTTGTGCAAGAAGTAATTTTGTAAGAAGGTCATCATATTTAGTTTCTTTTCCTCTTCGATCCAAGATCAGATCATAAACTAGCGTATTCAATTGCTGTAATGCATTGCGAGCACCTCTAACCTTGGGCAGTATGGGCACTTTATCAAGCACTTGGCCAATAGGATTCTGAAGTCTCTTTGAATAGTTACGAACAGTGGTCAACGCTTTCCCAACCTGTTGGGCTTCTAATTCTATGTCGTAATTTAGTACAGATTTACATATAATACCAAGTGTTAGCTCCATCATTTCCTGATTGATATCTAATATCGCGCCATCTTTCCATTTATTTCCCATTCGCGTAGCATAATATGTCATGATATCCCCGTACGACTTAATTTGCTTCGGAAGAAATATTGGTTGTATTAAGCGTCTTTGACGGTTATGGAACTCACCTTCACTTGTTACTAATCCCTCTCCTAGTAATCCTTTTGCGATCTGTAATCTCTTACCCTTTTTGAAATTGCGATGATCGTATATTAGAATTTTTTCGATAAAATCAGGATTATTAATTAGGTAAACATGTTCCCGCCCAAGTTTAAAATATGATATATCACCATATCGGTGAGCTATTCTTGTTAATGTTTTTATAGGGTCACTAATAAATTCACGGACTAGCTTACCTGGCATTTTATATGAAGGCCCTGGAGGATACTGAGTGATTTTACTGATGAATAGGTGTCTGGTACAGCAGATTAAAAAGTTTGTTTGTTGGCTGTCTCAGTCAACCTCTTAACAATGACACTGCGCTAGACGCTTAAAAGAAAGCTTTTATATTATTCTCAGAGGGCAATCAACTATCTACCATATCACAACTTGCCTAAATCGCCTGTATTAAGTGCCTTAAATATCTTAAATTCTTCCACGAGAAATTATGTAAATCTTTGAATTTAAGATGGATGTTGTTTACATAAGTCCGTGAGCGCACATCCCAAATCCAAGTGGTTCATTCCTAAGAATAGAAAAGATTTGTTCTTGATAACCTTGATGCTCCTTTGTTACTCCATTCTTCTGCCTGTTCCTCTCTGGACCGCTCAGCCAAGGATTTGTTACCATTTCCACTATTAATGCGAGCCTCCTCAGAAACGAAAGTTTCTTAGTCGGTAAGTAACAATCCATATTCTGTAAATTTCTGTCACCAGTTGCACGACTAGTACATCCCTCAGGACCTGGAACAGAGTCACAGTAGTTGGTTTGAGTATTGTCATTGCTAATTGCTTTATTTCTACAGTCACGTCACAGTTGCCGTACTATTTCCACTCATATGCAGTTGCCTTGAATTCTTGGGAAGTGATAGAGCCATCCACGTCCAGTGCCATAACTAGATTGTTCATCCAAGATAATTTCTGTGAATTCGTAAATCCTGTTACTATGACCAGCCCTCTGATCTTGCCACCTTCAACTATTTTGCATTTTTCGTGTGCCCACCACATGAACTGATCTCCGTCTTGGGTTGTAAAAGTTCCTTGATACGCGGCATCAATTATGCCCTGTGAATATTTAGTCATTGTACCTGAGCCAAGATTTTTGCCACTGGGAAATTTACCTTCTCCTTTAATTTCTGAAGTAAATGTAATTTCTGTTGTTTCCCCTTCAACTGGATGTACTTTTATCACTTTGACCACGACGATGTTGCCTCTTTCTTCAAAGAGTTTTTCTCCCAAAGCCATATCAGAGAACCTTTGACAACCCGATATTTCAGCATTTAGTTAGCCTTATCTCCGAACCTACCCCATACACAATACTCAAGGCAGAGGGGTTGTAAATGAGTATCAACAAAGTGCTGCCTTCTGTTCCAAGTATCAACAAAGTTAAAGAAATTGCAGACTTTTTGAACGCAAGACACTACTGACTTTTTTGAATGCATTAAAAAGATACTAAAATAAACTTCCTAACTATCTAGAAAGTTTTTATAGAATAATGTAAGAGTAGCCAGCGTGATTATCTCAACAGTATTTGTCATGAGCTATAATGGCTTCTTTGATCATAAGCACTGTGGCTCTTGCTAACTCTATAATGTTTGAACAATCTGCATTTGCAGTTGATAACTGTGATGCCACTTCTACCTGCGAAAATGACCCAGGTGCAGGAACCGGTAATAGTCAGACCAATACTTGCACGGATTTCTCTACTTGTAGGAATGAAGCAAACGGCAATGACAATACTCAGAACAACGATTGTACAAATGTAGGGGTTTCAGGATGCTCCAATACGGCAGACCCTCTCTTTCTCCCTCTACCAACGACAACACACAAAGCAATCAATGCGATTTTGGTGGAGGTATTCAATGTTCCAATCAAATTCTAGGTGGGAATGGAAACATTCAGAATAATTTTTGCAGTTCTACTGCAGAGGCCATTTGTGATAACCTTGCGATTTCAAATGGGAATACCCAAAACAGTGATTGTGCAGGAAGTGGACAGTTAGTATGTAGCAATCAAGCAGTTGGAATTGATAATGATCAAACGATTGAGTGTAAAGAGAATGGGGGCGCTGCCTGTGTAAATAGTGCATTAGGTAATGAAAACGTTCAGAAGATTGAATGTAGAGAAAACCAGTTGATTGATTGTGTGAATATCATTGGCCAGCCAGGCGATCGAAATAGTATGAACATACACTGTGAAAATAAAATTCCTGGTATCCTGGGTTGTGGGAATTTTATTTTCAGGGGCAATGATAACACTCTAGATATAACCTGCAGTTCCGGTGGAACATTCGGCTGTAGTAATACCGTGTTCGGTGATCGCAATAATCAGATAATAAACTGCAATTCCGTAGGAAATAACGGGTGCAAAAATACTGCAGGTGGCTTTGGATTTGGCTTTGATCTAAATAATGATAACGATCAAAGAATAAACTGCTTATTTGTTTCAGGAGATTGTTCTAATGCAGCAGAAGGCAATCAAAATACTTAGGGCGTTGATTGCAGGGATATAGTTTCTTGTGCTAATACGGTGAGAGGCGACGGAAATACTCAGAACGTAGAATGTACAAACGTCGGATTTGTCTGTGCTAATACTGCATCAGGTAACGATAATACACAGACCAACAACTGCTTCTCCATAGGGTTAGACTGTGTTAATGGTGCAACAGGGGATGGGAATAATCAGAATCTTTTATGCGCAAGGATGGCAACTATTTGTATTAATGAAGCAGGCTCATTTGAGCCTTCGAGTTCAAACACTCAGTCTACAACGTGCGCAAACGCTGATACCTGTTCAAACAGAGGGATAAATACGAATGTAGTAGCGAATGGTGCCGATTGTGAGAGTCACGATCCAGATACGACTACCTACTGTCAGCCAGGGCGTACTAGAATATTACCTAATCCCTAAAGGTTCCTACCCAAAGATAACTAACCCAACTCTAATAATGTGGCTATCATGATTCAGAAAGGGAGCCTACTTCCCCCAACGGTTGAAAACTAGACGAGAATTTATCTAATGTTCAGTTTATAGGAAAATGAACGAATTGCACCTGGAATAGCGTTTGAACAGTATTTTGCGCCCTATGTACTCGTATAACTTTATGATTATAATGGAGGTATCAAGTCGAAGCGAGATTTGATAAATGGTGGGTTAGGTGAGTTCAGCACCTAGCGCATCTATTCTGTTTGACTAATTAAAACTAAAGCCAGGGGCCGACGTCTGGGTGACATGACGTCTCAACCCCTGGCTGATGAGCAAGTTATGCTGTAAAGTATAATCGTCATAAAGATATTAAATTGTTAAAGTCCTTTGACGGGAGCGATAACTAAAACCAGAGGTTGATGTGTGGCATCTAAAACCTCTGGCCTGAATCAAATGAAGTGACCATATTACCATGTCCCAGGACCAAACAACTGCCACATTTCAACGATTTTGCCGTTGGCAATCCTGAAGAGATCGAAACCTACGACAGTAGTGGGCTTATCGCTTGCAGGTATTCCAAAAAGTTCTTTCTTTGGTGTACCAGTCATTGTCCATCGAATCAAAACTTGGTCGCCTTTGGACATAGTATAGTCATGTGTAATATTAAGATCTGGCATAATGTCTCTAGCCGCGGAAGCGATTTTCTTTACACCCTCCGGACCGTGCGCCAGTTCTGAAGGAACATTTGGATTTCTCCAAACAAAGTTTTCTGCAAGAATCTGGTCTGCTCCTGACAAATCTCCCTTTTGAAATATATCCATGTGAAAACGATGGGCGATAACTTCATTTTCTTCTTCTTGTTGCTGTGGATTTGACATGAAATTGGCTTTATATCATAGTAGTTAAACATTGCTTTCTATCCTGAATAGCCCTGGGACCTGCTGAATATCAACCTCTGGCGGATACTCACTGGTTGAACCATTATGGTTCATTTAATAATACTCCAACTAACTATATCACGTTTTAATCTTCAAACAATTTAATGCCCATAAATTAACATCACGTCATTAGCCTCCATACCTTTTGGCTTGGTTGGTGGGTTAGGTTTGTTCCTAGTTCCTAGCCCACCAATATGCTAGTTTAAGTTTAATTTTTGCCAACTAAACTCAGGCTGAAATTGGATCCCAGAGTGGATACTGCCTTGGGGCCCCGGTCTGTCAATACTCGGCGAGCGATATAACAAAATGGGCCCAGGCTGTTTGAAGACCTAAGGCCCAATGATGAATTTGGTTCCGTTAAATTACTACGGATCCTAAAATACATAATCCTTTAGTTACCTAAGACTAGAACTTACAGTGCACTATTCCCCTATACGACGTGCACCTGTTTCGGTCATGTGATGATACCTTCAACCTTGTAGCATTCAAGTATCCTTAGATTCAAACGTTTTACCGCATATTAGACATGTAAATGTTTTAATTCTTGTCGCTTTTCTCTAATCCGCCGCTTTCTGCCATTACCTAAATAAGGAGCAGCCCAACCTTTAAGTAATTCGTATGGCCTTAGTCCATCGATTAAAAAAAGAGTATGCGGGTCGTTTCGCCTAAAAAAAGGCTATGACACAGTTTTTGAATGGTGGGGGGTTCGGATTTGGTGTGCAAAGTTGCTCAGAGAACTGATGTTTTCCTACAGGTGGTGTAAAATAAACTCCTTGCCAGGTTAGACCGTCAGGATATTCCGCCTGACATAGTATATCGTGCTTTAGTGGAGTCTGTTCACATTCGATGACGCCGGACTTGCATGTTGCCCACTTATTTCAGCGGGAGTACAGGTGATTTTCCTGATTCAGGGAAGCAGGATTTGGCAACTTGAGGATCACAGTTTGCTGGTTCTTCAGTTGGAGGTGGAAGGAGGACAACCCAGACATCAGGATTGGACAGTGGAGCTGATTCTATTTGCGGTGGCAATTCTACTGCCATATTTATTGTGGCTACTTACTTGTCCATGGAACGGCAATAAGAACTTAGACACTTTGAATTTGCTAAGGCTCGAAGGTCAGGATCCGGCTTGCACCCAGACATTTCGACTGCATGATCTGTTGCCATTCCTCCTGTATTGCCCGAACCATTTTATCAATTTCTTCTGCAACTCCATCTGTCCCAAGATTTCTAGCATATTCTAACGCAGCGTGACCTCTGATATTTCTAACCTGAGCCGGATCTTCTATTGTAACTTCATTTTTGCTGATATGGTCCTGATTTGTGTACCATCGAATCCTGTTACCCGACTTCGTTTGGGGTTGAATTCCCTACCTCATTTGAATTTGAATCCTGTCCACTTCAGGGGTGTAGACTGGAACTTCACGAGTAGGTGGAGATGAAGATGACTGTAGTATCACCATCTGAGGTTATTTGTCCGTCGTCATTATATTTCGTTCGCGGGATCCGCTCAGATTCAGAATTAATGTCACTGGTATCGGAAGATCGATCTTCACGACCATTTGGGTCAATTTCACTTCTTACGTTTCTTTCCTCGCATTCAATTGAGTTTGTTCTTGTATCCGCTCCGAAGTAACGTTGCCAGTATTCGTTTCTCTTTGAGCAAAGGCGCTCATTTGGTTACCCGCGAGAATTAATGTTGCAGATATGTTAGCAGTGATCATGACTATAACTAATATTAGCACGGCTGGAAATTTCATAGTGCTTTCCGAACGGACATATATTTTAGTATTCTGCGTAATACAGATTCTAAATTTTCCATTATTTGGAAATCATGAGATTTTGTCATGTCTTCATATCTTGGTCGTTCAAACTCATCTGCATACAATACTTGAAGTATACCATCACTGAATTGTATAATACAAATGCCAAAAGGTGAAGAACCAAAACCTGGGTCTATTCCCATTGCTTTCTGTGCGAATTTGTTTATTGTCGTGTATTTCTTGCCTAACTGTATAGCCCTCTCAATGTCTGCGGTGTGGAATGTATTCCCAATTAATCCAAGATACTGTAAAT
The DNA here is from genome assembly GCA_963788355.1 of uncultured Nitrososphaeraceae archaeon. Lineage (GTDB taxonomy): Archaea > Thermoproteota > Nitrososphaeria > Nitrososphaerales > Nitrososphaeraceae > TA-21. The sequence continues at coordinate 55,059 of CAWBGD010000002.1, read as the reverse complement.
CATATTCTCTACCAAACGATGGAGACTTTTTTGCTTTGTCTATCTCCTCTTTAGTATAGAATCGATTAAGACCGTAAGTATAATCTAACTTTAGACGTTTGTAAATACATGACGCTTCTGGTTCATGTTCTATCTTATCAAACAAGCCGTTAGGTGCATTAGGTGTTGATACCATCACAATATACGGATTTGACTTACCGATATAACGTTCCGTTACAAACCTAACATCTTCCTGCTCTGACTTTACGAAAGAAATCACCTTCATCTATCAGTATGAACTTTGGGATTCTCTAAAGATCTGAATGCATCGATATGATTAGAAGGATATGCTTCTATTGTACAGCCATTTAGTTCAAGAACTGTTTCTTTAATCTGAAATATGAGCCCTAACTTTCTTTCGAAAATATTCTTCAAACGACGTATTAGTTTTATTGCCATCTCAATATTTGGACCTGTGACTATGCACATCTGGCTGTTATCGATTGCATCCATTGATCTCTGATGTGTGCATAGCCAGGCCATTATTCTTAACATGAATTCCGTTACACCTAATCCTGTTGCTTTCTTGACGCAGAGATGTTTGTCTTTGAAACTGCCATCAACGTTCATTAATTTATCATACAATAATTTTTCATAACCAAATAACGGTAATCCTTCCCGTCTTTCTGTGGTAAACCTACAATATGATTAAAGCAATAATTTTCCTTAGTTTCTATTGCTAACCTGAGATGTTCGACTTTATCCCACTTTAGTATTCTGGCATCGGCCGAACTTTCAGTATGTCTCCCATTTCTTCAACTAAATGTAAGAAACGATGTCCTTTCGGAGTCACAGTATATTTTGAAGTATCTCTCTGATATTCTATTAGTCCATAACCGATTAGTTCTCTTATACAGTCTCTTATCTGAGTATACGACAAGAACGTATTATACATTAATTTCGTCATGATCATCTCTTCTCTGTCTTCGGATGCGGAATCCAGAATTGACGCAAAAATCTCATGTCTGCTACGGTTTGTCATAGTTCATAATGCTAGACACAATGATACTTAAGTAAAACAGAACTTGAATCTAAATCAATTTTCCAAGTTTCAACCGATTAAATATCCAAGTCGCATATTCTTCGTCGAAAACAAAAGATAAACTTTCATGAACACCTGAGTTGTTCAATATGATGAAATCTATTATGAGGTTTATGCCTATGGAGAGACTTTTTTACCGTCAAGTTGGAATGCATCGTTGGTTAACTTTACCGTTGATTCGAATTCTAACTTAGGGTTAAAAATAGCGTCCTCAGTGTCAAGACATAGGTTTCCATTATAGAACAAAATCTTTTCACCAGTTTTTGCATTCTCCATGCTTCTACCTAAATGGAATGTTCCAGACAATTTATAGTAAGTAAATGATTTGAAGTCCGCTGTTGATTGTGCCTTGTCTTCAACTTTGAGTGTACCTGAAAGAATTCTATCCTGGCCAAATTCATTAAAGGTTGTATCTTGAAACTCCATTTGACAACTGTTATCTGGACAAATACTGTTGCCGCCGAAAGTTATTGTAGCGTTCTGAAAGTGAAGATTAGTTTCAATAATATCGCCTTTCTTAAGTGTAGCATTGATAGTTATAGAATCTGAACTTGGTACATCAGCAAGGATTAACTTTCGCAGCCCATTCCGTTGCCGTCGAGGTCAAATCTATGCGGGTCGGAACCACGTACGGTGAACATTTTTCGTGAGATATCCTTGCAATCCAAATCAGGTGGAGGTGAACTTATGCAAAAGTCTGGATACGAAGCATCGCAATTCTTTATGGTATCTGTTTGTACCGATCCGTTTCCTTTGTTCTGAAATGGTAGTGACAATAAGCCTTCCTGTAATTCGTCGCCAGCGCAATATTTCACTCCCCAACTATTCGTAGCAAATTCGCTGACGTTGCAGAATTCTGGGTACACGGTGGCATGAGCGGAATATAATATTTCTTCGTTAATCGATAAATCATTATTACCACAGAACACCTGTGCTATCACTCTATTAAAGGAGCCTCCTTTTTGTCTATCATCTTCATCCACTGTTGCAGGATACCAATTCCACATTTCGATTCTACGAAGTTGCGTGCTTCAGAAAACCCAGTTTCATTCACTTCTGGCGCGTCTACCAATGCCAAACGAATTCTAACACTGTTTACATCAATCGTATCTCCATCAATGATGTCTGTAACTAAGCCGTCAAAACAATCAGCCAATCCCTGACATTTTCTGGATGAGTTATAGGTGACTTCGTTAGAAGTGTTTTGTTTAAGGAATTGATCCTGCCTAGACGCCTCTGTTCATTCGATCACAACGAGGGGAAATCCACCAACTACAACAAAACTGATTACAAAAATTAGCAGCATAATTCTGAACTCTGTCATTGTACAAATCCAGGGCCGATTCCAGGTCATTAATTTACTATAGCCCTTATAGTAACTATGATATAAGTTACCTAAGAATTCCATTACTAGTGCACGATTCCCCGTTACCGATGCACCTAATACTTATATGCAACTATCATTTTTTCTCATTTCTGACGCATATCACTAGCGATACCTAGCACTTGGATCCTGTTTTGATCTGTTTTCTCCACGTTTTGTCATATTTCGTACCTATATACTTCTTTTTCAATTTCCCATTTTCCTTCCAGTATGCGTAGTAGTATGGACCGTGAGGACACATCATACACTGAAATTTCTTACATTTAACATGTTCTTCTCTAATAGTCGCATTTGCAGGAACGCCCGCAAGTTGTTTCTTAGAATTTCGCACTTCCCATATATTCTGGTTTAACATTCTCTTATGTCGTGTTAAGAGTTTGTCAGCGCCCGATAACGTCTTCTTAAGGGATTGCGGTAATCCACTTGTGAGTGAAAATATATCAATCATATCATACAGTACCTAAAGGGGCCTGTTCCATGTCTCTTTGTAGGGTTCCTAAGTATATACCTCTAATCCACTTCGGTATCATTCTGATATTCTTGTTAGATAATTTGTAAACTATGCCCTTGTAATTATAATAAGTGCGGCGCGAAATTCTTCTACCAAATTGCCTTCTGATATAATTCAAAGATTCTGTTTCGGTCATGTGATGATACTCACAATCAACGATCATTAGTTTTAGAATTCGCTTTTCAGTAAGTGAGAACTTCATTACCTAAATAAAGGAGCAGCCCGACCTTTAAGTGGTTCGTTTGGCCTTAATCCAGATTTCTTTCGTCATATGTGAACTTGGACGTGCTTCTATATTCTACTTTTAGGAAAATAAATTTTGCTTAAACCTTATAATATTTTATTAACCATTATTATTCAACGCATCCTTTCATCATTGGGCCTCAGGTCTTCAAGGAATCTGGGGTCCAATCTAATGTTCAACAGGCTATAAGACAGACGGGGACCCCAAGTAGTATCCACGCCGGGGGTCCAATTTTTAGTTTAACCTTCTAATAATTTATTGACTTGTATGGATTAGCGGATCGTCTGGGGCGACCGTGTGGGGTCTGGGGCTACAGGTGGGCCATGGACGTATAATTGCTCATACATGGCCCATCTGGAATTTTTAGAAGTTGCGCAACAAAAGACTTAAGGAGGTACGGAACATCATGAACTCCGATGACAGATAAAGAACGAACAGAGAAAACTAAAACCGAAACTGATGACGAAGGCAACACAACTACAGAAACAGAAGTAAAAGAAGAAGACGACTAAACTTTTCTATTTTTTTATCGTATTTGGTGTAGGTTATAGCGATTGTAACTTATCTTCCGCTTTTGTGATCAGATGTATATTGTCGGTAAGTTCTTTGCGTTGTCCAGGATTCGTTTCTTCAGTACCTTCCTGTAATGATATGAATACTGCGATATGCTAGCAGAATCTAGAATGTTTCACCGTTGGGGTGACCGTTGAGCCGCTAATTCTTTGCTTTCTGTCTTGACGGCTTTACCTTCCTGATAGAACTTCATCAACTTCAAAATTATGTCTTCATATGTTTCGCCTTTGAATCCAAATTGTCGGAGTTTATCCCTAGTACTAGTATCTACAACTATAGTGGTCCGTCCCATATTTTTTTCGATACTCATAAACATATTTATACATACTCACTATTTACAGTATACGTCACGCATACTTCATATATATGACGTATACTGATGTTATTGTATGAGTCAAGACTACATGAAACCTTGCACATATTGCAAGAAGGAAATAAGGATGAGTGAAAGATTGGGTAAGTGGTATCCTTCAGATCTAAACGGTGGATTTCACTCCTGCGAAGCCAAGAAGTCTAAACAGGTACCAAACAGACCTGAACTCAAGAACCTACTGGAAGCACAAGTACTTTTGCAGGGTATGGATGCTAGGCTTAAGCGAGTAGAGAAAATGCTTTTTATCGAACGAACCTAACGCATAATTTTTATGCCTTCTTCCAATTCTTTCGGGCCTTGATATATTTCAGTTATATCCTTATACAAATATGTCCTTTTACAATAGGCGCAAAACCAACCAATACCCTTGAAAATTTGTTTATGTCTGGTGCGTCTTACAATTTTGTACTTTTCTTCCATACTTTCGTTTCCCTGCCTACAGTGACCCCCTTCTTTCAGGCTTTTACTTCGGCCAAGTGTTGCATGAAGGCTAAATCGTCCATATGGAAATATTTCGCTTTGCTCAAAAATATTAAAAACCCAGTGCTAAATTTTCTTATTGATATATTACTTTTTCAATTTAGTAAAGTTAATGCTCTGTATTCCCAGTGCTTCCAGAGTATTCTTCTGTAGTAAGCCTTCCTCCCCAAAGATTTGGTGGGCTCGCAAGTCCTTGCTGTATACCATATAAAGCACCCATTTTAATCGCATTAGGTTTCAAGGAATTTAATAATCCGTGCACATAACCTGCCACGGTACTTTCGTTCAAATTAAACACTGCTGCATAGCCAAGTCGGTAGGCATGTTCGAATTGCTCCTGTTCGGTAGCAGTCATTGGCTTTTTGAAATCCTGACTTTCGTCATCATAAGAAGGAATAGCATCTCCTGAACATCGGTTAACCGTAACCTCTCCTAGAGCCGCAAGTGCCGCTGTCGAATCTTCTAGGCAATTAGGGTCTTTAGATTTGCTTTTACTTTTAGAGTCTGACTTATCAGAGTCTCCGTTGGATGTTGAATCCTTGCTATTGAATTTGTGCAATCTGATTAATAATAAGCGAGTAAATTGTAGTATTGATATGAAAAATATAATATTTGTGATGACCTTGATTGTGGGTCTAAGCATGATCATAACAACAAATGCACAGGCACAAACTCAAAACAACACACAAGTAAATCAAACTGGAATTACAAATTACCTTGAGGGTTTTCAAGGTGTATCCGTTCTCTATGAAAGTCCTATGACTTTAGTGCTTACAATTGCTGATGTTGGTACATTTGGTCCAGCGGCTACGTTTGGTCCAGCATTAGACTATGCGAAAGAAAAAGGATATTCAATAGATGCTGTTACCGTGTTTACTGAAACCTCTGAGCCTATTGGCAACACAACATATCTCACACCCAACTATACAGTATTTATGTCAAAGTGATAGTAAATTGAAGAATTAACTATGATATCGGTAGTAACTAAGGGTATATTCCTGGATACTCGTAAATGAAAAGGTCATAGTAACAGAGCAATCAATAACAGTGGGAAGACCCTTCCGCCCACTGCTAAACCTGGCAGACTAATGAACGCCATACTTGATCTACAAGAATATGCCATGACTGGTAAGGCTGCCGCCTCTGTTCAGAGTATCAACAAAATCAAAGAGATTTATGACTTTATTAACAGAAGACATTGACTGAATAGCACTTAGATATGTTAGCAAGCAAACTCCGCATCATTGGACCTCAGGTTAAATTACTCCGGTGGTCCAATCTTAAATAATTCATTTCATATACTATTTCACCAAGTCGTCGAAATGACCAAACTTGTTTGGTGCGGTTGGGACATAGTTGTTGGACTCTTGTCTTTGACCCACCAATATCTTATATTCCCCCTCCGAAACATCCTACGCATATTATTACTTCATGAGCCTCAAAGTAAAACATGGAATTATGTCCAAAATGTAAATCTGATTATCTAAAGCCTACGGAGGACCCAAGAAAACTAGTTTGCCATGTTAATAAGAATCTCTCATTTTTGGAATGTATACTTGGGCACGCTCTTATTTTGTCATTTTGTCAAAATAAACTTTATCTTTATCACCAATAGGTACTATTTCCCCTGAAGCAGTATCTACCGTATGTGTTTTTAAATCAAAGTTATATGTCTGGGCCAAGTACTGATAAAATAATCTTAATTGTTTATAGTGCTCAAAGAAAAGGTCTTTTTCCAATTCATCAAGAATGTCATTCAATTTTTTGAGATCTTCTATTGCAATTGTCAGAACTTCTCTCTAGCCTCGCGGCTATTAGGGATTGTAGGAAAATGAAAGCCTTTATTCCCAATATTCGATAACGATTCGTATTATCGGATTTCTCATTTGAGCGGCTGCATTAATCATACTCCTGGCTATTTTGTAAGATTAATTAAACCCCATATTGGAGGGCCAGGGGCTGGGTTCTAGGACCCATTACATGGGGTTCTTCTTCAAAATCCTTTACCTTAAAAGAGAACCAAAACGCCCGTTTTAGTCTACTTCATATAATTTGTATTCTTTCCAATGACATCTTAAAGGCTTTTCTAATTGATTGATAGTATATTAATTACGCTTTCTTTTTTTCAATATGATAAGTTGTCAACTTTTTTACTTTACCGTTATCAAAATGAAATACTTCACAGAACAACGCATCTGTAAATCCCCCATTTTTTAGTTTACATTTAACTGAACCTTCTGCAACTACAATATTACCTTCCTCTACAAGTTGAGAAATTGTTATTATAGGGATGCCCTCGGCAGCCCCGTTATTAATTTCTTTTTCAAATTGGTCTTTGCCTTCCAGATTAAAAAAACCAGCCATTTCCCATATCACATCTTCAGCGAGACATGACAGAATTTTGGTATTGTCTCTTGTATTATAGCCTTCCATGAAAGTTTCTACTACTTTCTTGTTGTTCTCTTTTTTTGCTTTCTTCCTTTTCTTCAAAGTAGGTTCTAATTCTGTAATTATTTCTGCATCCTTGAGTACGTGTGGGTCAACCTCATCTTTCTTGGCCGATGTAGGTGACTTTTCAGGCAAGGTGATTGTAATTGACGCTCCATACTAGATAATAGTTGTACACGCAAGAATTGGTTACAGAAAAAGCCACTATGTTTACTACCGGTTAGCCTCACCGATTGCCCCCCACAGCGCCTTCGGAAATGCTCGCGTTAATTTCTATACAAATTCATAATATTCTAGAGTTGTGAGAACAAATATCTGTATCGATATTCTCAGGCAAAGATGTGTGTCTTAGACATAGTTCTTTGGCACATTCTCTTGAAACGTCAGAATGTAAAAGTGCTATTTTTCTCATTGCGCGCATACGGGTCCTGCGTCCTTCTGCAACGTTACCACGCGGCCTGCAATCCTATTAAGTCATGTGCAATAACGTTAAGGTTACAATATGACATTCCAGCAACGCGACGGGGATGCTCTACCTCCTTGTAGTTGCCATTGTTATTGTTACTATCGGGCATTTACCTAAATAAGGAGCAGCCTAGCCTTTAAGTAAATCGATTAGAGGTACTCGGGGTTCTTGATGGATACATTGACTATGATACGTTTTAACTCAATGTCATCAAATAATGCGTCTATCGTTCTTGCGTATTCGGTAGGTGACAGTTGCTTGTTATCAATTATGGAATCTATGGCCTTGAACTTCCATCTGTTGTCCATTGCCTTTGCAAGCATTATTAGTATACTGTATAATATTCTTCCAAGAGACGTCAGAGAATATTTTCCATCTCTTCCCATGATTAAATCGAGCCTCATGAGTTTGGCAGTTCTGTTATAGAATTGTTTTGTTGTCATTTGCAAAGTTTCTCGCAGGTCGTCTCCACCTCCATTAGTTGCTATTGCCTCAAACAACCCTAGAGAGTATTTATCAGCGATAGTGTTCAGGATATCACATATTGTCGTAGTGTTTGGCATTCCTGTTCTTCGCATCTAAATGTACTTGTCTAACAATAGAAATAAGGAATTGTATCTTATCACTCCTTGGATGACTGGCCTCTTGGCCTATCAATGGCAAATTATGAGGGTTTGCCGGAATCTGGACTGTCACGAGCTGGTATGTTAATAAGTAATACAAGACGTACACCGCTATGAGCGAGGAAGTCTGTATCCTGTGCGGCAGGGAAATATACCCAGGAATAAATCCCATCGAATTCGAGCATAAGGCTTTCGACACTCACAGATGTTTGGATACTTTCAAAAAACTTAAAGCCGCGTTTGGTGATTCACTTGAATGGTAAACCTCGGGGGGTTATCCTTCAAGTTAGTACTTCTCCTTTTATTAGTCACTAAGAATAGCGTTATTATCTGAACACCCGTCACTTGTTAAGTTCCGAGTCCAGTCACTGCATCCCATCTATTGACATCAAAATTATGGACTTGTAGCATATGCTCGCTGATATCATCAACGGGTAAATCGCCACAAAGTTTACAGAAATGCTTGTCCATTGATGTTAACATGCCGCAGTCTGAACACTTGAAAATAGAGTGACCTTTCTCGCTATCTTGTTCAATCTTGACCAGATTAGTGTGATCACATGGCTTCCTAGTCATTTTGTCTGGCTAATACGTCCAAAGTATTTAATCGGTTAGGGCCGAAATAGTAGTTATAGAAACGATTCCTTTGTATTGTATTCCATTATACGAACTCATTTGATCAACGTTGGGCCTCAGGCTTTTGCATTCACATCTGGGGCCCAATTGTTCATGCTAAAACCCTTTTAATCTATAAAGCAAAATAATAATAGTGATGATGACAAGTACAAATTTGCTAGCAACAATAATTGTTCTTTCCGTGGTTATTGGTTGGCTGTCTTATAGCGCAGGGACTAATATCGTAAACGGAAATCAGACTGCGGGGTACAAATCAGCCGAAGGAAATATGACAAGCGGAAACGCAACCAGCGGAAACATGGTTGGCCCAACTAATATGACCGGTAACACGACCGGTAACACGACCTCTCCCTAACTATTTTTTATCAGGAACCCGGCCATTCTTTTCGATTATCAAATACTTTATCCAACCCAAAATTCTAACGCTATCGAAAATCTTGTCAGTTTCAAATACGTTTTTTGCATTCTTTAACGCCCGTTCTTCTGTTTCCAATTTATGGTCTACGAATGCTGCTAATTCATCAAGTGTAATTGTTGGATTGGCTTCCACTATTCCAAGGTATTCCTTCAAGAATGCTATTTTCTTCTCAATAATCCGGTAGAACGTATCCGCATGTTTCTTGTTGATAAATTCCTTTTCCAAGTCTTCTATTTCAAGCAGAAACTTTCTTTCTATCGCTTGTAGTTCAGTTGGCCATTCTAGATGATATTTCATAGATTAGTCAAACTAGTCGTGAAATATAACGGGTAGATCACAGAAAGGGGAAGGGGTGAGGGACCGTCTGTACAAGCGTTAGCGTTTATTATGCATGAAATACCTGATTAGGTTAATTTCGATTTAAGTACTTTGTAGACTTTTAGATATCGATGTCCAAAATACAGATAAGCGCTAGGATAAAAATCCCAAATAGCAAGTTGGACAAAAAGGACATAATATTGTCAGAAATACAAGCCTGTGAAAGATTGTTAAAATACACAAGAGATGAAAATGACAAGATTACTCTTGAAAATGAGATATTAGAATTAAAGTTAGCGCTAGATCTAATGCATTAATAACAGAATAGGAATAAAAAAGTAATTAGACAGGTGCGAAAGTATGTTCCGATTCTTTTTGCTCCTAAAAGTAAAGGTTAAAATAAGTTACAAATTTCTTAACAACGCGGGTCCCATGGACTACATCCTGCATCTATAACCAAAGTTGCTTGTCAAAACTCTCTGGCATACTGGAATCATTAGTAGTTTTGTTGCCTAAAAGTTAAACACGTGAGAAAGTATACTTTTTTCCTACCTGCTTCTATCGTTCTTGCTCCCAGTAGATTCAAGACTAGTGCATTAATGCTTGTTTTATTAGTTGACTAAGGAAATCTGAAGACGTCTGCTTTATTTTGTTGTACATAACTGGTTTTGAAGTACAAGGAAAACGAAACTTTTGAGCGATGATGTGAATTTTTATTTTTCTAATATCCTTATATCTTCCTTTTTAGATAGATATAATCATCGTCTCTTGAATCCTAGAATCGTTTGTCCTGTCTGCAAAACAAAGTTCATCGAACACTCAGAGTTTCAAGACAAAATATGCAGGATGATTACAATAAAGCAGTTTGCAAACAATTCTCCAGGTTTTGATCTGCCTTTTAGACCTTTCTTTGAAGATGAGAAATAGCCAAGGTATACATTTTCAAAAGATAGAATTTATTTATTTATCCAAACCAGTATCTAACTCTTACTGATTCAAAGATTCCCAAATCTTTCGTAGTTCTTCTTTCAGTGCGTTATATTCATCCAGCCTCTGTCTAACTTGATCTTCGGATGGAAGATTTTCTAATAATGTCCTCTGCTGCTTCGCTACCATGCTGTCCACCGATTCTATTATTTTTCGAACATCCTCTTCACCGATTTCTATCGTAACCACCCCGTAGACTTTATCTGCCTTAACTATTCGAAGCATATCTTTCCCTTACTATAAGTCATAATTAAGTAGAGATATTACGTCTTGTTATATATTAGAAGCCCATTCTTGTCGTCAACTTTTGCTTTCAAAGTATCTTCTATCTTTAATTTCAAGGTCTTACTTCCCTTGTAATACTAACGTTCGTGGTCAGAAGAAACTCAAACCATGAAATATTTAGTACCCAAAGTTTTTCGGCTGACGCTGTAAGACAAGCAGCGTGATCAAAAACCAGTCGACAAGTTATCTTTTACTTTTTGAGCGGTTGTCAGCATTTCATTCTTGGTTTTGTCAGCCATAGCCAACATTTCATTCTTGGTTTTGTCAGCCATAACCAACATTTCATTTCTAGTCCTTTCGATCAGAGTATCAGTCTGATCTTTCATAGGACCACTCATGGAACTCAAGTATTTCATTGATGAGGCAATCGTCTCGATGTTCTGTTTCATTAGATTGGACGCCATCTCGATGTTCTGTTTCATTAGATTGGAGGCAACATCCACATTCACTTGGATTTGGTTGTAAGCAATTTCGATGTTATTTCTCATTTGCCTAACTAATGCATCGTTCTTTTCAGTCATACATCATACGCGGCTGAATTATTATTTAAGCAATATGGCAACTAGTTCAAGCAATTTAGAACTTTTGGGAGTTGCAAGATAAGGGCAGTACCTAACCATAATTTTTTAACTAATCCAATAAATCAGAAAGTTCGCCAACTAATTTATCTACCTTAGGAATTATTTTTTCTTGCATAGTCTCATCTTCTTCGATCGTCTTTGATAATGCCTCAACGTTCCTTATTTCCTGTTCTTTAGTCGAAATTAGTTTCTTTACTCCGGTAAGTTCCTGCTCACTGATTGTTTCTCATTCATCTTGTGTTACTTTCTGCACCTTTTGTTATTGCAGTTGCTGCAACGCTAACTGGTGGAGTAGTAGGAGCAGGATCGCCCTCATATCGTAAATTTACAGATAAGTCCTTATCACTAGAAATTATAACCCAAGTAAAAAGCACCCCCTCCACCATACTACTACCAGTAATCTCTTGGAATGCTAACTGAACCGCATTAGGTACAGGCTCAGTCGAGACGGTAATTGATTTTTTTGATTCGCTTCTACGGACTTTTGAGCCTGTTCAAGAACTGTATTGTTCTGAGTCTGGCCGATCGTGTAATAACTTGGTGCAATCGCCAACGATGCAGCGAGTATAATGATAACGATTGCCCACACCCCTGACTTTACTCTTTATTAGTACAAAATATTTTATGCATAATGATACATATTCTAGTTCTGACTAATTTCTCGGAGGCTAGGGAAAGCAAACTGTGGTGTCTCAGCAATTTGCTAAATACCAATTTCTATCTTCCACGGACAACGACGAATACTTGTTCTTGAGAGATTTACAATTCTCATCTATCATGGCCTGTTGTTCTGGCGTAAACGCCTCTTCATTTTGTTCCTTGTATATTCTACACAAAAAGTATTGAAGACGTTTAACCTGCGAATACCTGTTCACAATTAACTGCGATATCGCCATCAATGCTAGTATTTATGAATGCCCTGTCGTCATTTCCAGGGCCGCAGTCGATCTTATCTCTCGCCCCATCAGAAACAGTCGGAGAATCAGCGTCGTCATGACCTATTGCATCATTCCCCGAACCACCAAAGAGGTTATCTGCCCCTCCGCCAGGACCTGTACCGATGCTGCCCGAGCCTCCTATGAATACGTCGTTGCCTTCTCCTCCATTCATATTGTCGTTTCCCTCATTGCCGGATGCTCCGTCACCTCCTGCAAACAGGATAATCCTATCGTTACCACCTCTGCCGCAAACAGAGTTAGTTTTATCATCTCCAATTATATTGTCCCCCTGGTTAGTTCCATTACATGTAGTCAGTACTCCTGCACAGTTTATGTTCGCCGCATTGGCTGTATTCAATGGTATTAAGGTAGTTCCTCCTGTGCTTAATGCAGTTATTATTAACGTTACTCCAACTGCAAGACTCTTCTCTAACAATATTACCTGTGCGTCATCAAACAAATAAAGATCTTGGAATAATGATACGTTACTTTATTCACAATTTCAAAATTGTAGTTATTTACTCAATTACTGTTTCTTCCCTCGTCCCATCATCTGTTGAAAGACAGTAAACATCTAATGTAGACACCCGCTGGGCGTCAGGCGGATCCCTGACCTGGAGTTCACCTTTTTTCTTCACATCAGTTAATCTCATTAATTGCTTGTAGTGTTGAAATACAATCGATATGATAACAGAATGAAATACAACAGGGCTTGCTTGCATCATACAAGCCGAGTTGTAAAGTCTGACGTAGGAGAACATTTGGTCAAACATCTTTTCTATCTTTCAGATTCAATAATGATCTAAACTCTCTCCATTTTGTGCGTTCCATTTCTGTGGCGATTCTAAACGATGGGATTGTTCTACCCATCAAAATCTTGCAATGACGTTCGAATTTAAAGAGGGTAGGGCTAAAAGGAGAGGGAGTCAACAGATAGACGTTAAGGCCAGGTTCCGAGGCTTGCGCACAATCCAAATACTTGGGCATTATTATTCCTGGACCTCGATTATCTCAACTCTTTTTCCAATGAGAGAACCTAATAGAATTCGTACCTATTACGAACTAAGGTTAGTTTCTTCTAGTATCATTAATAACAATGAATATGAACACGCTTTTCCAAAACACACTAATTGAATTTTACGAATTCGCTTAACAAATGCAGATATCATAGCGTATGCAGGTATTATCATAAAGACGCCGCGACGTGTCAAATAGATAGGTTAGCAAAGGATTTTTGTGGGACATATCGGCAATTCGTTACTTTCGAGTCAATAAAGAAAGATGTACTCTGTCCATAATTCTTGCCCATACCACTAATCTTCATCCTGATTATACTTCCTGAGGAACGCGACCATTCTTTTCTATAATCAAATACTTTATCCAGCCTAGAATTCGAACACTATCAAAAATCTTGTCAATTTCAAATACATCTTTTGCGTTCTGTAATGCTCTTTCTTCTGTTTCCAGTTTATGATCTACTATTGCTGCTAACTAGTCCAGAGTAATTGTTGGAGTGGCTTTTATTAAATTCAAGACGTCATTGAGAAAGGTTATTTTCTTTTCAATAATACGGTAAAACGTTGGATTGTGATCCTAGCCAAACCGTATCAAGAAGGTTGGATAGGTTCCGGAGATTGTAAAATTCTAGGTATTTTTTTAGAAAATCATGTATGCAGTTCGCGTTGCCGCAGACTTTATAGAGTTTAGAAATAAGCGTTCTGGGTTCAAATCGTGCGATAACAGGGTCAAGGCTAACACATCTCATGCTCACTAGAGGTAAATTAACATACCATATGTTGCTTAAATCGCCTGATTTAAATAATGTAGCGATCCACCTAATGAGAATGAAAAAAAATTATCTATTCTCCGGCTTGTCTAGTGCATTATGTTTCGTGGTCTGCATAATGACACAAGGTATTGATATACGATCAGACGCCTATGCGCAAGGGTCCACTGTGTTGTTATCGAATTCTAGCAATGCCACCAGTTCAATGACAAAAAATGATAAGATTAGTCTTCTAATTGAAGATCTCTCCGTCACAAAGTCGCCCACGGGGATAGCAGATATAACTGGAAAAATTAGAAATAATAGCACTGTTAATGTTAATGACCTGATGGTGTCTGCGGAATTTTTTGACAAAGAGGGAGCTTCCATTAATAAATCTGATCGCTTTGTTACAAGCCAATCACTTGTATTAAAACCTGGTGAAGTTGTACCGTTCAAACTCCTTCCAATTGTATCATTCGAAAGGATCGGTAACTACACAATTACGGCTACTGGTGACGTTACTAGTTAAAAGTATCTTTGAAATAGGTAGAACTGCAACCAAGGGCTTTACTCATTTAGAGCCTATTTTACTATCAAGACTGGACAATGAGCATAGGACAATACACCGGATGCAGTGCTTCCTAACAACATTTTCTTGATTCCAGAAATGCCTCTAGTTCCAATCACTATTAGATCTATTTTATACTCCTCTGCATACGCTACAATTTCTTTCACTACCGAAGAAGCACCTATCAAAACCTCAGTCCGAACCTCTACCTTATTCTCAGATGCATTTTGCTTTACATCGTCTAAGTATTTCTGTCCCTTTTCCATTGCCAGGACGACTACTTCTTTAACAGAAGCTGGGAGTCCAGGTGTTATGACATCTTCCAAATAACCATATCTCACATCTGGAGACACAACGTGCACCGCAATCAATTCTGCTTCATATTTTGCAGCAAAGGAAATTGCTTGTTCTGAAGCATCTAATGAAGGTTTAGACCCGTCAATTGCAACCAAGATCTTCTTTATTGTTATATCATAAGTGGGCAATTAAGATAAGTAGTATTCATACTTAATTAGTTCTTCGGGGACTAATGAGGATGTTACTCCTCGAATCTGAACAAGCGAACCAAATTGGCCACCCGCATTAGTTAGATCTCACTATATAATTCATCCCAAGAGCGAACTCACTCGTTTAGCAGTCCGATATCCATCCTCAATAAAGTTAGTGAGTGATGTATTTACAGCAAATTTACTCTCGTTAGTAAAGATTCTACCAAACGCCTATTATATTCAATAATCCTAATTGATTCGTAGGAAAGATTGGGTAGGTACGCAATAATAAATCACTCTAATCCTGGCCTAAGAGGGCGTATTCTCTTGCTCATTGAAAGAAAACAGGGTGGAAAATGTCGCCTTTGTGGAATACGATTTACGGACGACGACACTATTATTGGTCTAGGACATGGAAGAAGTTATTATCACAACCACTGTGCTAAAAAGTTGAACATTACTTGATCTACAAGTCTCTACTGATGACAAATTATTGTATAATGCATTGCGGTTTCAAACCTAAAGGTTTAAAGACATCACCTCATCATGAGGTTGTTGAGCATTAACATGGAGAAATGCCAAGAGTGTAAATCAAAACTTCCACCAAACGCAAAATACTGTCCTAGTTGCGGCAGCCAGGCTGGACTTAAGAAGGACGTGTATCGGGTCTCAGGTGAAGGATTGGTAGGTAAGGTTAAGGAAATAGTCAGTGATGCCCGAGTAAAAAGGATCACAGTGAGGGATGATAAAGGCAAGCTACTTCTATCAATGCCAGTGACATGGGGCGCGGCAGGTGCTGTGGCGATGATAACCCTGGCACCCTGGCTAGCGAGCTTTGGGAGTCATTGCTGGATTTGTAGCAAGATGCAAAGTGGAAGTAGAGAAATCCCCAGAGAAATAGTATCGTGACTAGCAAACCAGCGACCTAACCTGCTTGTAAAATCGCATATATCACAATTCTCTCATTCATAGTTATGCAAAGTTCCATACGGTACCTGATTCTTTCTCTAAGAATTCTTACTATACCCAAGATTTATTACGACGAAAGAAATATCGCAGCAAACATTTGCTCCTCATTTAAAGAAACACTTGATTTTTTTGTTTCTACAAGTAAGAGGAAATATTAATGAATTTTTTTAATCATCAATTCTAAATCGCAGAATTATTTGAATTTGAGTATCCGCATACAAGTACCATAGTATATTATCATACATGTAGTGACCAAAGAACATTAATAAGAAAATGATGTTACTGATTTGTTTATGAGTGATGAGAACGTAGAATCTTTGGATTGGTCTGCTTGGCTGGACTATGAAAATTCTGGGTTTAGTTCTGTACCTGAATCTCCAGGTGTATACAAGATGCACACAGGAATGAAAATTCTCTATATTGGGAGCGGCAATAGCCTTAAGGAATCCTTGCAATTGTCTCTGTCAGATCCGTGTATAAATCAGGCCAAGAGATTCAGCTATGCCCTAACTTCTTCACCGGATACGGTGAAGGACCAACTTCTAGTTGAGTATCGAAGTAAACATGATGGCAGGTTACCTGCATGTATGGAAAAGAATTAAAGATAAATCATTGAAAGGTCAGATGCTATGGGCTGTTCACGAAGTGTCCCACTTTAGGCAAAATCGAAAGCAATATTATGTATTCAAATTGTATATAGGTGATAGTCACCTTGTCAACGAAAAATACTGTCTTAGAAGGATTTGTTCTAAATGTCTTAGGGTTAGATAAATCCATAAGATGGGTAGGCGTAGCGTCGTCTGAAGGCGAATTACTTTTAGTAAAACGTCGAAAAGATCTCGTGCCCCTCATGACACATGAAGAGAATCAAGAATATACTCTAAGTGCAATAAATAGGCATAAATCTAGAGTAAAATTTCAAGAGAAAATTGGAAAGCTCCTATATGCGTTAGGGAAATATGAAAAACTAACTAGAGTTGTAGCTCCGATAAATGATAACTTTTATCTATTGATTACATTCGATGTAGAGGAATTGAACTTTGATTACTTGATGTTGGAAAAGGTAATTCCGTTTGTCACTGCTAATAAGCTTAGTATTCCGACGAAGTAACATAATGTTCTGGTACGACTATCTCATAGAATAATTCCTGAGAATTTTTGGAAACTATTTGCATTCAAATGGATCAAGCTTTCAGTCCGGCTTTTTGCTCTCGAACCTTCATGACTCAGAAATCAACTATTACTCCAAATTGTATTATGTAGTTTCTTGACAATTAATTGATCAATAATCCACTAATTACATCATTTAAGATTTGAATAAGGCAGAACAGTATGTGGAATTAATAGGAAAGTAGTTTCTTTGCCTGTCAATAGCTAATTCAGCCCAGCATAATATGAATAATAATCGACATCAGAACTTCTAAAAAAATCCATGGCAGTTATCATATATCATATTTAGAACTCTTACGCTTCAAGACCAAATTATCAAGAATCCAGATCCTATGGAACTTCATAAAACTTCAGAATGTTTGGAATTTAAAGAACTAGATTTGCAGTAATTTCGACTTAGGCCTTGTATTTAAAGCCTCTTTAACTATAAATACATCACATGATATATAGTATTGTGCAAAACGGGCTTGCTATTCCTGAAAGTATTCCATCACTGATGTCTTCAACTGTTGGAATCATAATGAATAGTGATGCAATTATTTTAGAGAGTGATCGATTTGTTGCCGAAGCAATTACATTAACTAAAGAGCGAAACCAACGCAGTGTCTTGGCATCACACAAGGGTGAGGTTGTAGGTCTAGTGAGCAAAACAGATATTCTATACAAGATAATCGCGGAGGGCAGGAATCCGAGCAAGGTGAGGTTGAGAGAAATTATGACGAGTCCCGTATTGGCGGTAGACCCTCGCACAACAGTAAGGGAAGCTTTGTCTATTATGAATAAACGAAATGTAAGACAGTTAATGGTGCATGCATATTCAGCAGTTTTGGGAATTGTTTCAAGAGAAGAAGTCTCCAGAATGGTAGAAAAAATAGCCCTGTCAATGGAAGGCACGGCTTTAGAGGGTACTCCTGTGTGCATAATCGATCAGAAAACAATTACCTATGTAAGAGATACAAGTCGAGCTAAATTGACCTGTCCTTATTGCGAATCTCCATTTGACACTAAAGAAGGTCTATCTAAGCATATAGATAGATTACATGGTGAATCAGGTGTTCTAGAAGGCGATGTTCGACGTATGTTTGAATAACGCATGCGCGCCGCAGGAAAACATATTTTAGATTAGTCACTTCCTAGTAATAGCTGGGTACAATTCTGTCGGTCAGTCAGTCAACTTGATTGCATAATCGCGTGTTGACTGATCCTTAATTCAATTATTTGATAATAGTACTAGGGTTGGAAGCGAAACGTATTGATACTGATACTGAATGTACGTGCGGACTTACCTTGTTTACCCTTATTTCAATTTATGCGTGGGAGATTGGAATTGATTGTTTTTAGATATACGAATGTGCCTTAAGGCTACTGACCAGTAAATCTAATAGGCCAACAGTTTGTTTTCAGATATTTTGAAGTACTTTCTTTTTTCTTTCAGTTTTTTATCTGCAGGAGATGTCCTGAGTTGAACCCCACAACATGGGCAAAAATTACCATCATGAAAGAGATAGATCTCGCATCTGCTGCAGTATTTTTTTCCATCGCCATAACCAGGTCTATATTTTTTCAGAAGAATTCTTTCACATATACTTCTACAAACCATAAGACGTGTATGTTACGACTAGGGTATAATAACAATTGAAGCACCGCATAGACGGGGAGGGGTAGTTCATTCACATGTTAATCCAATTATGCTTTCCCATTTATTGATAGTGGCGGCCATTGCAGTTTGACTGTAATCTTAATGATATATTTACAAGGATTACAGATTTGAATTGAATGCCAAATATTTGATAGGAATTGAATTAATCGGATGGTTAAATCCATCCAGTAGACAAGGTTAGATGAAATCAGTATGGGAAGAAGATAATAAGCTGCGAAGGTTCCAAGAATAGGAGAATTTAGGGATCAAAAGCTACTCTGTAGTCTTCCCATCAAATTCCGCCTCATTGTCTTCTGCTTCCTTTCTACTGGATCGCACAATCCCATCCTTGTGATGTGGTGGAGCATAAAGGGTATACAATTTGAGATCTACTTGCTCGTCGATATTGATGACATTGTGCTTTGCACCGGCTGGAATTACAATTGCGTTACCGTCTCCTATTTCATATTCGTTACTATCGATTATGCATTTGCCGTGACCAGCTTCAATGCGAAAAAATTGATCGTTGTCTGAATGTGTCTCTTCTCCAATCTCTTCTCCAGGCCGCAGACTCATAAGTACAAGTTGAATATGTTTGGATGTGTACAGTACCTTCCTAAAGTTATTGTTATCCAGGGTAGCTTTTTCAATATCTGTCTTAAATCCTCTCACTAACTTTTGCATAAGTTCAGCTATTATTATATAAATCATTAGATTGCGGTGTTAAAAATAACAAGACGGTGCTGAATTATTATACTAGTACAAGCATTTGTTCCAAGCGCACTTTCTTTGGTATGAAAAGTGAGACTTAACTTTCTTTCGATATTATTTTTCAGATGGCTTATTATTTTGATAGTCATATCATTATCAGGCCTTGTCACAATGCACATCCTACCGTTTGCATCCTGGATAACACTTGTGCATAGCCAAGCCACTATTACCAATAACGCAGCAACAACAAGAACTGATTGCCTAGCCCGCCGCTTCTTTTATTTGTAATCTTGGCTAAAAAGTTTAGGAGATTCAGGATTTAGAACCGAATCTTACAGAATTTTTCAAAAGTTGATAGGAGAGAATCCTTTTCAGCTTTTATTGGTAAGCAGACAAGATTGCTGAATAGCTACACCTCTTTTATTTTTGAAAAGAAACTGTCAATGTATGGCAGAGTTCTTTAATCCAGAATGGATTGTTTCTGATTTCTCTAATGCCGAAGGATGTTAAAGTAATTTTTGAAGCTCTGTTTAGCTAAGCCTTAATGACCCGTGGATGTCTCTAGGGTACTATATTAAATGCGAGCAAAGATGTTAGGTGTTTCTTTGTTTTTATTTTACATTAGAGATGTCTTCTGATTGAACAGGCATTTTGCGACCAGTAAGGTATTTGTATCAAGCAGGTGAACGTTTTTGTTCGGTAGAACTCGTATCCAATACCAGGCTCGCTGTGACTAGCATATCTTTTTGCCTTGCTGCGAACAATATCACACCAAGTCCAATAAAGACACCTATGACGATCCCGTACGTTAATGGAGCGTCAGCCATGGACAATGGATGCGCTTGTCTCGGATAAGGCTTTCAAATTAGGCAGAAAATGTACATTACAGCAAACAAGTTATTTTTTTCCATCATGCCCCTTTCCAATATGAATTACAACGGATTCCAGTCTGTTGCTTCAAACTTGCATTAGCACTATAGACCTCTTGCCCTGACACCTATACATGAAAAGTTGGTAGAATATTGTCGTCTGAAAGTGATGAAATTGAACTCAATTACGTACGCGAAAATGAAATATTAGAAAACGAATATGAAACATAATTTAAAATTGATATGTAAGGATTGTATATGATTGTCAAATCATGGTCTCCGAACACCTCTGTCCTATCTGTAAAGCAAAACTTACTGAGCACTCAGAATTTCAAGATAAGATTTGCAGGATGATCACGATAAAGGAATTTGCAAATAACTCTCCAGGCTTTGACATAAAGTTCAGACCTTTCTTTGACGATTAGATTCTCCTGTCATATTGCCCTCATGATAAATAACACATACACAATTGCTTTACCATATACATGAGTAATCAGATAACCGGAATTTGCAATACAAGAAAAAATAAAATAAATGCAAGTTCAGTGAGTGACTATTGCTGTAGTGTTAGTCATGTTAATACTGGCCGACATATTACTGTCACCACTTATCACTTCATCAGCTAGATCCAGTTGGGTCAACGCTCCAGGATCATCATTTGATTCTATTGCTGTACGAGTTTCATTCCAAATTTGCTTAGGTTTTTCGACGTCTACTTCTGTTCCGTGAGCGTACACCTGATCGCCCAAACTTACAACTGAAATGGACCATCCCTGAGAGAATTAAAGCTGCCACCCAAATGCTAACAGTTTCGTACTTTTTTTCATCGCACAATTCCTGGTGTATTTTATTTAAATATTTCCTGTTTGTGGTTACAACTTTATATAGTTCCCTCCGACAACATCAATTAAATGGATACTAAGTCTAAAAAAGGACTTATGACAAGCTCTGCTACGGTAATTTTAATGACACTAGGGCTCGTAACTGGCTCAACATTCCTATATACTACAACAGTTACTTCAAATCCGAATCATGCTTTTGGTGGGGGCGCTATAGTAGATGGGGGTACTTCTGTGACATTTGCTATGATTAAATGCTCAACTGATAAGTCAGGATTACGAGAGACACATGGTTTTTACTTCTCCGCCCATACAAGAAATGGATATCTACAAGGTCATTGGGATTTTGCGTCTCCTGATACAGGTACCGAAAATAAGGGTGGAACCATACATGATGGAAAGAGTGACGGAAAAACATACGAATTGAAAGGAAAGGAAACACATGATGGAATTTGCCATGCTAAAGTACCGAAGGATGTCATCATAAGTGGAAACTGCGGCAAAGATGTGACAATACACTACAAGACCATTAACGGTTTGAGCCATACGTTAACAGGTGATGTCACGTGTTTAGGGCTTACTAGTCAGTAATTCACCTACAATTTTTTTGGAGGACATTTTTTGAGTGTTCTATGTTATCATACTCCACACTGGGGCAATCAATGGCTAACTTCTAACTATTAACTAACTAATTCATTATAGGACTCAGTAATACCCCCTTAAGCTCTGATTTTTCGGATGCCTAAGGATCGCTTGATGGGAGTGTATAGGGATAGGCATCCGCTGTTCGAAATGGCCAAAAGTTTCCATCCTGTATGGCCGTACTATTTGTATAAATTCCGTACAGAACTCTAAAACTAGGTCTATTCTAGGGCAGTTCATTTAGTCTTGTGGTCAAAATCATCACGGACCTCTGCTCGCATTCATGCGTAATCTAATTGGACGTTTGGATAAAATTTTTAAACTTACTCTATTGGTTAATAATATGCACAATAGAGAAAGCGTCTATCTAGGTATTATCTCTGGCCATTTTATTCTTAGGTTCATTAGCAACCATTGCATACGCAATAACACTTCATGAAAAAGATTACGTTGTAACCAATTTTGGAATGAAGAATGGAAACCCATTCATTACTGTTCAGGGTACTGCAGGAGGGTCTTATGATCCTTCAGTGGGTGACGAAGGGTATCAGGCATATATTTTCGACACTGACAAGGGCATTTTCGAAATAACCGTTGCCGAAGGTAGTTCAAATAAGCCTCATTATTCAACAGATCAAATCCTGGCCAAGGTAATAAAATTAGATGAATGTTTAATTAAAAATAGAGAAACTCAGGGTAAGCCTTTATTTGAGAATAACACAGTGTCGTATATAGATCCCAATCTAAACGTCACAAAGGTTAACAAAGTGTATACAGTGCAAGTAATATCAGATGATCCTGATGAAAAATGTGAGACCGGACAACATATACGGAAAATATATTCAAATCAAACAAATACAACTATAACTCAAGCTAACTAGCGAGGTACGCTCACAAGGACATTGGCCAGGCACTACCTGTTGATCATGGCCTGAATTATTAGCTATCTACACTTGTATTATATAGCATTTAATCACTAAAATCAGGTAATCATTAAAATTGGTAGGCAGCAGTGCCAACAGCAAATAGCCGCTGTAAAGAAGGTACGTGCAGCAACTTTATTGGCGGTAGTGCTTCATTGGCTATTGTTACTTTTGATTGGAGATGGGGCTGAGCCTATAGAGACTCTGAGTTCTAAACTTTGGCAACACACCTGCTCTCGATCATAAGTTCAGCGAAGGCAAGACGCTGAATCTGCACGATTGGTACTTGCAACAGCAGGAGGGCCGGAAAAGATCTCTTTTCTGCACTTGACGGCAGCGTCGAAGGCCTTGTTCATATCTGTCACAAACAATACCTCTTCTACCAAGTTTTCCATTTTGGCACCATACTGTTCAAGCAATTTCCGAATATTGGGATAGGCCTGTCTCATCTGAGCCTCCATATTTCCTCGGCCGACAATATCACCATTGTCATCATGGCTAACCTGCCCTGACAAATAAATGGTATCGTCCACTTTTACCGCCTGAGCGTAACCGTACTGTCTCTCCCATGGTAGTCCAAAAGACTTTATTTCCTTATTAATTGGCATAATCTCATTCTCTCGTTCTAATATTTGACTTTATTGAGGGGAATACTGCACAGCATGTACTAATTCTTAAGATTGAGTTGGTTCCCTTTTCTCACATAACTGCATACCAGTTTGTTCCTCAAAAGGTAAATTTATCAAGTTGTTGCCTTGTTTGTCCAGACATTAAAATTCTTTTCACTAGGCTACTGTGGATTTCTATTATTCTCCAAGCGTTTCCGTGAATAGTATTATAGTTATTCATTTTCCCTTTTCTATCAATCCGTTGATATATCCTGTTTCAAGCATTAAAAGTGAATATAGCATATTCGCAATATGAGTTTGTACTATTGATTGTACGACTAAATCATTCTCCGCCGCGTTCGTTTCAGTAACATATTCCACGTCTGTACGGGCACCATCACGACAATCAGATATTATTAATACGAATTTTTCGATGATTTGAATTGGACTTTCTTGTGTGGTTGTTTGGAAAATAATTTCCTTATTTTCCTTGTCAATAATGAGCTTCCTTTTAACTCCAGTAAAGTATTCGGGGAAGAGTTCTTCTAATCGTGTATCCTTAAGACCACGGTAGACAATATTCAATGGAACCCGCAAAGTAATTGTCTTAGAAATCACGGACATGATCTTACCTCCTTATGGTTCTCTTTTAATAAGGATTTAAAGTAGAGGAATATTAAGTGTTGAATAAAACTCTGACTAGGGAGATAAAGTATTTTTGCATGTTTACATGATTCTGAATTGAAGAGGTAAAAATGGGATGTTGTTCCAGTATCTTGATCATGCTCCTTTCATTATGCCCGATGAGGCGATTTCTATTTTACCGAATATTTCTGTGGTCTCAGATCAAAGTTTATTATTTTGAGGAAAAAACCATGATGCATCTGGTTAGACTTTTGTGTTCGTATGAATAATAAATATTGCACCGGCTAAGGAATCTAATATCGAATAACTTTTCTAGGTCAACACTTCTGCACATAATCACAATTCGATTTGCTATATCGCCATAACTCCTGACGGTTTCGAAGAGAAGTTGGTCTGGAGTCATGTTGGGGAGTAAATAGGTAGACTTTCCATAAGGAATGTCTGTTACAACGGCACGAATAGAATTTGATCTAACTGGCGTAAGAAGCGAATTGGCAGCAAACTATATTTTTGGCGCCATTTTCTTTGGAAGCACGGCACATTTGTCTTTGAACATCTAGTCCGAATGAATTAATCATCATATCTTCTCCTTCGAGCAAAATACCTCCAGTGCCACAAAATGGGTCTAGTATTGACTCATTTTCACAAACCTCAGCAAGATTAATCATGATGCGGCAAAACCTCGGCGTAAGTATGGAAGGATGGACAACTTTTCTACCTATAGGAAACTTAAGGTGTCTGACTCTTCTTCTTGGCATTATTCTTATACCAATTAATTTTTTTTCTGGGACTATAATGATATACAAATCTGGATCATCCAGACAAACTTTGGCTCCAGACCTTTGCTTGATATTTCTAACGACGGTATCCAGAACAGAGTTTTTGTCCTCTCCACATACAACACAAGAAAATGTTTTACCCGATAATCGGGACGAATATTCGCTTTCATCTACTTGCTCGGCAAGGAATTTTGTAAGAACGGCTCTGTTAATTACTTGGTTGGGTTGTTTGTCAGATTGAGCCTGAACAACTAGAGAGCTGTTTTCATATTGTATTGATGTACAGCCATATGTTCTAAAGAGTGATGCAAGTTCGGCGCGCGCCAAATCGGGCAATTCACCTTTTGTTACCCCAAAATATGTTCTATTCTGATTCAACTGAATCTGTCTCTTTATTAAGACTCCCAACTGGAATAAGTAGATGCCATATTAAGTATTACTCGTTTATTTTTTTGATTCGATAGATACCTAGATCTTACCAGATAGCTCGCCCCGCCAAAATCGCCCAGAATTCATATATTCACTAAAGCAATTTTTAATGATAGGGACGAAATGCAACAATGAATATGTGAGAAAATGTAAATTCAAGTGTAATTGATTTGGAATTTGGTGCTACAGTATTACTTAATTAGACAAACACAATCAGACTAATCATGATTCAACTTTACATTTGCATATTTTATTTTGATTCTAGTTTGGATGTTGTTTTTTGGTCCTTATAGAATCTATTACATTTTGTTTTTCTCTGTTTAGGTCTTCATTACTCATGCCGCTCGCTGATATTAATGTAGAGTTATTGTCGTCAGTGTCCCCTTCAGTAAAAACGGCGGCATGGGAAGAATTTTTTAATATTTGAATAATAGAATCATCGTGTGATGGCAAAACTAATTCCAAATCTTTGACCGGGATGATTGAACCGTAGTCGTCAATGTCAAGTTTAGTAACGTTGACCTTGTTGTCACCTTCATTGATCTTATTTATCTTAACTAACACGTATTGCATGATTGATTGAGTCTAATTAATGTTCATATCCTTATGATTCAATTTACATCTTAGGTAGTGTCACCAGCGTTGCTCTTGTAAGCTAGAGTCAGCTTGTATGTGTGCATAAAATAATACATGCACAGATTCGGGCAGAAGAAGAACATTGATAAAAGTCGTTCAAAGAACATATACATCGGCTACCAATAGCATTTTAAGATTGTTGAAAACCTGGGTTACCGTTATAGGAGCAGTAATTATCTTGTTGGGCTTAATCTTTACTGCACAGTCCAAGTCATTGATAGGTCCCACTACTTCGTTTATGTATAGTAATCCCTCCTGGTCTATTAATGGCTCTGTGTTAATTATTATCGGCATTGTTTTGTTAATCATAATTACGCTTCTGAAAATAAAGGACTTCAATAATTTGAAGCGTCCCAAATGAGTGAATATGGGAGATAAATTATCTAGGCCGATGATATGATTTAAAATAATGTGACACTGAATGAAAAAGTAACTTTAAGTCATGCTTGAATACATACGCTGAGGTGTGCAAACATAAATTTATTTACTTAACCCTTCAAAAACTGATGATGGCTGAAATTAGTAGGACGTATCTTCATCCCAAAGATATTGATGTTTCAATTACCCAAATAGTAGACGGGATTTATCGCATTTCGGGGTTTGTGGAAGATTATGGAATCACGTTTAATCAATTTCTAATTGAAGATGAGAATCCCATTTTAATTCATACAGGCCCTGTAGGAATGTATTCGAAGATACAAGAAAAAGTAAAAGAGGTTATAAACATTGATAAATTATCTTACGTCGCCTTCCTCCACTTCGAAAGTGATGAGTGGGGTGGGATGCAGTTTCTTCAAGCTCCAAAAGTCAAATTAGTCTGTAGTGACCTAAGTTCGAAATTAAATCTTGCAGGATGGTCAAATGTCCCTGTTGACTACATTTCATTTTGGGATAATGAGGTTCTTAAAACTGGTAAACACATTTTCAGATTTGTTATGACTCCTCATGTACATCATTGGGACAGTATGATGATGTTCGATGAGACTTCAAAATCTTTATTCCCATCAGACTTATTTATTCAACCCGGTAATAATAATCCTGTTTTAACAGAAGATCTCTCTGATGCCATGATTCAGATGTACAAGGCAGTTGGAATATTTGGTAGCGAAGTTCCAGTCAGACAAACGACAGAAAGACTCATTAATGCTTGAACCCAGAATGGTTTTTCCTATGCATGGCTCATGTTTAGACCATTCTGTGTTTTCAAGATATACTGACGCATTAATGAATAATGAATTTGCATATTGTGGGAGCTTATTAGGAAGAAAGATGGACACACCCACTTAACCTTGTTTGAGGCCATCATTGGAACCAATCGGTTGTTGCGACAGATATGAAAATATAAAATTAAAATCGTATTCTAAACTTATCAGAGCCTTGAGAATTTAACTTTCCCAACCCGCCCTATCGTATTGTAACTATTACCATTCTCGAATATTAATCCGAGATTAAGTAAGCTTTAATTTAGACACTATATAGAAAGACATTTGTTAACTGCAAAATCAGGCTTTTTGGATTTGCAGGATGAGATTGACTATTAATTTTAAAAATGACATTTGACATGCACGGGTGAAGAATCATTGAAAATTTTACCGGTTGCGATCGTTTTATTATTTACCTGCTCAATACAGTAGTTTATGTCTTATACAATGGCAGAACGTCTAATAAATGACATACTTTCTCAGGAGGATATCATTCTTTCTGTAAACAGTGGAAGTGGGATTTGCGAAGTTAGAATTGAAGATAAGTTACCATTTAGAATTCGCAATCAGTGGGCTACAATTGGGTATGAAGACAGATCATGGCATATCCACCTCAATTTGGATCAAATTATAATGGCAAAGTTTGTAAAGGAAATTAGAACCAATGGAATGAGCAGTTACAGTATTCGATTCTTTGACTCTGAGGAGAAATTGGCCATGCGCGCCAATTTTACAAAGATGTACGATGAACGAGGAAATCTTATTCAAGGCAAAGTTGCAAAGTATGAAGGCATCTTCAAAAAATATGGTAACAAAGACAATATCTCATTGGTCACAGAATAATTATTAATTTGAACGGTTCTTGTTATTTTTAACTCATTCTAAAATATCATTTTGCCGCCTTAGCTACAAACATTTGTCCCTCAAGATGCATCAATCAAAGGCCAAGGACAAGAATTATGAAATACCGAAATTAACTCAAAATACCTCTATAGATCCTAGAAATGAGCAGAAGGAAGAAGCAATGGAGAGGTTGGATTATTGCTTGGCAGAGTAAAAAACCTTGATCAGTGGTATAAGCGCTCATTCCTCCCAAAAGACAAAAAAGAGTCTTATAATTAATTAAATTCAAGAACTTGAAGAAATCTATCCGAGCCAGAACCAATTATCCGAAACAGAATGTGAATCGAATAAGTATGTCGCTACCACCCAAGCTTCTAGTAGAATTTGAAAAATCAATGGAGAAAGCGGGCTTTACAGATAGATCTAAAGCCATTCAAGCAGCACTACACTCATTTGTCGATGAACATCAATGGAAGAGCAGCAATAATGAAAATAATGATAACAGCGGAACAGGTGTTGGCGTGATAATTTTGCTTTATGATAATCACATTTATAGTCAGGACAGAAAATCTGTTCAAATTCAACATTTATACAGTGATGTAATCAGCTCTGCTACCCATGTTCATTTGAAAGATGACAATTGTCTTGAAAGTATCATGGTCAGTGGAGAAAGAAAAAGGATAAAAGAATTGACAAAGAAATTGTCTGAAAATAGAGGAATTAAGAGCATAAAGGTTCATTTCATGTCACTATTTTGACTAATACTCACTTTTGCATTTGTTGGTCTCTGTCGCACCATAGGCGCCCCATTATTCATAGGCAATGATTTCAGTGATTATTAAAAGTATGATCTAGCCAGTCAAATATTCGCTGATTAGAAAGGGATGAGGCGCCAGATTGACAATGTTCTTCGGCACCTTCTGTTTCTGTAAATAGGATATAGTTTTTTGGGCACTTAAGGGTATGATAAACCTTTTGTGCTTGCCCTGGAAAAGAGTCATCTTTTTCTGCATCCAGAACTAGTGTGGAACAGCGAATATTCTGGACGATCCCATCCATAGTAAAGCTTGTGCTTTTCTTAATGAGTTCAAATGGTGTTGAGGATCCAGTCGTCCACATGCCATGCTTTATGTTAAACTTTAGGTTGGGGTCTGATTCCATCAGGATCTCTATGGCCATATTGACTAGAACTTCATTTCCATCCTCATAGGCTTTTTTCAGGGATTTAGGAAATGATGCTTCTAGAGCTTGTTTTCCATCATAGACCCCATTGTACAGTATACAGGCAGAAATACGGTGTTCAAAAGCACAGGCTCTGGCGGCCAGGTACCCTCCCATGCTAATACCCATCAAGGCAATGTGTTTGGGGTCTACTTCGTTTCTTGCCAATGCATAATCTACAACTGGCGTAACGACCTTCTCCCAGTCAAATCTGAACGGTATTTTGTCCTTTCTAATTACTGCACCTTGTCCCGGCCCCTCAAATGTTAAACAGTTGTATCCCCGTTGTAGCGCTGGGGCCGCAGCGAAAGCATATAGTTCCTCCAATGTAGAATCAAAACCGCCATGCACTATCAATGTTGATCTTGGATTTTTGGATGTGTCTACCGAATAAAAATGTCCTGGTAAGGTGCTATCACCATAAGGAATTTCAATTGATTCGACCGGAGAGGCAAAAAGTTCTGTGGCTTTTTTGAAACATTCTTTGCTTTTTTGCCATGTGTCTAATATTCTCTGATCCTCCGGTTCCACAAGAAGGAATTCTGCTACTCTGTAATAGTTACTGGCCCTAAGAAATCCATCTTTAGCACTGATCTTGTGACCTGATAACATGGATTCTTCGGCATATCTGTGCACCCGTTGAGCAGTGTTCAGCCATTCTGCATACCAGCTCTCAAAATTTCCTTCTTTGATGCGATATGCTGTTGAGAGACATTCTCCTATATCTGCTCCTCCATAATATGTCTGCCCTATGGCTCTAAGTAATTGGAGTGAAAACGTTGGATCTTGAAATACTATTTTCATTGCGAATATTCGTACGGAAACAAATTTATGCGTAGCGAGTTGGAGGAGCAATTTCATCCCATACAGTATAATTTGCCTTTATAATGCCTATAACATTGGAACATCCGGCTGATATGGCAATGTTTGTAAGGGGAATCCTCTCGAATTAATAACCTAGATCGTTAGTTTTCTCATAATTTGATGTGCATAATTCTAACATCAAGTCGACAACCTCCATAACTCCTCTGGCTTGGTTGGTGAGTTAGGTTTGATTCCTATACCTACCTCTCTTTGATTACTTAATATTATTTGGCGCCTACGCCTTCCTTAATTTCGGTTGTAATATTTGTCACCACGTCAGCCGCCCCTCCAATAATTTTCTTAGCTACTTCTCCAGTTTTGTTCAATAAGCCGGGGAGCAATCTCACTAGCATTTTGTCCTAATTGACCCAAAGTCGTATTTGTTGACGCCGTCAAGTTACCAAGTGGTACTGACGTGTTCGCTATATCACTTTTATTTTCAATCACTTGGGTGTTATTCCCGAGAACTTGACTAAGTTGCTCTGAACTCCCTACCGCGCCAGCCGACATATTGACTGGGCGAGACTGGTTCCCAACTGATTGATTTCCTACAGCGTCTGCTCATATTCGATGTAACATTCTGCGCAAAGGCATGCGGTACTTGTGTGTAGAGTTAAAGCGGTAAATAGTAAGAACCCCGCTATTAAAGAGTTGTGCATATTAATTAATTGATTATAAATGCTTTAAACATTTTTGTCACGTCGGTCGAGGAGTATGACGAACAATGTGAGTTATTTTTCCCGCTAGAAGTGAACTGTCAGAATTTAACTATCACCGAACTGGGCTATCATTTCTGTCTTAGTTGAGCTGTCGTAGGTAGTATCATTCACCCAGGAAGGAACTAGACACAGTGGTCAAACGCCTAGACAAATTCCAAACTAGATTAGACTATTTTCGCACATGCCACAATCCTTGAAAGATATTGTGACGCCTGTGCCTCTAGGTTAGATTAATTAACTAGAGTTCTTTGATTGCCTTTGAAATTTATTCTGGCAAGGAAATATGTTAGAAGGTATTTCTGATCGGCTAGTCCACTGGCCTTCCACACTAATTTGTAAGTGATAAGTGATATAATATACCACATAACGGAATTAACTATGAGAGTAGGAAGGAAACCAATGTAATAAGCCATAATTGCGCCTGTTATAGTACCACCGATTAGAAAAGGGATTTGCCGCTTAATTGCTGTTTTAGTATTAGAAGTCATATATTGCATTGCTTACTAATACGTCAAACTGCTATTAAGAACTGTGTGCACATTCGCCCTAAACAGGTGAGAAAAGAACACACTGCTAAGCAACCCTACATTCACTCCGATTTGACTAAAGTATTTTGTAGGGATTATAATAATACGTCTACCTTTTCCAGGTATTTCTAGATAATGCCTCCTTCTCTTGCTCTCTGTCTGGAGAACTGCTACAAATGTTAAGAATTAGGGTCTAACCTATTGAGGCTTATTGTGTTAACGAATCCTTAATGTTTCTCACTGACTCCAATCCGATGCGACTGTATTCCCTATTGGTGTCAGCTATTTGTTGAATAGACTCCATGTTTACCACTGCTAATGTGTTTGCGAGATTAGATGCAGCTACCGTATTGTCTACGAAATTGTCGACACTTTTCGTATAATATTCTGTTATAGTCCTAGTAGACCACCAGGGCGTAAACCATGAAATGTACCTCTGCTGCAGTTCTGGAAGCAATGAATTCAACTCCTTTTGAAACTCTATACAATCGTAACCAATTTGCTTGGTAGCCTGCATAGTGTCCATTTGTAATTCACCGAGTGCTTTTGTATATTGTGGAATTTCCCTTGTCGCTTGATTTGTGGTTTTGCCAATTACCTTTTTCGTTTCATCTAGGACGTTCTCTACAGCTTCACGTTCTGCCTCGAGCAAATTTGGTGTCGATTTTTCTTCTATAGTTTCTATTAACTTTTCTGCTTCCTTCCGTGTTCGTTCACTGGGAGCTAATTCGGCTACTATTTCTGCTTCCTTGAGTGCTTGCTGTTCGGCTTTGTCAGTATTTTGGTTTTTCTTTGTTGACATGCTACTTAATAATGGATCAGTATAGTAGATAACGGTTAGACGGTTGAGATGCTAACGCCGACCTTTGGCTTTAATTTTAGTTAGACCTCCCCCTCTGAACGGTGATAGCCAAATTATTAGAATAATGCACTAAATAGATTCATGGAACTATGTCCAAAATGTAAGTCTGATTATCTAAAACCTACAGAAGACCCAAGAAAACTTAAGTGCAATTTCTGCGGAAAAACTGAGCTATATCTTACGTTAAAGCAAATTGAGGATATGAAACGAAGCGGACAAATCTAATCTTAAATGAATATATAACTTAGAGTATATTTTAATCCAATGTCTACTCCTGCAGATGAGAAGTATAAGTGTACAGTATGTAACGGCAAAGAGTTTGGTTCTAAGGAGGAATTGGATAAGCATAACGCAGAGGAACATGCCACAAGCTCCTTACAAACTTAGCAAGGAACATTTTCATTTCATTTTTTATGATCAGTAATTTTACTACTAGGAATGTATACTTAATCTGCAAATAGTGATGTGGATTTGTAATCCTGAATAAGCGCCTGTTTAAGATTATCCACAAGATTTTCAATTTCGTCTAAATTGTTAAATTCGTTTAACTTCACCTTGCATAAGCCAAGGGATTCCAATTCGGATATCGAATAGGCAATATTCCCATTCATTTTCGATCATCTCAAGTATTTGTAAAATCATATGTAGAATAAAGGATAAAAAGTTTTAGTAATAAAAGTTAGGTATCATTATTCTGTTGGTTGAGTGATATTTCCACGCTACATTCATAAATTTTGCTAAATTAATAATTATAAAAATAAAGAATAACGCATTAAGCTGATCAAGACAATTTTAGGTGATAATCAACTTGAAAGGATTTTGGTAACAGAAAGATAACGTATCTCTTTTTATAGAATCCTAAAATAGTTTGGATGTACTAATAAGTAACGCCAAAAAACTATCAGTTCAAAACTGAATTTATCCTTTCCAACAGTAAGCTCATTGCTATGGGCTTTTTGATAAGATAGTGTTCCTTAAAGGAAGGACATTGCTTTGTGAATTTAGCAAGATCCAATTCTAGACCAGTAAAAACAAATATCTTTGCCTCTGGATTGGCTTCATTTAACTTATTGTATAAGCTGAGTCCGTCAACATTATGGCCTAACCAAATGTCAAGTAGTATAAGGTCATAGGATCCTGGATTATCATGAAAGTGTTCCAAGGCTATTGCGGGATCTAATTGTGCATCAACCTCAAATTGATTGTAGGTAAATACATCGTTGAGCATGGAGAGAAGGTCAGGCTCATCATCTATGATCAATATCCTCTTCTTTCTTTGGCTATTAGGGTCCATCAGGAATACCCTGAAAATAAGAATGAGAATACTAAACACACTAATTTCAAAGTCTTACCCATTCTGTATTAAGCAATTAAGTTATTTAATCTTAAAATAACTTAGTGACTTTGCTGTTAGTAGGAGTCTGGGTAAGATAGCTTGGATTCCTGATGTTTCATTCAGTTGGGACCTCAACTGGGATGGGGGAGGTCCCAACTTTCACATTAATTAAGAATGTTTGACATATTACAATTATAAAGACAGACCTAATATCAATGGGTAGGAGTCCTGTTGGGCTGCTCTGCTCACGGGGTTCCTCCCTAGATCTTTAAGAAAATTTTATATCTTTTTCTACGATTTTAACTCAACGCAAGGACACACACTCTGGAGCTGAGCACTTTCCCAGTTTTCCATTCCCTCAGCTCCAGAAACTTGTAGTAATTTTTTTATCATGTCCTATGTATAGTTAATGTGCGACTTCTCTTGCTTCTGATAGCCTAGATATGATGATGCCATCAACAATTCCTTAGCTGGGCTTTCAGAGGTTCTTAAAAATTTTAATCAGAAATTAACTTCGGTGCTAAGACCTAAATAGTTGACTCAACCTCCCTCATTTGGTATAGCATGACGATTGATGTTTATGTAATATTTGTTGGGGTTATTTCAATTGCTGGCGCTGTCCTTACATTTTATATAGCTAAAGACGAACCTATCTTTGATAGGCTTAAACACATTAGAACCGATAAAAGAAATTGACAGCAGTTAGTGGCAGCTAAACAGGTTGGTAACGCTGTAGGTTAAGGATAACTTTTGTGGGTTAATAATTATAAAAATAATCTTTTTTCTTATGTGCCGTATACCTTAACCTTTTGTTGCAACAAGGACATGATATATTTTCAGTAATCATGAAAATTTCACACTTGCTCGCAGTACCTATGGCCATCCTCATACGAACCATTGTTGAACCCGTATTCTAAACACATTCCAGTACAAGCCATGAAGCTGAGCTAATGCATGGTTTGACTTAAAATTGAGAGATCCCCGAAGGGAGAGGGAGCGAGTCGCGATTACAGCCACAAGTGACCTTGCGAACCATTCCCTTGTGTATCATATGCTATAAAAGCGATTACGATTATCTTAAAGACATGAGATATCGAACTCCAAATGAAATATACGCATCAATTCTCAACGCTGCTGGTTCTGGTAAGCGCATGACTTTAAATAAGTTAATTTTTAATTGTTACCTTCCTCATTCGGCAGCAATCAAATCTACGGCTACTCTTGTTCAAAGTGGGCTACTGGAGTTTGATAGGCTTGACAGAGTATTTAGGACCACTGATAAGGGTTTCAAGTATTTAGAGTTACATAATGAAATGAGCGAAATTTTTGAGGTCAAGGAGGAAGCTCTGCGTCAGAAGGCTTTAACATTCTAATATCTTATTAGCCAAGATATGTTAACAAGCACCTATTCATAGTTGGCTTCACATTTAAAAATCGTTCAGACCGAGTGGTAGCAACCAATAACCAGAAGCCCGCGATAAGCACCACAACTAATAGTGGTAACATAGTCTCACATTGGCTAAATAGAATAATGGACTTTGAATAATAGTCATCCATTTGACTCCCAAAAATGAGGATTGTACTTGATGTTTAAAATTATTTTGTGGTATTTCATTATGTGGTTATTTAATTCGAAATCACTAGTTAGCACCGAACCACATTCAAAGCATACAAAATCTTCTTTCACGTTAAGTATATTCATCATAAAATAATAACGGTTCTGGAAACGAAATAGCTGAGTAGATGTCAAACAATGATGATAATTATATTCCCAGCAAATTAGTGGGCTAGGAACTAGGAACAAACCTAACCCACCAACCAAGCCATACAAGTTATGGAGGTTGTTGGCTTGATGTAAAAATAATGGACTGTAAATTATAAGAAGGTTAAAAAGAATTGGTGGGCTAGAGGATTGGAACGAGCGCCTAACCCACCAGCCAAGCCAGACGAGTTCTTGGAATCTGACTTGATGTTAAATTATAGACATCAAATTATTTGAGGATTAAAGTGCAGTATTATTATTAGAACCGAATAGGTTCTGGAACAAACATCACCCATACGTCGGCCTCTGGCCTGTCTTATTTACTTTCAACTTAAATTACAACTGCAAATTTATTTTAGTTTCAACTCATGCAGTTAATGGTGACTTTAAATCCTAGTCTACTATCATCACCCTAAGTTCATCATCATCGATGAGTTCTTTAACTAATTTTATGCATTGATCTCTAGGAAAATTGCTATCTCTTATCACATCTATTATCTTTAATTTTGACAGGTTTTTGTTCGCTTTAGCAACTTTCTCCTGGGCTTGAAATATCAGGCGTCCGAAGGATGTAATACTATAGTACAAACCCTTTCGCTTAACCAGACCCACATCGACTAGTTTCTTAATTCTGTCATAGCATTGTTTGGAACTTATATTCAGTTCATCTCTGAGACTTTCTGTATTTTTAGCGTCATTTTTTATTATTACAAAGATGTTTAATGATGTATCATCCGAAATCGCATCTAACACTCGTGCTAGTTCTGGTCCCGTAAAACTCAAAATTTATCGTTACTCACGTACGAGTTAACAAATGATTTAACGGATGTTTCGCACCACTTCTATTGCATTGTGACAGGATAATATTATTTGGTATTGACATCAGTGATGATGTTAGAAGACTGCTTAGGTTGTAGAAAGGTAACAATTCTCTTAGATTCGATATTTATTAACATTAAAATCAGGCAACATTGGCGGGCTAGTAAATGTGCTAAACTAACCCACCAACCAAGTCAGATAAATGTCTTGGAATGTAGATACCTGACTTGATGGAACTATATGCACTTCAAAGTATATGAGGGTTAAACCATTTTATATTTTTGTGACGTTAATGTATTGCCTGCAATCCAAGGATACGGTGTAGCACTTCTCCTGTCCTTGACTTGTCGGAAAGCCACATGCTTCAAAATATAGAAGATTAGATATCGCTAGGTTAGGCACAATGACCAATGACCACAAAAGAACCAAACACCTAACCTATGAACCAAGTCAGATGGGTTATGGCATTAACTTGATGCTAACGTTATGCACATCAAATTATTTGAAGATTCAAACTCTCATAAGTCATTTTTATATTGAGCTATCAACCTGAAAGGGTTCAAACAATTAGGACCGCCAGAAGTTGAGATGCTAACACGGACCTCTGGCCACTTGAACTTTCAAATATTTTAGGATCCATAGTTATTTAACGGAACCAATTTCATCATTGGGCCTTAGGTCTTCAAGGAGCCTGGGCCCAATTTGTTATATCGCTCGCCGCCGCATTGGCAGGAGCAGAACTGCAAACCCCCTTCGGACAATAAACGTAACCTCTCCTATCTTTTCGTACGGTATTCGACAAAAATAGGATTATTCTTCTATTTGCTCAGATGTCACATCCTCGGTTATGATGCGTGTCTCAGTAACAGGCTTCTTTGTAATGACTACTTCCTCTTTAACATATGACTGCTTTGTGGTTTCAACTTCCTCTCTTTTTAGAGGTATCTTGATCTCCGTTCTACTTTCAACAGGGCTTTCGTCCGTTGGCGTCGGTTCTGAGACAGGCTTTCTCTCCAGTACCAATTCCTCGTGAGTTAATTCGATTTCTTTCTGCTGAGTTTCCCTTTTGGGTTCTTTGATTATTGTTGCCTCCTCTGTCACTTCTTTCTTTCTTGGCTCAAGTCTCTCCTCAATCAAAGGTACAACAGTTTCGGAATCTTCACTATCCATTGGTGACTCTTCCTTTTTTGTACAAATCCTTGGCTTCGTCCTCCTTTACGTTCACAAGAAGTGTATTTCCATCAAACCCCTTAGCTAAACGCTTGGGAATTTGAAACCACTTCGTGTTAACTATTCCTTTGTGGGTTATGATATACTCGGACGTTACTTGTCGTACTTCGCCAAGAGAGTAATCATCAATTCCGCCAGCCTCCTTTTTTATGACGTCGTCCCACTCTATTTTATTACTAGTGTCAGATTCCATTATACAGTATCTTCTTCAACATTTGATTTAATGGTTGGATATACAATTCAATTAAGAAATAGTATACAGTATAAGGTAAGTAATTGAAAAACGAAACGGTACATTTTCGTTTCCTTATGACATGATATTCTGATGCATGCGCTTCAAAATTAGATCATTAGAGATAACCTTTTCCCACAAAACAGTCGGACCTTCTTGCGACATAGTATCATATACATATTGGCCAAGATTTGATATAAACAATTACGTTACTATAACCAATAAATCAAATACTGTATTATTGAAATATAGATTTGGTTGACGTACTTTCATGGGATAAATCAATAGATAAGAATGTCAAGAGTAGTGACGACAAGAAGGTAGGGAAAGTTAGGGCGATAACTCGTGACTTTATTCAAGTAGAAAAAGGGAAACTAGATAAAAAATACTATTTTGTGCCAAAGCACTATATTCAAGGGTATGATGGAGAACACATCTGGTTAGCAATAAATGAGGATGAGGTTAAACAATTCGAGTCTGAGAAAGAGCTGTCGCTATCTAGCTTTGATAATGAAAAATACCGCGAGAGAAAATCGGCGATAGAGAGGCAACATCCAGAATTCTCTTCTTCCATACCAACATACTCACGTGCGTCAGTCGGTCAAACTCAAGTGGGAATGCCATGGGAGAAGGTAATTGGCAAAGATGTAAAGTCAGCAGATGACAAGGACCTCGGAGAATTACAAAGTGTATCTTCTGATTATGTTGAAATAAAAGAAGGGACGGTTAGCCAGAAACATTACTTTGTTCCCAAGATGTATGTTCAAGAATATGATGGTAAGAAAGTCCGTCTCTCATTGACAAAAGAAGAGGTCAAGGCTAAGTTTGAAAGGGACAGTCCTCCTTTAAGTTCAGAGCTCGAATCGTCAAAGGAAATGGAATCAGATAGTCCTCAGAAGCGAGAGCTTATCCCACCAATGGCAAAAGAGCCAGGGCTAGAAATGCGAGGACAAGAATCTGGAGAAACATTGCACATACCTTGGGAAGAAGTAATTCATAAACACGTCATGACAAGTGACAATATAGACATGGGAGATGTCGATAAGGTTGGTAATGAATTTATTGTGGTTAGAGAAGGCGTTGTCAAGATCCATATGTATTATATTCCAAAACTGTATATTACTAATTATGATGGCAGTTCGCTATATCTTACTGTACCCAGCGGATTGGTAAGTGCAAAGTTTGAACGTGAGTCAGAACCTACTCAACAAGAGATTGACATGATGATTAAGGAAGCAGACAATAAAACATCCAAAGTCTAACCTACAGAATTTAGAGTAGTAAAGCTGCTAGTAAATTGGAGGAGTCCGGGACGCGTAACCAGACCCCTGTGATAGATTTGCAGTTCGTAGTAATATATAATGTCAATCAAACTATTTAATGACTAAAGGCTCGTGCAGATACGTTGTACTAAATCACGGATTAATCATCTATACCAGAATTCTGATTATTAATGTGCAGACAGGTTTTAGATTTACTCATAGCGATTACTAATGGTTAGAGCCATTTATTCCTCTCGCTGAGTGGCAATTAACTCTGATCAATACTCCCTATGCGTTACATTTCTATTTTTCTTTGATCATTTCTTGATCTACCTAGTAACAGTAACTACAGTGCAGATTAGAGCGAGCAGACCCAACTCCTAAACGACTGGTCCAGCAGAAAAGCTCCGTGAAGATGCGGCTGAGACTGTGGACAAGGGAAAGAATCAGCAGAACATGTCTAACTTATTTCCAAACTCTAATCCTGTTAATGAAAAATACCCAGCCACTTGTTAGTCACTGACCTGCTGGAGTACCGGGTAATTAGCTATATTTCATCTCAAATTGCATTCCTTAAATAGAATAGTGTTTACGCATTAATTAATGAACAAAATATTCTATTTGATCTTTGTGACGCAAGCACTATTGCTATCAACATCAATAGCAATTGGTATGGCAAGCGCGCAGAATGAATCAGGAGACATGCCAACAACCCAAGCGGTGGGCAATCTGACGAACGCAACATCTTCGCCTGAAGACATAAAACAAATGGAAGTAATCGGTGGAACTGTAAATGCTACTCTTAATGAATCCAGTTCAGGTGGAATGAATCAAACAAGTAATATGACAGGTAGCTAAAAGCAACTAGTCCTATTCACACCTCTTTTTTTAATATATTTTTTATGTCCGCTTAGGCCATTCTTCTGCTTAGTCATTTGGAGGAGCTCGTGTTTTTTTACTGTTGCTATTTATTTTCGAGCTTTACAGAGAAAGCCGTGAGTTGGGATCCAGCAATCACATTGATTGGTCGTTGAAATGTTCTGTAGGGAATAGAATTTATCCGATTATAAATTAGAACATCATCTTTATGACCATTATCTAATTTCGTATCGTATTGGATCCGTTAGAACACATATAATTTTGCCCCTTAGACTCCTCTCATAAATTCTTCTTCAAATGAAGACTTGTGGGTTACAACACTTAGCTCTGGCCGAAAGTTAGGTCTCAGTCATTTTTCCTTTATTGTCTTCCTTTTCTTGTTCTTCAATTGCCCGCTCAATTTTTTTTTCTGGAATCTCAGGCTCAGGACCAGATTCGATAATTATCTCTTTGTCGGCGATCATCTTAGTGGGCATCACCACCGTTTTCCCTTCTTCATTTTCCATAATTATGTTAAATGCTCCTGCCTGTTTTATTGTGCCTGTCTTTCCATCAAATCTAATTTTCTGCCCGCGTTTGAGTGTGGATTCAACATTTGCTGAACCGTGAATAAGTGAAGGTAATACATCCTTCAAGCCATACGCCATTCCTACTCCCAATCCTATGGCGATGGCCCCCGCTAATCCCCACACTAACGCTGATATTACCATATTTAGTATACCAGCTCCTATTTGCAGTTGGGTTATAGCAGTCACAAACACTATTGCATACAGGATTCCCTTGGCAGCTATTCCGATAGCTTTGCCGCCTGGAACTCCTCTTGCTGGCAATTCTCTTTGTGCCCAGTTACCAACAAACTCGGCAATTATTGAACCAATTACCAGTATTATTATAAATGCTACTAGATTTGGTATCCATAACCATATGCTAGTCAAGGCTTGTGCAAGCTGAGTAAACTGTAAAGCATTAACTGCCGCAGTGATGAAGAAAATGTAAATGAACCATCTAACCGCCGTGGAAATTATACGGCTCATGCTCCATCCTGACCGCGTGACTGCCTGACCTAAACCAGTCCTTTGCATAGTAGGTTCGAATTTTGTTTTTTCGAGTATCTTAGATATTACCCACCCCACTCCTCTGCCTATAATGTAGCCTATCAATAGAATTATGCCTGCGGCAATGACGCGTGGAATGGCAGCAACGACCTGTGAAAAAAATGAATTCAGTGAATCGAGAGCAGGTGTGAGAACAGAAGTTGCGTTTACTTGCATAATAGTGGATGCAACTGCTAGAACATTGAAATCAAACTCCACACTCTAGGATGTACGACATAGTTAATAACTGTAGAAAGGGGGAATTGAAAGCGAGCTAATGAAGTATGGTTTACCATACGGTTGAAATGGGATCTTTCATGAATATCAAGTGTCGGGTTTTTCTTATAAGCTATTACATGTATCATAAATTAATTGGTACAGACCACGATAAAAGACAAATGAGTTCCATCTAGCAAAATCAAGGGTAGGTAAAAGACGTAAATCGCTACTTCAACAACCCGAAGCTAGATAGGACTCAAATAAATTCTTGATATTTGATGACTGTTTGGATAAAACGATAATATACGAGCCTTCTAAAGACGGCAGTTGTGAGTGCGGTTGTCATTGAAGAAACGGTGCGGCCGAGTCATGGTTTCTTATTCAATAAAATGAAGGTGTGGCAAGTAAGTATAGCCTGTCATACCCACCTTAGCAATTGCTTGACATGCTTTTACAATCTCGCCTACTTTTACTTTACTGCTGCCAATCGCAAGATGGTCGTATCTGGTATACTCTTCATGTTGATGTCTTATCGAGATAAAGTTCGAGTAGTCCCAAAAGTTCACGGACGGACCTCCAATATCAGAGTCATCTTTGACGTACATAACTTCCCCCCTTTGCTCCGGCTAATACAGGGGTATTTTGAGGAGCTATAAGGTCAACTGCGTTTTTTAGCTTGCCCCAGTGGGCAGGAGAAGTATCAGTATCTATATTTATCAGTTTTTCAAATGGTATCGGTAATTGGTACTTGTTTTTTGCAACATTTGCCATAAGAGGATTAGAATTGTTTAATGAACCTGTGTATGCTCTTTGAGCTCTTGTCTGGTGTTGAATTTTTTTCCACATTCTTCGCAACTAAAAGAGGCGGCTACACTCGTACTTGACTCATCTGATTTACTTCCTGCATCGACTTTACTTGTATCCACTTGCAATTCACCTTCGCCCATTTCTGATTCTTGGGTCTGTACTGCTGAATTTACATCATTAACGTTTTGATTTCCGGTTGTCATCCAACAGAGCTATTCCACAAAGTACTTTAATATTTCAGTACTTCAGCAGGTCGTGATAGGCATCGTTTTCAAGTATAGGATCGCTTTTAGAGGAACTATCAATTCGGATTATATCACATATAACTATTACAGTGAATCATAATTTATGGCAAATACATTCCACCAGACGCGACAAAGCTAAAGAAATTGAACAAGAAAACTGTAAGGTATACTGAAGTAGAACAGTTCAAGCATTCGGATCTTCACACGGGTTACTTTTGTTATAATTGCCTATATTTTATGGAGCCAAATTCTTGTGCTATTGTATCGAGTGAGGGACAGGATTTTGAGGGAAATTCCTCAGGAATTAACCCCCCACGGGATTTGCTCAGTTTGGGAACCAAATGAAAAGTAAATTAGACTCCGCAATAATACCTATTGCAGTAATAGTCAAATAATCCGTCAATTTTCTCGCATTCATGTTTCTTGCAGTTATATAGAAGATTGGATCAAATCAGATGATCAATGTTTCATGTCGGCAGTGAACATGTAGCTCTCATAAACCCCTCATAAACAGCACCGCATCTTGCTTTCCTATCTTGAAGATAAGACAATCGCCGTCATACTTGTCCAGTAGCGTCTTAGGCAAAAGGAATTCATCAGGTACTGACGACTCCCTTCTTTGTGACTACATGATCTTGCCTAACTTCTTGCACGCGACCCAGATCACAATCATCTGTACCCCTAGCTTTCTTTCTTAACGTTTGGCTCCAGTCAATATCTATTTTGCCCGTGATTCTATGTGTACGTGATTTGATATAATAATTAAAAATCGGTACACATACTTTTCCATTGAATCGGACGCACTCACAATCACCAATACTTTGACTGTTTGGCACGAAAGGAAAGGAAGATATACTATCCGTATACATACCTAAATTATTAATGATTCTCCAATAGCTTAACTCTGCAATCTTTGTTTGTAAACTGTTTGCATTTGTCGCTATGGCGCCACTGACCGTTCATAAAAAATTATAGATGCTTGACGTTATCCCTGTTTATAGCAACTCGTTCGTGACCATTTTGGTTGTTGCGGACTTGCCCATCATTTCAACTCTTCTTCTCAATTTATCTCCCTATAGTATATGCGGCACTAGAGTATATTAAAGCTATAAAATCAAGTTTAACCTATTTGACTTTGACACATTACTACGAATAAGGAACACTGGCTTGTTTCCAACTATGGCATAGGAAGAGATATGGCTGGTACTAATGTGATAGGTGAGTCGGCTATTACATTTTAAAACCAGAGGTCTAGTTGGGATTTCACTATCGATGCGATTAATGTGGATGTCAAGACTTGACGACCTGTGCTTCAATTTTTACAGAATCCTGAACATTGGTTTGATTTGAAGTCGATTGCAGTTGGTTTCTAATCAAATCAATAACGTTTGAATCTGGCTCTATATTACTCAAGCTTATTGAAACGTTACCGGTATAGTTATTCAAGTTAACGTTTTCTAAAATCCTCCCGCCTCGAGGAATTTCGTCGGCGCTATTTAACAGTTTCTTTCCATCAGGAGAGGACATCGTTATATCAAAACTTTTTACTGGGATGACATGCTCTATTACAGAAGGAACAGTTAGACCTACCGATTGTTGCTTGTCGAGGCTGGTGTTGGTCTCTGCCCCAGCAGGAGCAGCGTCTAAAACAGAGGAACTTGCATTTAGGAAAACTATTTCAAAGTTAAGTCCACTTGGAATTGAGGATACCCCTGATTTTATTGTTATATTGTATATACCCTTATCGGATATTTTTGCAATTAGGGGAGAGCTGAAGCCGATGTTCGAAAGCGCTTTCTTATCTGACGGATTGTCGACGCTAAGCTGCGCAAAAGCCAAGCTCGCAGTACTTGCAAAATATATCGCGATAATAATAGGAAATAATGTATTCAACACTTTACATTAAACATAATAAAATATAACGATTCTGTAAAGTTTCTAGGTTGA
This sequence comes from uncultured Nitrososphaeraceae archaeon, assembly GCA_963788355.1. GTDB lineage: Archaea > Thermoproteota > Nitrososphaeria > Nitrososphaerales > Nitrososphaeraceae > TA-21. Next base: position 10,960 of record CAWBGD010000002.1, on the reverse strand, counting down.
GGCGAGCTGGCTAGTGAACGATATTGCGACATATGTTCTTCAAAACTTCGTAAGCGCGAGTTGGGCTACTCCCTTCTTTGTGACTACATGATCTTGCTCAAGTAACTGCTAATTCACCATTATCAGTTCTTTCACTTTTTTCTTCTTCTGGTTCTCCTGGGTCTTCTGGATCATGCGGCTCTGGATTTACATCGCTGGGATCGGGTTCAACTTGGCCAATCCATTTCCGGTATTCATCTAACCATTCATTCATTAACATTATAACAGCAACAATGAATATTATGATTATAGTTCGGTTAGAACTAAATTTGTATTTGTCGTTTTTCACTTACAAATTTGGGAACAGTTATTTATCATGGTCAGCTCATTATGGTAGCCGGAGTAAACAATTATTGGAAGCTAAAGGCAATTGATTCAAATCAGGAATCAGGACAGATAGGAGAACAAGAACGCATCAAGCTTATCAAGACAATTATAAACGATAATCAAATCGAAGGTATTTTGGTAAAACAAAGATAATTGGTTCCCCGTCATTGCAACGCTTCAGTTCTTCTACCATGACTATCGCATCCATCTACTCGATGTAGTAATAAAGAGTACCTATCAACAATAGATTACGAGGCTGAAAGGAGGACAAGGAACGAAGGTCAATCCAGGTGGCTGATTTGATGTAAACAACATTACCACGATACTATAGGCAGTGAAAGAGTTCTGTTCCAGCGACATTCATGAACCAGTGTTATGCTAACCCACCCGCTTAACTTTTGATCCGCACTTTGGACACGAAATTTCTCGATGTTCATTACCACAGCTCATGCAGAAATATCTCAATGATTGATAGTGGGTTTGGGGATTCGAAAGCGTCCCAAACATCTGACGCAACTTATTCATTCCTGCTCTCTTCATCGCATAATTAATTCTAAGGTAACCCATAGCCAAAATGGCAACAAATACAACTAACATCGACGTTGGAAATGGGATAAGCAGTCCAATTGGGATAGCAATTCCTATTGATATTAATATCCAAAGTAGCTGCTTGCTGTTGGAATTCTTAGCGTTAATAGACATCTGTTAGTATATAGACGAAATCATTGATAAGCGTGATAAAGAAATAATCGATACCCGATGAAGAGGTGGGTTGTAAGTATGTGGTTGAGCTCACCTCCACCGATATTTGAGCCTGATAACTCACCCTCAGTCAAGCCTCCCACTTTCGTTTCCTACAAATCCAGCTTCGATGCAACATCTTCGATGAAATTTTTCTCCCGACCTTTACCGTTTAATCTAGGCGAATATTCCTGCGGGGCTTCTGGTGAGTCTTTAGGGTTTGCTTTGTCTGAAGCACTTGGGATTTTCACAAATAAAATCTCAAGTATTAGTCTTTTGTGTAACGGCTACTCTATAAGGCGCTTTAATATACAGTAGACCTGGGGCAATCTTCATGGGCTCTTTGTGCGCTACTGCTATATCCTAAATCGCTTGTGAATTAGAATACTCCGGCAATCATACTTTCGGTGAACTGGATACTTGTTCTACATGAGCAGCCAATTAAGCAAGTAAGCTACTAAATTATAAATAATGGTGTATAAAACAGTCAATCGTGGATTTAATACCACAAAAACGCGAACAGTTGATAGAGATTATCAAGCGCGATGGAATAGTCTTTCGAGAAGTTACATTATCAAGCAATTTGAAGAGCGACTTTTATTATGACATTAAGACTATTGTCAACTCAGAAGGTGTAGTTCTGATTGGTGAACTCATGCTTGCAAAGATTAGAGAGTTGTTTCCTGCAACGAGGTCGATAGGAGGTTTAGAGTCTGGTGCACTTCCGGTGACGACCGCAACCGTATTATGCAGTAATCAACTTAACGAGGAACGTAAATTAACAGGATTCTTTGTTAGAAAGGAGACAAAAAATCATGGCTTGCAAAAAAAGATAGAAGGAATAGTACTTAATCCTCTGATAGTAGTTGACGACGTTGTTACAACCGGCCAAAGCGTAATGGATGCGGTAGATGCTTTAGTAATAGACGGTTATTCTCCGGCAGGAATAATTAGTGTGATAGATAGAGAAGATGAAAGAAATAGACTTCGAAATGGCGTACTCAAGTACTATTCTTTGTTCAAGCATTCAGAATTCGAAGATTTCATAAAGGTTAAAAAACAAGAACAGAAAGTAAATTAAAAACTATGCCTAGGCTACCACGTAGTGCAATATTGGAACATTAACATATCACTTTATTGTTTTCCGTTTTCCGTATTCCTCTCTTCCGACAGATTAAGCGCTAATGCATTTCCAACGAATTCCATTAACTCTTAATAATTGTGAAAATTGTTTAACCTATACTTGATGATGTTACTCATAGCCATAACTATTGTAGAGTTTCGTACAAGGTCGAAGTTCCAAAAATTAAACATTAAGGAAGTAAACCTTTAGATAATACTGCCTACGACACATGCGTCTCTGATTTCAGCGTCCTATTGATTATATTATCACAAATATACTCAATACTCCGTTGAGTATCATCTTGTAGCAACATAGGAATTTCATGATTTAAAGAAACGCCTCTTCAAAGAACTAAAAAAATTGTAAAAAAATATCCAACCTTGATCATTCTCCCATATCCATTCACCTGCTTAAAAAAAATTGAGCTCATGGATGATACTTTGGAGATTATCGATTGAAATACTTGTATGACAACGCAGCAACTTTCCCATAATATAGAAGTAAGAATTGATGGCTAGGATATAGAGATTGACGGCGCCCAAAGACCCTCGAAGAGAAGGCGTTCATTTCCCACAGTATCAATGCTTACGAGTGGATCTGCAGCATAGTCATATCTATGCTACAAGTACAAATGCTAGCCAATCTTAGATAATAGGCAATGAAGCTGATAGAAACTTGTCAAAACTCACACCTTGTAGGGATTATACTGAGTCTAATGGGAGTCTGGTAGATACCCCATGATCTCTGTCTTTATGGGCTAGCAGCATTTGTCTGTCAGTAAATGCTCGACCGCAAATAAGGCAGGTGAAGGGTTCATCTCTACGAATAACAGTGCTTGTTGTTGACATGTCCCAGATACTCCGAACTGAATTATAAATTCTTTAGACAGTAGTTTAGTAGCAAGTCACAAGTACTTTTTTCCTTAAACTCCCTAGTTTCTCAGGACAGTAAGAACGCATAAACAAGTGGGTTATATGCAGTTCGGCAAAATTCACAAAATAAACAAGACCTTATCAACAATTACATGCCACTCAATATTTCAAAAAAGAGGAGGAGCAATTTCTGAAGTTAAATATAAAAACTAAACTAAATCGGTGTGATTGGGTCATTCACAGTATTAGACCTTCTCAGGAAGAGAAATAAACAATGAGAAACAGAGTGATGGCCTGGCTATGCACGAGTAGCGAGAATATTTGGATGCAAACAGAAAGTCAGTTGTGCATAGTCACGGGGCCAAATTTAGACATGGTTATTAAACTAATAAAAGCTTTGAAATACATGGTAGAAAGAAAGTTAGGTCTGACTTTTACTAACAAAGAGATAGTACTAAGTCCAACCCAGTTGGGCCGCTCTAGATAATTAAGCCAATTCAAAGGATCCAGAATTTGATAGGGCCTTTAGAAAATCGGTGCGCTAAGACACTGCATAGAGAGAACTACCACTATTCTCAATTGCGATTAGTTAACATTATCGGACGGAGTCATGTCCATTCCCAAGTTTTTTCAGTAAAGTTCCCTTGCGCGTCAACTTCAGCTTCAAGGACAGCAACTAAATTACTGAGAGATGCAAGTTTCCCTGAAGCCAAGGAATTGTAAAATAAGGACCCACGCCAACGGACATTTCCAGACGAGTCAATTTTACCTATTGCCTCGCCTGTATACGTTGCCATATCTCCCTCTGTCGTCATCATTACCCCGTTTCCCCACCCATGAAGCACTCCATTTGTTACAAATTTACTCGTATACGTAAGTGTTACATTAACTTGCGATCCCACAAAATTACCGCTGGCTGCTACACTTGTCTCCATTACAGGGTCATCGGAACCCAACACCCTCTGTCCTGTTGCCTTCCCTTTTATTTCTCCAACCTGTTGTCCTAACATGGTCTTGTCAAATAGTGGTTATCTGACTTAAGGGTTTCTAACCTGAGTACTAAAACTCAAATCTTGTATTTACCGTTTACTTCGATGCCTATTGTCCTCCTAAGTTAAGTACTGAATGGGTTTGTAGTCCCAAATTAAACAACGGAGCAGTTCCCAGAGCTCTTTCAAAAATCTTCGATCTGTTATCAAAAATTTATTAAATTGGAGATATTAACAAACTTGAACTGAATGTCCGGTAAAAAAGCTTCTTATTTGCAGATCTGCCGGTATTGTGGAGCACCTATTTCTGAACATGTTCCTGATGCTATAAAGTGGGAAAGGCGTGCAGAGAAGGAAGCGCGAGGTTGGATCCCTAGGTCGTGAAAAATAAAAGATTTGAATGAGTAATTATGTTTTTCAAAAAACTTACATCCGATACGCTGCAAAGCTGAGATCAGAAAATGAGGTAATACTTTAGGTCATCCGTGCCTAGTAGATGCAAGTCGCAGACTCAATTATTGATATATGTTCCTTCGAATGAACAGGCTATTTTACATTAAGCAAATTATGATACTAATATTTGTGTATATACTTCAAATTATCAGAATCCCACGAGCAAAATAAAAAGTAGTATAAAATATCCAATTCTTTTAGCTACCACTTATTCTATCAAGTTCCTGATGCGAGAAACACATTTTGCTTCAGTCGCGGAAGAGTGGCAAAGAATTTTGGATCTACATTGAACACTGAAGATAGCACATCGTTGGAATATGAGCCAAGACCGGCTGCAATCCCTATGAATTCAGGGTTCTCGTTCCCAAAGAAAGAAGCAACTTCTCCTCCATTTACGGTATCTGGATTCTCTATGTAATGAAAATACCCAGTGGGAACAAAAATAACCTGGCCTTGACCAACTTCAGATGATTGAACCTCTCCTCCAGGGCTAAGAACGGTGAAGCGCGCCTTGCCGTTGAGGACATAGTTCAGTTCCGCTGCATTTGGGTGCACATGAGGTTCAATTATTCCACTCGGCTTTAGCCTAATGAGATAACAAGCCAATCCCTTGAGGATTGGAAAAAAACCAACACTTCCTAAGGCTCCACTTCCTCCTGAAGTTTGAAGCTGTGGATTGATGCCGCCTAGGTTGAATTTATGAGCATTTGGTGTGTCCGGTACGTTTCCACTTGAAATATCAATAGGTCTTGGTCCTATTAATACATCCTTGGTTGAATCATAATTAAGCTGATCGAACAAGCCAGGAGGATTTATTCCAAGCGATCTATCTAAAACGCGTGGAGACAAAGAGCCAACCGCTCCAGAGATTCCCAAATTCTCAGGACGCTCATTATCATATACTACTATGAATTTTGCCTCTACATCACCGATATTTTGTATATCATGCAGGTATCCTTTGGGCACAAAAGTTAGGTCTCCTGCTTTTATGACGAAGGTATCACGAGCTGCATTGTTACCAAAAATAGTCATTTCTGTATTTCCTCCTATACACAGGCTCAATTCAGCCGCATTTGGATGCCAGTGGGGCTCACGAATTCCCCCTTTTTTTAGACGAAGCAAAGCAGCCCCCATCCCTTGTAATATTGGGAAGTTATCGGCATTCATTAAAGTCCTGGTCCCAGTTTGACTGCTGAATTGCGGTTCCGCCGTGTCTAAATTAAAACTATGAGTCTGGATCATCTGCTGTACCACTGGTTGATTTGCACTTCCGGTCTTGTTGATATTCGTATCATTGTTTGTACCGGCAAAAACTCTACTCAATGGAATCACGGTTGTTAAAGTAGCCACAGTTCCTGCAGCACCGACTAATTTCAGAAAATGACGTCGTGTTACTTTTTCATTTTTGGATCCGTTTTCAGATGGATCTATTCTATCCTGATTTGGAGAATCCAATATTTTTCTTGGAAGTATCATCTAGATAAAGATATCCGATATTAGTCATTTTTCTGATTAATTTCTAATTGGGGTAAAATAAGCTTATTCTAGAATCAACCAAGTATCCGCTCTGGGAAAAGGTAAATTACAACGAGTAAGCACTTTGAAATCTGTTACTGGTATCCCATGTCATCTATTATTGTAGGCCAATGCTCAACAATAAATGAAATGAGTCAATCTAAATGGCCAAGCCGCGCTAATCATAATTAATCGTTTAATAGTTTAGTGTACAATGCCTAAGGAGGAACATATTTCACATAATGGTGGGCCAAGGCATATGTTCATTAATCCCCCCAGCCCTTTGACGTGCGTCATTCCATGGCCCATCAACAATTATTTCAACTAAATGCATATGCTCTTGCAGTAGCCGCTATAACTACAACCAATAATTGCTTTCCACAATGAAAAAATTATTCGCTGCTTTATTTATTTCGAATTAGATAAATTCAGGATAAGTGTACTTTCCCCACATTCAAGGCCCGACTGGACCACCCATGTCCCATTGGTCTTTGTAGCTTCTCTAGTACACAGCCTGCTACTGAATTTGTCTCATTGTCAGCGGCGTTACTACTGGTCGACGAATAATTCGACTGCCCCAAAACGTACCTTGATGAATCAATTACAAAAATAATAGCCATTGTAATGGCAATTAATAGAATTATTGCTTTGGTTGTCAATGTTTATGATACATAATACTCTGATTTGGTTCTTATATTTTTAGATAACGGAGCAAACATCTTAAATGTCTCCTAAAATTGCTCAAAGTATTTCAGGGACTTTGAATACGTATAGGTACAAAAATATTCCTTATTACATCCTAGTAACAGTATCAGAGGGTGTCAAGATTACTTCCTTAATATTATTACTCCATATCTTATAATTATCAGAACAACATATTTAAGTAGTCAATTATGAGGTGATTAAGGCATGACTCTCGATTAATTTACTCTTTGCACTTTACCAATCATAGTTTCGTCACAGTTCTCTAACTAATTGATTTCTGGTGTCTATAGCAGTCTATAATAAATTGATACTCCAACTCAAAATCCATTATCGAACGAGAAATATTCCGGAGGTCAAATAGAGAGTTGTATTTGCTAGTATGATGTAAAGTCCACATGAGACGAGCATAGCGCTTAACAAAAGAATGAATAAGGAATAGAACTTTGTTTTTATTATTGATCTTCCTTTATTGATCATGTACGAAGTGAGACCCAGCCAAGCGTAATCCATCCAGATGTGAAGTAAGAACAGAAAAACTACACCCAGGCCGATACCAAATAACGATATTGAATCTGATACCAACTTAATTCCAACAGTAACCCACCATACTAAGAAAAATGGGTTTAAGGCGGTAAACACTATTCCGATGATAAATGGTCCCCTGAGAGATATGTTTCTATAACTTAGCCTATGATGTTGGGGACTGTTCTTGTCATTATTATCATATTGCATCTTTGTTCCTCTTATTGTAGTATCATATATTTGGGATATTGAGAAATAGATTATAGCAGCGCCACCCAATATACCTATAATTCTTAGACTCTGATTCGTAAATATGAAACTTGAAAACCCGAACAGACTTAATGCAATTAATATGATTAGTGGAAATTCTACTACTGTATGACCTAATGCAATCTTAAAACCCGCGCGAATTCCAGTTCTACTCCCACAAATAAGATTTCCGAGGAATAATGGTCCAGGGAATAATACTCCTGACGCTGAAAGAAAAATTACCTCTACCATGAAATCTATGATAGACATAGTATTGCAACCTGTATTCGATCTTTCCTGCTATCTATCCATTTCTCTGCCCGAATGTTCAAGTTCAAAAATTATTTCTTCTCTAATTGAATCAAAGTCTGTTTTTTTCTCCTAATCTAAGTGAAGCTAGTGTTTCCGTGATGTTCTCTTTTTAATTCGGAATAATATTAGTAGAGCGATACCCCATAAAATGAAAGCAGGAGTGTATAGATTAAAAAACCAAGCTCCGCCACCTGCAACGGCACAAACCATGCCGATAATCCCATATATCTGCCTTCGACTTTTCATTAAGTTCATTTACTAATCCTAATATAATGGGATAATAGTATATTGGCGAGTATATGATACACAATATTGCATCTTACGGCATATGCCGAATACCTAAGGATGGATTAAGACTAAAGGAATGTAGCAAATCCCGGTCAAGAGTTTGAGTCTTATTAGTTACACGTTCTTTGAAAATTATTAATATTCACTTATAAAAATTGATTAGATTATTCGTATCCGTGCCTAATCTGTAATAGAGCATTTGAATCTAGAGAATCACTAAATGCTAAAAAAAAGGAACATAATAGTATATCAACAATGACGTCACCCGCAATTCAAGAGTCTATACAAATCAGGTCATAAAACCGATACCACCAGATACTGAACTTGAAAAATGCATAAAAAACTCCTTACAAACTATAAGAACAGCCAATAAACTGTATTACTTGCTTTGTCACACAAATGATTTGAATGGTATGGAAGGATGTAAGACTAATAGAAAGATATTGTGATACGTGTGCTTGAAAATTACATCACTTCCACTAAATATACTTTAAACTTAAAAACCTCTGAACTGCTTTTAAATTTATGGATTCAATAGAACTTTAAACTGAAAAATTTATGCTACCCCATATAGTGTTGGATTTCGTTATCAAGACAATGGACTCGATTTATAGAAATAGACTCTTGTTAGGAATAGCAGCCATGGTTGTCCTTATAACTCCTGTCGCAGTTTACGCGGCAGTTTTCTGGATATCCGTCTGGGAGCCGTTTACACGTCGTCAAACAAAGTAGACCGACTAGGCCTTGTGACAAAGGCGTCGATCCCTAAAGACGGAAATAGCGGAGCATTTGGCTACGGAGTAATAACAGGAGCAGAGCGTAATCGTAACTACGACTGATAAAGGCGTACTTGACAGTGAAGCTCAGAATGGGGACCCGTTAAATCCAGTCTTCCACAACCATTACGTAAAACTTGGTAGCGACGCGAAATGTGGAAATGATCCTGCCGTTGTCGCAATAACGTTCGACTCACCAGGTAAAGTGCGAGTAGGTGGACAGGCTGCAGAATTAAGCGAACTTCCAAAAAGTTCTGAAGGCATAAGTCAGAACAACGATGTGGACAAAGTTAAATCTTTCAAGTTGAAGCCTACTAACGGTGCAGTATGTGTTACTGACCTCAAGGATGCTGAACAACAGAAAGTCTTCTGAAGTCACTCACTTATTTTTTTGTATTAAATGACAGTTCATGCCACGTCTGGAATCTAGATATCTTCGTATATTACTTGCTCGCAATATTTTGGGATGTATCGCAGAAGCATATTCGCGACTGTATGTTACAGGATAGACCCCATAACGTCACGTATATTTGAGGTACGCTTAAAGCCGAATGCGTGGGCCAGATATTTCAATGAATGAATATGCGCGGTAGGTCTGTGGAAATGAAATTTATTTAACATTTAGGGCTTAAGAGTCAGTTGTCGGATATGCAATCAAATTCTATTCAAAATACAAAGATAAACGGGCATGATTTGGAATATCTAGTCAGACGCTCCACGACAGAGAGTGGGTGGTATTTCTTCACGGTAGTTTATTTCCTGACATGTTTGTTCCTTTGATTTCGGAGCCCAGTTTTTCGAACTACTCAGTATTACAGTATCACCGACGAGGTTATGCAGGCAGTGACCATGACACCTCCGTTCCACCCAGTATGAGCGATCAAGCATCGGATTGCATAAAACTAATGGAATTTCTTGACATTGGCCGTGCGCATTTGGTAGGTCACTCGTATGCAGCCGTATGCAGCCCTTATTGCGTTACAAGCAGGAGCCGACGCTCCGAGCAAAGTACACTCTCTTTCACTTTTGGAGCCGCCGTTGGTCGGACATGTCCCAAGTGGACAAGAATTTGGAACTAGGCTTCAAACTTCAGTTAGACTTGCTCAAGAAGGGAGAAAGTCGGAATCACTAGAATCTTTTCTAAATGTTGTATTTGCAGGTGGCGGAGACTACAGAAAGATTATTGACGAACAATTGGGAAGCAAAGCGCTTGAAGTGGCTTTGTCAGACCTCGATACTATTTTTCTTTTGGAATATCCGGCATTACGATCATGGAAATTTGGCCCCGAAGACGCAAAGCGCTTGTCTTTGCCGATATTATCAGTAAAGGGAGCGGATAGCCCAAGTCTGTTTCAGGAGGTGCATTCCGTCTTGTCATCTTGGTTTCCTCATTTAGAAACACTCGACGTGCCGAATACTAACCACATGTTGCACATTAAGAGTCCTAAGATAGTCGCTGAAGGTTTAAGTGATTTCTTCACTCAGCACCCCTACAATTTATGAATTAAGAGATGTATTTATCCGGCATTACAAATAAGAGGCAGAAGCCCTTACGATGTATTCAATGCATTCACTCTGCCTATGTAATCTATTGATTCCTAGTTAGTAACTATGTATTAAAATGTGGCAGTTTATGGCGGTAAAATGCGAGTTTCGAGCCCAAAGTAACTTATATAGAATGTGAAAATTAGAATAAATCAACGATGCTATTTTCATTGCTGTTATTCTCAACCAAAAAATGGAGTGATAGTTAAAATAGCGTCAAGTGCAAGATATGACTATGAATAAATTTGGATTGTATCCAGATAAATCTTCAAGCATCACATTTGAAACACATCTTGAAGGATTGCAAGAACAGACAAAGATAATATTACAGGACTTGAGAAATTTTGTAGATCCCTGGGAGAGAACGTTATTGAAGAAGTTAGACCTCACAGAGTGGTCTATGCCAAGACTTTGACCTTTAGAACTTTTTTGGACAGTACAGCCTAGAAATGATTGCATTACACTATCCATTAGAAGAGGTAGAAATGAACCGGAAAATACTCA
>CAWBGD010000001.1:0-31500 GCA_963788355.1 uncultured Nitrososphaeraceae archaeon | reverse complement strand
TTTTACATTTTTGGCATAACTCTTCTATGCCGACGTCTTCCTCTGAGGTCATGGCCAAAGAAAGTGAAACATCAGGCATATATGTTCACGTGAAAAGTAATTCATAATCTCTCATTTGGAATATTGAACTTCATTATTTTCAAATAAAGAGTATTTTCACGATTATGTGACGATTTCGATTACATTTACCCAATCACGATATTGGTTATGATATTATTCTGAAAACATCATCTTATTGCATGTTTCTTTCTATGACAAGGAGTACATAATGCTCTGCAATTAGAGAGACGATTGTCTGACCTGTTTCCATTTTTGTGATCAAAATCGATATTGAATTTTTCCAAACCTTTACCACACATATTGCACTTTTGTTTTTGTTTGTGCAGCGCTTGATTCTTAGTTGCTGCTGCAAAGTATAATCGTATTTTTCTCTCTGATCTATAGAATAGAGTCAAGAATGAAAGTGATAAAATCATGAGAGCGATGAGTTCTTGTTGAGTAATATTAATCCCATAGTCCTTTGGAATTTCAGATATTGAAGCAAGATATGCAGTAATCATAACTATTATTGTTAATCCTATCCTTAGATGGGGTCTCCTAATCTTTAGCCAGACATAGGCAATACCTATGCAGATTATGACATATAGCAGCATGCCGAATGATTGGAATAAATCATAGTCGGGCATTGGTTTCATTAACGTCTACCATTATTTGAAGAATTTACTTTTGGTCCAATGAAAAGCTTACAGTAAAGAGATCTATAAGAAACATCCGGTCTTAGTCTCTGATTGTACTCTCAATTAGTTGTTCATTACATGATCTCATGTGAGGATGACTTTGCCCATCTTGAGTGGATTGAGCATACAGCACATACAATAGTATTCAAATATTCCTTTGGACATAAGTTAACATATCCCTTATCCTTCTATTCAATTACGCATGGTCAATAAAGTGCCGTTACTAATATTGACTATCATAATCTGCTGAATATTTTGACTTTGTTCTTCTTCGAAATCAAATCCTTAGGCTTTAGTTACATAAATTGAAGAGAACTTCATTCTTGAGGTGAATCAGCTGTTTAAAAATTTGCTTGACTTGGTAAATTATTTCCTAATCAAGAAATGATTTATAAGGATACAAGAGTTTCCGACGAAAGTTGTGTAAACGGCCGAGTATCGCAACATTTTAGCGATTGCGATATTAATCAAGTTCCAATCAATCAACCAACGAATAAGAGTACAAATAATGCAATAATTGTACCTAATAAATATCCTAAATTTTTTCATGATTGTTGTGATTGAATCATTAAAGCAATGCTGTTACATTGGTAATTTGGTAAATAATGAAATACATTAAAGAGGAGCCTCGTGATTTTAAATGTCGTTTGTGTGGAGGTAATTGGTTAAATTATATTGAAAATAGAAAGCAATGTAACAATTCAGATCTTGAGGATGGAAGGCACAATTTTGACTTTGGAAAACCTATAAGAAAAGACTCCGAAGCGAGGGAAGACAGTGGCCCTGCCGAGAAAGTGCATCGTGAAGGCAAGATCATATTTCAATAACCATTTGACCTTCTAATCTTAACCTTCATAGAAAGTGAATCGTTTGACAATAACTGAAGAGAAGGACTTGACGCGAATTACAGCTCTTTCCGTCAATTCCGTTTTAAAGACGTATTCCGAGGTAATCGAGGCAAAGAGGCAACTTAAAGAGCTTAAGCTTTTCCTTCATCATGACCCGATCAAGTCATGGGACACCTACAGGATGATCGAGAAAATAAACAAAGCTCATAGAGATTCGTTTGTGTTAGACGTTGGCTGCAATGATTCTCCAATTTTGCCCATGTTAAGGAGACTTGGTTTCAGGAATCTTTATGGCTGTGATTTGCACTTAAAGCCAAGATTCAAACACAAATCCGTTAATACACTATATTCACTATTCAAGAAAGAATATAGACCAATAATTCATATGCATCGTGACAAGCCTCTCAAGCTATCAATTCAAAATTTAGAGAATACTAATTATCAAGATAATATTTTTGATTTTGTAACATCTTTGTCTGTAATTGAACATGGAGTTGATATCCAAAAGTACTTCAAAGAGATGAGCAGGATTATCAAAAAAGGTGGAAGTCTACTCACATCCACTGACTATTGGCCAGTCAAAACTACCAATACAAAATGTGTGCTCTCCAAAGGAACACCTGACAAAGTGTTTGATAGAAATGAAATAGAGGATCTAATAGTAATTGCAGATAAAGCCGGTCTGAAACTAGTTGAGCCTGTTGACTTTACGTACATAGACAAAGTCGTACATTGGAAAAGAACAGGCCTCGATTACACTTTCATCTTTCTGGCAATGAAGAAAGAGTAATTGCTATTATCGAAGAGCGTAAATCAGCAGACTGTGACCAAGTCTACATGACAGCTTAGTAACTTTCAATATCGATGGTCGCTTGTTAATAATTGTAACCTTACAATAATAAATGCAGACATTCCGTCCGATTGTTAACAAGTTGATGCTGATATACCATTTTTATGCAAACCCTTAAGCGATCTGCTTCGTAGATGCTGAAAGTCTGAAACATGACATGATAGCTGATAAATCATAACTGCAGCTTACAAGATCTTATAGTCTCTAGTCGCCTATATCTCGATATGGAATTGATTGAAATAATCGGATGGATTGCACTTGGGTTCGTGCCAATGTTAGGAGGCTTGGAAATAGCCAGCAGGAAACTTCAGAATAGGGGCAAGATAGTCCTTAGAACGTATATAAAAGGTGGAGGAGACCGAAATGGCATTTGAGAGCGAAACTGATGCATTAAGACAGCTATTGTTATTACGAGCGTACGGAGGTCACATTACTAGAACATCTGAAAAAATCCTAATCAGGCCTTTTGGATCGTATTATTTTGTAGAAGTGACCTCCAAAGAAGGCACCAAATACGTAATAGAAGCTTATGGCAAGGAAGCTATCGAATTAGAATGTGAGGCATTACGGAGAAAACTAGAGGAGGAATTGGTAATAAGCCGAAATAGATAAGATATCTCAATTACGGCAAGTCAAGTGTGCCAGCCGTGCTATTCTATTATGATATATCATTTATAGTTATTATTAATCATATTATGTATCGAGTATAATTTAAGTTTCGTTAATTTTGAGTACTATCTGATGGTATTGTTATACATTTTTTGTCATTACTACCAAAAAGTCACGGAGGCTTTAATCGATATCTTTAGTATTCCTTAATTTAGCAAAGCTATTCAACTATGACTGAACTTTCTATTCCTGCGGATAATCCGTTAGATCCACTAACCTTTCTACTTGGTAAAGGAGCAAGAATTACAAAAATTTCACAGACGCCCCTAGCGGCTAGTGGTTTACCGTACTGCTATGTTGAGGTTAGTGAGACTACTGGAACTCATTTTGTCATTCACGCTTAAGAGAAGCAAGCAAATTTGCTTTATGAGATGGCGACTAAAATAGTTGAGAGAGCCTAATATGCAATCTTGTTGACTTGATGGTCGTCAGGCATAGGTATTCTTGAGTTAAATAATGCATCATATTCAATTCTGAGACATGTTAACGGTATCTTGCAAGGACATTGAGCAGATTGTGATTTTATAGGTAAGGCGAATACTGAAGAAGAATTAATGATGCAGTTAGTCGGCCACGTAGTAAAAATGCATGAATATAATTTCGAAGACATTATGAAACCAGAAGTGAGAGAAAAAATTAAAGCAAAGATACGCAACACCTCATATTGATTTGACACATGATGATTCCCAATAATTAGTTATAATGATGATATCATAAATAATAATGAAGCAATCAGTATCTTTACGCGAAATCATGGAATAACTACTTGGTATTGTAACTGGAAAACAAATAAATGCGAATTGTCTCCTGATTGGTACTATCTAATGTAATCTAGCGCTTGCTTGAGTTTTGTAGTCCAAGGGCTCAATTAGGACAATCAAATATCATTTTTTTCATTTGGTAATTGATTATCAATAAGGAATAAATATTAAAGTAAATAAAAAATGCGGATTAGTGTCCGCATCCACAGCCGCCTGAATGATCGTGTTCTGATGTTTCGGTATTTTGTTTCTTCTTCTTTTCATTTGTATTCTCTTGATTTGATTCTACGTTTTCTGTTTGACTCATTGATCGTATGTGTACATATACCAATATAATTCTAAGTTTTATCTACAAACGTTTCAAGAATGAGGTCCAATAATGGCGATACAATAACGATCTTGAAATCTAACTGGGCTGGGATCTTACCTAGTATCTAATAAGCCTCAGTCCGGTTGACAGGTCATGGTTTTGAGCGTTTGGAGATATTAATTCAGGGTAGGGTTTTGGAAGAATGGAGCAGATAATAAACCCTACCCTGTATGGATCTAATGCTTCAATGAATATTGAATACTGACAATATAAGGTCTTGCTGAACAAAGTTATCTGATTAAACCAGATCAATCGTAATTCAGGTGTAAGGAATTCGTCTGTTATGTTGGCGAGGGTTACTTCAAGTGCTATAGTTGGCCGTAGAATGAAGTTAAGAGAAAGTGAAGTATTAGGCATCCCCGATAATACTAAGTTACTTATAATACAAGGCAGGAACCATGCGTTCAGCTGGACCTTAGGAAAACAGTCCGCTCATCAGCCTTTTCCATGGGCCAGATTCAGTTTTTAAACTACCAGATAATAGAAATCGCACAATCACGGTACGGGTAGGACGCTTAGGTTGAGCGGTCATTGACCAAAGTACTCCAACTATAGTTATCAACATACACTGAAACTTTTAATTCCTAGTTTATTGTATCATAGATGATGATATTAAATCCAGCAGACATAGTTGCATGTTCGGACTGTGGTACTGTGTTTAATACTAGGAAGGGGAAATGTCCAGTTTGCATGAATGATGCTTTTGACATAATAATGTCACCATGACTTTTGATAATAACTTAGAAACGAACCACTATTATGTTAGAATGTAACCATGATAGACTCGCAGTTTCGGCCCTTCCCCACAGTAAGTTACATTCGTAAGGACAAGGCTATGCCCCTTTTTGTTACAGCAGCAGAAATTTACCTTCACTGATAAGAGGACTTGTCTAATCTACATACTTCAATACCTAACGGTGTAGGTCTAATTTGCTTGTTATCTATTCCTATGATGCCTTTTTGAACCTGCTTCTTCAAAACCTCTAGTGTCGCGTTTGGATCAAGTTCACTATAATTTTTATGGAATTCGTCTACCTCGAGATGCATTTTTCCATTATCGCGTGCTTCTTTAAATGCTACACATAGTTTTTGTACCTAAAACCTCATCATTTCCACTTGAAGGAAGTTCATTAGATTCCATATGTAGTATTGACGCTCTTTGTATTTGAAACTTTACCTCGATTATTCCAGATATTCAGGGACTTTTATGAATATCAAACTCTTTTAACACTTTTATCACATCTGGAATTTGTACATCAAGTTGCATAGCAATAAATTCCTCTCCAATTCCAGAAAGATACAGATTTCTTATCACGTCTTTTTTCTCTTGATTAATCTCACTTTGTGCCATTACAATCTAGAGTAGTTGGACAACATTAAACTAAAAGAGTTTCAGAATGAGCCCCCCGATATCTTTCTTACCTAGTGCCAATCTTAATAACTTGCTCGTACATCATATTTTCCAACAAATGAGCGGACGTACAGGATTCTGTGAAATATGTAACAAGCAAGTAGAAATTATCAACGTTATTACAAGTAGCAACTATGATCAGTTCGTATTCAGTTGCGGAGATACTTCAAAAATCATCAAGCGCTCTTTAGAGAAGCCCGTCTCAATAGATGACAAAATATGGTCATCGAAACAGATAAAAATTGAATCACTCAGTAACATTAGCATACCCGTCATAGTTTCTGGAGATGGGGGGATCAAAGCTCACGGTCTTCTTGCCCCAACCTTCAAGATAAGTATGGAAAATGGTAACTATATTATTGACAAGCCGCGGATCTGCAATTTGTCCCTAAACGACGAGAGATCAGATTCTGTCTTCTCTATACCTAACATTTTGGATCATATTTTGGTCAAGCTGGATGAAAGTGGTCATTCTCAAAGAGAGAAAACAAATATTAGAAAAATACTAAACCAAATTGACAGACAGATAAAGCTTAAACCACTTCCAAGTATAATCTCTTCTTTGGGAACCCTAGAAACTTACCTTCACATGGCAGCACCTTATGTACAATTACTTATCAGCAATTTCGTTAAAGCAAATCCCAATAACCAAGAGTATAAAGATAGAATCTCATATTTCTAAGAACAGAGTGTGTTATACATAAAAGCATCTTCATTGACTATCAAGATTCATTCACATGTGGAATAATTTTTTCTGCAACAAGTTTTATGAGCTCACTTCTATCAGGACTTGAATTAGTTAATACAATTTCTGTAAATCCAACTTTAATGTACTTTTCGAGCTTCTTTATTGCGTCTTCTGCAGATGAAATTACAAGAAATTTCTTTTCCAAGGTATCATCACTGACTTTCCGACCTTCGTCTTCGATCTTTCTAGGGTCATGTACATCAGCGTCGAAAAATTCCTTTATCATAGCTCCACTCCAGAATCTAATAGATTGGAGCGCTCGGTTCTTATCTTCATGATATGACGCTGGAATAAATAATATTTTCTCTATAGACTCAAAGCCCCTTCCTGATTTTCTAGCACCACTCTCCAGTGCTGGAAACAATTTACTTCTAATAGTTTCTGTATCTAGTTCGTTAGTAACAAATCCATTCCCTTCCTCCCCAGCTAGCATCGCACTCTTCGGGCCCAAGCCAGCGATATAGATAGGGATTGCCTCCTTAGGCTTGGTATATAGCTTGGAGTCCTTTACCGAATAATAAGTTCCTCTGAAATCAACCCAATCTTCAGTCCATAATGTTTTAATCAAGCTTATTGCTTCTCTTAATCTTGCAAATCTTTCAGAACTGGAAGGCCAATCATGACCAGTAGTTACCTCATTAAGGGCTTCACCTTTCCCGAGACCTAGAAATACCCTATTTGCGAACATGTATGCGAGGGTAGCAAACACTTGAGCCACGACTGCTGGGTGGTATCGTAAAATAGGAGCAGTTACGCCAGTTCCTATCGAAATTCTCTGGGTTTTAGCTAACGCTGTTCCCATCCAGGGCCATGCAGCGCCGCCAGAAGCCCCACTATTCCACCATGGCATATAGTGATCACTTGTCCAACATCTTTCGATTCCGTACTTGTCCATAACTACAACATCATTTAGCAGATCAGTAGGGTTCACTTGTTCATGGGCGGCTTGGATACTAATTCTTACCATGTTTTGTCAAGATATACACATAAAATTCGAATACAACTTCGTGTGTGTAAGAGTATCTATATTATTTTTCCTTGTTATTTTCATGAGCTTTTTGTATATCTCGCCCTAGTTTTGCTAGCCTGTTTTACACTATTAATTTGTATGTCGTCACTGCCAGAAAGGATTCTGCTAAGTGTTGGATGTGCCTTCTTTCCCACAGTAAATGCTTTCTTGCCCTTTCTTAAGACTGAAAGAGTGATATCATTATCGTCAAAAATTTGAGTCTACGGTCTTTGCTGTTTTCAATTTGTCTAATAGTCCAACGTTCTCCTGATTGCTACCGTTTACTTCTGCTATATCAAAAATAGAAGCATCTTGGATATCAAGATTAACATTATCGCCCTTAAAATCCATTGAAAGGGCAGGTTTATCATCGATATGAATGTTAACCTTGCCCCTTGGTACTTTCAGTATCCGTGCTAGATTGTTAATGAGTTTGTTGTCTTTCCCGTTCCCGTGTTCCTTTTCATGGGACATTTTCGGCTACCTATGCATTTCGTTTGCCTTACTGTCACGTAATTGACTGGAAATTACGAACTTGCCATCTATCTTCCATTTGGCACTGCCTAGTTCCTTGCCCCCAGGTCCAGTTGCTTTTGGCACATCAATTACCAGATTTTCAAATTCATAAGTTATTGCCATATCCCTTCCAGTTAGTTTCTCCACCAATTGAGAGACAAGTTCAGTCCAATCTGATGCATTTTCTTTAGCATCCTTACCGAGCTCCTCCATTTTATTAGAAGCCTTCTTCTTCTCTAATTGTTCCATATGTTCTATATTCACAATATCAGCTAATATGCAATTAAAAACCTAGCGATAAATCAGAGGCGTCTAAATAGCGAAAAAAAGAATTATACTGGTTCGGCAGCATTTCATATGGTCAGTCTACGCTCTCTACTTTGAAGGTCCATGCCTTAATTTTTTGCCGTATACAGCTATTGAATAGTCACAAAAAAAAGTATAGTATAGCTACGAGTGTTTTAACTAGCCTACGGTGTTAAATTATTACGAAGCTTCTCTGGAGCCAGTGGCAGGAACTGCCAAGGGGTTTAGATTTTCAACTGTTCCATCAATGACATCATGTCCACTAGGTTCCAACGCTCTATGATTTTTTTATCGCGAAAAGAAAAAACTGTCATACCGTTGACTTTGAATTGCCTATCAGTAGGTTGAAGACCCACGAATTCACCTTTGTGTGTGCCAGTCTAGGTAGTATCTGCCTGCAGCCCTGTTCCCTTCTATAATAATATCATCAAAGATAATTCTTATGTCGGGAAATGCCTTCCACAAAAGATGAATGAACTGTTTGAAACCTTCCTTATTGGTTGGAAGATTTGGAGGGAAACCATGGATAGTCAAGGAATCATCATAAAAATCAAAATAAGATGCTTCTCTTTTCTGTGGGTCGTTAAACGTATCTGCCAATTGTCGAATAACTTCTCTTAATTGCTCAATTGATGACATGCCGACATTTGTATCTCTTTTTTATTAAGTGTTCTCTTTCTTTAAATAGGTCAATCATGGCCATCAGTATTCAGTTTTAAGCGGGTTTAATAGTCATGCACGCTCATGCTAGTTGATTGTATATCATAGAAATGGTGGAAAGATGAGCGTTTATCTATTCGTCTGACCGTAATTTTATTGGCATTGTGGGAGGATGAATTGGAACTTGCTTACCTTTTCAAAGAAGCGTTGTCAGCGAAAGGATATGTTGTAACGGTATTTACGGATCCTGTTGTCGCTCTCGAATCCATTTGTACCGAGCATTCTAGATATCGACTAGTGCTTTCAGATGTTAAAATGCCTAAACTAGATGGTATCGAACTAGTTAAAGGAATTCATGAAAAAGACAGTAACATCAGACTTATCCTTATGAGCGCCTTCGATCGGATAGACATTGTATCTGGTCTAGACCATGAATTTGTTCAAAAGCCGATCCACATAGGAAAACTCAAGGAAATCGTTTACAGAAAACAAAATTGAAATTCGAATCCAATATTAATGAATCATAATAGTCCAGTTTGAAACGAAACACGCTAGTTGTCGGAATGAGTCAACTACTCTTCAGTCATTTTTTAATTGAAATTTTATCATAGATTATATGCAAGAATTTACTCTTGTTCTTGAACAATGTGTACAACTTGATTTATCTCATGTTAGAGATGATAAAATATGAGAGAACCGAAAAATATATTCAATACACTAGTCTTAATATTCGGGTTCATAGTAGCATTATTCTTCGGGTACTTTTACTCACGTAAGTGCTGCTCTGCCTGATAGTAACTCTGTCAAAGCAAGTCTTATCGAGACACTAAGATCTGTTACTTCGAATGTTTCCTCTACTTTAGAGGACGAGGTAAATAAGATGATATCTGGTACAATGGATATTATGATCAGTGATGCTATGGATAAATTAGAAAATGCAACTATTTATGGTAATAAAGATACTTCAACCGTTAAATTTGAACCCAAGGTTCCATCAGGCTTAGATCTTTCAAACAGGTAACTACCACGTCAACAGAGCGACACGAAAACCAAGAGAAAGAGATAGAGCAAACTCAGTTGAGAGGCTGGATCCCCTATCCCGGATGAATGAAGGCGTGAATATGTCCACAAATAATTGCATTGCAACTATAATGCATAAAATGGTATTAAATCGACAGCTGAGTTTGTCCAAATTCTTAGGCTTAGTGAATTGTATATCTGCAGAGAGATTTTACTAAATTTCGTAATTAAATGTCTCATACTGGCATATGCTCTCGCAGTAATTTAGATCCTAATAGCAAATTGCGATGCCTATGGTTCTCCAGTCCATCTCAAGGGGATAGATAGCTTTCAATGCAAGCGAATAAATACTTGGGTGAACCCAACCCTGTACAATCGGCAATAGCGGTTTTTGTGTCCAAAAAGGGGAAATTAAATGAGTGACGATAATCAAAGTGAGATAACGAGCGGAATGGGACTTCACAGAAGTTCAGCCACGACTAGTGAAGAAATTAAGTTTGCAGGCCATTCGAAGAACTATTGCATTTGTATCATTGACATAGTGAATTCTACCCAAGTTATTGCAAAAATGACCAACTCCGCAGATATAAGGAAATATTATTCGATTTTTATCAACACCTCGACTGAGATAGCCAGAAATTTTGGCGCAGAGATCATAAAGAATGTAGGGGACAGCTTGGTTTACTATTTTCCAGATACCGATGACAGTTCAAATGAGCTAGCATTCAGTAATGCATTACTTTGTTGCTTGTCACTGAGTGCAGCAAACTCTGTCATATCAGATAAACTTGATGAAGAATCTTTGCCTCCGATGTTATATCGAATCAGCGCTGACTATGGCAAGGTAGAAATTGCAAAGACAAAAACATCCCAAGATTATGATTTGTTTGGTTCTACCGTTAATTTGTGTGCGAAAATAAACAAGGTATCGGCACCAGACAAAGTCTTGATAGGTGGGGACCTTTTCCGGATTATGAAATCGCTACCATCTATAAGAAATGGATATAACTTCAGGGCTGCTGGTGAATACTCTGTTGGAGTCAAGAACTCGTATCCCCTGTACACGGTAACAGCAAAGTCCTATAAACCCGTCATCCAAAGCTTCAAGCAAATAGCCGAGCTGAAATCATTGCAAAATAATGCCCTGCATTCAGTAATTGAAAATTTTCGTCAGAAAACAAAACGGTTGGAAAGAGTCATGATCGTCGATGATGACAAGGATGTACTGTACACATTTCGCACAATATTGACCTCACAAGGGTTATTGGTTGATTCATACCAGGACCCTCAAGAAGCCTTGAGACATTTTCGTCAAGCTGATCACGATTATTATGATTTAATTATTTTGGACATAAGAATGCCAGAACTTAACGGCCTCGAACTTTACGGAATGTTGAAAACTATCGACCGAAATATCAAGGTACTATTTGTCAGTGCACTAGATGCTTCCCAGGAGTTGGTAAGTATGCTTCCGGGCATTGAACCCGAAAACATACTTCAGAAGCCTCTTGAAACAAGTCATTTAGTGTCGGCTGTTAAAAGAACCCTGTCTATGGGGAGAATGTAGAAACTTTAAGAAGGGAAGTCACTTTTAAAGAAATTTTTTTTGACTATAATGGATCTAGACACAAGCGAAAACATCAGAAGGGGATTTGTCCTTCGGGGACTACCTACTTTAAAAAAAATGGCAGGAGCTTTATACGGGCTCGCCAGTACTGGGTTGATTTTTGTCTCTTTTGACTGCTGTTGGATCGTGAGATGCTATTTTTTCCGGCGACATCGGATCTTTACTACCGGATTTGTCAGATTGTTCATAATCACCAGCTCTTTCCCTGCCTTTCTCCTTCTCATACTCTTCTCCCAGATCCTTATCCGGATCTGTAACTTTTTTAGCCACAGCTTCAGCTCCAGCCTTTAATTTGTCGAACGTATCTTCAATTTCATCTGCCATATGATTAATTGTTCAACATACTATTTTAAACTAAATGTCGGGATACTGATGAAATGTTCATTAAAAATAGCAATAGGCAAGTGAGATGCATGCCACTCTTCTTATCCTGCAAGGTGGAGATAAATTTACCATTAAATAAGACTGCTGACGTTCTCAATCATTAGTAAAAGTTTGACCCTAAGTTGAATTAAAAACGTCCAGTCAGTGGTTTGTGCTCGGTACGAAATTGATTATTTCACTTAATTCGTTGTGCAAGGCCAAAAATTTGAATCCGGATGGCCTGGTTCTGAATATTCTATCAAGTGTGTCATATTCCAATAGGCCGTTTTCTATAAGGGTTCTCGAATGCTCAAGTACCTGTACGCGGCTAAGGCCACAGAAAACATTAACTTAGTCAAGGTCATTCGTCTACCAGAGCCGCGGCACCAAGAATTGTCGCAAAGATTTCAACTCGGCTTCGATATCTCATGTTTATATCATGATCTTAATGGCTATTATACGATGTAGTAGTAGTGAGGCTCATAACTAACAGTTGTGTTATAATAAACATAGTCTACTAAATTAATTATATTCGTTCATCTGTATTTCTGTTGAGTTATAAATCCCGTCCAATCAATTTATCCATAGCCTGTAAGAGCGAAGCAGGTCAAGTTTCACTTATTCTCTTTCATATTCCTGCCTAGATCTTCAACGGCCTTTCGAAACTATTTTTGAGATCCCATATTCATAGTAATATATGCAGGATGAACGGTCAATCGTCACTAAGCACTTACGGATATATACTACCGTAATGTAACTAATTTTGTGTCACATTATATCTTACTCATAAAATGGACAGAGCAAGGAATTAGCAAGATAAAGGAATCACCGAACCGTTATAATACATTTAAGGCATCAGTTGAAAAAGCAGGAGGCAAATTAGTCGGGGGATACTACACTTTCGGCAAATATGACGTAGTAATAATAATAGAAGCCCCAAGCGACGAAGTAGTAATGTCCCTGATGCTTAACGTTGGCTCATATGGAAATGTAAGGACTCAGACCCTGAAAGCATTTACTGCTGAAGAAGGAATAAACTTAATCAAGAATCTGTCATAATTTCTGCGCCAGCCACCGGCAGCCCATCGTTGTAATAACGACACCAAATGGGCACGCGCACTCATGCCTTCTATATGCCCTTCAGAAGACTCTACTTTTATATTCTAATCATTAATTACTTTATCGTGTAGTCTATTGCATGCCTGTAGAATTTGACCCAGAAGTGAAATCATCTAACAAAATTCTTGTATCCAATAATGCGAAAATAGATTTCTTCGAGATAGACAGGGTCGTGGAGGACCTTGCAAAATGTTATGCTGCGCCATGTGCTACAACTTGGTTCAAGATAATGAATAGCAAAAGACCTTCTATTCAGGACTACCGTGCTAAAGTTATTGAATTCATGAAAGAATTTGAAAATATCCTGGCGTCGCGACTGCCCGAGCGCCCAGAATCCTCCATCTGCTTGGAGCATGTTAAGAATTTATTACAGGTGGAAATTTTGTCTGTCGCTAACGGAAAAAATAAAGACGTAGAAAAAAGATTCGAGTACTATACCAAGCACAATTAATGATTATTGGACTTTCATGGTAGACTATGCTAAGATTGCAATACCTGGTATCGTTGTACTAGCAGTTGTAGGGGTGATCGGCTTTTTTCTTGCCTTTAACCTATATCCTGAAAAGCACGTCAATGTAACAGTGCAAGGCAAGTGCTACGAATTGCTAGATGAAGCTAATCAACGCTATCAAAGTCTTGCTTCCAGAAATGAGATAGAGAAATTAAGATTACAATTAAGCAAGATAGAATCAGAGTCCGCGTACTTACCAATCATATTTACTGGGAAAGATACTGATATTTCTTATTTTCAGAATAAGTATAAATTTAATGTTACCTCGCAACAAAAGCTAAAATATTTTCCTAACATTAATGCCAGTGTAATCACTGCAAACATATCGAAGGGCGAGCTTGCGAAAATCGTTAGAAATTTGACTCTCGATGATGTATCAACTTCAGCCAAAACTGTGGCAGGAAGTGTGGGAATTGATTCTAACAAGTACATTACTCCAGCAGAATCAAGTGACGTTTCAAATCAATTGAATGAATACATGAACAATGGCATAAATGAAATAATTGCAAATTCGTCTGGCGTAAAATCAGCAGAGTGCCGTACCGGCGTCCACTAATATCACTCGTTCACTGACAGTTTTATTTACTGTCTGGCTGGGACGCTTTGCGTGTCAGATACAGATAAATTGCGCAGCACTGAAATAAATATGAATAACTAGAACTACGAACCTAATAATCAATTAGGCCCTGAAATGTTTCTGTTACTGTTATTAAGAATAAGATATGGTATTCATCGATGTCTTTTCAGTGAACTTTTGGGTTTTGAGTGAGCATTTCAAACCAAGCATCTATGAGCGACTTGTTAAAGGCTATCATCATTTCGTTCCCCGACTGAATTGCTATCTTTATTTGACTTTGGAGTAGCTCTATTTGTCCAATTATATATGCTCTGTATTGTTCATTTGTTCTTTTGAGAAATTCATCCAGATTTTGTTTATTAGCTTCCAGGTATTGATTGAGGGATATTTCTACTTCCTTCTGATTTTGCCTTAGTCTTTCAATATCGTTATTGGGCACATCGTCTAGATAATCTTAGAAAATAATAAGCCTTTCTGAGTCACATTGATACCAGACTTCATGTTGCCTCAGCTGCAGACTTAACCGTATGCCGCGCGATACTACAGGGTTCGTCAAACAGAACACCACTGAAGGGCAAGTCCAACAAATCGGAACTACACTTAACCTAGACGATAATAAACTTGTTAAAAATAAAGGCGAGAAAGGACTGATCATTCTATTATCCAATATGCTAGCACTAAGCACAATAACAGTAACGATAATATTTAGAGTTCACACATCATATCTTCAATATGAAATGTACCAAATGCGGGTCCGCCAATAATACACGTGATTGTGTTCAGTGCAGATCTTGTGGTGCTTTCCTGAATTAGGGGAAATTCAAGTACGAGTATACAGTTCTTTCGGTTATCTTGGGAGATCAAGATAAAATGATTTTTGATCACATGCAGTAAATTTTCACCTTTATTGTAGAAGTAAAACTATAAAGCGAAAACAATCAAGATCGTATTATTACTTTCATTTTTGAAATTAAAGCCAGAGGTCGGCGTTAGCATCTCAACCTCTGGCCATGATGAATTGAACCCAGTTACAGGTTCGAAGGTTAACTGTTTAACTAACTATTTTATGGTTTTCCTAGTTATATCGCCGGACGTAGTAGCAGTCAAAAATAGCGCCGGAAACCTTCTTGTTTTGCGAAGTGCCAAGTTAGTTGGCTGGTTAGTTAGTTAGTTATCTGTTTGTATCACAAGATGTAAAAGCACGGATACAATGAGGTATCATCCAGAGTGAGTCTGGGACGCGAGATCTCAAAAGATTGAACAAGATTCATCACAAATTGGAGCTTATAAGCGCTATCAGAATTACAGAGTTAAAGGACCTTCTAGTACTTGGCCCATTTCTATCAATTCGATCTAAAAATACATACAGGAGAGCCTGCCACTTGAGAAGGGGAAAGTGTAATTTGAGTAAGGTTTTAGTGTATGGCTTCATATTCTTGCTTTTGATCTTTTCCCTTCCGCTTGGTTCACAAGTATTTGGAAGCTACTCCAGTTCAGACAGTGGCGACAGTGAATCAATATCCTTTGCAGCATTGGGCGACTGGGATGCTCAGAAAAATCTGCGGAGATCGCCAATATGATAGATGAAATAAATCCTGATCTAGTATTGGGCCTGGGTGATCACGTATTTGACATAATACGTCGTGCTTCTTTGATATGATTGAACCATTCGCTGATAAAATGAAAATAGCATTCGGAAAGCATGATGTAGATTCTTCGTCAGTTTTTCAAGCTTATATCGATGGATTTGGCCTTAAGATCAGTATTACTCAAACGATTATGGGGAGATTCATTTTACCTGTACTCTCTAGTGTAATTCCTTTTAGAATTGGATCACCGCAATACGATTTTGCTAGAGCAGACTTAAAGAGCGTCGAAAGATCCTCAGATAGACTGGCTCGTAGTGTACTATCACAGGCCAGCATACACTAGCGCCAGTTTTGATGTACAGAAAGCAGAAGCAATAAGGGAAACCTTTCATCCGAAGTTTGACACATATGGAGTAGACCTTGTGTTGCAATCACATAATCATTACTATCAAAGGACCTATCCATTGGTATTCAATGCATTTAATTCATCTAGTCCAATGGTAAGCGATTTCGAACGTACAAAATACAAGGATCTAGAAGGCAGAATATTTCTGACAGTTGGCACAGGTGGAGGAGATTTTCATGAACCTAAATATCAGAATGAGTACTGTGTAAACACGTACGTAGGACGTGGCTGTCTAGTCATTGAAGTTGATGAGGAGGCCAACGAGCTAAAGGCGCAGTTTTACTCTAGATGATAATACAATAGACAATTTCAGTATTGAGAAATCAATCAATCAAAATATTGGCGACTCTATGCAACAGCAACAACAGCAGGTGTTTAATTGACAAAATCATCTATTAAGTTGGAATGCAGTTTTGGTCCAAAATTTACTTCGTGTACTTCAATACATATTCAAGATATGTATACTCAATCTAAAAGACAAAAATATCGGGACAGCCATATTACTGGTACTATGCAGTATAAAGATGGCGTCGATATATGGATTTCAAACGCTGTGATACCTACCATATTGCTATTATTTTTCGTATTGCCCTTAGGTTTTCCGCTTATCTTTATTGCTGAAGCCAAGAAAGTTAACATTGGAGAGGGGGACACGATAATACTTAGGTTGGAAATAGATGAATCTACAAGGATCCACGAATTGTCATTTGACACAAAGAGAATGCAGAGTTCTAATCCATTTAGTGAATCCTACTCTCGAATACCCGTTACTGTTGACATTATTGAGAATGGGGACATGGTAGGCAGCGAATCCATGACTGCCCACGTTGAAAATAAATATGACGAAATAAGTATCGACATGAATAATGACCCAAAAGTTGGTGGTTCATTTAACGTTATTATTAAGTTTGAAATTCCTGAAGATGATGGTCATGACCCACAGATCCGAGTCGACACCGATAGTATCAAAGTAATAGACAATAAGAAGAACGATTTGGATATTGTTCGTGTTACCACGGATAATTAGTAATCTTCTTTAGACATTCCTGTGCATTAGAGAGTTGCGCATTAGGTTCTTGTACATTGGATACCAATTAGCAGAAATCTTACTAATGCTTTCTTTAGGATCAGGATCTTGTAACATTTCCGACACCAGTAGAATTAGTGGCACTGGGATTTGGTAACTGGAAGAATGGAACTCCTCCGCCGCCACCTTCACCTCCTAATGCATAAGGTAGTTGGCCATTCCATCTATTGATTGCCTGCCACTGAAGATACTCTGGACTAGACCGCAACTGCTGGGTTATTATATTGATTGCTTGTGCTTCACCCTCTGCCTTGGCTACATTTGATCTAGCAGTTGCTTCAGCTTGAATTACATTTTGATTTGCAATCAC
Organism: uncultured Nitrososphaeraceae archaeon; assembly: GCA_963788355.1. Taxonomy (GTDB): domain Archaea; phylum Thermoproteota; class Nitrososphaeria; order Nitrososphaerales; family Nitrososphaeraceae; genus TA-21. The sequence continues at coordinate 14,006 of CAWBGD010000001.1, read as the reverse complement.
CTGTACTGTTCTTAGGTTATTTTGCTCTGTGAGGAATTTTTGCAGAGCAACAACCTTTTGTTCTATCTGATCGGCAAATGACTGAGAAAACTGAAAATCTGTTATGAATACATTTTGCACTATTATGTTGTTAGCGGCAAGCGTACTCCGTATGGCTTGAGCAATTACGTCTTTGGCAGTTTCTCTCTTTGTAATAAGTTCCTCTGCGTTGAACTTTGCAACACTAGCCTTAACTGACTCTTGGATAGTAGGAGATATAATACGATCTTGGTAATTCACACCCAATACCTGATAAATCTTGTTAACTTGTTGAGGATCGATTCGATAGTTTACTGCTATGACGGTATGGACCTCCTGAAGATCCTTTGACGCAGCCGAAGCCTCAGCTTGGAATTTCTGCGTACGCACTTCCATTTGTACCACTTGCTCTACAAAGGGGGTCACAAAGTGCAATCCCTCTCCTAATACACGATTTTCCACTGCTCCTAGGTATAGGATTACTCCCCTATACCCTGCTTGGACTGTAGCAACTGATTGTATAACGACAAAAATAATTATCACGATGGCAATTACGACTCCGGCAACTCGTGCTTTATTTATCCCCCCAAGGTTGGGCATGCGTCTGTAAGACATAATGATTGTGAAACTAGAATGTTATCCCATATATGTTCACTGTTTAGTGTTCTGAATCCTTGCTCTAACGCTATATAGAATTAGCTTGAAATAAACTAAAATCACTTTTGCAGCACGCTATTTTCTTCGAACTTCTATTTTCTCATCACTAATCGCACAATATTTATTCTTAATCATTGGGGCCAATGTAATTACTATTAAATTGAAGATGATTCTCACCATCTTTAGTTTGGGTTATATTAATTCTTCTTTTGCAATCTAATTATTAGTTTGCAAATACTCTATTATGTAACCTTGGTTATCATCTTGGACATACCTAAGTTATTGCGTGAGACTTGCTTGTAATAGATTTTGGAGAGGCTGACTTTATGCAAGTCCAGAATTATTTTGATATTCCAGTTAAGTTGAATGCATGGCTAGTTTCGCCATAGGTTATCGTCGAATCGTATTTGAAGTCTGGATAGAAAATTGGGTCCTCCGGATCTAAGCCCAGATTACCTTTAAAATTAATTATCTTTTCACTTGTATTCGAATTGCCTTCACTTCCTGCAGGGGTATGTGTCATAATACCGCCCAGTTTATAGTATTTGTAAGAAGTGAAATTTGCAGTTGACTTGCTCTTATCTTCCATCTTTAAAGTTCCGCTCAAATACCTTTCATCATCACCCGATGCCGAAGGGTGGAATGTTCCATTTGTAAATTCGTACTTGCAATTATCATCTGGACAAATTTTGTTTTTACTATTGAATGCTATGAGGGTATTGTTATCAGGGAAATACAGATTTGACTCATAAGGTCCCTGCTTGAGTTCTGCTTTCATGGCAATGGAGTCAGAATATGCTTTACTGATGAAACCTGTGGTGAAAATTGTAAGCACCACTAATACCATTATTATGGAAGCAATCATTCCTTGTCATCCTTCGAACTTTTCAATCTATATGCCCAATAACCATGTTCTGACTATTTTTCCTTATCTTTTTATTCCTGTATCGTAACAAATTACATTTAAGAACCACATGAATTTAGTTAGTTTTTACCAATGCAAATAGTGCGAACAAGACCGCTGTGTAAATCGAAGGTAGTAGGAAATCCATTACAATGACTGTCAAGAAAATGGAATTACAGGCGGCTCAAAATGCTCTGCCTATTCACGCTTATTGTGTTAACGAATCCTTAATGTTTCTCACTGACTCCAATCCGATGCGACTGTATTCCCTATTGGTGTCAGCTATTTGTTGAATAGACTCCATGTTTACCACTGCTAATGTGTTTGCGAGATTAGTTGCAGCTACCGTATTGTCTACGAAATTGTCGACACTTTTCGTATAATATTCTGTTATAGTCCTAGTAGACCACCAGGGCGTAAACCATGAAATGTATCTCTGCTGCAGTTCTGGAAGCAATGAAGTCAACTCCTTTTGAAACTCTATACAATCGTAACCAATTTGCTTGGTAGCCTGCATAGTGTCCATTTGTAATTCACCGAGTGCTTTTGTATATCGTGGAATCTCCCTTTTCGCTTGATTTGTGGTTTTGCCAATTACCTTTTTCGTTTCATCTAGGACGTTCTCTACAACTTCACGTTCTGCCTCGAGCAAATTTGGTGTCGATTTTTCTTCTATAGTTTCTATTAACTTTTCTGCTTCCTTCCGTGTTCGTTCACTGGGCGCTAATTCGGCTACTATTTCTGCTTCCTTGAGTGCTTGCTGTTCGGCTTTGTCAGTATTTTGGCTCTTCTTTGTTGACATGCTACTTAATAATGGATCAGTATAGTAGATAACGGTTAGACATTTAATAGTAATAAAATAACCAGCATTAGTGATATTCAGCATGTACTTTTGTTGTATTTGAAAGAGGCCAAAGGCATTTTTGAAATAATTAAATTAAATCCGATTCTACTATTTCTGCTCCTACCCCCCTCTGCGTACCCCTTGGTGAACAGATAAAATGTGGGAATTGATAGGTACAGAGAGAAATGATACTCCAAGAAATTGATAGGGTATCTTTTACGATTCTTATGGATAACTCCACGGATTTATTGCTGACAAATACTACTCATGCGATTAGACCACCGTTGACGAAGAATGAAAAATTTTTACTTCCACTTCCCATTGCAGAACACGGATTCTCTACACTAGTAACCCTTGCTATACCCAGTGAAGAAAAGAGCGAGAAAAATATTAGGTCATTCCTCTTTGATTGCGGACCAAGCGAAAATGGTGTGATTCATAATGCAGAGATATTTGGAATGGACTTTGATCAGCTCGATGGAATTATCCTAAGTCATGGTCATTTTGATCATTTTGTAGGGCTTGCCAATATACTCAGGAAGATATCATCATCAAGACAGAAAAGTACTAGTATTGATCTATTTGTGCATCCTGATGCTTTTTTGAAACGATGGGAGATCTATCAAGATGGAAAAAAGGTAAAGATGCCATTTTTGGATGAAGAACTTCTGAGAAAGTTGGGAGCACTAATACACAAAAACACTGGTATTACGTTACTCCCAAGTGATGTCTCTCCTTCATTATTGGTCACAGGTGAGATACCACGGAAAACAAGCTTTGAGAAAGGATTTCCATTTCAGTACATCGAAGCTCGAAGTGCTAGCAAAATGAGCCTTGTTCCAGATCCGTTAGTTAGAGACGATCAAGCAATAGTAGTTAATGTGAAAAACAAGGGACTGGTAATCTTATCAGGTTGCGGTCATGCAGGGATTATGAACACGATAGATTATGCAAAGAAAGCGTGTGGGATAGATAAAGTTCATGCTGTGCTAGGAGGCTTTCATCTTCCAGCTGATGGGGGGATCTATGAAGAGGCAATACTGCCCACTATGGAGGGATTGCTAAAAACTGACCCTGATTATATCGTACCCTGCCATTGTACTGGGTGGAAAGCAACAAACAGAATCATTCAAACGATGCCTGAAAAGTTCTTGCAAAGCAGCGTTGGCACAGTATTTACATTCTAAAGTATTTTGCAGGCTTGTTTTGTTGGCACTAGCTCGATAAATGGCTGGTAGTTTAAATGCAATCATTCACCTACAATTAGTATGAGTCAATCTTACAATTTGAAAATGAGCTTGGGCGAAAGTTATATTGAGGGAATAGCAACTTCGAATGACAAAGAATATAGAATCAATATTCAGGCAGGTGCAACTTGCTTGGTTCTGCCAAGTGAATTTGAAGGGGGTGGTCATGCTAATATTAATTTCTTTACCGAAAGTGGTAATCGTCCGAAAATAGAAACACAAGTACAATACAATATGGATTGGATACAAATCTATGATGATTCTTTAACTGCAACCCTATCAAGCGACTTGCCGATCTCGATGACCATAGACTACATTGATAGTTGAATTAAATTTAATACCTGTGCTATGTGAGTACATTTTTTATTCGTGGAATAAAAAACAGATATGAAAATAGGTTATCCATGCATAAATACGAGTATTGCGAGAGAGACCAAGTCAACGTTTAGACTAGCATCCTACTCTGAATATTGTCTCATTGAAGTTGTACGAAATAATCTTGATCATCTTGAAAAAATATTGCAATATAATGTAAAAAAATCTCTGTTGTTTTTCCGAATCTCTTCAGATCTTGTACCGTTTGCATCTCATGTTGTATGTAAATTCAATTGGCAGAAATATTTTGTGCGTCGATTCAAACGGTTGGGAGATTTCATTAAAAAGAACAAAATCAGAATTTCTATGCATCCTGATCAGTTTGTATTGATAAATTCGCCAAAAGAAGTTGTCGTTGAAAATAGTGTTAGGGAGCTGGCATATCACTGTTCAATTTTAGATCTAATGGGTCTTGACAGTAGCGCCAAAATCCAAATTCATGTTGGCGGTGCCTACGGCGATAAGCCTCTGGCTATGAAAAACTTCGAGAAGAACTACAGTACACTACTTTCTGACAACATAAAGAAGAGATTAGTCATTGAGAATGATGATCGCCTATACAATGTTAATGATTGTTTACGCATCCATGATCGGACAGGAGTGCCAATTTTATTTGATTCATTTCATCACAGATGTTGTGGAAACGGGGATGGCTTGTCTCTTTCGAACGCATTTCAAATGTGCAATCAAACGTGGAGGAAAAATGATGGAGTGCCCATGGTAGATTATAGCGAACAGGCGCTTGGTTATCGAAAAGGTAAGCATTGCGCGACCATCGACCTAAATAATTTTAGAAGGTTTGTTTTGCAAACACGAGAACTAAATTACGATCTCATGCTGGAAATAAAGGACAAACAAATTAGTGCAATCAAAGCTGCCAACGCATTATACAGTCTGGGCATGCGCATAGTACCTTAACGTAGTTAGCTAACTTCATGAAAAATATATTGAAATGATTCGTGAATAAGGCAAAGCAGACCCCAATTTTTGAATTCTGATCTGGGTTATTTCTTGTAGGACTCTTTGATACTAACAAGTAGACCAGATAGTGAGGTGTTCTTGAAGAATTTTACGCCCAATGTTATTGTTATTTTGCTCTTTTCTTATTGAGCTAACACCTGCTCCACCAACTAGTATTTGGGAGATGTTTCCTTTTGATTCTAGAATATCTTTGATCAATCTCTTCGCAGAGCTCATATTCTCAGCGAGGGTTATGGAGATTATAATCAAGTCAGGTTCTAATTTCTTTACAAAGGAAATGACCGAGTCAGAAGGAACAGAAGGTGCAATATTAAAGACAGCGTATCCTTTGCTTATTAGAAGAGATTCGATTATCATGCAACCTAAACTGTGCATTTCACCTTCCGGCGTACATAACAAGATTTTCTTATTATTTGTCGACAATGACTGCGGGCGCCTTGAAACTTTCTCATTTATTACTTTTACAAGAGCATGCGCGGCATTGCTACAAATATGCTCTGTGGCAACATCCAAAGTTCCATTGCTCCATAGATCTCCCACCTTGTACATAACAGGGGTCAGCAATCTTTCATAGAATTTGGCAAGCCCAAAATTATTTGAATATTTTTCAAATATTTTGACTAGGTTTTCGATGTCGTAGTTCTTAAGGAGATCTAGCATTTTCTCTTTCATAAATAATTCCAATTTTTCTGTTTTCTCCACATCCGAAGAGTAGCGAGCTAGGAAGGCGACGATATTTGGATCTTCGTGAAATTCCTTTGGAATGTCCTTGAGTGTTACCATTGAAGATCTACCCAGATATTTGACAATTTCTTGCTTTACCTTTTTATTTCCGTTATCCCATGTATTCTTAACAAGATAGGCATAGGAGTGACCTTTTACTTTTTTATCTCGAATGAATACCAATCAAACTCACTTTATTATATTTGCGGGCGACTCGTAATGTAGGATCTTGTCTAATTTCTCCAAAGATAGAGAAGTAATGAACCAGTTGAATTTTTTTATGAATTTAATTATTGTTCACTTATTATTACCATTATTACAGACAATGAATTCGAAGTTTATGAAAAAGATTATGCGAAGATGCTATGACTAGGACAGCTACTAAGGCGCCCACAAAATTTCTAATCGCCATAACATATCCTGGAGGTGACGCTATCAAAGATGTGCCAGATACGATATACAAATTATCAATGAGCCAAAATGCCAGTGTAATCCAGCCAATCGTCCCTGCAATCATTGACCCAAGTCGAGCTCCACTATGAATGAAGTAGATTGAAAACGCGATACCAAAATACCATATGCCCCCCAATACCAACCATAATGGCTGGAAGATTTCAGTTCTTGGATCCAAAAAGTAGTATGTGGATCCAATAATAGCGAGCGCAATTGTCGATATCATTAAAATTTGTTTATTTATAGAAAAGGAAGTCCGTTCTTTCATTACGGCCTTATCCTTCCTCTTTTGTTCGCTCATTGCAGTCTTAATTGATTCTTCAAAATTTTTCAGCTTAATTGGAATAACATCCGCAATAGAGTTGTCCTTTACTGTCGCCTCATGTTTGAGGCTATCGATGAGTGGCCTTGCCAGAGATGCCTTTACAGGTGTTATGAGGTCAACCCAATATGACGAAAGTCTAGGTGTCAGAAATGGGATTATCAGAATTCGAATTGATTTTTTCAAAATAGATGCATAGCGCTTCATCATGTCCACATAAGTGAGGACCTCAGGTCCGCCAATTTCAAAGGTCTTGCCCTTGGTTTTATCCACATCTATAGACCTGACTAGATATTCTACTACATCGTCAACTGCAATTGGCTGGGACTTTGTCAATACCCATTTAGGACATACCATTAAGGGTAGCCGTTCAACAAGATATTGTAACATTTGAAATGATCCTCCACCTTGACCTAGAATAATCGCTGCTCTAAATATCGTTACCTCAGCTGTTGATTTCTTTAGTATTTCACCTACCTCTATTCGACTCCTCATATGCTCTGATAATTCTACTTCTTCTCCATGACTTAAACCGCCAAGATAAATTACCCTCCGTATACTAGAAGCAGAGACTGCTCGGGAAAAATTTTCCGCAGCAACTCTGTCACGTTCTGCGAATTTTTTCCATTCCTTTGAAGAGCCTTCCATTGAATGTATAAGATAGTATGCAATATCAACACCCTTCATTACCTTGATCAAATCAGAGTAGTTTTGAACATCAGCATTAACAATCTCTAAACGATCATTAGTTTCACCAAAAAAATGTGAGAGCGCTTCGGGATTCCTTGTCATGCATCTTATTTTGCAGTTAGTATTGGCAGCAAGCAATCTTTTTACTACTCGGCTGCCAATAAAACCGCTTGCTCCAGTTACCAAGACAGTATTCCTTGGATTTTCCGTGGTGGAGCTTAATTTCGTATTTTGCATATTCTATTGGATCTTCTTTTACAGCATTCATTTCACTCATTCAACAATTCTGTTACCGATGACATTGGGCGAGAGGAGTCTGAGTTCTGCCATTCTTCCAGCCAAGAATCCCAAGATTGCTCCATAAATTATGTGGAATAGTAACGATCCTCCCACTATCAATGGATATAATCCGGCGAAATGACTGGCTATGTTTTCCACATAGGCATTGGGGGCAGAGGCTAATAATGCATCTAGTCTAGGCTGTATTCCAAACGTAGCAAGCGGTAAGAACAATACTGCCCATAACGTTACTCCGACTATCAGCCCCAGTGAGACTCCTTTCTTGATGTTATAAGGAATCAATTTGCGCCAAAATAAAGCTATTTGGCCGAATATGTTACCTGCAACAGTACCAGTTAATATATGCAATCCTAATCCAATGTATTGCGCAGAAACTGGATCATTAAATCCCAGTGATAATCCTATTACCGCAAAGAAAGTTCCCGGCGGTGTTTCTGATGCACTGTCTACCATTACTAAAAGTCCAGAGATTCCCCATGCTGATATCAATCCTGCGAGTGTATAGTATACTACGATCATTTTTGGTGTATTTTGCCATTCCATGCAAGGAAGGATCTAAAATGAACTATATAAACTAGAGCCAACTGTCACTCCTAGTGCTAACTTTATGCAGTCTGAGTGCATATTGAGTTATACTTATGATTTGGTCAACAATAACGCATGACTACTCAACCTATCGCTAGCAAATTTATATCAGCACACAGGGTCTCTCTTTAGGTATGGCATGTCTGTTCTAGAAAATGACCAGGTCCATTCGCAATTCAATATTAATTATCCTGTTCCCCAAGGGTTTTCTATTACCATTAGCCAACTCCCGTCAGGCTGCCTGACGAAACACCACCGTACCTCTGCCTGTAAGATTAATAGAATTACCGTTAGGTTCAGTTCCTGTGATTGACCATTTAGTAATCAAAAGGGCTAGATCGCTTGCATAAATTATCCTCTGGGCTTTGGCATCTAATTTGACTCCCATGTCAATCAAGCCTTGGAAACTTCTACGTATACTCACCAAGTCCCTGTCAACCTGTCCTGGACGAGGAGCAAAACATGCATTATTTTCATATAGCGACATCAGGAAATTTATGTTACCTTTGTTGAATTCTTGGACTTGCAAATTGAGCAGTTCCTCTGGTGTCAAACTTGTCAAACTCAATTTGATAATTATTATGTGTTATTTTAAACTTGCAGATCCAATTAGAGATAGCATGAAAATGGTATCTCCTAGTGTCAAGGAAGGGGAACCAAAAAGGCTGATGAGCTCTATTATAATATCCCCATTTGTACCTCTATGTCAATTTTTATCTCTCTGTGTTGTCCTAGTCTGTCTCAAATTCTGAATCCTGTCACTAGTAAATTGAATACATTTATTTGTAGAGTAAGGAGTTGTAATGTGCCATGACAGATGTTGAGAATAATAGCTCGAAAGCAAGCATCACTGTATCGAACTAAATATGGGGTGCTATTTCTTTTTCTATCTATTTTGTAATTGGCTTGACAAATACTAGACGGCGGTCAGCCTTATCTCTTTCTCGCATGACATATCGCGCCTTCTCTAGTCGCTCTATAACTCCAGTAATCGTACCGCTGCTTAGACCCGTTAGGCGAGGAAAGCTCAGTTGTACACCGGTTATCGGTGATCAAATGAATGAGGATGTTGGGCCTATAATGCAAATTAATAAATTTAATGTAGACCCAGCGGAGGTAGATCAGTTCTTGAAAGCATTTGCCGATACCGCTGAAGTCTTAAGAAATAGCCTGGACCTATATATACGCTCAGCTACACCGCGGTATTGGGGGAAGCTTTGTATTCCTTAATTATCAAGTTTGGGAATCTGTAGGACACCTTACGGGAGCGATTAGCAGCCCCCAGGTTCATGTCTAGCATAACTTGACTTCCGCCTAGTACCGTCATGTCTCCCCACCTATCCAAGAGGGTTGCTGTACCTGGGATTTGTCTTGGATAAGCTCGCAACGGATGCGGAAGGTTTCTTGGTACAGATAATTATTCCCTAAAAGTTAATTTAGAGGCAAAGTGTTACTGGAATAATGAATCGCGACTTTCTTTACTTGTTCTTAATGACTTCAACCGCCCTTATGGGCGTTGCTGGAATGCTTACTACAGGTCTTGCCGTTGCTGTTTTTGTTGAAGACTACTCTAGTTTTCCTAGCGAAGATGCAATTGACGATATTTTAGAGTACTGTGAATCAAATCCGAATGGGGATATTACCACTGGTCTTGTGGATACGGAAGAAATAAGTGAATTTTATACAGGTTATACGTGTGAGCAGGCGACTGGCGATAAGGAGTGGCTAGATAATGATCGTGACCCCGATGCTAACACTACTGATGATGATGATGAATAATCATTAGTGTATACGTAAAAGTGCTAACAAACCATATTGGGTAGGTAATGTTTTCATCATAGTTATTTATTAGTCAAACGGTAATACCTTAGCTAGCCCCATATGATAGTTCGAGTGATGGGGCCTCTGAAGAAGTCCGGTGTCCAACTAAATTACTTCTGATCCTTACCCTTAGCATCGGCCTTTATAAAACTGACTTGTCCGTTCATCTCTAAATATGATTCCTGAACATCTTCCAAATTCTTTATCCCATTCAATCTCATGAGAGATTTGAATTCATTGTCGCTAATTCGTGCCCGCTTCATTCCACTCAATATATACTTCCCATCCTTAACAAGTTGAACAGGCTGAGCAACTATGAGTCGAGTAAATCTTTTACTTCTTGCAGTTAGATAATCAATCCCTTTGAATAGAACTACTATTATTATTACTGCACTAATTGCTTGAGGAATTGATATCTCCTTAGTGTAGATCATCGGGTCACCAATGATCGAGCCAAGTCCGATTATGATTAGTAATTCGAATGAATTGAGCTGACCTACGCCTTTATTTCCTAGCCATCGAATTATGGCTAATACTAAAAAGGTAACTATCACCGTTCTAAGGACTACCGAAAGTATAACATCTGGACTTGATAGTAGCGCATAATTTACAAATTGATCTAGGAAAGATTCTGCAGCCAATTGATTATTTGTATTTAAAGACTAAAGCTGAGGGATAATGCAAAGTGTAAAAAATAGTTAAGGTAATCGTAAAAAACTACTAGGCAGTATCAAAATACGACCCAATTCCTGAATCTCGACTCCTGGACTTTGAACACAACACAACGCCTTCAAATGTGCGGTCAAGCTCCTTAATCTTGCTAGAATAAGTACTTCAAGTCAGATTAGAATCTAAGCGATTACTAGTACCGAATCCTGCAATAACATATCTTTCTTTGATAATTTGTAGTCTTGAAGAGCTCAGAGTAGCAGAGCATAATACAACTACCAAGTTCTCCTCTTAGGAAATCATGTTAACCTGTCAGAGGTGACAGGATATATTCGTACCGAGATACAATCTTATAGCCTGAACAATAACTAGTGCAGGATGTCTAGATGTCATAAAGTCTCTTTGTTAGCACTTGTAATTGTTTTTAGCCTTGTCTTGTCTGCTGTTAACGGCTATCCTAAATCTGTGAGTGTGTTTGGACAAACAGAATCAGTTGACGAGATAAAGAAAGTGCATGTAGGGGATATTGATATAGGATATAAGATGTTCGGAACGGGTGATCCTATTATACTCATAAGCGGATACTCTGCTCCTTTAGAATTTTGGGATTCAACTTTATTAGAGAAACTTGCCTCAAATCATACTGTAATAATATTTGACAATCGCGGAATAGGTAATACCACTTCTGGTAACAAGCAGTTCTCCATCCCACAGTTTGCTGAGGATACTTCTGGTCTATTGGACGCACTGAATATTAAGAAAGCTGACGTGATGGGATGGTCTATGGGTGGTTTTATTGCCCAAGAGTTAGCCTTGACACATCCTGACAAGATGGGAAAACTTATCATATACGCATCTATATGCGGTGGCAAGGAAAGTGCACCACCAACTCCTGATGTTATGAAAGTATTTTCTGATCAGTCTGGTACTTCGTCAGACAGGATAAAAAGATTTTTACCTCTGCTCTTCCCACCGGAATGGCGCACACAGAATCCAAACTACCTTCAAAAGCTTCCACGAATAACTGAAACAATTCTGAATGAGACTTTGAATCTACAGACACAGGCAATCATTAACTGGACTGGAGCTTGCGACCGATTGAATAGCATAACTCAGCCGACACTCGTAATAGTCGGAACAGAGGATAACTTAACTGTGCCAGCAAATTCCCTATTAATGACTGAGAAAATTCCAGGAGCCTGGCTTGTACAAATTAAAGGTGGCGGGCATGGAGTAATGTTTGAAGATCCAGAAAAATTTAGTAACATAGTCCTTACTTTTCTAAAGTCATGATATAGCCAACAACCCTTATCTTGAAAAAAATTATGCAACTAAACTAAATGTATCAGGTTATAATTCGCGACGAAATACGACTTTAAGACTAGGAGATCATTCTTGTTACTATGCCGTAAACTGATTGATCGCCAAAATGGCCATCAGTATCTGTGTCATCGGGGTCTATCGTGATAGTATTGCCATTTATTATTTGTATCAACATGTCTGCATCCTGCCAAACAGTAACACCATTTATTTTGATGTCAGCGTTTCCCTTAATCGATATACTATTGTTCTGTAGCAATAGGGGAGAATCTTTCGTCATATGATTCAAGATTGATTATTTGATGAGTATGCGGCTTTGAACCATCCATGGGTGATGCAAGAAAATTGGCTGCAAAGTTTGTAATTTTTCCCTCATCCACATTCAGATTCCACGCTCCAGTCAAAATTACGTTAAATGCGCGGGTAATATCAAAGTCCTCATCAGGAATAGTAATGATCAAAGAGCTTATTTCGCCTGTAGCGGTAAATGAATCGCTTTTACTGGTAGAGTCGGAGCTATCATTTAGCGTCATCATACTATGGCTTTGTGCATATACCATGTCGAGATGTCTTATGCCTACGTTATGATTTACAGTTACTATTATCAAAATCATAATAATAGTCATCAAGAGACTGGGAATAACTGGAAAACTAGAGTATTTGACCAATGGATATCAAATTGTTATTTTTTCATCTCTTATTATGCATTTCTTTTTAGTGCATGATAGAGCTTGCTTGTAAACTTTTTTATGCAGAACTTTCTCAATTGATCTCACGAATAACATTTTACATAGTTACGGATAATTTCTGGAAAAATTCAAGTCCCAAATAAGTCCATAAAATTGTACAGGTTTTTTCAATCGATGTGAAGACGCGGGCACCAGACGTTAGCAATGATTGATAATTTTAAATGAATAAATTCTAGGCCATTCCAGTACGAGTGTGACTAAATACTTGTCAATTGAGGTTCCATTAATACTTGTGAGTGTATTCTTGCTAATGCACACAGCTGGATTGATAAATGCCAATTCGGTAGATTCTGGACCTTATGCGACCATAAAATATATCGAAAATGCTGATGTTAAGAACAGCTTGATCGCAGTGTACAATAATACAAAGCCTGATTATTACGTAAACCTCACGGATAACCAAATAAACGATGCTTTGGTTGATTTGCCAGGTTGGAATGTGGTTGATGGCAAGTTACGCAAGACATTTGTATTTGAAGACTTTCCTACGCTCTTTGATTTTATGTTCAAAGTTGCCAATGTCTCGCAGATTTTGAATCACCATCCTAACATGTCTTCAACATTTAATACCTTAACATTAGATTATGACACTTGGAGCATAGGGCATGCCATATCTGATATGGATATCAAGGCGGCTAGTCGTGTAGAGAAGCTCTATGGTACTGGAAACTATACACAAGGAATAACGTAGTGCCATGATCCTGAAAGTTTTCTAATTGCTCAGGTTTGTTATGCTATCTACATTGACATTAAGAAGGAATTACTATGGAAATAGTGGAGCTGGTCGTATCAATCTGTATTTTATCTGAAAAACTGTCATGATAAAGCTCGGATACCAGAGTTTTTATGTAAAGGGACCAGTTTTTTCCAAGTTCATGTCGGATCGTAAAGTAATAATTGCCATCATCTCTAAGCTCCAAACTGTGTTGCATCCATGACACGGACAACCAAGTACGTAATATTCTAACAAACTCCTCTTTACTGCGTTCACGTTTCATAAAAACAAGAATACTTTTAAAAGTCTCTTTTTCGATTTTCTCTGCCAGATTCATTATCTCCTGATCAGTCATTTTCTCAATTACATTTTCCAGAAAAGATTTCGTCATAGGCAGCAAGCCAACTTTTCTTTCATATTTTTCCCACAATAAATGATTGGAGAAAACCCTTATAGCAAGAGTATTAGCGCTAACGCCCTCAAATTGAGCATCCCTCTTTAAGCCTTTGATTATCGAAATAGGTAAGCGAAAAGTTATTGTTTCAGTTTTTTCCGGAGTATCAGCTTGCAAATCAGAGTAACTCTCAATAATCCATCCTGAGTTAAAAGAATTTTCAATTTCAGGAATTTTAG